>NZ_LGQZ01000233.1 GCF_003116015.1 Azospirillum sp. TSO22-1
GCAGCCTGATCGGCGGCATCCTCGGGCACAGCATCGACCGCCCGCTCGACAAGGCGGCCAAGGACCTGCTCGACCGGGCGCCGGTGGTCACGCTGGACGCCGGCGAACCTGTGATGCTTTTGTTGCGCAGCGGGCTCAACGCCGACAGTTTCGAGCGAGCCCGTTGAAACGGGCCCGTCCGAAGCCTTTCGTCGGCCCGGCCCGTTGCTGCCTGGGAGGGCACATGATCCAGATTACGGCGGAGCAACGGCTTCAAAGCCATCGGACAAGGCCTGCCCCTTCGCGTTGATCGAGGCCAACGCAGCCGGTATTTGCTGCGGTGTCGTTGCAGGCGGTGACCAAGTAACGTCCATCCGCCACGCGGTAAACCTGTCTCCTTCGATGCACCGTTGCAGGGTTTACCACCGGTCCGAGGGCACCTTGACATCTGATTACGGCGCTTTGCCCTCTGCCCGAGACCTCACCGTGGGGCGATCACCATGACCATCATACGGCCCTCGACCCGCGGCATCTGCTCCACCTTGGCAAGGTCCTGGAGCTGATCCCGCACGCGGATCAGCACGTTCATGCCGAGATCCTGGTGCGCCATCTCGCGCCCGCGGAAGCGCATGGTCAGCTTGACCTTGTCGCCCTCACTGAGGAAACGGGTGGCGGCACGCATCTTTACGTCATAGTCGTTGTCATCGATGTTTGGCCGGAGTTTGATCTCCTTCAGCTCGATGACCTTCTGCTTCTTGCGCGCCTCATTGGCCTTCTTCTGTTCCTCGAACCGGAATTTGCCGTAGTCGAGGATCTTGCAGACCGGGGGCTCGGCTTGCGGCGCGATCTCGACCAGATCGAGTTCGGCGTCCGCCGCGGCATCGAAGGCGTCGCGCAGCGACACGATGCCGATCATCTCGCCGTCGGCGCCGACGAGGCGCACCGTGCGGGCGGTGATTTCGCGGTTCAGGCGGGGGCCTTCGCGGACGGGATCCGCGTCATAGAGCTTGGCTATGTCAGTCTCCTGGATTTGTTGTGTGAATGTCCCAGACCCCGCACCGGTTGCCGGGCCCGGGAAGTTGCCGGGGGCCTTTTACCCCAGGAGGTCGAGAACGATCTGCCGCATCTCGCGCCGGGTCAGACGCGGCCACTCCGGCGCTCGCGACAGAGGAGGCCGCGCGTCGGCGGCCGTGTGCTCGCGGGGCGCCACGCGGGCACCGTTGATCGGGGACGATAGGATCGTCATTGCAGTCCTTCCTGCCGGCGCGTACGTGGCACGGCCGATGCGTTGTTCCGGTTCGGATGGAGGAAGCGCGCGTGGATACACGCCGGGATCGGAGACGCAAAGGGCGGCCGAGGCCGCCCTTTCCAGCTAGCGGGTTTACGGCGTTCAGAGCGCGCGCAAATTCTCGGCCGATACCTTGCCCCGCTTGGGATCGCGCACCGTCTCGAAGGAGAGCTTCTGACCCTCGTTGAGATTGCCGATGCCGGCCCGTTCGACGGCGGAAATATGGACGAAGACGTCGGCCGAGCCGTCGTCCGGCTGGATGAAGCCGAAGCCCTTGGTCGCGTTGAACCACTTCACAGTACCGTTGGCCATGGGTCCGTTCCCTTTCTGGCGTTGCCCCGCCCGATATGAGAGGGGCATCAAATTCACTGAGGGAAAGGAGCCAGACCGGAATCGGGACTGGAACACGTAGAGCCCAGAGCAACTTCGATCACCATCATATCGGGACTGGCACCGCCCCATACAAGCGGAAATCGGGGGGTGGGATCGTGCACCATCCGATGACATCCCGTTTCCTGATCCTGCATAGGTCCCGAACGTTTGTGCGGAAATCCGGTGCGGGCGCCACCGGCATCCGGTCAGCCGGGCGGCATCAAGCCATCGGCGGAGTGCCGCCCGCCCCCTCGGCGAAGCCATTGTTGAGGCCCCAGATGGCGGCCTGCGTGCGGTTCGACGCGTCGATCTTGCGCAGCAGGCTCTTGAGGTGGACCTTCACCGTCGCCTCGGTGATCCCGAGGTGGTTGGCGATCACCTTGTTGGAATTGCCGTGCAGCAGGCAGCGCAGGATCTGCGCCTCGCGCTGCGAGACGCCCTTGTGCAGGACCGGCAGATCGGCGGCGGCACCGTTCATCTTTCCGCTGATCAGCAGCGCGGCCAGGGGGCTCGGGAAGACCGTCTCGCCCATCATCGCGAGCCGCAGCGATTGCGCCAGCGCCTCCATCGACATGTCCTTCATCAGGAAGCCGTCCGCGCCGGCCTCGATGGCCTTCGTCATCATGCCCGCGTCCAGCTTGCCGGTGAGCGGCACCACGCGCGCATCGGGGCACGCCGCCTTCAGCGACCGGACCAGGTCCGCGCAGTCGCCGATGCCGACGGGATCGATCAGAACGACCTGCGGTGCCTCGCCCTCCAGGACAACCTGGAGCGCCGCCGTGAGGGATGAGGCCTCCTTGGTGATGTGAAAGCCCTGTTCCGCGAACAAAGCCTTCAGCCCCTGGCGAAACAGATTGTTCGCGTCGATCAAGGCTACGGAAACGGACGGCATGGCCGGATACTCCAAGGGCGTACATGAAGCGGGAATCCTACTCTCAAGAAGGTGGATCGGCGATACACTCGTTAGGAGTTTTTTAACCATAAATTGGGGGGCGATGTCGGCACCCAACCGGGACCGCGACGCCACGGACCGTCAGGAAATCACCGTGCCAACGCTGGTCGAGGCCGGCGGGCGGTCAAGGCGGAGGCCATGCCCCCGGCACGCCCGACCGAAGGCGGCACACGGAGCGGCCACGCGACCGCCCCGTGAGCCGCCGGGCAGTGGTCACGGCTGGTGCGGCGTGCGTCGCGGGTTCGCGAGGAAGAAGCGCAGCATCTCCCGCGTGGCGTCCGGCCCGCGCGGATCGGTGTAGGTGCCGGCCGGGCTGC
>NZ_LGQZ01000221.1 GCF_003116015.1 Azospirillum sp. TSO22-1
AGGCGCCGGAGTCCAGCGTCACGTCGACCTCGACGGTCGGGTTGCCGCGGCTGTCCAGGATCTCGCGGGCGGTGATGTCGGTAATGGCGCTCATGATATTGGTGTTTCCTTGATTCGGGTGAAGGATGGCTCAGTGGCGCGTCGCCGGGCGGCGGTAGATGAACCAGTAGACGGCGCCGACCAGCAGCGCGCCTCCCACCCAGTTGCCGAGCGTCACCGCGCCGAGGTTGAGGAGGAAATGGCCAGGCTCGATGGGCGGAAAGCGTCGTCCCAGATCGGCCCAGAAACTCTCAGGAGCATCCCATTGGATGAGCAGGCCGAGCGGCACGAAGTACATGTTCGCCACGCAGTGCTCGAACCCGGCGGCGACGAAGGCGCTCACCGGCAACGCCACGGCCAGAACCTTGTCGGTGACGCTGCGCGCGCCCAGCGCCAGCCACACCGCCAGGCAGACCAGCACGTTGCACAGGATGCCCAACACAAAAGCCTGCATCACCGGCAATCCGCTCTTGCTCGTCGCGATGTACAGCGCGGTGGCGCCCACCGCCCCGTGCCCGAAGGCGTATTGCCCGGACAGGAACACCAGCAGCGCGGTGCCGAACGCCCCGACGAAGTTGCCCAGCCAGACCAGCGTCCACACCCGTAGCATCTGGTGGGCCATCAAGCGGCCGCTGGCCCAGGCCATGACCATCAGCGCGTCGCCGGTGAACAGCTGCGCGCCGCCCACCACCACCAGCACCAGCCCCAGCGAGAACGCCAAGCCGCCGAGCAGCCGCGTCACCCCGTAGGGCAGCATCCCCTCGGCCCCTGACCAGGTGACGGTGGCGAACAGCCCGCCCAGCGCGATGAAGGCGCCGGCCAGCACTGCGAGAGCGAATAGGCTCGCGGTGTCGGTGTGCGCCTTCTTGACGCCGAGATCCTCGGCAGCAAGCGCAATGGCGTGCGGCAGGCGCGCGTCCAGCGTCTTGAGCGCATCGAGGTCGGCGATGCGATGGGTATCCATCATCCCTCGTCCTCTCCTAGGCGACCCACAGGCCCTGCGCGCGGAAGCGGTCGCGCACCCGCCTGGTCAGCTCAGCCGGGGGTGGTTCGGTCTCGGCGAGTCGATAGGGCAGGCCCAACTCGCGCCATTTGAATTCGCCCAACTTGTGAAAGGGCAGCACGTCCACCCGCTCCACCACGCTGAGCCCGGCGGCGAACTCGGCCAGGGCATCGATTTCAGCAAAATCGGCTGTCAGACCGGGCACCAGCACGTAGCGCAGCCAGACCGGCTTGCCCATCAGGCTCAGCCGCTCAGCGAACTCCAGCGTTGGACGCAGCGGCACCCCGGTCAGCGCGCAATTAGTGGATTCCTTGAAAGCCTTGATGTCGAGCAGCACCAAGTCGATGTCTGCCAACAGGTGGTCGTCGGCATGGGCGCCGAGGAAACCGGAGGTGTCCAACGCGGTGTGCAGGCCCAACGCCTTGGCGCCGCAGAAGATTGCGGCGCAGAACTCCGGCTGCACCAGCGGCTCGCCGCCGCTGATGGTCAGCCCGCCCCGGACGCGCGTCAGGAGGTCGGCGTAGCCCTCCAGCTCGCCGAGGATCTCGGCCGAGGATGTACGGGTGCCGTCATGCATGTGACGGGTGTCGGGGTTGTGGCAGTAGGCGCAACGCAGCGGGCAGCCGGCCAGGAATAGCACGTAGCGGATCCCCGGCCCATCCGCCGTGCCGGCGGTTTCGACCGAGTGCACCCACCCCTCCACGGCGCCCGGCCTGAGGCGATGATCCATCGCTCCACCCGTACCGACTTGAACGCGCATATCCATGACGACCGGTACTCCAGGACACTAAATAGCGGCTGAAAGCATCGCCAGCGCGATGAGGGCAACGGCGCCGACGATCAGCAGATCAATCCGCTCGAATGCTCGACCATCCGCTTGGGCTTTATGGGTTTCTCCGCCGCCGTCACCCGAGGTCTTGCGGAATGGATGTGAGTAGTAATGCATGCTGTCCTTCCCCATCGACGCGCACGCGATCCACTTGCAGGTCGCTGCGAGCGGCGCCCGCCTCGCGCGGAGGCGGGCCGCCCGCCGGCTGCTACTGCATGGTGTGGAAAGTGCGGTTGATGACATCGATCTGCTGTTCGCGCGTCAGCTTGATGAAGTTCACGGCGTAGCCCGACACGCGGATGGTGAGCTGCGGGTACAGCTCCGGGTGGTCCATGGCGTGCAGCAGCGTCTCGCGGTCGAACACGTTGACGTTCATGTGATGGCCGCCCCGACCGAAGTAGCCGTCCAGCATGCCCGCCAGGTTCGCCACGCGCTCCTCGTCCGTCGGCCCCAGGCCCGAGGGGACGATGGTGAAGGTGTACGAGATGCCGTCCTGCGCATGGGCATAGGGCAGCTTCGCCACGCTCGCCATGGAGGCGATGGCGCCCTTGCGGTCGCGCCTATGCATCGGGTTAGCGCCCGGCGCGAACGGCTCGCCCGCCCTGCGCCCGTCCGGCGTCGAGCCGGTCTTCTTGCCGTACACCACGTTGGAGGTGATGGTCAGCACCGACTGGGTGGGCAGCGCGTTGCGGTAGGTCTTCTGCTTGCGCAACGCCGCCATGAAGCTCTCGACCAGCCACACCGCAATGCCGTCCACCCGCGCGTCGTTGTTGCCGAACGCCGGGTACTCACCCTCGATCGCGAAGTCGGTGGCCAGCCCGCGCTCGTCGCGCACCACCGAGACCTTGGCGTGCTTGATCGCCGACAGGCTGTCGGCGACCACCGAGAGCCCGGCGATGCCGCAGGCCATGGTGCGCAGCACGTCGCGGTCGTGCAGCGCCATCTCCAGGCGCTCGTACA
>NZ_LGQZ01000015.1 GCF_003116015.1 Azospirillum sp. TSO22-1
CCCCCACCCCGTCGCCGCCCTCCCCCGCCATGACGTCGGGGAGATCATCGTCTATGACAACTTCGTGCGTGGCCGCGAAGAGAACCTGGCCGAGGCGCTGAAGGACCCGCGGGTCAAAATCTTCGACCTCGGCGGCGACATCCTGCAGACCGACATCCTGAACGCGGCGATGAAGGGCGTGGACGGGGTGTTCCACTTCGCCGCGCTGTGGCTGCTGCACTGCCAGGACTTCCCGCGCTCGGCCTTCGACGTGAACATCCGCGGCACCTTCAACGTCATCGAGGCGTGCGTCGCCAACAACGTGCAGCGCCTCGTCTACTCCTCCTCGGCGTCGGTGTACGGCGACGCGGTGGAGGAGCCGATGACCGAGGACCACCCGTTCCTCAACACCAACTTCTACGGCGCCACCAAGATCGCCGGCGAGGCGATGCTGCGCTCGCTGCACCACCGCTACAAGCTGCCCTCCGTCGGCCTGCGCTACATGAACGTCTACGGCCCGCGCCAGGACTACCGCGGCGCCTACATCGCCGTGATCATGAAGATGCTGGATCGGCTCGACAACGGCGAGGCGCCGGTGATCTACGGCGACGGCAGCCAAGCCTACGACTTCGTCTACGTCGGCGACTGCGCCAAGGCCAACGTCTGCGCCATGCAGGCGGACACGGTCGACCGCTTCTACAACGTCGGCACCGGCCGGCGCACCTCGATCAAGGAGCTGTCGGACATGATCCTGCGGCTCAGCGGCTCGCCACTGCAGGTCCGCTACGAGCCGGAAGGCCAGACCTTCGTCAAGAACCGCATCGGCTGCCCCAAGCGCGCCGCCGAGGAGATCGGCTTCACCGCCGGCGTCCCGCTGGAGGACGGCCTGCGCGCCCTGATCGAGTGGCGCGACACCCACAAGGCCGAGGTCGAGCGCCGCCGCCGGCAGGGTGCCGGCCGATGACCGCGCCGCGCTCCATCGGCATTTCGCTGCCCTCGCTCGGCGAGGAGGAGTGGCAGGCCCTGCGCGAGCCGCTGGAGAGCGGCTGGCTGACGCAGGGGCCGAAGGTCGCCGCCTTCGAGAAGGCGTTCGCCGAGCGCCACCGGGTGCCGCACGCGCTGGCCACCACCAGTTGCACCACCGGCCTGCACCTGGTCCTCGCCGCCATGGGGATCGGGCCGGGCGACGAGGTGATCGTCCCTGCCTTCACCTGGGTCGCCACAGCCAACGTGGTGGTCTACTGCGGCGCCACCCCGGTGTTCGTCGACGTCGATCCGGCCACCTTCAACCTCGACCCGGCCCAGCTCGCCGCCAGGGTGACGGAGCGCACCCGCGCCATCATCGCCGTGCACCTGTTCGGCCGCTGCGCCGACATGGACGCCATCGCCGCCGCGGCCCCTGGCATCCCGGTCATCGAGGACGCGGCCTGCGCCGCCGGGGCCGCCTACAAGGGCCGGCCGGCCGGCACGCTGGGGCTGGCGGCGTCCTTCTCCTTCCACCCGCGCAAGTCGGTGACGACCGGCGAGGGCGGCATGGTGACCACCGCCGACGCCGCGCTGGCCGAGACCTGCAACATGCTGCGCAACCACGGCGCCAGCGTGTCCGAGGAGCAGCGCCACCGCGGGCCCCGTCCCTACCTGCTGCCGGAGTTCAACCTGCTGGGCTTCAACTACCGGATGACCGACCTGCAGGGCGCGGTCGGCCTGGTGCAGCTAGGCAAGCTCGACCGCTTCATCAAGGAGCGGGCGGAGGCCGCCGCCTTCTACGCCGAGGCGCTCGCCGGCCTGCCGTGGCTGCGCACGCCGGAGGTGCCGGAGGGCTGCGAGCACGCCTGGCAGGCCTACGTCTGCTTCGTCGACGAGGCGACGGCGCCGATGCCGCGCAACGACATCATGGAGTGGCTGCAGGCCCGCGGCATCGCCACCCGGCCGGGCACCCACGCGGTGCACATGCTGGGCTACTACCGCGACCGCTTCGGCCTGGCGCCGGACGACTTCCCCGGGGCGCGCGACTGCGACCGGCACAGCATGGCGATCCCGCTGCACAACCGCATGAGCATGGCCGACTACGCCTACGTCGCCGAGGCTCTGCACACGCTGGGCTGACCGGCCATGTGCGGCGTCGCCGGAATCCTCAACCTCGACCGCGCGCCGGTCTCGCCGGTGGCGCTGCGCCGGATGACCGACGCGATCGCCCACCGCGGCCCCGACGGGGACGGCACCTGGGTGGAGGAGGGCGTCGGCTTCGGCCACCGGCGCCTCGCCATCATCGACCTGTCGCCCGCCGGGCACCAGCCGATGATGAGCGGCGACGGCCGCTACGTCATGACCTACAACGGCGAGGTCTACAATTTCCAGGAGCTGCGGGTCGAGCTGGAGGCGCGCGGCCACCAGTTCCGCTCGCGCAGCGACACCGAGGTGGTGCTGAACGCCTACGCCGAGTGGGGGCCGGCCGCGGTGTCGCGCCTCAACGGCATGTTCGCGCTCGCCATCTGGGACCGGCGCGAGCGCGCGCTGTTCCTGGCGCGCGACCGCTACGGGGTGAAGCCGCTGTACGTCTGGCGGGACGGGTCCACGCTGCTGTTCGCCAGCGAGGTCAAGGCGTTCCGCCAGCACCCGGCGTTCCGCGCCGGCGTCGATGCGGGGGCGCTGCTCGACTACTTCACCTTCCAGAACGTGTTCGGCGGCGGCACGCTGTTCGACCGGGTGCGCATCCTGCAGCCCGGCCACACCATGCTGGTGCGCCCGGACGGGTCGGAGACGGTCGAGCGCTACTGGGACTTCGACTTCCGCGAACCGTCCGAGACCCGCAGCCTGGAGGAGTACGAGGAGGAGCTGCACCGGCTGTTCGTCCAGGCGGTGCGCCGCCAGCTGGTCGCTGACGTGCCGGTCGGCGCCTTCCTCAGCGGCGGCATGGATTCCGGCGCCATCACCGCGGTGGCCTCGCGGGAGATCCCGCACCTCGTCTCGGTGACCGGCGGCTTCGACCTGTCCTCGGCCTCGGGCCTGGAGCTCGGCTTCGACGAGCGCCGGCGCGCCGAGGCGCTGTCCTACCAGTTCCAGACCGAGCACTACGAGGTGGTGCTGAAGGCCGGCGACCTGGAGCGCTGCCTGCCCTCGCTGGTCTGGCACCTGGAGGACCTACGGGTCGGCCAGTCCTACCCCAACTTCTACGTCTCGCGGCTGGCCAGCAAGTTCGTCAAGGTGATGCTCGCCGGCACCGGCGGCGACGAGCTGTTCGCCGGCTATCCCTGGCGCTACTACCGCACCGTCGCCAGCACGGACTTCGACGACTACGTCCGGAACTACTACGTGTTCTGGCAGCGGCTGGTGAACAACAAGACCATCCACCGCCTGTTCCAGCCCGAGGTGTGGGACGCCGTGCGCGACCGGCTGACCATCGACAGCTTCCGCGCGGTGCTGGAGGGCCACAAGGTGGCGGCGCCGCACGGGCCGGAGGACTACGTCAACAACTCGCTGTACTTCGAGTGCCGGACCTTCCTGCACGGCCTGCTGGTGGTCGAGGACCGGCTCAGCATGGCGCACGGGCTGGAGACGCGGGTGCCGTTCCTCGACAACGACCTCGTCGACTTCGCCATGCGCCTGCCGATCCGCAGCAAGCTGCGCGACCTCGAGCAGGTCATCCGCTTCGACGAGAACACCCCCGGCGCCAAGCCGGCGCTGTATGGCGACAAGACCAACGACGGCAAGATCATCCTGCGCCGGATGCTCGGCCGCTTCCTGCCCGAGGACTACGTCAACGGCACCAAGCAGGGCTTCAGCGGCCCGGACGGCAGCTGGTTCCGTGGCGACAGCCTGGCCTACGTCTCGCGCACGCTGCTGGAGGAGGATGCGGCGCTCTACCGTTTCCTGCGCCCCGACACCGTGCGCGAGCTGGTGAGCGAGCATCTGGAAGGCAAAGTCAACCGCCGCCTGCTGATCTGGTCGCTGCTGTGCTTCGAGTGGTGGTGCCGGATCTTTCTGGACGGGCAGGCGCCGGGCGGAGCGGGGCGCTGACCCCGATTCCCTACGGGAAGTCGATCGGGTCGAAGCGCAGCCCGTACGGCCCGATGGCGGGGTCGGTGCGCTGCAGGAAGCGGCTCCGCTCGAATGGGTCCAGGGGAGCGTCGGGGATCAGGCCGCGCTCGCGCAGCAGGGTGGGGTGGGTGCCGCGGGGCACGCGGCCGCTGCGGATGACCTCCAGATTCAGGCCCAGGACGTGCGGGGGCAGAACTTCCGAGCGCGGCAGCCGGTAGTGCTGCAGGAAGAAGGAGGGCCAGTAGTCGAAGTCGTCAGCCTCGGCCCGCGCCAGGGCGTTCAGAAGATGACGGGCGGCGGCCACCGGGGTGTGGTGGCGTTCCACATGGCGACGTGCCTCCTCGCCCAGACGACGACGCAACGCGCGATCCTCGATGAGGCGGCGCAGCTGGGTGTGAAGGTTGCCAGGGTGGACATCCAGGATCGGTCGCTCCTCCGGACCCGGCATGAACTCGGGCACGTTGGAGGCGAGCACGGCACAGCCGGCGGCCATGGCCTCCAGCGCGAACCCCCCGTGCATCATCGCGAAGATCTGGTCCACGGCGATGTCGGCGTTGGACAGTTCCTGCGCGACGACGGCGTTGTCGAGGCCTTCGAACTGCCGGTACTCCGCCTTGACGCCCTGGAAGTTCAGAAGGTTGACGGCATACTGGATGAAGTCTGAACCCTTGCGGATGCGGTGCGAGGGGGCGTGCACGACGATGGGCACCTCGCGGTCCGGCACTGCAGCGGTGAAGCGGTTGGCGTCGATCGGAACGTGGAAGTGGAAGTATGGCCGGATCGCCAACCCTGCCTGCTCCGGCACCGACAGGATCACGTCGCTGTACAGCTCCGCCATCCGAAGCGTATAGATCTTATTCGCCACCGACCAATTATTGTAGAAGTACTGATCGAGGACCATCTGGCTCTTGGTCGGGTGCGGCTGATCCCATTTCTCCGTATGGGCGGGCCAGTAACGGCGTCCCCAAGAGCTGTACTGGGGCTCGGCAGCGCTCCAGTGGCGCACGTCGGTGCCGGTGAAGACCGAGACGATCCGCTTCCCGGCGTTCCTGATCACCGGCAGATCGTCGTTGCCGGGCAGCAGGGTCTTGCCGCTCTGGAAGATGAACAGGTCGTGGCCGTCGATCATCTCCTGGATGCGGGGGCCTGGGTTCCAGAAGATCGTGTCCGGATCCTCCGCGGGAATGCCGTAGGTGGTCCCGGCCAGCACGTCGCGCAGCAGGTGGTCGGGGACGATCCGGCGGCCATGCTGCGATTCGGCGAACTGGAACACCTTGGTCACCGTGTGGCCAAGCTGTTTCAGCCCTTCTGCAAAATTCGACAGGTTCTCGCCGTTCTCCATGGTGCCGATTAGGACCCGCAGCGGTCGCGCGGGATCGAACGGTGCGATGAGAGCGGAGGCCATGGCCGGTCCTTCAGGGCGCGGTGGAGGGGGAATCGGACTGGACGCGCGCCGGGGTACCCCAGGCGCGGACGCCGGGTGGGATCGACCGGTTGACCAGCGAGAGCGCGCCGATCACCGCGCGGTCGCCGATCTCCACGCCCATCTGGATCACCGAGTTGGGGCCGATGTAGACGCCGGAGCCGATGCGGGTCGGCCGGTGCTCGACGGGAGCCCGCCCCAACGAGGTGGACCACGCCACCGTATGGTGCGTGTAGATCTGCACGCCCGCGCTGATCGAGACGTAATCGCCGATCTCCAGTCCGCCCGAGCCGTCCAGCACCACGCCGGGGCCGATCCAGACGTGGCGGCCGACTTTGACGTCGCCGATGATCAGCGTGCCGTCGTAGCAGGTGGTGCCTTCGCCGAAGCCGTAGGCCGCGGCGTTCTCGGCCCGCTCGGACACCAAGTCGCCAAAGGGGACCCGGCGTCGGAAGCGGTCAAGCTTGTCCTGCTGGAGGACCCGGTGGGCGCTCCGAAGGAGGGCGATGAAGGAGCCGATGTCCATGGGCAGGGAGACCGGGACGGGGAAAGCGCGCCTTCCGGCGGTCGTCAGGCGGCCTTGCGCGCCGCGGCCACCGCCGCGACGATGCGGTCCTGCACGGCCTCGTCCAGGTAGGGGTGCATGGGCAGGCTGATCACCTGGTCGGCCAGCGCGTCCGACACCGGCAGCCCGCCGGGCGCCGCCGGGAAGCCGCGGTAGGCGGTCTGGCGGTGCAGCGGCAGCGGGTAGTAGACCGCGGTCGGGATGCCGGCCGCCTTGAGCGCGGCGCCGAGCGCGTCGCGCCGCGCCGCGTCCTCGGCCTTGACCGTGTACTGCGCCCACACCGAGGTGGCGCCGTCGAGCAGCGCCGGCACCGCGACGATGCCCTCCAGCCGCTCGTTGTAGCGCCGGCCGATGCGCTGGCGGGCCGCCACCTCGTCGGCGAAGATCGACAGCTTCTCGATCAGGACGGCGGCCTGCAGCGTGTCGAGCCGGCCGTTCATGCCGACGCGCGCGTTGTCGTACTTGTGGCTGCCCTTGCCGTGCACGCGGATGCTGCGCAGCGCCTCGGCCAGTTCGTCGTCGTCGGTGAGGATCGCGCCGCCGTCGCCGTAGCAGCCCAGCGGCTTGGCCGGGAAGAAGCTGGTCGAGGCGGCGTCGCCGATGGTACCGACCTTCCGGCCGTCCAGCTCGGCGCCGAAGCTCTGCGCTGCGTCGGCCAGCAGCTTCAGGCCGTGCGCGCGGGCGACCGGCTCGATGCGGCGGTAGTCGGCCGGCTGGCCGAACAGGTCGACCGGGATGACGGCGCGCGGCGTCAGGCCGGCGGCCCTGGCGGCGCCGATGGCGGCCTCCAGGCTGGCCGGGTCCATGTTGAAGGTGTCGGGCAGCACGTCGCAGAACACCGGGGTGGCGCCCAGGATGGCCACCACTTCGGCGGTTGAGGCGAAGGTGAAGGTCGGCACGAACACCGCGTCGCCCCGCCCGACGCCCCAGGCCATCAGCACCATCTGCAGGGAGTCGGTGCCGCTGGAGCAGGAAATCGCGTGCTTCGCCCCGCAGAAGGCGGCGAGCTGCGTCTCGAACGCCTTGATCTCCGGGCCCATGATGAACTGGCCGTGCTCCAGCACGCGGTTCATCGCCGCCTCGATGCGCGACCCCAGGCGGCGCCGCTGGGCGGCCAGGTCGATGAACGGGACGGGGCCGGCGCCCGGGTTGTCGGAGAGCGCGGCAGCCCGCTCGGCCGTCTTATCCATTGGGGATTTCCTCGATGCTGTCCGGGGAGGTCTGGCGGTGGCGCTGCCCGGTGCGCGGGCAGACCAGGTCGTCGCCCAGCCGGTCGCCGGTGCGGCTGACCCAGCCGATGCGGCGCGCCGGGTTGCCGACCATCAGGGCGTAGGCCGGCACGTCCTTCGTCACCACCGCGCCGGCGCCGATCAGGCAGTATTCGCCGAGCGTCACGCCGCACACGATGGTGGCGTTGGCGCCGATGGTGGCGCCGCGGCGCACCAGGGTGGGCTTGAACTCGTCCTTGCGCTCGATCTCGGCGCGCGGGTTGACGACGTTGGTGAACACGCAGGACGGGCCGCAGAAGACGCCGTCCTCCAGCGTCACGCCCTTGTAGACGCTGACGTTGTTCTGGATCTTGCAGCGGTCGCCGATGGTGACGTGCGGGCCGGCCACGACGTTCTGGCCGATCACGCAGTCGCGGCCGATGCGGGTGTCGGGCAGGATGTGGCTGAAGTGCCAGATCTTGCTGCCGGTGCCGATCTCCACCCGGGCGTCGACGCAGGCGGTGGCGTGCACGGTGACGCCCGGCGGCAGGTCGGCGCCGGCGGGAGGGGCGGCCGGGGCCGGGCTGGCCGCGGGAATGGCGGCGGAGCCGGCGTCGAGGCGCAGCGCGCGCCCCTCGTCCATCGACCGCTGGGCGGCCTGCAGCACGCGCAGGACGCGCAGTCCCTCGGCGCCGTCGGTGCGCGGGCGGCGGCCCCCGGCGGCGCACTCCAGGAAGTGCAGGCACTCGGCGCGCAGCGGCTCGGCCTCCTCCAGCGCCACCGGGGTGGCGTCGGCCTTGGCCGGCACCGGCATGCCGTCCACCCAGTCGATGCGGTGCGGGTAGACCACCAGCTTGGAGGCCCAGGGCAGGCTGTCGTCGAACACCGCCATGCCGCCGTCGCCGACCACGACCAGCTTCTGCTCCTTGAACGGGTGCAGCCACGACACGAAGACGTGCGCCTGCTCGCCGCCGGCGAAGGTGATGTGGGTGGTGGTGACGTCGGCGATGACCTTGTGCAGGTAGGCGGCGCCGGTGGCCAGCACCTCCTCGGGCCGGTTGCCGACCAGCGCCAGGATCATCGAGATGTCGTGCGGCGCGAAGCTCCAGAGGATGTTCTCCTCGCGGCGCACCTTGCCGAGGTTGAGGCGGTTCGAATAGACGTACTGCAGCCGGCCCAGCTCGCCGGCCGCCACCATAGCCTTCAGCTTCAGGAAGGCGGGGTGGTACTGCAGCAGGTGGCCGACCATCAGCACGCGGCCCTGCGCCTCGGCCAGCCGGCACAGCTCCTCCGCCTCCTCGACCGCGAGCGCCAGCGGCTTCTCCACGAAGGCGTGCTTGCCGGCCAGCAGCGCGGCGCGTGCCAGCCGGTAGTGCGCCTCCGCCGGGGCGGCGATGGCCACCGCCGGAATCTCCGGGTCCGCCAGGATCTCCTCGAAGCCGCGGGCCGGAACCCCGCCATGGCGCGCGCCGATGTCGGCGGCGTGCCCGGGGTCGGCGTCGTGCACCGCGGCGAGCGCGCCCAGCTGGTGGAAGTTGCGGACCAGGTTCTTGCCCCAGTGCCCGCAGCCGATCACGGCGACCCGGATGCCTGGGGAAGACGTCGGACTGGAGGTCAAGGGGCGCCTCTCTTCGAAACGCCGCACCGGGGTGGGGGCACGATGCGTGCGGCCCCGCGGGAATACCACCATCCATCGGCCGTTCTCAAGGACTTCCCGCCGCCGAAATCCAATGCGGCCCACGCGAAGGCTTCTATAATGGCCGCCGCTTTCGCACACTTGGGAGCAGGGGAATGACCACCCGCATCCGTGACGTCTTATCGCATGCCATGGCGCAGCTGGCGGCCGCGCCATCCGCCGACCAGCCGGAGCGTGACCGTGCCGTGCGCGGCGCTCTCGACTTGGCGCGGGGCTATCACACCTGCGGTGCCCTCGACGGGGCGGCGGCGCTGTGCCGGGAGATCCTGCGGATCCGGCCGGACACACCAGAAGCGATCAGCATCCTGAACGGGGTGGAGCACGACCGGGCCTTCTGGCGCACGGCGGTGATCTCGTCCAACCCGGCTGACCAGACGCTGACCACCTTCACCTTCCCGATCTACGGCAATCCGGCGGCGGTGCGGCACACGGTCGATACCCAGCCGGACTTCATCCGTGCCGTGCAGGCTCTCTCCTTCCTGCAGAACGGATGGGGGATGTGCCGCTGGATGGGCGTCCCGGTGCTCAAGTTCCCCAACGACCTGATGCTCTATCAGGAGATCGTCTTCGAGACCAAGCCCGACCTCATCATCGAGACCGGCACCTACAACGGCGGCAGCGCCTTCTTCCTGGCGCACCTCTTGGACCTCATCGGGCATGGCCGGATCGTCACCGTGGACGTGGAGCCGATGCCCGACCGTCCGCAGCACCCACGCATCACCTACCAGACCGGCTCGTCGATCGATCCGGCGATCGTCGATCCGCTGCGCGCCGAGGCCGAGGGAAAGACGGTGCTGGTGTCCCTCGATTCCTCGCATCTCGCTTCGCATGTCCTGGCCGAGATGCGCATCTACGCCGATCTCGTGTCGGTCGGCAGCTACATGGTCGTGGAGGATTCCAACATCAACGGCCATCCGGTGTGGCCGGGCTACACCGAGCCGCCCAACCCCGAGGCCAGCGGGCCAATGGAGGCGATCCGCCGCTTCGTGGACGAACGCGGCGATTTCGTGATCGATGCGCTCAAGCACCGTCTGCTCGTCACCAACAACCCAAACGGTTACCTGAAGCGTCTCGGCTGACGGCGGCGCCCCCGCCAGCCGGCGGGGGCGCTCAATCCAGCCAGTGGTACATGCGCACGAAGTCGCGCTGCCACTCCACCCAGGCGGCGATCTGTTCCTCCGGGATGTGGCCGCGCATCAACCCGACCAAGCGCTCGATGGAGAAATCGTCGGGGAAGTCGGCCATGGTGTCGAGCCGCCCTTCCAGCCAGTGCCGGCTCAGCAGGTCGTGGAAGACGTCGGGCGCGATGCGGTTGGCCAGGATCTTGCCGCCGGCGTCCGGCCGGGCCGTGGAGGAGCTGGAGTGCTTCATCGCCCCGCCGTCCAGGATGCCCATGCGCAGGTCGGGCATCCGGGCTGCCAGGGCCGTGAAGAGCTGCAGCGTCTTGCGGTTCTGGTGCATCTCGTCGGCGAAATGCAGGCAGTCCTCGTAGGCGTTGACCCAGTAATCCTTCAGCGTGATGGTGCCGGGATTGATGCGATAGCCCTCGGCGTAGTCCAGGCTGTCAATACGCGCCGCGTAATAGTCCATGACGGCGCCGCAGCCGACCGGCTCCTGGTGGACCGTCGGATCGCGCTGCTGGCGCGCGGCGCGCAGGTTGGCCTTCTGGTACAGCAGGAGGGCTCCGAGCGCGCCGTTGGCGCGCAGGTTCTCCACCATGCCCTCGAGGTCGATCTCACGGAAGAACCAGAGATCCTCGTCCAGGTACATGACGTAGTCATTGGGATCCCTGCGGATCTCGCGCACCCAGAAGCGTGCCGGGTCGAAGAAGTCAAGCGAGCGGTAGAACGCCTTGCGCTCGTGGTAGAGGCCGCCGGCCGGCGCAGCGATCACGCCACTCTCCACCTTTGGGGAGTTGCGGATCTCCAGGTGGGGATGGTCGCGCTTCAGCTTGTCGGTGTAGACCTCGCCGATGCCGTCGTTGAGCAGCACGATCGGGCCGTGATTGCGGATGCAGCGCCCGATGCTGCGGATCAGCCGGTCGATGTAGAAGGGGCGGCTGTAACCCTTGATGTAGATGGTGCACAGCCGGCGGTCGCCGCGCAGGCCCGCCCCTTCCCGGTTGCGCGTCAGCGTGGCCTGCAGCGCCGCGGCGGTTTCCAGCTCGCGGCGGACCATGTCGAAACGTTCGAAGGCGGCGGCGAAGGACGGCTGCCGGATCACCGCCGTGCGGAACTGCTCCAGGGCGCCCGGCAGGTCGGCGAGCGCCAGCAGCGCTTCTCCCAGCTTGAACGGCAGGGCCGGATCGCCGGGGCTGCGCGCGAGCGCGCCGCGGAACGCGGCCGCGGCGCGCTCCGCCTGCCCGGTTTCCAGCAACAGGTCGCCGAACTGCGCCAAGTCGGCGAGGGAGTCCGGCCGCAGTCTGGTCAGCGCCTCCGCCGGAGCGACCGCCTCCCCCGCGCGCCCGGCGGCCCGCAGAACCCGCAGCAGGCTTTCCTGGGCGTTGGCGAAACCGGGATTGGCCGCCACCGATTGGCCGATCAGCGTGGCGGCCCGCTCCAACTCGCCGCGCCGCTCCAGGATGAGGCCCATGAGGTGCAGCGCATCGGGGTTGCGTGGCTCCGCCGCCAGAACCTGGTCATAGATCGCTTCGGCTTCGGCGAAGCGGCCGGCGCGGTGGTGCGCCACGGCCGTCTCAAGTGCGCTCAGGGTTTCGTTCTGCACGGGCGGACATCCTCGACGCCGGTATCGGCGCCCCAAAGGCTTCAGATCTTGCGGATGGTGGTGCTGCCGTCGGGATTGCGGCTGAAGCTGTAGGCGCCGCCACGGCTGCACAGCTGGTCGAGCGCGCCCTGCAGTTCCGTTGCCTTCTGGGCTTGCATGGCCTTGGGCAAGAACATCTCGGGGTGCACGAGGTCAAACGCGCCGGCCGGGCGCCCGGGCGACCGCTCCTTCCTCAGGCCGGGATTGGCGGCGAGCCCGGCGGCGTCGGCGAAGATCAGGCAGTTCTGGCGGTACCAGAACTGGATGTCGCGCTCCTGCCAGATCAGCGGCCGGATGCAGTCGATCGCTTCGTAGCCGCGGCGGGCGAACTTCTCGATCCAGTAGCTCGGCCACTGCTCGTTGACATGATGGGTGCCGCCCTGCAGGGGGATGGCGGCGGAAAACAGGATCACCGAACCGTGGCGGCACAGGTTGTCCACGAAGCCGTCGGCGCGGTCGCTAGGCAGGTGTTCCGCCACCTCCAGCGACAGCACGAGGTCGAAGCGGCGGCCGAGGTCGAGCGGTTCGCCCAGGTCGTGGCCGCGGAACCGCGCCGGATCGATGAGGAGCTGGGCGCGCTCCACATAATCGCCGTCGACGCCCTGGATGTCGCCGATGCCGCGCTCGGCGAAGGCTTTCAGGAAGGCTCCGGTGCCGCAGCCGACGTCGAGGACCGAGCCAACCTTCAGGCGCTCGAGCAGGAGGGGAATGATCTTCCGGGCCGACTGGCTCGATCCGGCCACGATCATGTCGTAGAAGGCGCGGCTGTAGGGCGTTTCGGTCATGGGTGTTGCCTTCCGGTATGGCGGGCGTTCCGGGGTGCGCGGCACCATATACGGGCCGGCCATTCCGGCGCAAAGCGAAACGGCGGCCCGGACCGGCGCCGGGTCAGGCGTCGGACGGCGCCAGGGCGCGGCGTACGGCCTGTTCGACGGTGGCGGGGTCGAACTCCATGGAAAGCGGGTTCGTGCCGGCGTCAAAGGTGATCGGCACGCGGGCGGCCTTCTGCACCTCGCGCCGCGGGAACACCACGTGATGACGGCACGGCACGAGGTCGCTCAGTTCACCGAAGCAGGGATGCCAGCGGTGCGGCGACAGTTCGACGACGGGGGTTCTCGGGCGGCAGAAGGCGAGGTTGGCGAAGCCCGCCCCGTGTGGGCCGACGACCAGTTCCGCTCCGGCGAACAGGGCCCGTTGCCGGGCCGGCGGCATGGCGCTCAACGACACGTCCACGACGCCGAAGGGCTTGAGCCGTTCAAGGATCTCCGCCTCGTTCGCGACGCGGCGCATGGTGGCGTCCTTGCGCGAGACGTAGATGCGCCGCGGCAGGTCCGGGTGCGGTGCCGCCGGCAGCGCCGCGCGCAGGAAGCGGATCGAGCGGGGAGCCATCCGGCTTTCCGGCACCAGCATGCTGGGGACCAGCAGCGAGCGGAAGCGGTGCACCCGCGGAGGGAGGAACAGAATGCGGTCGCGGTCGATCCCCAGGGCGCCCAGCGTTTCCACCACCATGGACGTCGGCCGGCCCTCCACCGCGTACTGGAGCGTGCGGTCGTCGATGCCGAAGTCGCGAACGACCTGCACCCTGGTCAGGTTCTCCAGCATCCAGTGATAGTAGTTGGACGTTCCGCCGAGCCAGATCGACGGCCGCCGGATCAGCGGTGCCCCCTCGACCAGCGCCGTCTGCACGAAGAACCGGTTCGTCCGGGCGCCCGTCTCGAAGTCGGTATGGGCTTCGACGATGAACTGGTCGGTGTAGCTGAAGACCGAGCCGGGAGATCCGAAGTCGACATCCTCGATGCGGGTCGCCGGGTCGACGCGGCTGCAGGACTCGAGGAACAGCGACCGGTCGTCGAAGATGATCCCCGTTCCGGCGTCGAGGTGGACATCGTCGAGCTTGGCCAGCGTGGCGGTTCCCGCGCGCTGCTCCAGGGAGCAGGGGTACCCGGCCTGCGCCAGCAGGTCGAGGGGCGCGCGGTCTGGCGCGGCGACGACGGTGGGCAGGCGCTCGATCCGGAACGCTTCGTCGGAGTGGACGGCGGCGCACCAGGCGCGTCCGGGCTCCAGGTCGGCACCGTCACCCCGCGGCGGCGGGGCGTCGGCCAGGCGCGCCATGCCCATCAGCGTGTAAGGCACGGATGCACGCAGGTTGTTCAGGTTGGCCTGGGCGATGGCATGGCCGGGTGCGGCGCGCAGCGCCCCGTGGAGCAGCCGCAATCCTTCGAGGATCCGGCCGTTGCGCCCGCAGGCGAGCCCCAGCAGGTGGCGGGCGTCGTTCAGGCCGGGGTCAAGCGCCAGGGCCGTCCGGTACAGGGCGATGGCGTCGTCGTAGCGCCCGGCGTTGTGGGCTTCCATGGCCCTCTGGAGCCGTTCGCCGGCGTCCGGGGAGCGCTGCGGCATCATGCCCGACCCGGCTGCGCGAAGTGGCGTTCGACCTTGAGGATCGCCGCCGCCGCGTCCGCGGCCTCCTCCGGGCCGTAGTTCTCGTTGAGGTACAGGTTGAAGGTGCGGTCGCGGATGGCGCGGGCGTTCGGCGTGTCGAAGCCGTCCGACAGCCAGGGCCGCAGCCACGGCCAGTCCGCGGCGAGGTAGTTGTAGTGCGGGCTCAGCCCGATGCCCTCGGCCAGCACCGCCCTGGCGAAGCTCGTCTTGTCGGTGCCGATCGCCGCGGGATCGACGACGATCGGGTAGATGAAGGGCGAATCCCCCTCGCCCCAGCCGTACGGCCGGCAGGCCCGCGCCTCGGCCTCCAGCCGCCGCGTCACGTCGGCGACGAAGGCGAGGCGGCGGGCGATGGTGTCGTCCAGCCGGGCCAGCGACGCCAGCCCGATGGCCGAGGACAGCTCGTCGGTGTGCAGATTCAGCGCCGGGAACAGGAAGCCGTTGGGGTCGCGGTCGTCGAAGCCCTCCACCCACCGCGGCTTGCCGCGGTCGGCGTGCGCCAGCGCCATGCGGAACAGCGCCTCGTCGCGCCCGTAGACTACCCCGCCCGAGCCGCCGGTGATGTGCGCCTTGCGGTACATGGTGGAGAAGGCGGCGATGTCGCCGAAGGCGCCGACCCGGCGGCCGGCGAGGCGGGCGCCGTGCGCCTGGCTGCAGTCCTCCACCACCCGGACGCCGCGGGCGTGCAGCGCCTCGACGATGGCGTCGATCGGGCAGGGGCGGCCGATGGAATGGACCAGCACGGCGGCGCGGGTGGCCGGGGTGACGCGCGCCAGCACCTGCTCCGGCCCGACGTTGTAGCTGCCGGGCATGCTGTCGACCAGCCGCGGGACCAGGCGGTTGAGGACGATGGCCGAGAGGGTGCCGGGATCGGTGATCGGCGAGACCAGCACCTCCGAGCCCGGCGGCAGCTCCAGCGCGGCGATCGCCACGAACAGGGCGGCGGTGCCGGTGGCCACCGCGTCGGCGTGGCCGCCGCCCATGAAGGCGGCGAACGCCTCGGCGTAGCGCCGTTCGAAGACGCCCTGATAGCCGGGGTCGACGTCGAGCTCGCGGTAGTGGGCGAGCGCCTCGGCGATCATCCGGGATTCGGCCTCCCCGAGCGCGCGGCGCGGCGGCATCGGGCGGGCGCGCACGGGCGTGCCGCCGTGAATGGCGAGGGTGTCGGTCGTCATCGGCGTGCGTCCTTCCGGCATCGTCTTCTGTGGGTGTCCGGCCTTGTGCGGCCGTGCGGAGACCCCGTGCGCAGCCTATGACAAACGACCACTCCGGTCTTGCCTGCCGGAAGGAGACAGCGTACACCTCGCCCACCGGATCGCCCGCGGCACGGCGACGTGCCGGACATTGTCCGCGAAGCCGTTCTTACGAGATTTTCTCCACAGGAACAAGATCGCCATGAAGTTCAAGAAGGTCCTGATCACCGGCGGTGCCGGTTACGTCGGCAGCCTGCTCACTCCGGCTCTGCTCGACGACGGCTACGAGGTGACCGTCTACGACATCATGTTCTTCGGCGATCACTTCCTGCCCAAGGACCACCCGCGGCTGCGCGTCATCAAGGGCGACATCCGCGACACCGCCAGCCTGAGCGCCGCGCTGCAGGGTCAGGACGCCGTGGTCAACCTGGCCTGCATCTCCAACGACGCCAGCTTCGAGCTGGACGAGGCGCTGTCCACCACCATCAACCTCGACGCCTTCGAGCCGATGGTGCTCGCCGCCAAGGCGGCGGGCGTGAAGCGCTTCGTCTACGCCTCCTCGAGCTCGGTCTACGGCGTGTCCGACGCCCCGGACGTCGATGAGACCCACCCGCTGGTGCCGCTGACGCTCTACAACAAGTACAAGGGCATGTGCGAGCCGCGGCTGTTCAAGCACACCGACGAATCCTTCGTCGGCGTGGTCTTCCGCCCGGCCACCGTGTGCGGCTACGCCCCGCGCCAGCGCCTCGACCTGTCGGTCAACATCCTGACCAACCACGCGGTCACCAACAACCGCATCCTGGTGTTCGGCGGCGACCAGCTGCGCCCGAACCTGCACATTCAGGACTACATCGACGCGGTGCGCCTGCTGCTGACCGCCCCGGACGCCAAGATCGCCAACGAGATCTTCAACGTCGGCTTCCAGAACATGAGCATCCTCGACCTCGCGCACCTGGTGAAGCGCGTGGTGGAGGAGGAGTTCCCCGGCCGCCCGCCGATCGACCTGGCGATCACGCCGTCGGACGACAACCGCTCCTACCACATCAACTCCGACAAGATCGCCCGCGTGCTCGGCTTCCAGCCGAAGCACTCGATCGAGGAGGCGATCCGCGACCTGTGCCGCGCCTTCCGCGCCGGCAAGCTGCCCGACAGCATGAGCAACGACTGGTACTACAACGTCCGCCTGCTCAAGAAGCAGAACGCCGCATGAGCAAGCCGATCGCCGTCGTCACCGGGGGAGCCGGGTTCATCGGCAGCCACATGGTGGACCTGCTGCTCGACCGCGGCTACCGGGTGCGGGTGGTGGACAACCTGTCGGGCGGGCGCCGGGACAACCTCGCCCACCATGCCGGCAACCCCGACCTGGAGTGCCGCTGGGCCGACATCCGCGGCCTGGAGCACGACGACGCGATCTTCTCCGGTGCGCGGTACGTCTTCCACTTCGCCGGCATCGGCGACATCGTGCCGTCCATCGAGCGGCCGGTGGAGTACATGGACGTCAACGTGCAGGGCACGGTGCGCGTGCTGGAGTGCGCCCGCCACGCCGGCGTGGCCAAGCTGGTCTACGCCGCGTCCTCGTCCTGCTACGGGCTGGCCGACACGCCGACCCGCGAGGACCACCCGATCGCCCCGCAGTACCCCTACGCGCTGTCCAAGTACCAGGGCGAGCAGGCGGCGTTCCACTGGCACAAGGTCTACGGCCTGCCGGTGAACGCGATCTGCATCTTCAACGCCTACGGCACGCGGGTGCGCACCACCGGCGCCTACGGCGCGGTGTTCGGCGTGTTCTTCCGTCAGAAGCTGGCCGGCAAGCCGTTCACCGTGGTCGGCGACGGAACCCAGCGGCGCGACTTCATCTACGCCAGCGACGTCGCCCGCGCCTTCCTGGCGGCGGCCGAGACCGACATCGTCGGCGAGCGCTTCAACGTCGGCGCCGGCGACCCGCAGCCGGTCAACCGGCTGGTCGCGCTGCTCGGCGGCGAGGTGGTCTACGTTCCCAAGCGGCCGGGCGAGCCCGACTGCACGCACGCCGACATCACCAAGATCCGCACCCGGCTGGGCTGGGAGCCGACGGTCCCGTTCGAGGAGGGGGTCGCCCGGATGGCCGCGCGCATCGAGGACTGGAAGGACGCGCCGCTGTGGGACCCCGCCTCGATCGCCGTGGCGACGAAGACCTGGTTCGAGCATCTCGGCCGCCAGGGGTGACGCCGTCCCCTTCCTTCCTGATGACCACCCACAGTATCGGTTGATGGCAAGATGACGTCGTCCCTGACCGCGCAGTACGGACACAAGATCAAGACCGCGCAGGAGCTGCGGGAAATCCTCGGGCCCCTGCCCCGCGCCAGGAAGGCGATCCTGTGCCACGGGGTCTTCGACATCGTGCACCCCGGCCACGTCCGGCACCTGCTGTTCGCCAAGAGCAAGGCCGACATCCTGATCGCCAGCCTGACCGCCGACCGGCACATCGACAAGGGCAAGTACCGCCCGCACGTGCCGCAGGACCTGCGCGCCCTCAATCTCGCGGCGTTCGAGATGGTCGACTACGTCGTCATCGACGAGAACGACAAGCCCCTGACCAACCTCGGCATCATCCGGCCCGACTACTTCGCCAAGGGGTACGAGTACAACGCCAGCGGGCAGATGCACCCGAAGACCCGCGAGGAGCTGGAGGTCGTCGAGGGCTACGGCGGCCAGATCATCTTCACGCCGGGCGACATCGTCTACTCCTCCAGCAACCTGATCAACCTAGCCCCGCCGCAGCTGTGGCTGGAGAAGCTGCTGACGCTGATGGACCGCGCCGGCATCGGCTTCGACGACCTGCGCCGGACGCTGGACCGCATGGCGGGCAAGCGGGTCCACGTGGTTGGCGACACCATCGTCGATTCCTACACCCACTGCGCGATGATCGGCGGCCAGACCAAGACGCCGACCATGAGCGTGCTGTTCGAGAACCAGTCCCACTACATCGGCGGGGCCGGCATCGTCGCCAAGCACATGAAGGCGGCCGGGGCCGAGGTGGTGTTCTCCACCGTGCTGGGCGAGGACCCGCTCAAGGCCTTCGTGCTGGACGGGCTGGCCGAAGCCGGGGTCGAGGTGCGCGCGGTGATCGACCCGACCCGCCCGACCGTCAACAAGAACGCCATCGTCGCCGGCGGCTACCGCCTGCTCAAGATCGACACGCTCGATAACCGTTCGATCTCGGACTCGATCCTGGACGACCTCGCCCGCTCGGTGCGCGAGCGGCCGACCGACGCCGTGGTGTTCTCCGACTTCCGGCACGGCCTCTTCAACCGCCGCACCATCCCCACGCTGGTGGACGCGATCCCCGACGGCGTCCTCAAGGTCGCCGACAGCCAGGTCGCCAGCCGCTGGGGCAACATCACCGAGTTCAAGGGCTTCGACCTCATCACGCCGAACGAGCGGGAGGCCCGCTTCGCGCTCGCCGACCAGGATTCCGGCGTGCGGCCGCTGGCCTCGCTGCTCTACGACACCGCGCAGTGCAAGCTGCTGATCCTCAAGCTCGGCGCGCGCGGCGTGCTGGCCTGCCGGACGGCCGACCACGAGGCGCTCGACAGTTTCTTCGTGGTGGACAGCTTCGCCGACACGGTGGTCGACCCGGTGGGCGCCGGCGACGCGCTGCTCGCCTATTCGACGCTGGCCATGCTGGCCGGCGGCAACGCGGTGGTCGCCACCATCCTCGGCAGCATGGCGGCCGCCTGCGAGTGCGAGTTCGACGGCAACATCCCGGTGACGCCGCAGCACCTGATGGCCAAGATCGACCGCGTCGAGCGCGAGGCCCGCTTCGAGGAGAACCCCGCGTGAGGGTCATCGTCGTCGGCCTGGGCATCCAGGGCCACAAGCGGCGCAAGCACGCCGGGGCGGACTTCGTCGCCGCCGTCGACCCGGTGCACCCGGAGGCCCGCTACCGCGCCGTCGAGGAGGTGCCGCTCGCCGACTACGACGCGGCGCTGGTCTGCACCCCGGACGAGCCGAAGGCGGCGCTGCTGCGCCACCTGCTCGGCAACGGCAAGCACGTGCTGGTCGAGAAGCCGCTGTGGACCGCCGGCACGGACGAGATCGCCGGGCTGGAGCGGCTGGCGCGGGCGCACGGCGCCGTCTGCTGCACCGCCTACAACCACCGCTTCGAGCCGCACTTCGTCGCCATGCGCGACCTGATCGCCTCGGGCGCGCTCGGGCGCATCTATTCCTGCCGGGCGTTCTACGGCAACGGCACGGCGCGGCTGGTGCGCGACAGCGAGTGGCGCGACCAGGGGGCCGGCGTGCTGCCCGACCTCGGCTCGCACCTGCTAGACATGTGCCGGTTCTGGTTCGGCGACCTGCCCGACGGCTTCCGCCTGATCGCCGCCAACCGCTTCGAGAACCGCGCCCCTGACCATGTGGTGATCGACAACGGCCCCGCGGCCGGCGGCGGCGTGCCGCGCATCGAGCTGGAAATGACGCTGTGCATGTGGCGCAACCACTTCACCTGCGACATCCTGGCCGAGAACGGCACCGCCCACATCGAGAGCCTGTGCAAGTGGGGGCCGGCCAGCTTCACCCACCGGGTGCGCGTGCTGCCCTCGGGCCGGCCGCCGGAGACCCGCACCACCCTGGTCGAGGACGACCCGACCTGGGCGGCCGAGTACGCCCACTTCAAGGATCGGGTGGCCGCCGGCGCCCCGACCGATCTGTCCAACGACCTCTGGCTCCAGCGCTGCCTGGGCCGCCTCGGCGCGGAGGCCGCACGATGACCGCCAGCACCGCCCTGCCCACCGTCGGCTTCGCCGGCATGACGCACCTCGGCCTGGTCTCGGCCTCGGCGGTGTGCGGCAAGGGCTTCCCGACGGTCTGCTACGACCCCGACGCGGCGCTGGTCGGGCGCCTGCGCGCGGGCCGGCTGCCGGTGGTGGAGCCGGGCCTGGACGAGCTCGTCGCCGGCAACGGCGGCCGCCAGGGCTTCACCGCCGACGTGGCCGACCTCGGGCGCTGCGACGTGGTCTACATCGCCCCCGACGTGCCCACCGACGAGCAGGGCCGCAGCGATCTGGCCGGCATCCGCGCGCTGATCGACCGGGTGGCGGCGGCGCTGCGCCCGGACGCGGTGATGGTGGTGCTCTGCCAGGTGCCCCCCGGCTTCACCCGCGCCCTCGCGGTGCTGCCGCCCGAGCGCCTGTACTATCAGGTCGAGACGCTGGTGTTCGGCATCGCCGTGCAGCGGGCGAGCGAGCCGGAGCGCTACATCGTCGGCTGCGCCGATCCCGCGCGGCCGCTCGACCCGCGCTTCGCCGCGGTGCTCGGCGCCTTCGGCTGCCCGGTCCTGCCGATGCGCTACGAGAGCGCGGAGCTCGCCAAGATCTCCATCAACATGTGCCTGGTGGCGTCGATCGCCGTCGCCAACACCATGGCCGAGCTGTGCGAGCACGTCGGCGCGGTGTGGGGCGAGATCGTGCCGTCGCTCAAGCTCGACCGCCGCATCGGCCCGTACAGCTACCTCGCGCCCGGCCTCGGCATCGCCGGCGGCAACCTGGAGCGCGACCTGGCGACGGTGCAGCGCTTCGCCGCCGAGCACGGCACCGACGCCGGCGTGGTCGACGCCTGGATCGCCAACAGCCGGCACCGCCGCGACTGGGCGGCGCGGACGCTGCGCCGCGAGCTGCTCGACGCCCGGCCGGACGCCACGGTGGCGGTGCTCGGGCTGGCGTACAAGGAGAACACCCACTCGACCCGCAACTCGCCGTCGCTGGCCACCATCGCCCAGCTGCCGGCCGCCACCCGGCTGCGGCTGCACGACCCGGTGGTGCCGGCGTCCGCCGCCGGGCGGGACGCCGCCGGCTGCGCCGACCCGCTGGCCTGCGCCGCGGGGGCCGACGCGCTGGCGATCCTGACGCCGTGGCCGGCCTACCGCGCCCTCGACCCGAAGGCGCTCGCCGTGGCGATGGCCGGCCGGCTGGTGCTCGACCCCTACGCGGTGCTCGACGCGCAGGCGGCGGTCGCCGCCGGGCTCGAGTACCACACCCTGGGGCGCCCGCCCCTGACCGCCCGCGGCTGACCGCCCGCACCCTGACCGGAGGCCGTTCGATGCTCACCCATTCCCTTGTCGCGCCCGCCCCGCCGGCCCGCGTGGTGGTTCTGGGGGCCGGCGGCTTCATCGGCCGCGCCGTCGCCGAACGGCTGGCCGCGGATGGCGTGCCGGTGCTGGCGCTGAGCCGCACCGACGTCGACCTGCTGGCCGCCGACGCCGCCGAACGGCTGGCCGGGCACCTGCGCTCCGACGACAGCCTGGTGGCGGTGTCGGCGCTGGCGCCCTGCAGGAACAGTGCGATGCTGGCCGACAATCTGGTCATGGTGCGCGCCATGCTGGGGGCGCTGACCAAGGTGCGCGTCGCCCACGTGGTCAACATCGGCTCCGACGCGGTCTTCGCCGACGGCCCGGTGCCGCTCACCGAGGCCTCGCCGCGCGCTCCGGACTCGCTGCACGGCGCCATGCACCTGGCCCGCGAACTGGCCTTCGCCGCCGAGGCCGGCGCGCCCCTTGCCACGCTGCGCCCGACGCTGGTCTACGGCGCCCGCGACCCGCACAACGGCTACGGCCCCAACCGCTTCCGCCGCCTCGTCCACGAAGGCCGGGAGATCGTGCTGTTCGGCGAGGGCGAGGAGCGGCGCGACCACGTGCTGGTCGACGACATCGCCGAGATCGCCGCGTGCGTGCTCCGCCATCGCTCGACCGGCAGCCTCAACGTGGCCAGCGGCGCCGTGCACAGCTTCCGCGCCGTGGCGGAGATGGTGGCCACCGCCGCCGGACGGGAGGTGCCGATCCGCGGCACGCCGCGCAGCGGGCCGATGCCGCACAACGGCTACCGGCCGTTCGACGTGTCGGCGATCCGCGCCGCCTTCCCCGACCTGCAAATGACCCCGCTGGCCGAGGGCCTCGCCCGCGTCGAGCGGCAGCTGCGCGCCGCGTCCACCGCCGCGCCCACCGAAGGAGCCCCCTGATGGCCGAGATCGACCTCCTCGCCTCCCTGCCCAAGGCCAAGCGCAACATCCAGAAGCGCAAGGACGCCAAGGACCCGGCGGTCGTCGCCGTCGCCAAGACCTACGGCGAGATGTACTGGGACGGTCCGCGCGAGTACGGCTACGGTGGCTACCGCTACGACGGCCGCTGGCGGGCGGTGGCGCGCGACATCATCGCGCATTTCGGCCTGAAGCCCGGCATGCGGGTGCTCGACGTCGGCTGCGGCAAGGGCTTCCTGGTCAAGGACCTGATGCTGGAGTGCCCGGGGCTGGAGGCGTTCGGGCTCGACGTCTCGCTCTACGCCATCACCAACGCCCCGCCCGAACTGGCCGGCCGACTGCACCTGGGCACCGCCGAGAAGCTGCCCTTCGCCGACGGCGCCTTCGACTGCGTGCTGTCGCTCAACACCATCCACAACCTGACCCGCCCCGCCGCCGTGCGGGCGATGCGTGAGATCCAGCGCCTGTCGGGCGGGCGCGCCTTCGTGCAGGTGGACAGCTACCGCACGCCGGAGGAGAAGGAGCTCTTCGAGAGCTGGGTGCTCACCGCGGAGTTCCACGACTACCCCGCGGGCTGGATCGCCGTGTTCGAAGAGGCGGGCTACACCGGCGACCATTACTGGACGATCATCGAATAGGCGGCGGAACACGCGCGCCGACACGACAAACCAAGGGAAAGAGTTCCGCGATGGCTGGCAAGACCTATGCAATCCTGGGCGGCGGCGGCAGCTTCGGCATCCACGCCGCCTTCTACCTGCTCCGGCACGCCGAGCCGCGCAAGGTGATCGGCATCGGCCGCAACCCGCTGCGGCCGGAGCCCTTCTCGCTGAACATCGAGAAGCAGCCGGGCTACGAGTACCACGCCCGCCATGTCACCCACGAACTCGACCTGCTGCTCGAACTGCTCGACCGCGAGAAGCCGGAGGTCATCGTCAACTTCGCCGCCCAGGGCGAGGGCGCGGTGAGCTGGAAGCACAGCTGGCGCTTCTTCGAGACCAACTCCATGGCGCTCGCCCGGCTGAGCGAGGAGCTGATGAAGCGCGACTGGCTGGAGCGTTTCATCCAGATCGGCACCTCGGAGATGTACGGCTCGGTCGACCACGCGGTCACCGAGGACGAGCCGATCAAGCCGTCCTCGCCCTACGCCGCCTCCAAGGTGGCCTTCGACATGCACCTCCTGTCGATCCACAAGTTCCTCAAGTTCCCGATGAACATCATCCGGCCGTCCAACGCCTACTGCCCGGGGCAGCTGCTGCACCGGGTGATTCCCAAGGCGATCTGGTGCGGCCTGACCGGCAACCGCCTGCCGCTGCACGGCGGCGGCCGCGCCGAGAAGAGCTACATCCACGCCCGCGACCTCGGCCGTGCCATCCACCTGGTGGCGGAGAAGGCGCCGCTCGGCACCGTCTACAACGCCGGGCCGGCGCTGCCGACCTCGATCCGCGAGGTGGTGGAGCGCTGCGCCGGCGCGCTCGGCATGCCGTTCGAGGAGCTGTGCGAGGTAACCGGTGATCGCCTCGGCCAGGATTCCCGCTACTGGCTCGATTCCAGCGCCCTCAAGCGCGATACCGGCTGGGAGCCGGAGATCGGCTGGGACGAGGGGCTGGCGGAGATGGTCGAGTGGGGCCGGCGCTACCTGGACCAGATCCGCGACTGGCCGACGGACTACGTGCTGCGGGCCTGACCCGATCCCTGTACCCCGAGAACCCCCGAGGGAGCGCTCCATGGAGCACCGTGTCTCCAACGCCTTCGACCGCGCGGCGGCGCGCGCGCGCTGCCGGGCCTACCGGCGGCGCATCCTGGAGATCTCGCAGCAGGTGTCGGCGCTGCACGTAGCGCCGGCCTTCTCCTGCACGGAGATCACCGACGCCGCCTACAACGGGCTGATGCGGCGCGGCGCCGACGGCGCTCCCCTCGACGTCTTCCTGATGTCGAAGGGGCACGGCTGCATGATCCAGTACGTGATCCTCGAGGAGATGGGGGTGCTGGAGCGCCGCGACCTCGATCTCTACTGCAAGCCGGGCGGCCGGCTGGGGGCGCATCCCGACTACGGCGTGCCGGGGATCGCCGCCTCGACGGGCTCGCTCGGCCACGGGCTTGGCATCGCCGTCGGGCAGGCCTACGCCGAGCGCCTGAAGAAGACCGGCGTGCGGATCTTCTGTGTGCTCTCCGACGGCGAGCTGCAGGAGGGCTCCACCTGGGAGGCGATGATGATGGCCGCCAACCTGCGGCTGTCCAACCTCGTCGTGCTGCTGGACAACAACGACTTCTCCGGCCTGGAGCGCATGAGCGAGGCGCACCGGGCGTTCTACCCGGTGCTCGACAAGGCGCGCGCTTTCGGCTGGGAGGCGGCGGAGGTGGACGGCCACGACGGCGGCGCCATCGTCGAGGCGGTGGAGGGCCGCGCCGGTGGCGACCGGCCGATGCTGGTGACCTGCCGCACCGTCAAGGGCAAGGGCGTGTCCTACATGGAGCACGTGCCGATCTGGCACTACCGCTCGCCCAATCCCGAGGAATACCGCCGCGCCCTGGCCGAGATCGAGGAGAACTGACCCGTGCGCAACCGCTTTGCCGACGTCTTCTACGATCTGGCCAAGGACGACCCGCGCCTGTGCATCGTGGTCGCCGACATCTCGCCGGCCGGCTCGATCGCCCGCTTCCGCGAGGAGTTTCCGGAGCGCTTCGTCAACACCGGGGTGGCCGAGCAGATCATGATCGGCATGGCCGCCGGCATGGCGCAGCGCGGCCTCAAACCCTTCGCCTACACCATCGCCACCTTCGCGCTGTACCGACCGTTCGAAATGGTGCGCGACGACCTGTGCTACCAGAACCTGCCGGTGACCGTGGTCGGCATCGGCGGCGGCGTCACCTACTCGACGCTGGGCGCCACCCACCACGCCCAGGAGGACGTGGCGCTGGCCTGCGCCGTGCCGGGGCTGTCGGTGATCGCCCCGTGCGACCCGCTGGAGGCAGAGGCGGCGACGCGCTGGTGCGCCACGCAGGAGCAGGGGCCGGTCTACCTGCGCCTCGCCAAGGCGGGCGAACCGGTGCTGACCGCCGACGCGCCCGAGCCGTGGGAGTTCGGCCGCCTGCGCACCCTGCGTCCCGGCCGTGACGTCTGCGTGCTGAGCTACGGCGCGATCATGGACATGACGCTGGAGGTGGCCGACCGCCTCGCCGCCGCCGGCCGCAGCGTCTGCGTCAAGTCGGTGCACACCGTGAAGCCGCTCGACCGCGCCGGGGTCGAGGCGGCGCTGAAGGACTTCGCCCACGTGGTGGTGATCGAGGAGTGCGCGCCCAACGGCGGCCTCGGCATGCAGGTCAAGGCGATCGCCCAGGAGACCGGGGCGCACTGCCGGCTCGACGCCTTCTCGCTGGCCGACGCCTTCATCCACTGTTACGGCAGCCACGCCGACCTGCTGGCCGAGCACGGCCTGTCGGCGGAGCGCATCGCGGCGGCGCTGCTCTAAGGTGGCGCCATGACGACTCTGCAGGAAGCCCTCCAGCACGCGCTGTCCCGGCACAACGCCGGCAGCCTGGGGGAAGCGGAGGCCGTCTATCGGCAGATCCTGCAGGCGGTTCCGAACCACCCCGAGACGTTGCGCCTGTTGGGTGTCCTGACGCTCCAGCGCGGCGACGCGGCGGGGGCGGTGGGCTGGCTGCGGCAGGCGGTGGCGGCCGACGGGGGCTCGGCCGAGATCCGCCAGACGCTCGGCCTCGCGCTGCGCCGGATGGGTCGGGCGGAGGAGGCCGCGGACAGCCACGCCATCGCCTTCGCGCTCGATCCCCGGCGCGCCGACGCGCTGGTCGGCGTCGGCCTCGTCCACGCGCAGTGCGGCCGGGCCGGGCAGGCCGCGGCCGCCTTCCGCGCCGCCCTCGCCCTCGCCCCGGCCGACGAGACGGCGCTGTTCCAGCTCGGCCTGCTGCCGGGTGATACCGTTCCGGCCACCGAGGTCGCCGAACGCTACCGCGCGGCGATCCGGGTCAGCCCCGACACCGCGGTCTTTTACACCAACGCCGGCCTGCTGCTGCGCCGCCTCGGCCGGGCGGAGGAGGCGGAGCGGGTCTACCGCGCCGGCCTCGCCCGCACCCCCGGCGACACGACGTGCCTGCGCGGCCTCGGCGAGACCCTGCTGGACCGCGGCCGTCCGGAGGAGGCGGAAGTCTGGTTCGCCCGCGCCGTGATGTCCGACCGGGGCGCCACCGACGCCCGCGACGGCCTCGCCCGCGCGTTCGAGCGCCGGTTCGACTACCCCCGCGCCGAGGCGCAGTTCGCGCGCCTGGTGGCGCTGGCCCCGCACGACGCCCGCGCGCACTACAATCTGGGCATGATGCACGAGCGGCAGGGGCGGCTCGTGGACGCCGTGCCCTGCTACGAGCGCGCCTGGCGCCTCGACCCCGGCTTCGACCCGCCGTGGGAGAAGATCGTCCAGAAGTTCACCTACTGCGACTGGCGCCATTTCGAGTCCGACTGCCGCGCGCTCATCGACCGCGTGCGCCGGCAGGACCGGGCGCTGCCGCCGCTCGCCTTCCTCTACCTGCCGACCACCGCCGCCGACCAGCATCGCTGCGCCGTCAACCACATGCGCGAGGTCGAGCTGAAGGCGCTGCCGGCTGGCCTGCGCGAGCGAATCCGCTTCGCCCGCCGCCCGGGCCCGCGCGAACGGCTGACCATCGGCTACCAGTCGGGGGACTTCCGCGACCACGCCGTCGCTCACCTGATCGTCGGCCTGTTCGAGGAGCACGACCGCGCCGGCTTCCGCGTGTTCGGCTATTCCACCGGGCCGGACGCCGCGGGCCAGCCGCTGCGCCGGCGCATCGAGGCGGGCTTCGACCGCATGACCGACATCCGCGACCTGAGTGCCCTCGACGCGGCGCGGCGCATCCACGAGGACGGGGTGGACATCCTGGTCGACCTGTCCGCGCATACCCGGCACGCGCGCCTCGACGTGCTGGCGCTGCGCCCCGCCCCGATCCAGCTCAACTGGCTGGGCTATCCCGGGACCTCGGGCGCCGACTTCATGGACGGCATCCTGGTGGATCCCATCGTCGTGCCGCCCGACCAGCAGCCCTTCTACAGCGAGCGGCTGATCCACCTGCCCGACTGCTACCAGCCGAACGACCGCAAGCGCCCGGTCGCCGCCGAGACACCGACCCGCGCCGCGTGCGGGCTGCCCGAAGACGGCGTCGTCTTCTGCAGCTTCAACCACGCCCCGAAGATACTGCCCGAGACCTTCGACGCCTGGATGCGGATCCTGCACGCGGTGCCGGGCAGCGTGCTGTGGCTGCTGCACACCGACGACCTCGCCGACCGCCGGCTGGCCGAGGCGGCGGCGGCGCGCGGCATCGATCCGGCCCGGGTGGTGTTCGCCGACCGCGTGCCGCTCGCCCGCCATCTGGCGCGCTACCGGCTGGCCGACCTGTTCCTCGACACCTGGCCCTACAACGCGCACACCACCACCAGCGACAGCCTGTGGGTCGGCTGCCCGCTGGTGACGCTGATGGGCGACACCTTCCCCGCGCGCGTCGCCGCCAGCCTGCTGACCAACGCCGGCGTGCCGGAGCTGATCACCCGGTCCCTGGCGGAGTACGAGGCGCTGGCGCTGGACCTCGCCCGCGACCCCGGCCGCCGCCGGGCGCTGCGCGCCCGCTTGGAGGCCAACCGCGACACCTGCCCGCTGTTCGACACCCCGCGCTTCGCCCGCAACCTGGAAGCCGTCTACCGCCGCCTGTGGGACGAGCATCTGGCCGGCCGCTTCGGGGCGTGACGGGGGCCGCACGTCATTGACAGCGGCCCATCCGGCGTCGCACACAGGCCGGCGTCGCACACAGGCCCGCAACCCACCCGCCGTCCACCCGCGAGGGAGCCCGTACCGTCATGCCGCACCCGCTGGCCATCACCTGGAACCTCACGGAAATGCACGGCTGGGGGCTCCTGGGAGTCCACACCGCGCTCTACCTGCTGGACGTCGGCCGCCCGCCGCTGCTGCTGGAGAAGCCGCTCTTCAACACCATGCGCCCGACCAACCGCGAGCGGCTGGCGGCGCTGACGCCGGGCTACGAGAGCGTGCTGAAGGCGCAGGAGCAGCACCCCGGCAAGCGCTTCCAGCTGGCCGAGCACACGGTGATGCACGGGCTGTCGAACGGTTTCCTGCCCGGCCCGGTGTCGGACCGCTTCCGTGGCCGGCGCAACGTCGGGGTGATCGCCTACGAGGACACCCGGCTGACGCCCGAGGTGGTGACGCGCGCCTCCTCCTGGGACTCCATGGTCGTCCACTCCGCCTTCAACCGCCGGCTTCTGGAGGAGAAGGGCGTCCCGAACGTGCGGGTGGCGCTGCAGGGCATCGACCCGACCGAGATCCACCCCGGCACCGGCAGCCGCCGCTTCGGCGACCGCTTCGTGGTGTTCTCCGGCGGCAAGCTGGAGTTCCGCAAGGGCCAGGACATCGTGCTGGCCGCCTTCCGCGTCTTCCAGCAGCGCCATCCCGAGGCGCTGCTGGTGACCGCCTGGCACAACCCGTGGCCGGCCACCGCCATGAGCATGGCGGACTCGCCGCTCGGCACCGGGGCGCCGCGGGTGGGCGCCGACCAGCGGCTGGACATCACCGGCTGGGCCACGGCGAACGGCGTGCCGGGGGACGCCTTCCTCGACCTCGGCTTCCTCGGCCGCGACCAGATCGCGTCGGTGCTGTGGGACTGCCACGCCGCGGTGTTCCCCAACCGTTGCGAGGGGGCGACCAACCTCGTCGCCATGGAGACCATGGCCTGCGCGGTGCCCACCGTGCTGTCGGCGAACACCGGCCACCTGGACATCGTCGGCGACGACCGCACCTACGCGCTCAACGACCAGAAGCCGGTGGCCGACCGCGACGGCAGCCGCATCGACTGGGGCGAATCCTCGGTGGACGAGCTGGTCGAGCGGCTGGAGGAGATCCACGCCGACCGCGCCGAGGCCGCGCGCCGCGCCGCCAACGCCGCCCGCTTCATGGCCACCGAGCGCACCTGGCGCCGGTTCGCCGAGGACTTCGTCGCCGCCGTGGACCAGGCGTGAGGGGGCAGCCCCCTCACCCGCTCACAGCCGCCACAGCTCCACGCCGTCCGGGACCGACGCGCGGTCAAGCACGCCGCGGACGTCGACGACCAGCCCGCGCCCGCCGCGCAGCAGGCCGGTGACCAGCGGCCAGCCGCCCTGGCGGAACGCCTCGTGCGGCACCGCCAGCACCACCGCGTCGGCCGGCGGCAGCGCCTCGCGGGCGTGCACCGCCAGACCGTACTCCGCCTCCGCCTCGGCCGGGTCGGCGAACGGGTCGTGCACCGCCACCGCGACGCCGAAGCCGGCGATCTCGGTCACCACGTCGACCACCCGCGTGTTGCGCAGGTCGGGCACGTTCTCCTTGAAGGTCAGCCCCAGCACCGTGACCCGCAGGTCGGGCCGCGGCCCCTTGCCCATCAGGCGCTTCACCGTCTCGCGCCCGACGTACTGGCCCATGGTGTCGTTGATCCGCCGCCCGGCCAGGATGACGTTGGGGTGGATGCCCAGCTGCTCGGCGCGGTGCGTCAGGTAGTAGGGGTCGACGCCGATGCAGTGGCCGCCGACCAGCCCCGGCACGAAGGGCAGGAAGTTCCACTTGGTGCCGGCCGCCGCCAGCACGTCGAGCGTGTCGATGTCCAGGCGGTGGAAGATCGTCGCCAGTTCGTTCATCAGCGCGATGTTGAGGTCGCGCTGCGTGTTCTCGATGACCTTGGCGGCCTCCGCCACGGCGATGGAGGAGGCGCGGTGGATGCCCGCCTCGACCACGCTGCCGTACATGGCGGCCACCGTGTCGAGCGTCGCCGGGTCGGAGCCGGAGACCACCTTGACGATGGTCTCGAAGCGGTGCAGCCGGTCGCCGGGGTTGATGCGCTCGGGCGAGTAGCCGACGCTGAAGTCGCGGCCGAAGCGCAGGCCGGATTCCTCCTCCAGCACCGGCACGCACTCCAGCTCGGTGGCGCCGGGGTAGACGGTGGATTCGTAGACGACGATGTCGCCCTTCTTCAGGTGGCGGCCGACCGTGCGGGTGGCGGAGAGCAGCGGCCCCAGGTCCGGCCGGTTGGCGGCGGAGATCGGCGTCGGCACGGTGACGATGTGGAAGTCGGCTTGCGCCAGGTCGGCCGGGTCGGCGGTGAGGTGCAGCTTCGCCGCCGCCAGATCCTCGGGGGCGGCCTCGCGGGTGTGGTCCCGCCCCGCCCGCAGTTCGGCCACGCGCTGCTGGTTGATGTCGAAGGCGACGACCGGGAAGCCCTTGCGGCCGAAGGCGATCGCCACCGGCAGCCCGACGTAGCCAAGCCCGATGACGGAAACGCGACGCGACGAAGTCATTCTCTTGCTCGCATGAGAACGGGGCCGGGCGCGGCCCCACCGGAAGGCGCCACATATAGCCGCAATTTCCGCGGCTGGCGAGGATGCCCGCACGGCCGGCGCGGTTTGTCCCACCACCCCTTGGGCGCCCTTCCGCCGCCCTTCGACCGTTGCGCGGCGGCGCCCGACCCGGTATCCCTTCGCCACGCCTCCCAGCCCGCCGGCGCCCCAACCGCTGGCGAAGGATAAGTCGATGAACCGCCGCAGCCCGCCGCCCTCCGCCGCCGCGTCCAAGCCGGCGCCCGCCGCTCCCCTCCACCCGATCCTTGCCGAGATCCAGCCGCTGCTGCGCGCCGGCAGGATCGCCGAGGCGGCGGCGCGTTGCGAGCAGGCGATCGCCGGCGGCGCGGAGGATCCGCTCCTGCTGCTCAACACGGTCCACCTCCAGCTGCACGTCGGCCGGAACCAGGAGGCGTTCGACCTGTGCGAGCGGATCCTCGCCCGCCAGGCGGACCACATCGACGCGCACTTCAACCGCGGCCTCGCCGCCATGCGCATCAACCGCTACGAGGAGGCGCTGCACAGCTTCCAGACGGTGCTGAAGCGCAAGCCCGACTACGTCGAGGCGCTGACCAACCTGAGCGCGGTCTATTTCGGCCTGGGCTTCATCCGCGAGGCGCTGGAGCCGCTGCACAAGGCCAACCGGCTGAAGCCCGACTTGGTGCCGATCTGGCAGAACCTGCTGTCCATCACGAACTACGACGAGACGGTACCGCTGTCCGAGCTGATGGAGCTGCACCGCCGCGCCGGCAAGCACATCGCCCGCGCCGCCGGGCCGCGCCCGACCTCCTATCCCAACACCCCCGATCCCGACCGACCGCTGCGGATCGGCTACCTGTCGGGCGACCTCTTCAACCACCCGGCCTCCCACTACATCGAGCCGGTGCTGCGGCTGCACGACCGCAGCCACTTCGAGCCGTTCGCCTACTCGCTGATCGGCTGGTCAGATTCCGTGACCCAGGCCTTCCGGTCCATGGTGCCGAACTGGCGCGACGTCGGCCTGACGGACGACGCCGGGCTGTTCCGCATGATCCAGGACGACCGCATCGACGTCCTGGTCGACCTTTCCGGCCACACGGCGCGCAACCGGGTGCTGGTCGTCGCGCGCAAGCCGGCACCGGTGACGGTCAACTGGATCGGCTACCTGAACAGCATGGGGTTGACGGCGGTCGACCACGCCGTCCTCGACCCCCACCTGCTGAGCCCGGCCGCCGAGGCGGCCTTTGTCGAGGCGCCGCTCAAGCTGCCACACACCGCCTACTGCTACACCCCGCTGATCGCCGGGCGCGAGCCGGCGGAGGCGCCGTGGCAGCGCAACGGCCACATCACCTTCGGTTGCTTCAACAACCCGGCGAAGCTGTCCGCCGCCTCGCTGAAGGCCTGGGCCGAGATCCTGAAGCGCGTGCCCGACAGCCGGCTGCTGTTCAAGTACAAGACCTACAGCGTGCCCATGGTGCAGGCCCGCGTCATCGAAGCGCTGGCCGGCCACGGGGTGGCGGCCGACCGGGTTCGCTTCGAGGGGTTCTCGCCGCTGGGGTCGTTCTTCGACACCTTCGGCAGCATCGACGTGGCGCTCGACAGCTTCCCCTACACTGGCGTCACCACCAGCATGCACACGCTCTTCATGGGCGTGCCGCTGGTCACGCTGGAGGGCGACACGCCCATGCAGCGCTTCGGCCGCACCGCGCTGATGGCGATCGGCCGGCCCGACTGGATCGCCCACACGCCGGAGGAGTACGTCGCCGTCGCCGAGACGATCGTCGCCGAGGTGCGGGCCAACCCCGGTCTGCGCCACGACATCCAGAACCGCATGATCGCCTCGCCGATGATGCAGCACGAGCGCTTCGTGCGCGACCTGGAGGCGGCCTACCGCCAAGCTTGGTCGCTGTGGTGCGGCCGGCATGCCCGCTGACGACACGCCGGCGGGCTCCCCCTCCGCGGTCGGCGCGGTCACCACGCTGCCGGAGGCGTACGCGCTGGCGGCGCGGCAGCTCGAGGCCGGCGACCTCGCGCTGGCGGCGCACGTCGTCGGCTGCATCCTGGCGGTGCGGCCGGAGATGCCCGAGGCGCTGCACCTGGACGGTCTGATCCGCCTGCGCTCCGGCCGGCCGGCTGAGGCGGTGGAGCGCTTCGCCGCGGCGCTCGCCGGCCGGCGCTCGCCCGTCATCCTGTCGAGTCTGGGCAGCGCGCTGCAGCTCTGCGGCCGGCTCGACGAGGCGGTTGCCGTGCAGGCCGAGGCGGTGGCGCTGGAGCCCGCCGCGCCGACGTGGCGGCGCAACCTCGCCGTCCTGCTGCAGGCGGCCGGGCGCGACGGCGAGGCCGAGGCGGCGCTGCGTGCGGCCGCCGGCCTGGGCGACGCCGAGGCGCTCTACATGCTGGGCCGCCGCCGTTTCGAGCACGCCGACGCCGAGGGGGCGGCGCGCGCCTTCGCGGCGGCCTGCGCCGTGCGGCCGGACCACGCCGAGGCGATGACCGGGCTGGGGCTCTGCCGCGCGGGGGCCGAGCGCCGCGGCGAGGCGCTCGCCCTGCACGCCCGCGCGCTGGCGCTCGACCCCGGCCGGCTGGAGGACGCGGTGCACGGCCTGGACGTGGCGCGCACCGGCATGCGCTTCGACGCGATCGAGCCCTGGCGCGGGCGGCTGGCCGACACGCTGCCGCGGGCGTTCGGACGGGCGCACTGGCACCTGCTGTCGAGCGTGCTGTACCGCGACCTCTACCGTCCTCTGCCCGAGGCGCTGCGGACGCGCACCGAGGCGGCGCTGACCGAACGGCTGCAGGCGCTGGCCGCCGCCGCGCCGGTGCCGCGCCCGGCTCCGGCGGCGGACGGGCGGCTGCGCGTCGGCTACCTGTCCGGGCTGCTCGCCAACCACCCGGTCGGCCAGGTGACGCTGTCGCAGTTCGCCGCGCACGACCGCGCGCGGATCGAGACGCACGGCTTCCTGCGCAAGCCGGCCTCCCCCGACGACCCCTACGCCGCCCGCCACCGCGCCGGCTTCGAGCGGGTGCACGAGCTGGCCGGCCTGCCCCCCGAGGCGGCGGCGCAACGGATCCGCGAGGCGGACATCGACGTGCTCGTCTACCTGGACGGCCACATGGACAAGGACGGGCTGGCGATCATGGCGCACCGCCCGGCCCCGGTGCGCGTCTTCTGGCTGGGGCACGCCGGCGGCATCGGCACGGCGTGCGCCGACTACCTGCTCGCCGACCGCCACGTCGTGCCGCCCGGCGCCGAGCGCGCGTACGCCGAGCGGCTGGTCCGTCTGCCCGAGTGCTACCACTGCGCCGACCGCCACCCGATCGCCGAACGGCCGCGCCGCGCCGACCACGGCCTGCCGGAGGACGGCGTCGTCTTCTGCGCCTTCAACAACACCGAGAAGATCGACGAGCCGGCGTTCCGCGCCTGGATGGACATCCTGCGCCAGGTCCCCGGCAGCGTGCTGTGGCTGTCCGGCTCGCCCCGCGGGCAGGTCGCCGCCACCCTGCAGGACTTTGCCGCGTCCCTCGGCGTGGCGCCGGAGCGCATCGTCTTCGCCGGGCGGGTGCCCGACAAGCGCGACCACCTCGCCCGCTACCAGCTCGCCGACCTGTTCCTCGACACCTGGACGATGAACGCGTCCTCCACCGCGCTCGACGCGCTGTGGGCCGGCGTGCCGATCATGGTGCGGGCCGGGGACTGCTTCTCCAACCGCATCAGCACCTCGATGCTGCACGCCGTCGGCCTGGGCGCCCTGGTTTGCCCGGATGCGCGCGCCTACGCCGCGCTGGCGGTGGCGCTGGCGCTCAACCCGGCGGTGCTGGCGGAGTGGCGGGCCCGGCTGTGGATGAACCGCGAGACCACGCCGCTGTTCGACGCCGGCCGCTTCGCCCGCAAGCTGGAGGCGGCGTTCACCCGCATGCACGCGCTGAGCGCCGCCGGGCTGCCGCCGCAGGCGTTCGACCTGTAGGGGACGTCAGTCCGGGATGTAGAGTTGCGGGCAGCCGGCGCGCAGGCCGGGCTCCGCCGGGAAGCGGGCGCGCTGCGCGACCGTCGCCCACCGCTCGTAGAACAGGTGCATGTTGCGGGTGCGGAAGTCGCCGTGCCTGGCCAGCAGTTCGGCGTTCTTGGCTTGGTTGACCCGCTCGATCTCGCCCAGGTAGGCGTGGAACATCGGGATGTCGATGTAGACGTCGCGCAGTCCGAAGTGCTTGTAGCGCATGCACATGTCGGCGTCTTCCCAGTACGCCGGCGTGTAGATCTCGTCGAACAGACCGAAGCGCCGCACGGCGGCGGCGCGGATGATCGCCACCGAGCCGTTGACGAAGAAGAACTGCCCCGCCTCCTTCTCCGCCCGGGTGGCCGGGCGGATGAGCCCCGGCTCGCTGACGTAGCAGACCGGTCCGCCGACCGCGGCGGACGGGGCGGCCTCCATCCCCGTCACCAGCGTGTCGAGCCAGCCCGGTTCGCCGAAGATCAGGTCGTTGTTGATGGTGACGAAGTAATCGAAATGCCCGGTCCGCCGCATCGCCTCGAAGTTGCGGTTGTGGCCGGCGGAATAGCCGATGTTGGCGTCCAGGTACTCGACCGAGACCCACGGATGGCGGGCGTCGAAGGCGCGCAGCAGCGCCAGCGTCTCCGGCCCCGACCCCTGGTCGAGGATGCGCAGATGGAAGCCGTTGCCCGGCCGGTAGGCCTCCAGGTTGCGCAGCAGGTTGTCCAGATAGCGGACGGAGTCCCAGACCAGCAGGCTGACGATGGTGACCGGTCGCATGGGGCGGCGTCCTGGGAGGGAAGGTTCGGGGATCAGGCGGTCTGGATGCGGTGCTGGGCGCCTTCGGCCACGAACGGGCGGTAGCGCTCGAAGTTCGCCCGCAGCGGGTCGGGAAAGTAGTCGTCGGCCTGCACCGTCGTCCAGGCGTAGCCGGCACGCCCGTAGAGGTCGGCCCCGCTCGCCACGATGCGGTCGATGTCGATCGCTTCGATGAAGCGTTCGTCGTTGTATTCCTGATGCGCGAAGTTGCGCAGCTTGCGCTGCACGTGCTCGACGTCGCCGATGTAGGAGAAGTGCCAGCCGGCGTGGGGATAGACGCGGGTGTTGGCCGGCGGGTTCTGCGACAGGGCGAAGCGGGCGTTGCGCGCGCCCTGCGGGGTGATCTGGGCGATGTGCGAGCCGCGCACCGCGACCGTCCACACCACCATGCAGTCGTTGCCGGCGATGTTCAGGTAATTGTACTTGAAGTAGAAGAGCGGCATGCGCAGACCGCTGACGACGGCGCCGTTGCCCGGCAGGGAGGCGATCACCGAGCGGCGCGGGATCTCGTCCACGTCGGAGATCAGCACGATGTCGTCGGGCTTCAGACCGTCGAGCCCGCGCATGATGGCGTTGCGCTGGAAGTTCTCGCGCACCCAGCTGTCGGTCGTTTCCGGCATGTCGCGCACCACGATGTGGGTGATGCGGTCCAGGTAAGGGGCGAACTCGGCCTTTCTCTCCTCGAAGAACAGCGGCTTGGGCAGGCCGGCGTGCGTGGTGTCGGCCTCCACCAGGACGAAGCGATCGACCACCCCGGCAAGTTCTCGGAGGCGCAAGTCCAGCACCTCGAACTCGTTGTAGAAGGTGAAGCAATCGTAAATCATCGAGTGGGTCCGTCGCTCGCCGGGCTTGGCCGGATCATTGCCGCGGCCGTGACGGTATGGCGTCGCCCGGCGCCTTGTCAACGCGCATAGCCCCGCCGGACGGGGAAGCGGGGTGGTTTCCCGGTGACTTCGTCGTTTGTTTTGCGATTGTCCCGGCAAAGCGGATTGCAGCGTCCCCGGATGTGGACTACAGGTTCGTCCGCACCATGGATCCTGGCCGATCCGCGCCTTTCAGGACACGAGCAGCCGATGCAGCATTCTCAGACGTTCATGCGGGAAGCCGCCGAGATCGCCGCCACGATCGACACCGAGTCGATCGAACGACTGTGCGCCGAGCTGGCGGCCCTGCGCGAGCGCGGCGGGCGGCTGTTCCTGCTCGGCGTCGGCGGCAGCGCCGCCAACTGCGCGCACGCCGTCAACGACTTCCGCAAGCTGTGCAACATCGAGGCGTACGCGCCGACCGACAACGTGTCGGAGCTGACCGCCCGCATCAACGACGAGGGCTGGGACGGCGCCTTCGCCGGCTGGCTGCGCGGCAGCCGCGCCGGCGACAAGGACGCCGTGCTGGTGATGTCGGTGGGCGGCGGCAACGTCGAGCGCAAGGTCAGCATGAACATCGTCGAGGCGCTGCGCTTCGCCAAGGAGCGCGGCCTGCGGATCCTCGGCATCGTCGGCCGCGACGGCGGCTACACCCGCCAGGTCGGCGACGCCGTGGTCGTGGTGCCGACCGTCGCCCCCGACCGGGTCACCCCGCACGCCGAAGCCTTCCAGGCCGTCGTCTGGCATTGCCTGGTCAGCCACCCGGCCCTCCAGCAGTCGCAGACCAAATGGTGAGCGGCGGCGCCTCCGTCCGGCGCGCCGTGTTCCTCGACCGCGACGGCGTGGTCAACCGGTCGGTGGTGCGCGACGGCCGCCCCTACCCGCCGGCCACCCTGGCCGAGTTCGAATTCCTGCCCGGTGTTTCCGAGGCCGTGGCCGACCTCCGCGCCGCCGGGTTCGCCGTCGCCGTCGTCACCAACCAGCCCGACCTCGCCACCGGCAAGGCCGACCCCGCCGAGGTCGAGGCGATGCACGACCTACTGCGCCGCACCCTGGGGGTGGACGGCATCTGGATGTGCCGCCACACCGACGCCGACGGCTGCGCCTGCCGCAAGCCCAGGCCGGGCATGATCCTCGAGGCCGCCGCGGCGCTCGGCGCCGATCCGGCCCGCAGCTTCATGGTGGGCGACCGCTGGCGCGACGTCGAGGCCGGCCATGCGGCCGGCTGCCGCACCTTCTTCATCGATTACGGCTATCGGGAGCGCGCGGCGTCCGTCGCTCCCGATGCCGTCGTCCGGGACCTGGCTGAGGCGGCCCGCATCATCCTCGGCAATCAATCCACCAAGAGGAGCATTGGCTGATGCCTCTGACCCGTTTCCAGGACCTGAAGGTCAAGCTGTTCGCCGACGGCGCCGACCTCGCCAGCATCGCCGACCTCGCCGCCAAGCCGTACATCGCCGGCTTCACCACCAACCCGACGCTGATGCGCAAGTCGGGGGTGAGCGACTACGTCGCCTTCGCGCACGAGATGCTGGGGATCGTCGGCGGCCGGCCGGTGTCGTTCGAGGTCTTCGCCGACGACCTGGACACCATGAAGGCGCAGGCCCGGACCATCGCCTCCTGGGGGCCGAACGTCTACGTCAAGATCCCGGTCACCAACTCCGAGGGCGTCTCCTGTGCCCCGCTGATCGCCGAACTGTCGGCGCAGGGTGTCCAGCTGAACGTCACCGCCATCCTGACGCTCGACCAGGTGCAGATGGTGGCCGGGGCGCTCGACCCGGCGACGCCGGCCGTGGTCTCGGTGTTCGCCGGGCGCATCGCCGACGCCGGCGTCGACCCGATGGGGGTGATGGCGGACGCCCTCGGCATCCTCGCCCGCCGGCCCAAGGCCGAGCTGCTGTGGGCCAGCCCGCGCGAGCTGTTCAACGTGGTCCAGGCCGACGCCGTCGGCTGCCAGATCATCACCGTCCCGCCCGACCTGCTGGGCAAGCTGCCGCTGATCGGCAAGAACCTGACGGCCTACTCGCTGGAGACCGTGCAGATGTTCCGCCGCGACGCCGTCGCCGCCGGGTACGACATCCCCGGCACGGCCTGAGCGGAGCCGGCCGGATGGCGCGGGCACTCGTCCTCGGGGCCGGGGGGTTCATCGGCACGCACCTGTGCGCGGCGCTGCGGCGCACCGGGGACGAGGTGGTGGCGTTCGGCCACGGCGAGAGCCCGCCCTGGGCGCAGGACGATCCCGGCGTCGCCTGGGTGCGCGGCGACTTCGCCTACACTGCGCTGGCGGTGGAGGCGGCGCGCGGCTGCGACGCGGTCTTCCACCTGATCGGCAGCCGCTCGCCGGCGCTGTCCGACAGCGACCCCGTCGCCGACCTCGCCGGCACGGTGGTCGCCACCGTGCGCTTCCTGGAGGCGCTGCGCGCGGCGCCGCCGCGCCGCTTCGTTTTCGTCTCCTCTGGCGGCACGGTGTACGGGCCGACCGACCGCCTGCCCATCCCCGAGGACGCGCCGACCGAGCCCATCGGCGCCTACGGCATCAACAAGCTGACGATCGAGAAGTACGTGGCCCTGCACCACCGCCGCCACGGCCTCGACGCCTGCGTCCTGCGCGTCGCCAACCCCTTCGGCGAGCATCAGGTCTGCCAGCGCCAGCAGGGCGTGGTAGCCGCCTTCATCGACGCCGCCGTGCATGGCCGGCCGATCAGCGTCATGGGCGACGGTTCGTCGGTGCGCGATTACGTCTACGTCGGCGACGTGGCCGAGGCGATGGTCCGCGCCGCCCGCTCCCCCGCCCTGGCGCAGCGCGTCCTCAACGTCGGCAGCGGGCGGGGGTGCAGCCTCAACGAGGTGGCGGCGGCGGTCGAGCGGGTGTCCGGCCGGCCGCTGGAACGGATCCACGCCCCGGCGCGCGCCAGCGACGTCCCGGCCGTGGTCCTCGACATCGCCCGCGCCCGCGAGGCTCTCGACTGGCGGCCGGAAACTCCCTGGGAAGCCGCGCTGGAGCGCACCTACCGCTGGGCGCTCGCGCAGAAGGGCCCGGCCTGAGGCGCGCCGCGCAAGAGGCTTGCTCCGCCCCGCGGCAAGAGTGTATGGCCTCACATCGGACACCAGAAGGCGGCTCCGTTCCTCGTGCCGACACCGCCCTCCCCGCTCCCCAAGCCTGACCCGGTGCCATGAGAGCCCTCTTCGTCCACCAGAACGCCCCCGGCCAGTACGCCCACATCATCCGCCGTCTGGTCGCCGTTCCCGGCAACGAGATCGTGGTGCTGACCCAATCGACCGAGCGCCACGTCCCCGGCGCGCGCACGGTCGTCTACCCGGCCCCGGCCGGCCCGCCCACCACCGGCGTGCGCAACCTCGCCACCACCGAGACGGCGCTGCGCAACGCCGAGGCGGTGCTGCAGACGGCGCTGGAGCTGAAGCGCGGCGGCTTCCGCCCCGACGTTATGATCGGCCACAACGCCTGGGGCGAGACGCTCTTCCTCAAGGACGTCTGGCCGGACGTGCCGCTGCTCTCCTACTTCGAGTTCTACTATCAGGCGCGCGGCGCCGACTGCGGCTTCGATCCGGAGTTCCCCTCGGACTTCGGCGACTTTCCGCGCTGCCGGACGCTCAACACCGTCAACCTGCTGGGCCTGGAGGCGGCGGACTGGGGGCACTCGCCGACCGTGTGGCAGTGGAGCCGCTTCCCCGAACGCCACCGCCAGCGCATCTCGGTGTTCCACGAGGGCGTCGACACCCGCGCCATCCGGCCGAACCCGCGGATCCGCCTGCAGCTGCCCAACGGCGGCCACGTCGGCCCGGACGACGAGGTGATCACCTACGTCTCCCGCTCGCTCGAGCCCTACCGCGGCTTCCACGTCTTCATGCGCGCCCTGCCCGAGATCCTGCGCCGCCGCCCGCGCGCGCAGGTGATCGTGGTCGGCGGCGACGACACCAGCTACGGCCCGAAGCTCGGCGGTGGCCGGACCTTCCGCGAGGCGCTGCTGGAGGAGGCCGGCGACCGCCTCGACCGCAGCCGCGTCCATTTCATGGGCCGGGTGCCGCGCGCCCACTTCACCGCCATCCTGCAGGCCTCGGCGGTGCACGTCTACCTGACCTACCCGTTCGTGCTGTCCTGGTCGATGATCGAAGCGATGTCGGCGGGCTGCCTGGTGCTGGGCTCGGCGACGCCGCCGGTGCAGGAGGTCATCCGCGACGGCGAGAACGGCCTGCTCGTCGATTTCTTCGACGTCAAGGGCATCGCCGACCGCATCGACGAGGCGCTCGACCACCCCGACCGCATGGCTGGGCTGCGCCGCCGGGCGCGGCAGACCGCGCTGGAGCGCTACGACATCGAGACCGTCTGCCTGCCGCAGATGGAGCGCGTGCTCGCCGACCTGATCGCCGGCCGCACCCCGACGGCCGGGCCGCTGCCGCTGCCCGAGGGCGCGGGCGAGCCGGCGCCGGCCATGCCGCAGGGGAACTACACCGTCGCCGACGCCATGACGCTGGCCCGCCAGGCCGAGGCGCGCGGCGACGCCGCGGTGGCCGAGGGGATCTACCGCCAGCTGATCGACCAGCGTCCGCAGATGCACGAGGCGCTCTACGCCCTCGGCCTGCTGCTCTACAAGGCCCGGCGCTTCGCGGAAGCGGTCGCCTGCGTGACCCGGGCGGCGGCGGCGATGCCAGAGGTCGCCGTCTACCACGCCGACCTCGGCGTGATGCACAAGGCGCTGAACCAGCAGGAGGAGCGGCTCGATTGCTACCGCCGCGCGCTGGCGCTGGAGCCGAGCCACACCCTGACCCTGATGAACCTGGGCTCGGCGCTGATCGACCTGGGCGAGGAGGAGGCCGCGGAGGCCGCCTGCCGCCGCGCCGCCGCCGTCAGCCCCGGCCATTACGGCTCGCTCTCCAACCTCGCCAACGCGCTGGCCCGGTTGTGCCGGCTGGACGAGGCCATCGCCATCTACCGCCGGATCCTGGAGCAGCGCCCGCAGGACGTCGACGCCAACCGCAACCTCGGCATCTGCCAGCTGCTGCGCGGCGACCTGGTGGAGGGGGCGGAGCACTACGAGTACCGGATGCTCTCGCCGGAGATCCAGCCGCGCGAGTTCGGCGAGCCGCGCTGGAACGGCGAGCCGCTGGACGGTCGCACCGTCCTGCTGCACGCCGAGCAGGGGCTGGGCGACACTCTGCACTTCTGCCGCTACGCCGCCATGGTCAAGGCGCGCGGCGGGCGCGTGCTGCTGGAGGCGCACCGCTCGCTGGTGCCGCTGCTGCAGGGGCTGGAGGGCGTCGACCGGATCGTCACCTACGGCGAACCGCTGCCCGCCTTCGACGTGCACTGCCCGCTGCTCAGCCTGATGAAGGCGTTCCGCACCGATCTGGCGACCATCCCGGCCAAGGTGCCCTACCTGTCCGCCGACCCGGCCCGGCGCGACGCCTGGGCGGGGAAACTGACGCGGCGGCCGGGGGCGCTGCAGGTCGGGCTGGTGTGGGCCGGCAGCCCGACGCACCTGAACGACCGCCACCGCTCGCTGCCGCTGGAGCTGCTGAAACCGCACATCGAGGCGCTGCCGGACGTCGACTTCCACAGCCTGCAGGTCGGCCCGGCGCGCGAGCGGGTCGCCGCCGCCGGCCTGTCCGAACGGCTGCCGGACCTGGGCGGGCAGGTCAAGGACTTCGCCGACACCGCGGCGCTGGTCGACCAGCTAGACCTGCTGATCTCGGTCGACACCTCGATCGTCCACCTCGCCGGCGCGCTCGGCCGGCCGGTGTGGACGATGGTCACGTTCGCCCCCGACTGGCGCTGGCTGCTGGGGCGCGACGACAATCCCTGGTACCCGTCGCTGCGGCTGTTCCGCCAGGACGCGGGCCGCCGCTGGGAACCGGTGCTGGAGCGCGTCTTCGCCCAGCTGGCGGCCTTGCGTCCGGCGGTCCGGCGCTGACGCCGTGACCATGCCTGGCGCGGGCGGCTGCCGAATTGACGCCCCCGGCGGGGGCGGCTATAGCTGAAGGCCGGTTCGTACCCTCGGCATCCGGGACTTCAGGCGATGGACACCCACATGACTTCCGCCGACACGGAAAACGCCGAGGCCGTGGCAGCCCTTCCGGTGCCCGATCTGCCGCCGCGCATCCTCATGGACCTGCGCACCGACTGCAATCTGAAGTGCCCGATGTGCATCGTGCACGGCGACCCGGAGAACCCGGCCGTCAAGGGGATCCTGCGCCGCTCGATGTCGGTCGAGCAGTCCCGCCGCATCCTTGACGAGGTCATGGCGGCCAAGCCGCTGATCCAGCCGAGCCTGTGGAGCGAGCCGACGCTCGCCCACGACTTCCAGGAGCACGTCCGCGCCATGAAGGAGCGCGGGGCCACGGTGGCGATGAACACCAACGGCCTGCTGCTCACGGAAGCGACCGCGCGCTTCCTGGTCGAGGCCGGGGTGGATTCGGTATCGGTCTCCGTGGACTCGATGACGCCCGAGACCCTGATGAAGGTTCGCGGCATCAACAAGCTGGACAAGATCCACCGGGGCATCGAGAACCTGCTGGCCGCCCGCGGCGACGCCGCGACGCCGCGCATCGGCGTGTCCTTCACGCTGCAGGACGCCAACCGGCACGAGCTCGACGCGTTCGTCGCCCACTGGACCCGGAAGGTCGACGTGGTGCGGGTCGGCGAGCTGTTCATCGGCCCCGACGGCTTCCCGAACGTCCGCACCGCCGGCCCGCGCCAGCCCTGTCACGCGCTCTACTCGACCATGGCGATCCACGTCGACGGCAACGTGTCGCTCTGCTGCCTGGACGGCTTCGGCGACACCAACGTGGGCAACGTGTTCAAGGACGGCGTGCGCGGCGTCTGGCACGGCCCCAAGCTGACCGAGGTCCGCCGGCTGCACGAGCAGGGGCGCTACGACGAGGTGCCGTTCTGCACCAACTGCGACCGCTGGGCCTCGAATGCCTACGAGGAAGAGATCCGCGACGGCCTGCTGATCCGGCGCTCGGCCGAGTACACCTACTACAACCGCATCGACCGCCTGACGAACTGGACCGGCAGCCTGCAGAACACCCACGCCTCCCCCACCCTGGCCCAGGCGGGCCAAACCGCCGGGGACGCGACGGACGGGCAGTCCGGGCGCGGATGACGTCCGCTGCCGCACGCGCCGTCCGCGAACTGCTCGACCGGCTTGCCGTTCCGCGCGACGGCGTGCTGATGCTGCACAGCGCCTTCGCCGTCCCCTCGCGGGCCGGGCTGCGCGCCGAAGCGGTGCTGGACGCGCTGGCCGCGGAGATGGCGCCCGGCACGCTGCTGATGCCGTCCATGAGCTGGCGGGCCGTCAACCCGGACAACCCGGTGTTCGACGAGCTGGCGACGCCCTCGATCACCGGGATCCTGAGCGAACTGTTCCGCACCCGTCTGGCCACCCGGCGCAGCCTGCACCCGACCCACGCGGTGTCCGGGCTGGGGCGGCAGGCCGACGCGCTGCTCGCCGCCCAGCACCTGGCCGGCGACACCCCCTGCCCGCCGCGGAGCCCGTGGGGCCTGCTCGACGACCACGGCGCCAAAGTGGTCATGCTGGGCGTCGGGCTGGAATCCTGCACGCTGATCCACCACGTCGAGGAGGAGGTGGCGCCGGGCCTCTACGTGCAGCCGCCGGAGCGCCGGGAACGCTACGTCTGCCGCGACCGCCACGGCGCCGAGTTCGTCGTCCACACCCGTCGGCACCTGCGCCTCAGGCGCGACTTCGCCCAGTTCGCCGGCCTGCTGGAGGCGCGCGGCGCGTTGCGCCGGGCCGAGTTCGCCGGGGCGCCCTGCCTCGGCTTCGCCGCCGCCGACTTGGTGGCGGTGGTGCGCGCCCGCCTGCGTGAGCGGGCGGACGCGATCATCCTGCCGTCTCCCGCCGATGCTATCTCCACCCCCGACCGCCCCGCATGACCTCCACCTCTCTCGCCCACGCCTTCGCCTTTCACCAAGCGGGCCGCCTTGCCGAAGCCGAGGCGGCCTACCGCCGCTTGCTGATCGAGCAGCCCGCCGAATCCGACGCGCTTCACCTGCTGGGCGTGGTGATGTCCCGCCTGGAGCGTGTGGAGGACAGCGCACGCCTGATCGCCCGGGCGGTGCGCCTGGTTCCCACCCTGGCCGAAGGCTGGTACCACCTCGGCATGGCGCTTCAGGCACTGGAACGCGCCGAGGAGGCGATCGCGGCGCTGCGCCGGGCGGTGAGCCTGCGTCCTGGCTTCGTTCTGGCTCTTCACCGCCTTGGCTTTCTCCTGGAGAGTGACGGCCAGCGCGGCGCGGCGGAAGCGGTCTTCCGCGAGGCCCTGGCACACGACCGCTCCGCCGCTTGGCTGTTCCTGCCGCTCGGCCATGTCCTGCAGGAGGACGGCCGCACGGCCGAGGCCGAGGCGTTTTTGAAGCGCGCCCTGGCTCTGGAGCCTGCCTATCCGGAAGCCCTGAACGCGCTGGCCCGCGCCGTCTATGATCAGAATCACCTGGAAAAGGCCGCCGTCCTCTACCGCCGTGCGCTGGCCTCCTCCCCCGGCCTGCTGTCCGCCATGGATGGGCTGGGACGGACATGCCACGCGTTGGGTCTAGGCCGGAAGGCCCTGGAGATCAGCTGGCGCTGCCGTGCCGTGCACTACGGCAACCTGCCCCCACGTCCCGGCCCGGCGGCCGATTACGACGCCATCCTCGACCGGATCGACGCCGCCGTGTCGGCGCACGCCGACCCGACGGACAGCACCATCTACATCCACGCCCGCACCGGCGCCCTGGGCCACGTGTTCACCGAGCCCTCCGCGGTGCGGTCCTGCCGCGAGCGGCCGTACGAACGCGTGATCATGCTCGGACAGCCGCGTCGGCTCTTCCCCAAGATCAATCCGCGCATTTTCGATGTCGCCATGCGTGGGGTGACCTATGTGGAGACCATCGATTACGACGTCCTGAACCTGTCCTGGCGGAACAACGGGGCCTTCGTGCGCGGCCGCACGGGGTATCTGCTGTACGATCATCATTATGTGATCCGCGAGGTGTTCCGGAACCTGCGCCGCGGCGACACGCGTGCGCATGTGGACCTCACCGCCGAGGAGATGGAGCACGGCCATGCGGCGGCCCGGCGCATGGGCATCCCCGAGGATGCCCGGGTGGTGGTCCTGCATCTGCGCGAGGCCGGTTTCCACAGCCTCGTCACCCAGTTCTCCTACCGCGACGCCACCGCCTCCCATTACCACGCAGCGCTGCGTTACCTGGTGCGCCAGGGCTTCTTCGTGGTGCGGGTGGGCGACACCAGCATGACCCCGCTGCCCGATTTCGGGCCGCAGGTGATCGACGCGCCCTTCTCCCCGTTCTACGACCCGATCGCCGAACCGTACTTCATCCGCCGCTGCCACTTCATGATCTCGTCGTTGTCCGGGCCGCACGAATTGGCACGGGGCTTCAAACGGCCGATTCTCACGCTCAACGTGCCAATCTGCTCGGTCGATTTCCCGGAGGCTCCGGGATTGCTCGCCTTCAAGAAGTATATGGACGTCTCCGGCACGGTCCCGCGCCCGATGAGCTTCCGGGAAATCCTTGAGCGCGATCTTCACGACACCTATTCGACCTACGACCTGATCCGCAAGAAGGTCCAGGTGGAGGAGTTGTCGGCCCACGAGATCCTGGCGGTCACGCGCGAAATGGTCGAGTTCATGGACCGGGGCCTGCACACGGACTCCCTCTCCTCGCCGGTGCAGAGCGCCTTCATGACGGTCGCCGAGGCGGAGAACCGGCGGGCGGAAGGGGACTGGAAGCGCGCATCGCGGAACCTGGACTGGTTCGGGTACGCCACACCGCTGTCCCGCATCTCCGAGGAATACTGTTTCTACCACCCGGATTTCCTCGACCTCCCCACCTGAAGACCGCCCGCATGGAACCCTGCAGCGTCAATCCGTTCCTGACCTCCGACACGCCGCTGCGGGCCAGCGACGCGGTCGCCGCCCTTCTGGTGCTGGAGGACGGGCGCTACGCCCTGCAACTGCGCGATCCCCTGCCGCAGATCTGGTTTCCGGATCATTGGGGGCTGTTCGGCGGGGCGATCGACGAAGGCGAGACGGCCGAACAAGCGCTCGTGCGCGAACTGCGCGAAGAGCTTGGGTTCGAAGCCGATCTGGCGGCCGTGCGCTGGTTCACCGACTTCGACTTCGACCTCCGCCCGTTCGGCCAGACGGTGTGCCGGCGCAGCTACTTCATCGTGCCGGTCACCCAGGCGGACGTGGACCGCTTCGACCTGCGCGAAGGGGCGGCGGTCGCCACGTTCGCCGCTGCGGACATCTTCTCCCGGCTGCGGCTCACACCGTACGATTCCTTCGCCCTCTGGCTGCACGTCGCCCAGCGGCGGCTGGCGGATGCGGAACCCACATGACGGCAGCGCTGGCGGAGCAATCCGCGGCCCGAGCCGGATTCCGCCCCTAAAGCGGATTGTGATCCGCTCTAGATTCATATGGCCTCATACCAAAGGCGCTTGATGGCTTCCATCGAGCGCCTTTGGTTCAAACCCGGCAGCACATTGCACAGCAATGTGCGGGAGGGTCATGCGGCCGGCCGATCTTGGAAGCCTCCAGGCGCCGGCCGTATCACACGCCGGCCGGGCTTCGGGCTCTCGGCGGATCTTCGATCCGCCTGACGCCGTCAGCGCTGGCTTTGCCAGCGCGAGAGGCGCACGCGCGCCCGGGACCGCAGTCGCGGTCCAGATCGGATCGCAATCCGATCTAGGCCAAGCGCAGCGTGTGCAGGCCCTCGTCGCTCGGCGCGAAGTTGGCGTTGTGGAACGGGTCGCGGCCGAGGAAGTCCGACCAGCGCGTGTGGAAAATCTCGAACTCGCGGTTGCGCGTCGTCTGGACCAGCTGATTGTCCAGCGTGGTCTTCACCGAAATCGACTCCATGTGGATCAGCACGGAGCGCGGGTTGAACACGATGTCGGTGCCGACGGCGCGCGCCCGCAGGCAGAGGTCGACGTCCTGGATGTAGGAGGCCAGCAGCGGGTCGAAGCCGTTCATCGCCTCGAACAGGCTGCGCCGCATGACCAGCGCGGCGCCGGTCAGCACGCTGACGAAGCGCGGCGCGCTCGCCATGAAGCCGTAGTCCTCGTCCGGCAGGCGGGCGAAGCGCAGGGTGTGGCCGGCGACGTTGTTGAAGCCCAGGTACATGCCGCCCTGCTGCACGCGCTCGTCCGGATAGACCAGCAGCGGCCCGGTGATGCCCACCCGCGGGTTGGCGAACGGCGCCAGCAGCTCCTCCAGCCAGTCCTCGCTGATCGGGACGATGTCGTCGTTGAGGAACAGCAGGAACTCGCCTGTCGTCCTGCGGACGCCGAGGTTGCACTGGCGGGAGAAGTTGAACGGCTGGTCGAAGCGGACGATGTGCACCCGCGGGTTGGCGGTCAGGTCGTCGAGCGTCGACAGGGCGTACTCGTTGCCGGTCTGGTTGGACACCACGACCACCTCGCGCACCAGCCCGGCCGGGTAGCGCAGCAACGCGTTGACGATCTGGCGCAGCAGGTGCCCCTTGTCCTTGGTGCACAGCACCACCGAGACCGAACCGGCCCCGGCTGCATCGGTCGCCGTCGGAGCTTCCGGCGCCAACGGGTAGCGCAGCGGGGTGCGGCGGCGCACCAGGTCGGTGCGCTCGCGCCGGAGCGTTTCCGTGCTCTCGCTCAGCTCGATCAGCGGCACGGCGAGGTGGCACTCGGCGTCCCAGTCCTCGCGTGCGTACACATCGCCCATGATGCGCACCGCCAGATCGCGCGGCGTCACAGACCCGGCGAGTTGCGCCTTGGCCTCCCGCCCGCGCGCCAGGAAGCGGGAGCGGAAGTAGTCGCAGTTCAGCGCGTGGCAGTAGTTGACGCCCGGCAGGAAGAGCGGGTGGACCTCCTCCCTGTCGCGATAGTAGAGGTCGAGCAGCACGATCGCGCGGTCGAACAGCCGGTAGACGGGCAGCGCCGCCGCCAGTTCGGCGCGCACCGCGTCGCCGGGGCGCAGGAACAGCAGCAGATCCTCGTCCCCGGCCAGCGCCACCGCCTCGGCCAGGGTGGCGCATCGGTGCAGGGCGGGCGCCCCACCGGACTCGGCTGCGGACGTGGGCGCCGCGGCGCCATAGCTGACGATGGACACCGGGAACTCCGCCGCCTCGGCCAGACTCTGCAGCGCCGCCAGCGACGCCGCGACCCGCTCGTCCAGGCCGGGACCACCGTCTCCGCCCTCGGCCCCGCCGTCGCCCCCGGCATCCGCCCCGCCGCTCAGGTCGAGCACCGCCCACAGCCGCGGCGACGGAGTCGCGCGGGAGGGCAGGCGCTGCGCCGGGCGGATCAACTTCTCGTTGAGGACGGGGTCCAGGAAGCGGGTCCACTCCGCGTCGGACAGGCCGTAGCGGGTGTTCAGCGACACCACCGGGGCGGTCGACTCCAGCAGCCCGGCCGGCCGCGGCGGCGGCAGGGCGCTGGCCGGCACCGGGCCGTCGAGCGGCCGCTGGTGGTGCACCATGAAGTTCAGGGCCATGCGCAGCTTCAGCCGCAGCAGCTGGAAGCCGCCCTGGCGGTAGGCCTCGACGACTCGGCGGAGCAGACTCCACAGGCCCCAATGCCGGACGGCGAAGCGGAGCAGCTGCGGCAGCACCTGTTGCAGGCGCATGACTCGGTTGAATATCGCTCGCATCCGCATGGCCATTACTTGGAACACCCGCCCTGTCGGGAAAGAAACTTCGATGACGCGGTCGCACGGAAAAGGGCCGGCGCAGCACTGCCGGCCCCGAGGCGATGCCGGCGGTAAAAAAGCAGATCACCCTTTGGGTGTCCAGGACTACCGGTGTCGCAGCGTCTGGAAAGAAGGCCAAAACAGTACTATGCCATCATGGAACCCGCGCCATGCCGGACCGGCATTCCCGCCGCGCGTCGGCGGCCTGGACCGCGTCCGCCCGCCACCGTATACGGTACCCGCAGACGGGGAGCCGGGCGATCGCGCGCCCGACCCGGCCCACCCGGCCCGGCAAGGAGAGCGGTTCGTGTCCCTGGTGTTCCTGCATTCGAGCTTCCGCACCTCCAGCACCTGGCTGTGGGACCGGTTCCGGCGGCTGCCGGAGACGCGGGCCTACTGCGAGGTCTTCCACGAGATCCTCGCCACCCTGAAGCCCGGCGACGTGAACACCCACACCAGCAACGGCTGGCGGTCCAAGCACGGCGACGTGGCGCCCTATTTCCTGGAGTTCCTCCCCGTCCTGCAGCCGGAGGGCGGCGCGCGGCACTACCGCGCGGGCATGGCCTTCGACCGCTACGTCCCGGCGGATGGGCTGCGCGCCGCCATCGGCGCGGACGAGGAACGCCACCTCGCCAGCCTCGTGGAACTGGCCGAGGCGGAGGGGAAGGTCGCGGTGCTGTCCTGCACGCGCTCGCCCGGCCGGCTGCGCGGCATCCGCGGCCGGCTGGGCGGCTGGCACGTCTTCCTGTACCGCGACCTGTACCAGCAGTGGATGTCCTACGCCAGCCTGGGCCACCACGCGAACCCGTACTTCCTGAACACGATCCACTACACCATCGACCGCAACCGGCACGACCGCTTCCTCGCCCGGCTGGGCGGGATGCCGCTGCACGGCGTGGCGCCGGGCATGGCGATCGGCGACGGGCGCCTGCAGGCGGACGAGGACGGCCTCGTCGTCTTCGCCGGGCTGCACCTCTACCTGTCGATGAACGCCGCGGGCGCCGCGGACTGCTGCATCGACGTCAACCGGCTGTTCCGCGAGCCGGCCTACCGGCAGGACGTCGAGGCGCGCATCGCCGCCGGCACCGGGCTGGCGGTCGACCTGTCCAGCGTGCGCGACGGGATCGAGTTCGCCCCCTTCTTCGTGGCCGACCGCGCGGCGCTCGCCGCCCGGCTGGAGGCGGTGTTCGCCGCGGCGGTCGACGCCCTGGAGGGCACGGAGGAGGAGCGCACGGCCGCCGCCGCCTTCGGCCGCGGCATGCTGGACACCCTGCTGGCCAGCCTGGAGCGCCACCAGTTCGACATCGCCGCCCTGAAGCCGGAGCTGGCGGAGCGCGACGCCGCCCTGCGCGCCGCCCGCGAGGAGGCCGCCGCCCTGCGCCGGCGCCTCGACGAGCGGCCGGCCGGGGCAAGCGCCACGGATGCCGCCGCCCGCGTCGCCGAGCTGGAGCGTGCCCTGGCCGAGGCCTCGGCGGACGCCGCGCACTGGCGCCGCTTCTGCGCCGCCATGTCGGACTCGACCAGCTGGCAGGTTACCCGGCCGCTCCGGTGGGCGCGCCGTACGGCGCGTCGGCTGCTGCCCTGACTCCCCGCGGACGGGCCTCGGCGATCCAGTCCGCCAGCGCCGCCGCCACGCCGTTCCAGCGCGGCAGGGTCAGCCGGGCGATCTCCCCGGTGATGCGCCGCGCCGCGTCATCGTCCATGAAGGCGCGCACCGCGTCGGCGATGGCCGCGGCCGTGGGCTCCGGCAGCCGCACCTGCCCGTGCGCCGCGATGCAGCCCACCGACGGCACGTCGGCGGCGACGATCACCGGCACCCCCAGCGACAGGCTCTCCAGCGGCGGGATGCCGAAGCCTTCGGACAGGCACGGGTAGACCGTCGCCCGGCTGCCCTGGATCAGCGCCCGCATCTCGGCGTCCGAGGGGTTGTTGACGTGGCGGAAGCGCGGCTGGCCGTCCTGCAGCGCGTGCAGGCGGCCGAGGATCCCCGGGTCGGCGGTGGCGATGCGGCCGGCCAGCGTCAACTCCGCCTCGCAGCCCTCCGCCCACAGCGCGGCGAAGGCGTCGAGCAGGGCGGCGACGTTCTTGCGCGGCTCGATGGAGCCGCAGAACAGGAAGCCCCGGCGCGCCGGGTCGAAGGCTGGCGCCGCCGTGCCCAGCCCGTCGCCGCCGAGCACCAGCACCGGCCCGGTCGGCCGCTCGGCGCGCAGGATGCGCGTCAGGTATTCGCGGCGCGTGCGCTCGGAGATGAAGGAGGCGTGCTTCACCGCGCGGGCGAAGTCGAGGTACTCGGCGGTCCACACCGCCACCCCCTGCTCGCGCCACTCCGGGTGCAGCCAGATGAACCAGTCGATGAAGACGGCGAAGGTGAAGTCCGGGGCGCGCCGCAGCACGTCCATGTGGAAGGTCAGCCGGGCGTCCCGGTAGAACAGCTCCGGCACCAGCAGGGCGCGGTGCGCGAGCACCTCCGCCACCGGCACCGGCTCCGAGACGGCCTCGGCCGCCCGGCGCAGCCGCTCGCGGATCTCGGGATCGTCGTCGGCGCTGGCGAAGTAGCCGCGCATCAGCCCGGCGTAGCTGTCCGGCAGGTAGCGCAGCCGGGCGGCCTCGTCGATCACCGCCAGCCGCAGCGTGCTGGGCTCCGGCCAGTCCAGGATGGTGTGCAGCACCAGGCGCTGGATGCCGGTGCGCATCGGGTTGGCGGCGAACTCGGAGATGTCCACCAGGATCCGGCGGTCGGGCGTCATTCCACGGCTCCGAGCACGGGAACCGGCGCCGGGGCGAGCGCCTCGAACAGGGCCGCGCCGCACGCCTCGGCGCCGTGGCGCTCCAGGTAGGCGTCGCGGTCCGGCGACGCGCGCGGGGCGCGGTGCCGCCCGCCCTCCACCAGCGCCAGCACCGCCTCGGCGGCCAGGACGGGGCTGAGGCGGTCGCCGAGCCGCGCGCAGAAGCCGGGGGCGTCCGCCGCCCGCGCCTGGGCCTCGGTGGTGATGGTCGGCAGGCCGGCGGCGATGCAGTCGAGCAGGCTGCCCGACACCACCCCCTCGCCGTAGGTCCGCAGCTGCAGCGCCACGTCGGCCGCCCGCAGCCAGTCGTCGTAGACGGCGTCGTCCGCCCAGCCGTCCATGAAGCGGCAGCGCTCCTCCAGGCCGAGCCGGGCCACCAGCCTGCGCAGCGCCGGCCCGACCGCCCCCGGCGGCCCGACGAAGGTCAGGTCGGCCGGCACGCCCCAGGCGAGCAGGCTGCGCAGCGTCCAGATCGCGCCATCGGATCCCCGGCTCTCCGCCACCGCCCCGAACGCCGCCAGCTGCAGCCGGTCCTCCGGCAGGCCGAGGCGCCGGCGCGCCGCGGCGCGCGCCTCCGGCCCCAGGTCCGCGTCGGCGAAGCGGCGGGTCGGGCAGGCCGGGATCCACCGCACGTCCTCCCCCCGCTCCCGCAACCGGCGGTGCAGGTCGCGCGACGACACGATCAGCGGCCGGGCGACGGCCAGCGTCTCGTCCAGCATGGCGTCGGGCAGCTCGTCCTTGAGGCGCTGGCGGTGCCGCAGCTCCCCGGCGGGGATCTCGCGGCCGATCCGGCGGCCCAGGACCCGCGCCACCGCCTCGGCGCCGCGCTGCGCCACGCTGTGGTCGACCAGCTGGTGGCCGTGCAGCAGGACGGCGCCGCCGAAGCGCAGGGCCAGGTCGAAAATGGCGAGCTCGCCGCCCCCGGCGCCACCCTCGGCCCCGCCGAGGACCGTCAGCACGCGGTCGTAGCGGTCGGACAGGTAGGGCAGCGCCGACAGCGGCAGCAGCGCGCGCACCCCGTCCGTCGGCCGGGCCGGGCGGTCCGGCGTCAGGCCGGGCGTGTAGACGTCGATGTCGGCGTGCCGGCCGAGCGCCCCCACCTGGGCGGCGGTGCGGGCCGCCACGCCCGACGGCGCCGGCGGCCAGGACGCCACCACGGCGATCCGCGGCCGGGCCGGCCAGGAGGCGGACCGGGCGGCGGCGGCCGGAGCCGGGTCCGCGGCGAAGCGCTCCTCCCAGGCGGCGGCCAGCGCCGTCCAGACGCGCTCCGCCGCCGTGGGCTCGTCAGGGGCCAAGCCGGTGACGGCGATGCGCTCCCGCAGGACGCCGAACGCCGCCGTCATCCGCCCGGCGACGTCCGGGCCGGTGGCGAGGATGCGGTCGTGGTGCGGCGCCCAAGCCAGAGCTTCGATCCGCTCCAGCCGGTCGCCGGCGCCGTCCGGCAGGGCGTGCAGCAGCGCCGCCCGCAGAACCCACCCGCCGAGCGTCCGGACATGCGGCATCGGCGCCAGCCCGGGGACCAGGGACTGCAGGAGGACGGCGCCGCGCGGCGCCGCCGGCAGCGCCCCCCACGGCAGGAGGCGGTCGACGAGGGCGGCGGCGTCCAGGTCCGGCAGGGCCGGGTCGGCGAGGCCGGTAAGGCGCGCCCCGTCCGGCAGCCGGCGCCGCGCCTCGCACAGCACGGCGGCGAGGTGGCGGGCTGCCGGCCCGTCCTTCAGCGCGGCCGCCTGCAGGGCGCGGATATCGGCGTAGACGTCCCGCACGCCGGTCACCGGTCGAGGCTGGCGACGCCGAGGACGATCCGCTCGACCTTTTCCGCGGCTTCGTCCATGCCGGCGGCGGCGGCGGTGCGCAGCGCCTCCATCTCGGCGGCGATGTCGGTGCGCAGGCCGTGGACGGCGCCCTCGGTGCGCACCTGCGCCTCGGCGAGCCCCTGCGCGCTCGACGCCAGCAGGTGGTGCAGCTCGCCTTGCGACTGCGCGATGCCCTGGCCAGTGGTGGAGAGCAGGTGGTGCAGTTCGCCCTGCGCCCCGGCGATCCCCTGGACGCTGGTGGCGAGCAGATGGTGCAGCTGGCCCTGCGCCTCGGCGAGGCCGCGCGCCGTGGCCTGGATCTGCTCGGAGATCTGATCGAGCCGTGCCGACAGGTGCCGCTGCTGCGCCTGCGTCTGCCGGATCTCGTTGAGGACGGGCCGGAACAGCAAGGCAAGCAGGCGTGAAATGATCGATTTCATGGTGCGAGCGATATCCTGTTCCGTGCCCCGTCCTGTACCGCCGCCCGGCTTACCAGCCGGACTCCGGCCGCTCCAGGCGGATCCCGGCCGGGACCTCGATGGGTTCGCGGAAGACCCGCTCCCCGACCTCGAGGTCGCCGGGCAGGTCGAGGTGCGCCGGGATGTCCCGCTCCAGCGCGATGCCCGCGGCCTCGCGGAACAGCTCGCGGTGGATGCGCGACCAGCCGTACAGCTTTTCCCCGTCCATCCCCGCCTCGCGGGCCAGCTCGAACACCATCGGCATCAGCAGGGCGTGCCAGCGCATGCGGTGGCGCGTCCAGCTGTTGTGGGCGTTGCCGACGATGCCGATCGGCGCGAACCACCAAGCCGGCGTGTGGCGGTAGTTGTCGAGGATGATCCGGGTGGTCGGCACCGACTCCACCAAGTCGATGAACGGCACCCCGGTGAACGGGTGGTTGAAGCACGCCGCCAGGATGTCCGAGCGGAAGATGATCGCGTAGACCGCGGTGAACAGGTTGTCGTGCTCGCCGGCGGCCTTGCTGACCGGGTACAGGCCCGACGGCATCGGCTCGGGCGCCAGCGGCTGGCGCTCGCGCACGAAGATGTCGGCGCTGTCCATCGGGCTGAAGGCGGCGCGGTGGTAGACCCCGAAATTGACCACCCCCAGCGGCAGCGCCGGCTCCTCGCGCAGGACGCGCAGCACCTCGGCCAGGGTCTCGGGCATGATGTAGTCGTCGTCGCCGGTCACCCAGACGTGCCGGCTGCCGCGCAGCATCGAGCAGACCCGCAGGTTGCCCAGCATCCCCGTGTTGGCACTGTTGCGGTGGAGCGTGCACTGCGGGTTGCCGGCGAACTGCTGCAGCCGGGCCCAGCTGTCGTCGGTGGACGCGTTGTCGACCACCACCAGCCGCACCTCCGGGCCGTAGGGGGCGATGGCCTCCAGGACCCAGCGGGCGTTCTCGCAGACGAAGGCGGCGCGGTTGTAGGTGGAGATGACGATGGACAGCCGCGCCGCCGGGGCCTCGCTCTCGGCCTGCCAGCGGCGGGCGAGCCCCATCAGCACGCGTTCGTCGTCGGCCCACCGCATCCGCTCGGCGCGGCGGCCGGCCAGCTCCTGCAGCGCCCGGCACAGCCCGGCCTCCATGGCCTCCGCGTCGGCGTCGCGCACGATGCGGGTCGGCAGCAGCCGCGGCCAGCCGTCCTCGCGCGCGGCCTCGACGAAGGCGCGGTAGGCCTCCTCCGAGCGGAACGCCGCGGCGTCGGCCGCGTACAGCAGGGCGCGCGCCGCCGCCGGCAGGGCGCGCAGCTCCTCGGCCGAGCCGGGGAAGGCGGCGCCGGTCAGGCCGGCGGACTCCGCGGACGGCAGCAGCGCCGCGGCGTCGAGCGCGCGCGGCAGGGAGACGAAGCGGACCGGTGTCGTGCCGACGGTGGCCTCGCGGACGCGGACTCCGGCGGCCGGCTCGGCCTCCGGCGGGCGGACCGCCGCCAGCGCCTGCTGCGCCCGGGCGTCGGTGTCCTCGATCAGCCGGACGACGTCGGCGGCGTAGTCGCCCCAGGTGCGCAGGCGGCGCTCGGCGATCTCGGCGCACAGGCGCTCGCGCAGGGCGGCGTCGCCGGCCAGACGGCGGATCCCGGCGGTCAGCGCCTCCTGGTCCTCGACGTTCACGGTCAGGCAGCCGCCGCCCTCGGCGATCTCCGCCATCGAGCCGAAGTTCGCGGTCAGGCAGGGGACGCCGCGCGCCACGCTCTCGGCGATCGGCAGGCCGTAGCCCTCGTCGTTGGAGGCGAAGACGGTGAACAGCGCGCGCTGGTAGCAGTCCTGGATGAACGCTTCGCTGCTGTAGTCGCAATAGGTGATGTTGGGGTTGGCATCGACCTGCCTGTGGAACTCCAGCGCGCTGTCGGGGTGCAGCGAGCCGATGACCACCACCTTCAGCCGCGCCACCGCCGGGTCGGCGGCGGCGGCCTGGTTGAAGGCCTTCAGCACCTCGACCTGGCGCTTGCGCGGCTCGACGGTGCCGACCATCAGCACCGTGTCGCGCTGCCCGTCCTCCGGCGCCGGCAGGGCGACGCGCTCGCCCTCCGGCAGGGGGACGGCGCGGATCCGGGCGGTCACGCCGTCGGCGTCCACCCCGCCCTGGGCGTAGAAGTCGGCCAGCACCGTCCCGACATGGTGCGAGATCGGGACGATCAGGTCGCTGCGGGCCAGATCGATGCTGTAGCGCAGGTGCGGCGGGCGGTAGGTCTGGTAGTGCGGGTTGGTGACCGGGATCAGGTCGTAGAAGACGCTGGCCACCCGCACGCCGTAGTCGCGGCACTGCGAGATCACGCGGGCGAACGTCTCGTTGCCGTCGGGCAGGTGGTAGGCGATCTCCGGGAACACCAGCCAGTAGCGCTTGCCGGGGTCGAGGGTGGCGGAGAAGCGGTCGTTGACGCGCCCGGCGTACGGGTTGACCCGCACCCCGGCGGGCAGGGTGCGCGCGCGGAACAGGGACTCCAGGTCGCGGCGGTCGAAATAGCCGAGCTGCCCCTGCGTCGTGTCCCACTTGACGAAGTCCACCGGGGCGACGCCGGACAGGCGCCGGGCCAACTCCACAGTCACGCGGTGGATGCCGGAGCGGCGCTCGGTGGCGGCGGTCGACTGGGCGAACAGAAGAATGTGGAGCGGGAGGAGGCCGTTTCCGCCGCCCTCAGCCGGCCGGCCGGCGCTCTCCTGCGACGCCGAGGACCGCGGACGTGGAGTGGTGTCGAGTACCGCAACGCTCATGCGACCATATTCCCTGAGATACCTTACAACCGGAGTCGACAGCCGTCGCGGACCTAAAACAGGTTTTCCCTGGAGAAGCAAGGATCCGGCAAGGCCACGGCATCCTCCTCGCCATGCCGGCGCCAGACGCTAGCGATCTTCCCCCGTGCATTCAACTGTAGCCTAACGGAAAACCACCCCGTCCCGGCGCGGGGCGGGGCACGTTGCTGTTGGTGTGCGGGATGGAATTGCTCTATACCCTGCACGGCTTGCCGGAGAGGCCCGGCGGGAACGGCTTCGCGAGTTCGAGGTGTACGGGGTGCGTTGCGACAATGTATACAGACGCTCCAGGCTCGGCGCGGCCATTCCACCGGCGGGGGAGAGCCCCGTTTCGCGGCCGGCCTTCCTTCCGCAACCGGGCCGCAGCCCCGTGGACGGCAGGCAGGCGGGCATCGCCCGCGCATAGCCCGAAGCACTGAATTCATGACCATCGAAGCGAAAGACAGCATGCTCGCTCCCGTCGCTCAGACCCCGGCCGGGCGGCCCCGCCGCTCACGCACGGAGGCCGCGCTGCACGACATCGCCGACGGAACGCGACGGTGGTGGATGTGGACGGCGATGTCGTGGCAGGACATCCTGCAGCGCTACCGCGGTTCGGTGCTGGGGCCGTTCTGGCTGACCCTCAGCATGGCCATCGCCATCCTGGCGCTCGGCTTCCTGTATTCGGAGCTGTTCCGCCTCGACGTCCGCACCTACCTGCCCTACCTGTGCATCGGCCTCGTGATCTGGACGCTGATCGCGTCGCTCCTGCAGGACGCCTGCTCCACCTTCATCGGGGCGGAGCAGATGGTGCGGCAGATCAAGTTGCCCTACAGCGTGCATGCCTACCGCGTCGTCTGGCGCAACCTGATCATCGCCGCGCACAACATCGTCGTGTACGTCGGCGTGGTGATCCTGTTCGACCTCAAGCTGAGCCTGGTGTCGCTGATCGCGGTGCCCGGGCTGCTGCTGATCCTGTTCAACGGCTTCTGGGTCTCGGTCATGCTGGGCATGATCTGCAGCCGCTTCCGCGACGTGCCGCAGATCATCGCCAGCCTCATCCAGATCGCCTTCTTCGTCACGCCGATCATTTGGAGCCCGGACCTGCTGGAGCACCGCATCGGGTTCGCGCACTGGAACCCGCTGTTCGGCTTCATCGACCTGATGCGCGCCCCGCTGCTGAACCAGTACCCCCACCCGACCTCGTGGATCACCACGCTGCTGGTGACGGCGATCGGGGGGACCGTGTCGTTCCTCTTCTTCGCCCGTTTCCGGGCCCGCATCCCCTACTGGGCGTAACCGATGGCCTCCATCAGCTTGAACGACGTCACGGTCGAGTTCCCGATCTACCAGAGCGGCGGCCGGTCCCTGAAGCGGGTGCTGCTCGACGCGGGCACCGGCGGCCGGCTTGGGCGCGACGGCAGCAACCGCGTGCTGGTGCGGGCGCTCAGCAACCTGACGGTCGATGTCGCCCACGGCGAGCGCGTCGGCCTGATCGGCGGCAACGGCGCCGGCAAGACGACGCTGCTGCGCGTGATCTCCGGCATCTACGAGCCGGCGCGCGGCGAGGTCGCCGTCAGCGGCCAGGTGTCGCCGCTGCTGGACGTCGGGCTCGGCCTCAACATGGAGGCGTCGGGCTACGAGAACATCTTCCTGCGCGGCCTTTACATGGGCATGCGACCCTCAGAGATCCGCGAGCACGCCCGCGAGATCATCGATTTCACCGAGCTCGGCGACTACGCCGCGATGCCGGTGCGCACCTATTCGGCGGGCATGCTGCTGCGCCTGTCCTTCGCGGTGGCGACCTGCGCCAACCCCGAGATCCTGGTGATGGACGAGTGGGTGCTGGCCGGCGATGCGCACTTCCTGGGCAAGGCGCGCCGCCGGCTGGAGATGTTCATCGACCGCTCGAGCATCCTGGTGCTGGCCACCCACACGGAATCCCTGCTGGAGGAGTGGTGCACCAAGCTGATCCTGCTCGACCGCGGGTCGCTGGTCGCCGTCGGCTCGCCGAAGGACATGATCCGGCTCTACCATGAGCGCGCCGCCGAGAAGGCGGCCCTGCAGCCGGCGCCGGCCTGATCCCGTCCCGACCCAGCCAGCCCTCCGCCAGCCAGCCAAGCACCCCATGACCGGCCAGCCCCCCCTGTCCCGTCCCACTGTTCCCGATGCCGCCGACCTGCTCGCCCGCATCGGCCGGGTGCGGGCCGGGCGTACCGAGGTGCTGCCCGAGGGGACGGCGCCGGCCGCCGCGGCGCCATCCACCACGCTGCGCCCGCCGCCACCGGGCGAGAAGCGGGCGACACGCGTCGGCGAGTTGGACATCCGGCGCCGGGTCTATCTGGTCACCGAGTTCCTCGGCTACAGCGACGCCGACTTCGTCCGCAACGCCCACATCGCCATCCTGAAGCGCCTGCCCTACCCGGCCGAGGCCAAGCGCCGCGTCGCCGACCTGCGCCGCGACGGCGGTCGCGGGGCGCTGCTGTGCCGCCTGCGCTTCTCCTCGGAGGGGCGGCGCACCGGCGTCTGGCTGTGCTTCCTGCTGCCGTGGTTCGGCATTGACCTGCTGCGCAGCGCGGTGACGCGCCACCGCCGGCCGCTCGCCGACGGCCCTCGCCGATGACCTCCACCCCGCTCTACGTCCTGTCAGCGCCGCCAGCCCTGGCGCAGGCCCTGACCGGGCGTGGATTCGCCGTGCAGCCGGTCCGCTGGGACGCCGAACGCCACACCCTGGTGGCGGCATCCGGCCCGTCCTCATCGGGAGAGCCGCTCCACGTCGGCCCCGGCGCAGCGCCGGCCCTGCAGGATCGCTGGCTCCTCGCCGCCGCCGCCGAAGACCTGCCGCCGCTGGCGGCCTACGCCCGCTGTTACGGCCTGCGGCTAGCAGCGCTCGGAGGGGAGGACCGGGGCGGGCTCGCCGACCTCGTTCTGCCGCCCGGTGACGACTGGGCGGTGGCGGCCGAAGCCCTGGCGGATCATACCGGACTGCGCTGGCTGGCCGTCTGGAGCGCCACGGCGGAGGCCCCGGAGGCCGCGCTGCCCGGCCTCGGCCCGGCACTGCGGCGGCTGGGCGTGGCCCTGGCCGGTTGGCCGGCGCCGGAGCCGCCAGCGGTTTCAGGAGGCCTGCCGGCGGACTGGGTGCTGGTGCCCGACCAAGCCTGGGCGGACCGTCCCGGAGCCGTCCGCGGCATGGTGGACGAGGCCCACGCCCGCGGCTTTCGCGTCGCTTTCCTGTGCCGCGGCGGCAGTCTGCCGGCGTGGCCCCCGGACGGCAACGACCCGGCCACGCAGGCGCGCGTCGAGCTACTGGCGGCGCTGGCCGACGCCGACGCCGTGCTGACCGACTCCGAAGCCGCCGCCGCCGCGCTGCTCGCCGCCGGGCGCCGCCTGTTGCCCAAGCTGAACGGCCTGTCCTGGCGGGTGGCGGCGTGCCCGCCCCCGGCGGAACCGGCCGATGGGGTCAACTCCGCGGCATGGCGGGGGCACGCCCGCGCCGTCGCCGCGGCGCTGGTCCGGCGCGCCCCGGCGACCGCACCGATCGCCGTACCGGCCGATGATACGGACAACGGCGCCGGCCGGCCGGTGCTGACCATCGCGATCACCACCTACAACCGCAGCGTCTGGCTGGCCGCCAGCCTGCGCCGCGTGCTGGAGCGGACCCGCCCCTACGCCGACGCGGTGGAAGTGCTGGTGTGCGACAACGCCTCGACCGACAACACGCCGTCGGTGGTCGCCCGTTTCGCCGGGGAGCCGCATCTGCGCACGCACCGCAACCCGGTCAACGTCGGCATGCTGGGCAACCTGGGCGTCACCGCGCGGCTGGCGCGCGGCCGCTTCGTCTGGCTGCTCGGCGACGACGACCTGTTGGTGGACGGCACGGTGGAGGACGTGCTGGAGGGCATCCTGCGGCACCCCGACATCCACATGGTCTATCTGAACTACGCCTGCACCGGCCTGAAGACGCCGCCGGCACCGGAGGACGAGGACGCCCTCGTCCGTTCCGCCACCCCCGTCGCCGACGGCGGGCCCAACCGTTACGTGCCGGCACTGCGCACGGTGGCGGCGCTGCACGAGAACCTATTCACCGCCATCTACACTTGCATCTTCCGCCGCGACCACGCACTGCTGGCCTACGGGCAGGACGTCGCCGGCCCGCCCTTCTCATCGCTGGAGTGCAGCGCGCCGTCGGCCCCCTACGCGCTCAAGGCGCTGCTCGGCCGGCCGGCCTACTGGGTGGGGCGGCCGGGGCTGGTGGTCAACCTCAACGTGTCGTGGAAGGAGCACGGCCTGCTCTGGCTCCTGGAGCGGATGCCGGAGCTGTGCGACCTCGCCGAGAGGATGGGCGCGGATCCAGCCGGACTCGACGCCTGCCGTGCCAATCTCTGCCGCGCCGCGGCGGAGAACGTGCGCGCGCTCTACTTCTCCGCCGGCGCGGCCGCGCGGCGAAATTTCTCGTTGGCAAGGCTACTCGAACGTTGTAAGCACCTCGACGATTTTCGGTACTATCAGGTTCCACTTCTCTGGGACCTGTACAGGCGTGCGCATTCGGCGGGGCTCGCCGCAGGCGAACCGCCTCCCGAAGAGCTCTTCGCCCAATACGGGCTGCCGATCGGCGAGGCGCAGCTTTCCCGTCACGGCTGAGTTGAAAGCGTTGGGACAATCCGGACGGATTGCCGTAATAAGGTGGAATGCGAGCGGCCTTCGCTGCAAGGCAGGCGACGCAAGGCAGGCTTAGACGTAAGGCAGGTGATTGTGACCGATCCCGTTGGCTACCAGAAAATCGACGCGTGCCGCGTCAGTGGAAGTCCCAACCTGATTTCCGTGCTCAATCTGGGTCATCAGGCGCTGACCGGCGTCTTCCCGAAGAGCCGCGACGAGAACGTCACCGTCGGCCCGCTGGAGCTGCTCTGGTGCCCGGACAGCGGGCTGCTGCAACTCGCCCACACCTTCGACGCCGGCGAGATGTACGGCGACAACTATGGCTACCGCTCCGGCCTCAACCAGTCGATGGTGCGCCATCTGACGCAGAAGATCCGCCACCTCCAGGCCGTGGCGGACCTGCAGCCGGGCGACGTCGTGCTGGACATCGGCAGCAACGACTGTACCTCGCTCAAGGCCTACACCACGCCGGGTCTGCGCCGCATCGGCATCGACCCGACGGGCGCCAAGTTCCGGCAGTACTATCCGGAAGACGTCACCCTGGTGCCGGACTTCTTCTCGGCCGCCAACTTCCGCTCAGTGGAGAGCCGGCAGGCGAAGATCGTCACCTCGATCGCCATGTTCTACGACCTCGAGCGGCCGATCGACTTCGTCGAGCAGATCGCCCAGGTGCTCGCCGACGACGGCGTCTGGCACTTCGAGCAGAGCTACATGCCGTCCATGCTGCGGCTGTGCTCCTACGACACCATCTGCCACGAGCACATCGAGTACTACTCGCTGAGCGTCGTGAAGAAGATGCTGGACCAGGTCGGCCTGGACATCCTCGACGTGCAGATGAACGCCATCAACGGCGGCAGCTTCGCGGTGACCGCGGTCAAGCGTTCCAGCACCCGCCCGCGCAACCGCGCGGTCATTCAGTGGATGCTGGAGCAGGAGGAGCGGATGGGCCTGCACACGCCGGCCCCCTACCGCGACTTCGAGGAGCGCGTCTACCGCCACCGCGCCGACCTCACCCGGCTGCTGCAGGGCCTGGTCGCCGACGGCAAGCGCGTGCTCGGCTACGGCGCCTCCACCAAGGGCAACGTCGTGCTGCAGTTCTGCGGCCTGTCGGAGAAGGAGATCACCGCCATCGCGGAGGTCAACCCCGACAAGTTCGGCTCCTACACCCCCGGCACGCACATTCCGATCATCTCCGAGGAGGAGGCGCGGGCCATGCAGCCGGACTATTTCCTGGTGCTGCCCTGGCACTTCAAGGACGCCATCCTGGCGCGCGAACAGGAGTTCATCGCGCGCGGCGGCAAGATGATCTTCCCCTTCCCGGAGATCGAGATCATCTGACGGACCGGCGGGGGCGGCCACACCGCCCCCTTTTTCGTCCCGTCCCGCATATCTCCCGGCAGCGGCATGACACAGCCCTCCTCCCCCGCGGCGCCCGCCGTCCCCGACCGCAAGCGCGTCCTGCACGTCGGCTGCGGCCCGCCCAACCCGATGAAGCTCAACCCGGTCTTCCGGAGCGGCGGCTGGGAGGAGGTGCGCCTCGACATCGACCCCGCGGTCTCCCCGGACATCGTCGCCTCGATCACCGACATGCCGATGATCGCCGACGGCAGCATCGACGCGGTGTGGTCGAGCCACAACCTGGAGCACCTGTACGAGCACGAGGTGGTCCCGACGCTGCGGGAGTTCCTGCGCGTGCTCAGGCCCGGCGGCTTCTTCCTGGTGACGATGCCGGACCTCCAGGCGGTGGCGGCGGTGATGGCCCAGGACGACGGCCTCGACCGCACGCTCTACACCGACACCACCGGCACCGTGCCGATCACCCCGCTCGACGTCGTCTACGGGTGGGGCTGGTGGATCGCCCAGGGACGCACCGCCATGGCGCACCGCACCGGCTTCAGCATGCGCTCCCTCGCCCGCAAGCTGGTCGAGGCCGGCTTCCACCAGGCCCAGGTGATCCGGGGCCCGGTCTTCTCGCTGTGGGGCATGGCCAGCAAGGGCGTGCCGATCGCCGACACCGGGCTGCTCACCAGGGCGATGGCCTGAGCTTTTCCCCACCGGAATCGGCCTGCGGACGGCGGAGCGCCGCCCCGGCGGAGCCTCTGTGCGCCCGCCACCTCCCCGAGAACTGTCACTGGACGACCTTCTGGATTTCGGATTAGATCTTTGGAGATACAGTCAGGAGCACCTTGCAAATGAGCATGCCGCCCACGGGCCGAGACTTCTCCCTCGCCGGCAAGCGTGTCTGGGTGGCCGGGCACCGCGGGATGGTCGGCTCCGCCCTCGTCCGCCGCCTGGAGACGGAAGGGTGCGAGATCCTGTCCGCCGGCCGCGAGGAGGTCGACCTGTGCCGCCAGGACGAGGTCGAGGCGTGGATGGGCGCGCAGCGTCCGCAGGCGGTGTTCATCAGCGCGGCGACGGTGGGCGGCATCTACGCCAACAGCACCCGGCCGGCCGACTTCATCTACAACAACATCATGATCGCGGCGAACATCATCCACGGCGCGCACCGCGTGGACGTGGAGAAGCTGCTGTTCCTCGGCTCGTCGTGCATCTACCCGCGCCTGGCGCCGCAGCCGATGGCCGAGGACGCGCTGCTGACCGGCCCGCTCGAGCCGACCAACGAGTGGTACGCCATCGCCAAGATCGCCGGCATCAAGCTCTGCCAGGCCTACCGCCGCCAGCACGGCCGCGACTTCATCGCCGCCATGCCGACCAACCTGTACGGCCCCGGCGACAGCTACGACCCGCTGCAGAGCCACGTCCTGCCGGCGCTGATCCTGAAGCTGCACACGGCCAAGCTGCAGGGCCGCGACAGCGTGGAGATCTGGGGCACCGGCACGGTGCGCCGCGAGTTCCTGCACGTGGACGACGCGGCCGACGCCTGCGTGTTCCTGATGAAGCGCTACTCCGACGACACCCACGTCAACGTCGGCTACGGCAGCGACCTGACGATCCGCGAGGTGGCCGAGCAGGTCGCCGAGGTGGTCGGCTTCGAGGGCCGCTTCGTCTACGACCACAGCAAGCCCGACGGCACGCCGCGCAAGCTGATCGATTCCAGCCGCCTCGCGGGGCTCGGCTGGAGCCCGCGGATCCACCTGCGCGAAGGCATCGCCAACGCCTACGCCTGGTTCCTCGAGCATCGGGCGTCGCAGCTGGAACCGGCGTGACCGCGAGCCGCGCGATCGACGTCCTGCTGGCCGCGGAGTCCCTGCTCACGGTCCGCACCGGGATCGGCAACTACGCCTTCAACCTCTGGTCCGCGCTGCGCGAGCTGCCGGACATCCGCGGCGTGCGGCTGTTCGCCGGCCTGCGCCGCGTGGGGCCGGAGGCGGTGCTGCGCCCGCCCGAGGCGCCCGCGCAGTGGACGCCGCCCTCGGCCGGCGCGCTGCGCCACCGGGTGCGCGACCACGCCGCGGCGCAGTGGGCGTTCCGACGGCTGTACGGCGCCCGGCTGGCGCTGCTGGCGCTGCCGCCGCGCCTCGCCGGGGTGCCGGTCTGCTACCACGAGCCGAACATGATACCGCGGCCCTACGATGGGGTCTGCGTCACCACCTTCCACGACCTCACCTGGCACCGCCACCCCGAGGCGATGCCGGACGAGCGGCGGCGCTGGATCGACCGGCACCTGGCGCGCAGCCTCGCCCAGGCGCAGCGCATCGTCACCGACACCGCCTTCGTGCGCGACGAGGTGGTGGAGGTGCTGGGCGTCGACCCGCGGCGCATCGACGTGGTGCCGCTCGGCGTCTCCCCCGCCTACCGCCCGCGCGACGCCGGGGAGCTGGCGCCGCTGCTGGCGCGGCGCGACCTCGGCGTGCGCGGCTACCTGCTGACGGTCGGGACGGTGGAGCCGCGCAAGAACCTGCGCCGCCTGCTGCGCGCCTACACGCGGCTGCCGCAGGCGCTGACCGAGCGCTTCCCGCTGGTGCTCACCGGCGCCTCCGGCTGGGACAACGAGGGGGAACTGGCCGACCTGTCGGCGCTGGAGCGCGCCGGCCGCATCCGCTATCTCGGCTACACCGGCGCCGACGAGCTGGCGGCGCTCTACGCCGGCGCGCGCGGCTTCGTCTTCCCCAGCCTGTACGAGGGCTTCGGCCTGCCGGTCCTGGAGGCGATGGCGAGCGGCACGCCGGTGGTCTGCTCCAACTCGCCGTCGCTGGCCGAGGTGCTGGGCGGGCACGGCTACGCGGTGGATCCGCTGGACGAGGCGGACATCGCCGCCGGCTTGCGCGCGGTGCTGGAGGACGACGCCCGGAACCGCCGCTTCGTCGAAGCCGGGCTGGAGCACGCCGCCGGCTTCACCTGGCGGCGCTGCGCGGAGCGGACGGCGGCGGTCTACCGCCGGGCGCTCGGGTTCCAACCTTGCAAGCTCTAGATTGCGGTGCAATAAGAATCCCATGCCCCATGACAGCGAACTCCTGGCAGAAGGCTTGGCCGGAACGGCCGAACCAATGCCGACCCATGCAAAAGCCCTTTGGCTCCGGGAGGCGGTGGACCGCGACCACACCGGCCGCTCTCGGGACGCCGTGGCGCTCTGTCGCCATCTGCTGGCTATCGATCCGGAATGGGCCGAGGTCTACCATCTGACCGGCGTGATCGAGGGGCGGAGCGACGCCGACCGGGGCCTTGACTGGATGGTGCGGGCTCTGACGGTCAACCCCGACCTTCCGGATGTTACGAGGGACGCTTCGGGCCTCATCCTCAGCACTCGCCGGGAATTCCTGGACATTGCGTCAGCCCGTCGCCTCGCCGTTCGCCCTCGGCGGGACAGGATGACACGCTCCGCCCCGTCCCGCACTCTGTACCTGGGAATCAAGCCGTTTGGGCACGATGGAGCGCTCGCTGCCATCGATCCGGAACGACGCGAGGTCTTCGCCATCGCCGGAGAACGGCTAACACGTTACAAGCACGACGATCTGCCGCCGCTGGAATGCCTATCCAGCCTGATGGACAGCTGGGGGATCGACGCAGCGGGCATCGACGCCGTCCATCTCGGAAATTCCTTCCTGCGCAATATGTTCTCGCAGCTCGACCTGAAGCGTTTCGAAGGGAAGCCGCTGCTCCGGTGGGCGCTGAACGCCCGCTACCACGGCGAGTACGGCCCCCGCTCCAAGGCCCTCTCCGCCCTCCCGGAAGGGCAGAGCCTGCGCTTTTTTTTGTCGTCCTCCTACGGAAGGCAGTTCCTCGCCCGAACCGGTGCAGAGATTCGGCAAGAGCCGCACGACTACTTCGCCGACAAGGTTCGCCTGACCTTTCCAACGGCCCGGCTGCACACGCGCGACTACGACCATCAGTTCTGCCACGCGGTGTCGTCCTACTTTTCCTCGGACATGGATGGCGGTCTTGCCGTCACTATGGACGGGTTCGGAAACAACTTCGTCTACTCGCGCGCCTACCATGTCGGGCCGGATGGGTTTACCGAGATCTCGGCATCCTCCATGAGCGCATACTACGTCAACTTGGGCGACGGCGTGTGGCCGCAGTACATCGCGCCTTCCATTGGCGGAATCTACTCCTGGTTCACGGAGCGTCTCGGCTTCACTCCGAACAGCGACGAAGGCAAGGCCGAGGCTCTCGCGGCGTTCGGCCGGCCGGTGGAGCCGCTCTTCCGGCGCATGATGGAGGCGGTGGTCATCGACCGCAGCAGCCATGCTATGGTGATGGACGAGGCGGCAGTCTTCGCGGTGCTGCGCGAGGTCGGCTCCGGAGATCCGCTGGCGCACTGGAGCCGCGAGGATCTCGCCGCGACCGTGCAGCACTTCTGTGAGGAAACCGTGCTGGCCTATCTCCGCCACCTCATCGAGGTGACCGGCGAACGGCGGCTGATGTTGAGCGGCGGCGTCTTTGCGAACGTCATCCTCAACCTGCGCATCTTCGAGGAGTTGAGCGAGACGATTCACATCACGCCAGCAATGGCCGACGACGGCACCGCCATGGGGGCGGCCTGCCTCGCGCTGCTCGACGCTGGCCACAATCTGGCCGATTTGGCGTGGCTCAAGGAAAAGCGGATGCCCTACTTCGGCACCGTCTGCCAGCCGGAGGAAATCGCCCAAGCCCTCGCCGCTTTTGCCGACCGGGTCCGCTGGCAAGCGCTCGGCGACGCTTGGCCGGAAGCGGCCGCCGAGCGCCTCGCCGCCGGCGAGGTCGGCGCCATCGTCCAGGGGCGCATGGAATGGGGGCCGCGTGCGCTCGGCAACCGTTCGATCCTCGCCGATCCGCGCCCGGAAGGGGTCCGCGACCGTCTCAACCGTGAGATCAAGCACCGCCCCTCCTTTCAGCCATTCTGCCCCTCGATCCTCATCGAGGAAAAGGACCGACTGTTCGAGCGGGCCTACGACAACCGTCACATGACCTGCGCCTTCCGTCTGCGGCCGGAACACCACCGGCACCTCCCCGGAGCAGCGCATGTCGACGGAACGGCGCGCGCCCAGTTCGTTGCCGAGGACGACAACCCGGCCTATTGGCGCCTCCTGAAGCGCATGAAAGAGTTGACCGGCTTCGGCGTGGTGCTGAACACGTCCTTCAACCGGCATGGCCGCACCATTGTCGAAACCGCCGAGGATGCGCTTACGGATTTCCTCGACACCGACCTCGACTTCCTGTGCCTGGAAGGGACGCTGGTCACGAGGGTGAGGTAAAGCCTTTTCTGGCCGTTTTGAAAGACGGATGATGCGTCCGAGACCGCTGCAATTGCCCTTGCTCCTTTCCATCCCCCCGTCGCTCCCCGCGTGCCGGGGAAAGCGCGGTCGCTCCCCCGATCCGCGCACGGGAGGAGGCGCGGGCCCTATCGACATTTCGCTGCGATGAGCGCGCGGGAACCTGGCGCCGTGCTGTATCGCACGGCCCATCGGCTGTGGGGCCTGCTGCCCCGTGACCGGCGCCAAGCGCTGTTCTACGCGCTGACCGGCGCGGTGGCGCCGCGCCCCGACCGCGCGCCGGCGGGCGGCGCCCCAGTGACGGTGGCCGGGCTGCTGTCCACCACCACCGGTCTAGGGGAGGCGGCGCGGCTGTGCCTCGGCGCGCTGACGTCGCTCGGCCTGCCGACGCGCAGCATCGACCTGTCGGCCGCCTTCGACCAGGCGGACATGCCGGGCGGCGCCCCGGTGACGGCGCCGCCGCCGTCCGACGGCGAAGGCGGCACCCTGGTCGTGCACATCAACAGCCCATATCTGCCCTTCGCGCTCTGGCACATCGGCCGGCAGCGGGTGCGCGGCCGGCGGGTGGTCGGCTACTGGGCGTGGGAGCTGCCGGGGGTGCCGGCGAGCTGGCAGCGCGGCCTGCCCTTCGTGCACGAGATCTGGGCGCTCAGCCGCTTCACCGCCGACGCCATTGCCCCCATCGCCACGCAGCCGGTGCGCGTAGTGCCGCTGCCGCTGGCGCCGCCGCGCCCGGCCGCCGTCGATCGCGCCGGTTTCGGCCTGCCCGACGACGCCTTCGTGGTGATGGCGTTCTTCCACATGGGGTCGAGCTTCAACCGCAAGAACCCGCTGGCCGCGGTGCGGGCGTTCCGCGCCGCTTTCGGCGACGACCCGCGCGCCGTGCTGGTGCTGAAGGTGGTCGACGCCGCCGTGGCGCCGTGGGCGCGCCGCCGGTTGGAGGAGGCGGTGGCGGGCGCCGGCAACATCCGGGTGGTCGAGCAGCGGCTGACCGGCGGCGAGGTGACGGCGCTGCTGGCCTGCGCCGACGTGGTGCTGTCGCTGCACCGGGCGGAGGGGTTCGGTCTGGTGCCGGCGCAGGGCATGCAGCTCGGCCGCGCCGTGGTCGCCACCGGCTGGTCGGGCAACCTCGACTTCATGGACGCGGACACCTCGGTCCTGGTCGGTTACAGAATGGTGCCGGTGGACGACCCGCAGGGCACCTACGACGTCGCCGGGCAAATGTGGGCCGATCCGGACGTCGAGGAAGCCGCGGCGGCGCTGAAGGCGCTGCGCGACGATCCGGAGCGCCGCCGCGCCCTGGGCGCGCGGGCGGCCCGCAAGGCCGAGACGGTGTTCGGCCTGGACGCCTACCGCAAGGCCATCGAGACCGGCTGCGGGGCGGCGTTCTTCAGCGGCTGAGCGCGGCCCGCGATGAGCCCAAGAGGGTTTCATCGTCCGGAGGAATGCGCTATTCAAGGCTCCTTGTTGCCGATGGAGTGTGGTCATGGCGGAAGGTACGGTTGACTACTACGCGATGGTGGAAGAGGCTTGGCAGCTCAGCGACGCCGCGCGCGACTACGTGAAGAACGCCGGCCGCGACGTCGTCAACGAAGAGCTGTGGGAGAAAGTCTTCGCCCCGTCGCCACTGATCGACCTGGAGCGCACCCGCGCCGAAGGCGGGCAGCCGCTGCAGAAGATCTTCTTCAAGAACCCCTACGGCCTGCAGTACCGGGCCGACCACAAGGACTGGATCCCCTTCCGCCACGGCGCGCTCGACCCGGCCTACCTACAGGTGGTCTGACCCGTCCGGGCGGGCGGCGCATGGCCGGTCGGCCGCTCCGGCGGCACCCGTTGCGCGGCCGCCGCACAGAGCCATGACCGCCACGCCCATGCCGACCGCCCCGGACCTTTACGCCCTGGCCTTCCAGCGCCATATCGGCGGCCAGTTCGACGCCGCGGAAGCCCTCTACCGCCGGGTCCTGTCGGACGCGCCCGACCATGCCGACGCGCACCATCTGCTGGGGGTCCTCGCCTACCAGCGCGGCCGCACCACCGATGCCTGCCGGTGGATCGGCCGGGCGGTCGGCCTCAATGATCGCGATCCGAACTACCACCAGAACCTGGCCCTCGCGCTCCGCGCCCTCGGGCGCTGGCACGAGGCGGCCCTGTGCTACGGCCGGATCCTGGCGCTCGAACCGGGCCGGGTCGATGCCTACGCGGGCCTCGGCGCCGTGCACGCCGCCGCCGGCGCGATGGATCAGGCGCTCGCCTGCTGGCAAGCCGGCCTCGGCATCGACCCGGCACACGAGGGGGCGCTGCTCGCCCTGGTCGCCCGGCTGCACGCGACCGGCCGGCTCCCGGAAGCTGCCGACCGGCTGCGGGCCGGGCTGCGTTGCGCCCCGGACAAGGCCGTCTTCCTGAACAACCTGGGGGTCATCCTGCGCCAGATGGAGCGGCTCGGCGAGGCCGAGGCCGTCTACCACAGGCTTCTGGCGCAGGAGCCATCCCACGCTTCGGCCCTCTATGGTCTGGCTGACGCCCGGCTGCGCCGGGGACTGGCCGACACGGCGCGGACCGGCTTCCTGCGCGCGCTGGCGAGCGCGCCGCTGATGCCGGAAGCGCGTGACGGACTGGCGCGGGCCCATGAGAGCGGGCTGCGCTACGAGGAGGCCGCCACCTGCTTCACCGGGCTCCTGGCGCTGACCCCGCAGGACCCGCGGGTCTGGTACAACCTCGGCACCACCCTGGAGAACCTCGGCCGCACCCCGGCGGCGGTGGCGTGCTTCGACCGCGCACTCCGTCTCGACCGGTCACACGCGCTGGCCTGGTCCAAGATCGGCCACAAGCTGGGGCTGTGCGACTGGCGCGACTACGACGAGAACGCCGCCGACATCCTGCGCCACATCCGCGAGGGCGGCGGCCACCTGCCGCAGATCCCGCTGGTCTACCTGCCCTCGACTCCGGCCGACCAGCTGCTGTCGGCGCGCCGACTGATCGAGAGGGTCGAGCTGCCCAAAGTGGCCGGGCTGCGCGAGCAGACGCGCTTCGCCTTCTCCCGCGCGCCGCGCGACAGGCTGCGGATCGGCTACGTCTCCGGCGACTTCCGCGAGCACGCCGTGGCCTTCCTGATCGTCGAGCTGCTGGAGCTGCACGACCGCGGACGGTTCGAGGTGATCGGCTATTCGAACGGCCCGCAACGGGACCAGCCGATGCGCCGCCGTCTGGAGGCGGCGGTCGACCGCATGGTCGAGGTCCGCGACCTGCCGCCGCTGGACGCCGCGGCGCGCATCCACGAGGACGGGGTGGACGTCCTGATCGACCTGTCCGGGCACACCCTGCACGCCCGCCTCGACGTCTTCGCCCTGCGTCCGGCGCCGGTGCAGGTCACGTGGCTGGGCTATCCCGGCACCACCGGGGCCGATTTCATGGACGCCATCTTGGTCGATCCCATCGTCGTGCCGCCCGACCAGCAGCCCTTCTACAGCGAGCGCCTCGTCCATCTGCCCGACTGCTACCAGCCGAACGACCGCAAGCGCCCGGTCGCCGCCGGGACGCCGACCCGCGCCGACTGCGGACTGCCCGAGGAGGGCGTCGTCTTCTGCAGCTTCAACCACGCCCCGAAGATCACGCCGGCGGTCTTTTCGGCCTGGATGCGGATCCTCGCGGCGGTGCCGGGCAGCGTGCTGTGGCTGCTGATGCCCGACGCGCTGGCGCAGGACAACCTGCGGCGCGAGGCGGCCCGGCGCGGCATCGACCCGGCCCGGGTGGTGTTCGCGCCGCGCTGGTCGCTGCCGCACCACCTGACCCGCTTCCGGGTCGCCGACCTGTTCCTCGATACCTTCCCCTACAACGCGCACACCACGGCCAGCGACAGCCTGTGGGTCGGCTGCCCGCTGCTGACGCTGATGGGGGAGACCTTCCCGTCGCGCGTCGCCGCCAGCCTGCTGACCAACGCCGGCGTGCCCGAGCTGATCACCCGTTCCCAGGCAGAGTACGAGGCCCGCGCGGTGGAACTGGCGCAGCGGCCTGACCTGCTGCGCGCCTACCGCCGCCGGCTGGAGGCGAACCGCGACACTTGCCCGCTGTTCGACACCCCGCGCATGGCCCGCAGCGTCGAGGCCGCCTACGAGCGCCTGTGGGCCGACTGGAGCGCCGGCCGCCTGCAAGCCAACACCACCCCCCTGGAGAGGAACCTCGCTCATCATGATGTCGCCTGAAGAGAAGCGGTCGCTTGCCGCGTCGATGCAGTGGTTCCATTCCATCGACCTCGGCGACGGCGTGGTGACCGCCGGCATGAAGCCGGCCGGGGCGCTGCGGGTCGAGGCGGATCTCGCCTTCCGCTACGGCGTCGAGGGGCACTCCGTCATCGACTTCGGCGCGGCGGACGGCTTCTTCAGCTTCGAGGCGAAGCGCCGCGGCGGCGCCCGCGTCCTGGCGACGGACCGCTGGGACGAAGGGGCGACGGTCCGGCCGGACGTGCCGGCCACCTGGAACCGCAAGAAGCGCTTCGAGAGCGCCAAGGCCTGCCTCGGCCTGGATATCGAGGAATTGCAGGCGGACGTCTCGGAGATCACCGCCGACACGGCCGGGACGTTCGACACCGTACTGTTCCTCGGCGTCCTCTACCACCTGAAGGACCCGCTCGGCGCCATCGAGAAGGTCGCCCGGATGGCGCGCAAGACGCTGGTCGTCGAGACCGCGATCGACGCCGGGGACGTGGACCGGCCCGCCATGATCTTCTACCCGGGCAGCGAGCTGAACAACGACCCGAACAACTGGTGGGGTCCGAACGAAGCCTGCCTGATCGGCATGATGAAGGTCGCCGGCTTCGAGACGGTCGTCGTCGACCGGGGCAGCTGCTTCCCGGGGCGGGCCTGGGTCTACGGGCTGCGCTGACCGCTGCGGCCGGGCGCCTTCAGGCGCCCGGGCTCTCCGGGCGCGGCGCCATCGGATGCACGCGCGCCGCACCGGCGTCGGCCCCGGCGATCCGGCTCGACCCGCCCCGCCGTTCCTGCCGGATGCGGCGCCGGATCAGCTCGACCGGGCGGTCGACCGCGACGACGAGCAGCGCCGCCAGCGCCAGCGAGGAGGGGAAGCCGCCGAGGAACAGCCACGGGTCGCTCTGCCCGATCAGGGCGTACAGCCAGACGCTCGCCACCCAATGGATCAGGAACAGCGGATAGGACATCCGGCCGAGGAAGTCGATGAGCGCTACCAGCCGGGCGCCGGGCGTCCGGATCGACGGGGAAGCGAGCAGGACGAGGCTGATCAGGCACGCGCTCACCGCGAGCAGCCCGTCGCGAGACATCAGCTCGTTGAAGAAGGCGGGCAGGACGAAGCTGTTCACCGCGTAGCCAAGCAGCGCCGCGTAGGGAACCCAGCCCGGCAGCCGGACCCGCCGCGAGACGAAGTAGGTCGCCGAGCCCATGAAGAAGACGAAGGCGTTGCCGGTCGGGCTGCCGTAGAACTGGGTCGGTACGACGCGGAAGACCGGGTTCGTCCAGACCTGGAACAGCGCCAGCATCCCGACGGCGAGGGTCAGCAGGAACGCGGCGTAAGTCCCCTTCTCCGAGCGGAAGGTGAGGAGCCCGACGACGGCGTAGAAGTAGAGCTCCACGTTGAGCGACCAGGTCGGCGGCGACAACCGCACCGGATGCTCGTACAGGCCGACGATGAACAGCTGCCGGGCCCAGTCCGTCGCCGTCGCCGGCCACTGCAGCGCCGGGTTCATGGTCTTCGCCGCCTCAGGCAGCAGCAGCACCGCCGCCGCGCCCAGCAGCACCGCGATGATGTACTGCGGGTAGATGCGCAGGAAGCGGTTGAGCAGGAAGGCGCTGGTCCGGTCCGCGTAGACGGTCGCCCGGATCCGCGTGATCAGGTAACCGCTGATGCAGAAGAAGCCGATGACCGCGTGCCGATGACAGTCGAAGACCGGATCCCGCCACAGGTGCCCGAGGATGACGGAGCTGGCCAGGAGGAACCGGACCAGCCCGAGGATATCAATGCGCTGCGCCACTCGCGGATCCTTGGTCGAGAGCTGGACGGGGGAGCCGGCCGGGATGCTTGCGCGCTCCCGCGCGCGCCGTCAAGGATCGGCCGCGCCGCACGCGCATTCCGCCGTGGAAGCTTTAGCGTTTCGAAAGTACTATCCCGCCCCAGCCATTTGGCCGGTACCGGCCCCCGCCCGCCCGTCCGCCCGGACGGGGCTCCACAGGAATTCGCAGACGATCATGGAAGCTCCGCACACGAACTGTGACTGCCCGCAGTGCCGCAACGCCCTGGGCATGGGGGCCGCCGCGGCATCCGGAGCCGTCGGGGCGTCCGGCACCTCCTACATCGACGCGCTGCTGGCCGATGGCGGGTCCTACCGCTGGAACGCCTCGCTGGGCGCCGCGGTGTCGGTCAGCTACAGCTTCCTGACCAGCCTGCCCGCGGTCTATTCGGGAATCGGCGCCCAGGAGGCGCAGGGCTTCACGGCGTTCAACACCGCGCAGACGGCCGCCGCCCGCACGGCGCTGGCGCTCTACGCCGAGGTCGCCAACGTCACCTTCACCGAGACGACCGGCTCGCTGGGCGAGATCCGCTTCGGCACCGCCACCTCCAGCCTCAGCGCCAGCGCCTGGGCCTACTACCCCGGCGCCGACATGGGCGGCGATGTCTGGCTCAACAACCGCTACGCCCGCAACGCCAGCCCGTCGGTCAACAGCTACGCCTTCACCACGGTCCTGCACGAGATCGGCCATGCCCTCGGCCTGAAGCACCCCGGCAACTACAACTCCACCGGCGGCGGCACCGAAGGCCCCTACCTGCCCGCGGCGCAGGATAATTTCCAGCACACGGTGATGTCCTACAACAGCCACCCGACGGTCACCGAGGTGAACCCGCGGACGCTGATGCTCTACGACATCGCCGCCATTCAGTACCTGTACGGCGCCAACACCGCCACCCGCTCGGGCAACACCAGCTATGCCTGGGGCGCCGGCGAGGCGTTCATCGAAACGCTGTGGGACGGCGGCGGCACCGACACCGTCGACGCCTCGAACCAGAGCGCGGCGCAGACCATCGACCTGCGCGCCGGCACCTTCAGCTCCATCGCCGGGCAGAGCAACAACCTGGCCATCGCCTACGGCGTGACGATCGAGAACGCCTTCGGCGGCAGCGGCAACGACAGCCTCGTCGGCAACAGCGCCGCCAACTGGCTGCAGGGCGGCACCGGCAACGACGCGCTGGACGGCGGCGGCGGCAACGACACGCTGGACGGCGGCGACGGCCTGGACTGGGTGACGCTGGGCGACGCCGGCGGCACCGTCACGGTCATCGGCGCGGAGACGTTGCGCGGCGGCGCCGGTGTCGACGTGGTCAGCCTGGGCGGCGCCGGCAACACGGTGTTGCTCGCCCGCATCGAAACGCTGACCGGCTCGGCCGGCGCCGACTGGGTGACGCTGACCGACATCGGCCACACCATGGCGGTGAGCGGCGTCGAGACGCTGCGCGGCGGCGCGGGCGTCGACGCGGTCACCCTGGGCGGCGTCGGCAACACGATGATCATCGCCGCCATCGAGGCGCTGACCGGGTTGTCCGGCGGCGACTGGGTGACCATCTCCGCCCTCGGCGCGACCGTGACCGTCAGCGGCGTCGAGACGCTGCGCGGCGGTACGGGGATCGACATCGTCACGCTGGGGGGATCCGGCAACACGATGATCATCGCCCTCATCGACACGCTGACCGGGTCGGCGGGCAGCGACTGGGTGACCATCTCCGCCCTCGGCTCGACCATGACGGTGAGCGGCGTCGAGACGCTGCGCGGCGGCGCGGGCAGCGACGTCATCCGGCTCGGCAACGGCGGCAACACCATGATCGTCGCCGGGCTGGAGGAACTGACCGGCGGCGCCGGCGCGGACCTGATCACGCTGAGCAACATCGGCCACTCGATGACGGTGAGCGGCATCGAGACGCTGGTCGGCGGCCTGGGGGCCGAGTGGATCACGCTGGGGCCGGGCGGCAACGCGATCACGGTGAGCGGCGTCGAGACGCTGCGCGGCGGCGCCGGCCTCGACGTCGTCACGCTGGGCGACGGCGGCAACTCGATCCTGCTCGCCCGCATCGAGACGCTGGTCGGCGGCGCCGGCAGCGACTGGGTGACGCTGACCGACCTCGGCTCGACCATGGCGGTGAGCGGTGTCGAGACGCTGCGCGGCGGCGCCGGCGCCGACGTCGTCACGCTGGGCGGCGGCGGGATCATCCTGGCCGCCGTCGACACCCTGTTCGGCTCGGCCGGGATCGACGTGGTGACGCTGTCGAACCTCGGCGCCACCATGCTGGTGAGCGGCGTCGAGAGCCTGACCGGCGCCGCGGCCGCCGACGTCGCCACGGTGAGCGGCGGCAACATCCGCTTCCAGGGCAACGGCGGCGGCGACACGCTGAGCCTGCAGGCCGGCGCCGGCAGCGACACCGTGGTCTTCGCCGACATCACGGACGGCGGCGCCTTCGGGGCTGCCACCGGCTTCGACACGGTGAACAACTTCCAGGCGGCGGCCGACGCCATCGTCGTCACCGGCGCCCTGCGCACGGCGGCGGACGACGACGGCAACGGCACGCTGGCTGCGGCGACGCGCACCGCCGGCACGGTGAACCTGGCGAGCGACGAGCTGGTGGTGGTGACCACCGCCGCCTCGCCGCTCAACGACGCCGACTTCGCAGCGTTGCGCACGGCGCTCGGCACGCTGGCCGGCTCGTCGGCCGGCGCGGACGCGCTGGTGCTGGCCAGCAACGGCGTCAGCACCGGCCTGTACTACGTGGTCGATGGCGACGGCGACGGCCGCCTCGCCGCCGGCGAGGTGCGGCTGCTGGCGAAGTTCAACGGCACCCCGGGCCTGGGGGCCGGCAGCCTCACCCTCGGCTGAGGCGCCGTTCTCTCCATGCCGCTCCCCACACCGCCCCCCGGGCCACGCACCGCGATTGTCTTCGGCGACGAGTTCGGCCTGCCGGTCGCGCTGGCGGCGCTGCCCCCCGGCACGCGGGCGGTTGCCGTGGTCGACCCGCACCGTGCCGGCGCCGGTGACGGGCTGGCCGTCCCGGTCCTGCACCACCCGGACAAGGCCGGGCGGCCGGCCTTCGAGGCGACAGTCGCCGGGCTGCGGCCGACGCTGGGCGTCGTCTTCTCCTACAGCCGCATCCTATGGCCGGAACTGCTGGCGCTGTTCCCCAACGGCGTCGTCAACCTGCACAACAGCCGCCTGCCGGAGTACCGCGGCGCCAACACCCTGCAGTGGACGCTGATCAACGGCGAGACCGAAACGGCGAGCACGCTGCACTACGTCGACGCCGGGATCGACAGCGGGCCGGTGATCGACGCGATTCCCGTGCCGATCCTGGACACCGACGACGCCGCTACGCTGCGCGACACGCTGTCTGGCGTGGCCGGCACGCTGCTGGGGCGCTGGCTCGGCCGCCTGCTCGACGGCCCCGTGCCGGCGCAGCCGCAGGCCGGGGAGCGGGCCCGCCACTGGCCGCGACGCGGCCCCGCGGACGGCCACATCGACTGGAACTGGCCGGACGAGCGGATCCGCAACCTCACCCGCGCCCTTGTCCCGCCCTGGCCCGGCGCGCACGCCGAAGGCCCGGACGGCACCCTCATCCGGATCGGCCGCGCTCTGTCTCTCGACGAGGTGCGCGCCTTGCGGCAACGCTGCTGCGGTTGAGCGGCAACCGGGCCGCCAACCATCTTCCGCCGGTCACCCCCGGGTGTTATGGTCCAGCCCCCGAGACGGGCGAGGCTGCCGGCCCGGAACTTCGCGCCCAATGGGAGCCTACATGATGTCAGACGCCGCCCAGACCGTTCCGCCTTCCTTCCGCACGCTCGACATTCGCACGCGCAAGGGTGACCGGGAGCCGCGATTCCTCATCCGGCTCGATCTGCGCGACCGCACGCAGCACGACATCGCCTCCTCCATCCTCCTGGCCCATGTCCTGTTCGAGCAGGAGACCTCGCTCGGCGTCCTGGCGGTGCTCTCGGAAGGCGATGCCTTCATCGATATCGGCGCCAACGTCGGCTACTTTTCGCTGCTGGCCGGAAGCGTCGTCGGACCCGCGGGCCGGGTGTTCGCCTTCGAGCCGAATCCTGTCACCGCCGCCATATTCAGCTCCAACATGGCGGTCAACGATTCCCCCGCGCACATCACGCTGATCGAGAAGGCGCTGTCGGACCAGGACGGCGAAGCCGCCTTCGTCACCGTGGACGAGAAGGCCGCGCCGAACGTCCAGTTCGCTCGGGACAGCAACGGCACACTGTGGACCAACGATCACGACTCCTGCGACGGCATCCACCCCATCACGGTGGAGACCGTGCGCCTGGAGGAACTGGCCAGGGAGCGCGGCCTGCCGATGCCCAAGGCGATCAAGATCGACACCGAAGGCGCGGAAGAACGTGTCCTGCGCGGCGCCGGCACCCTGGTCGATCCCGGCGTGATCCCTTTCATCTTCTGCGAGATCAACGAAAACGGCCTCAAGCAGCACGGATCGTCCCCGGACAGGCTGCGCGCCTTCATGCGCGAGCGGGGCTACGATGTCTTCCTGCTGAACAAGGACGGTACACTCCCCACCCTCGTGCCGCACGGCACCGGCATCACGTCGGAGTACGTGTTCAACGTCCTGTTCTCGACGCCGGAGCACGTCGGGCGCGTCTGGCCGACGGTCAAGTTCATTTCCGTCATCGAAGGGATGCCGCAGACCGCCCGCCCCGGAAACGCCTGACAAGACGATCCTCATGACTCAGCCAGTGTCGTTTCGCCAGCAATCCCACGATAAAGAGAGGGGCGCCATGCGGCGCCTCGCGGCAAAGGGTTGGCAGCCTTCCGGCGTGCTCGACGTCGGTGCCTACAAGGGGACGTGGACCCACGTCCTGCAAAGCGTCTGGCCCGGCACGCCGACCCTGATGATCGAGGCGCAGCCGAGCCTGCTGCCGAACCTGCAGGCCGTCGCCAGCGAGCTTGGGCCCAACGTCGGCGTCGTGCACGGCGTCGTCTCCGCGGTTCACGGGCAGCCGGTGACGTTCTACACGCCCGAATACGCCGGCGGGACGACCGGAGCGTCGATCTACCCGGAACAACTGGGAATCCCGCTCCGCACCAGCGTGATGACGACGACTACCCTGGATATCCTGGCCAGGACGTGGCAGGGGCCGGCGTTCAACTTCATCAAGCTCGACATCCAGGGCGCCGAGAAGGACGCGCTCATGGGCGCGTCCGACGTCCTGAAGACCGTCGAGCTGCTCCAGCTGGAGCTTTCGCTCGTCCCCTACAACCGCGACGCGCCTCAGATAAACGAACTGATGGCGTATCTCGATGGCATCGGCTTCGTTCTTTACGACCTCTGCGACACCCACCGCGGCGGGGACGACACCCTTTATCAGATGGACACCTTCTTCATCCGGAAAGACCATTGGCTCAGGCCGGGTGGAACCTGGATGGGCGCGCGCAAGGGCTGAGCGGTGCCGCATCCGCACGGATGGTCACCGCCCGGCAACCGGTTGTAGAGTGGCGGATGAAGTGCCTTGTCATCACCCCGGTCGGTCCCGGGCATGAGGAGCTGGCGGACGCGTGCCGGCAGTCGGTCCGGCGCGCGGTGGCGGCATCCACCGGCCCGTTCTCCAGCATCCTGCACCTGGTGGTCGATGATTCGAGCGGCCGGATCGGACGATCGGCCGCGCGCAACCATGCGATCGGCAAGGCGTTGGAGATGGGCGCCGACTGGCTCTTCTTCCTGGATGCCGACGATCTGATGGCGGAACCGGCGTTTTCCGCCGTCCAGCCCTACATCGGCGGGTACGACGCCGTCTGGGGGCAGATCTGCGAGATGCTGCCCGGATCCGATGCGCCCCGGTTGCGGCCCGGACAGGTCGCGGCGATCTCGTCCTTCGACGACCTGCTGAGCCACCCTCCCTACCTCACGCTGCAGATCGGGCACTTCGTCCGGTCCGCACTGGCCGCCTCCATCGGCTTCGACCAGACCTTGGACTGCGGGGAGGACTTCGCGTTCTACTGCGAGGAATGGAGCCGCGGCCGCTGCATCAAGATCGGCGACGTCCTCTTCATCAACCGCCGCGGCCGGCATTCCCAAGGACCGAGATCGGCCGACGGCCGGCGCTGGTTGGACACGGTGGAGGCCTTGCTGGCCGGGCATCGGGCACAACGGCTGGCGCCCGGCCGGCCGGATCCGGACGAACCGGTCATGCCTGGGCCTGCCTGAGGCAGCGGTCGATCCATTCCACGAGGCGCTCCGGCGTCGATGTCCGCGCGAACAGAGCCGCGGCCTTGCGCCCGATTTCCCGCAGCGTGTCGTCATCGGTCCCGTCGATCACCGAACACAGGTCATCGTAGGAATCGCTGCACGGAAGGTAGCAGCCGTCGAGCACCTCCCAGAACGGCAGGATTTCCGGCAGCTGCGGGGAGACGGTGGCTGCGCCCAAGGCCATGTACTGGAGCTGCCCCCGGTCCAGCATGTTGTTGTTCTGCCCCGGCACGCAGACGCTGAGGCGCACTTTTCCGACGTCGCGCCAGAATTCGGGCTGGGAGAGTTGCGAACCGGCGAACCGCTGGCCGTACACGGCGCTCAACCGGGCCATCACGTCCGAACGCCGACGCTCGGCGTTGCCGTACGGGCGCTGCCGCATGGCGATGGTCGTCCGCCCGGCGGGATCGTAGACGACCTGCCGGCGCAGGAGGTCGAATTGCTCCCAGTCATAGAAGGAAACCGGAGAAAACGGATAGACGTTCGCAAAGCGTTCATCGCGCCTGTGATGAAGTTTGAAGATCGGGACGCTGCTCGGCGCCCGCCAAAGCCCCGCATCCGAGAAATCAAAACCGATCCATCGGTCATCGATCCGGCAGAAGAACAGCAGGTCGGCGTTCGTCGATATCTCGTCCAGCGTTATGTCGGCGCCGCAATACTGGAATACGTTCAGAACGCTGCGGAAATGGATGTCGTAGTATCGCTGCCCGGTGTCGGCAGGAAACAGCACCTTCATGATCTTCCCACCGTTCGTGACCGGACGCGCAGCCCGGGACCAGGGCATGACCGTACCGCAGCGGTCCATGTCCGCCAAGCCGGGCTCGTCAGGCCGCATCCCCTGATGCCCGCTCCATCTCATACGGCCGCCCCACCTTTGTCACAGGGCTGTAAGCAATTTAGCTAAAAGGTCATCGGTATCGTCCTTTCCCGGATTCCTTGCTCCGCAAGCCGCCTCCGAGAAAGGCCAAACCCCCGATGACCCTGGCGAACGCCTTCTTCGTCGCCCCGAACGGCAACGACTCCTGGTCCGGCCGGCTCGACGCGCCGAACGCGGACGGCACCGACGGCCCCTTCGCCAGCCTGGAGCGCGCGCGCGACGCCATGCGCGCGGGCGCCGTCAAGACCACCTACGTGCGCGGCGGCACCTACCGGCTGGGCGCCACGCTGGAGCTGACCGCCGCCGACAACGGCGTGCGCATCGAGGGCTATTCGGGCGAGACGCCGGTGATCAGCGGCGGCGAGCGCGTCACCGGCTTCGTCGCCGAGGGCGACGGCCGCTATTCCGCGGCGGTGGCGCGGCCCACCGACCTCGACCTCGCCATCGGCGGCGTGCGGCAGAAGGTGGCGCAGAGCGGCGACTGGAACGCTGGCGACCCGCATTCGGGCTGGCTGGTGCTCGACCAGGCGGCCTCCGGGCCGAGCACGACGGCGATCCGCTACCGCGGCGGCGACGTCGACCCGGCGCTGCTCCAGGCCGGGCTGAAGATCCAGACCTTCAGCACCGACCGGCTGGCCGACGGCATCGCCGCCGTCGCCGACATCGACGCCGCCAGCCAGACCATCCGCTTCCAGCAGGCCGTCCAGTACGCGCCGAAGACCGGCGGCACCTACCGGCTGCTCAACGCCCCGGCGCTGATCCGCGACGCCGGGGAGTTCGCGTGGCGGGCGTCCGACGGCCGCCTCGTCGTCAAGCCGCAGGACGCCGGCGCGCTGCTGGCGGAGGGCGCGGTGGTGCCGCGGCTCGGCACGCTGGTGGTGCTCAACGGCGCCGGCGGGGTCACGCTCAGCGGCCTGAGCTTCGCCGACGGCACTTGGAACGGCGCCGCGCTGTCGCTGAACGGCGGCGGCGGCAACACCGTCACCCGCAACGGCTTCGCCAACGTCGGCACGGCGATCCGCCTGACCGGCTCCTCCGGCAACACGATCACCGCCAACCGGATGGAGAGCCTGGGCGCCAACGGCGTCGAGCTGACCTACGGCAGCAACGCCAACCTGGTCGATTCCAACGCCATCGCCGGCATCGGCCGGATCACCAAGCGCGTCGCCGCGGTGATGGCCTACGGCGTGGCCGACAACACCGTCAGCCACAACGCCATCTCCGACAGCCCGGGCTACGGCATCTCGTTCAAGAACTGGGACGGCGGCACCGTCAACACCGGCAACCGGATCCTCTACAACCGCATCACCGACACCGGCCGCGAGACCGCCGACACCGCCGCCATCGAGGTGCTCGGCCGCTCCGACATCGACACCCGCATGACGATCCTCGGCAACTGGATCGACGGCGTCGGCGGGCTGGCCACCGACGGCAACGGCGGCTGGATCGACCGGCACAAGAGCTTCGGCATCTACCTGGACGACCAGGCCAACGGCATCAGCGTCCGCGACAACTTCATCCGCAACACCGGCTGGGCCAGCGTCTTCATCCACGGCGGCGACAACAACGACGTCCAGAACAACATCGCCGTCACCGCCAACCCCGGCGAGCGCTTCCTGCGCCTGGAATGGCAGCCGACCGCCGGCGACGCCGGCCGGCCGCGCAACAACACCATCGTGCGCAACGTCGTCCAGTCCTCGACCGGCGGCGACTACTGGACCCTGTACACGCCGGGCAACTTCCAGCTCGACGGCAACCTGGTCAGCGGCGGGCGGCGCTACGGCGCCAACGACCGCAACGACGACCCGGGCTTCATCGACGTCGCCGCCGGCGACTTCCGCCTGCGCGCCGGCTCGGCCGCGGCGGCGCTCGGCATCCACGACCTCGACTGGGAGCAGATGGGGCGGTTCGGCGTCCCGGCCGCGCCGACCGCCGTGCCGCCGACCGCGCCCGCCTCCTTCGACCCGCTCGCCTATCTGGCGGCCAACCCCGACCTGATGGCGGCCTTCGGCACCGACACCGCCGCCGCCACGCAGCACTACCTGCAATACGGCCGCGCCGAGGGGCGCGGCACGACCTTCGACGCCCTCTCCTACGTCGCCGCCTACGGCGACCTCGCGGCGGCCTTCGGCACCGACACGGCGGCGGCGATGCGCCACTACATCCAGAGCGGCCGCATCGAGGGGCGCAGCCCGGCGTTCGACGCCGGCGCCTACCTGGCGTCCTACGGCGACCTCGCGGCGGCCTTCGGCGGCGACCTCGCCGCGGCGGCGCGCCACTACATCCAGTACGGCCGCCTCGAAGGGCGCGGCGTGCGTCTGGCCGGCACCGCCGCCGCCAACTGGCTGCAGGGCGGCGCCGGCAACGATGCGCTGACCGGCGGCGGCGGCGACGACACGCTGGACGGCGGCGCCGGGCTGGACTGGGTGACGCTGGGCGACGCCGGCGGCACCGTCCTGGTGACGGCCGCGGAGACGCTGCGCGGCGGCGCCGGCATCGACGCGGTCCGGCTGGGCGGCACCGGCAACGCGGTCTTGGTGGCGCGCATCGAGGACCTCGCCGGCTCGGCCGGCGGCGACTGGGTGACGCTGACCGACCTCGGCCATACCATGACCGTCACCGGGGTCGAGACGCTGCGCGGCGGCGCCGGCGCCGACGTCATCACGCTGGGCGGCGTCGGCAACGCCGTGATCATGGCGGCCATCGACACGCTGACCGGCTCCACGGGGGGCGACTGGATCACCCTGTCCAACCTGGGCAGCACCATGACGGTGACCGGCGTCGAGACGCTGCGCGGCGGCGCCGGCAACGACGTCGTCACGCTCGGCGGCAACGGCAACGCCATGATCATGGCCGCCGTGGA
>NZ_LGQZ01000217.1 GCF_003116015.1 Azospirillum sp. TSO22-1
CCTCGACGTCGGTGCGCCCGCTCTCGTAGATCGCCCGCAGAACCAGACGGCCGATGCGGCCGAACCCGTTGATCGCAACCCGTACAGACATGATGGTGTCTCCAGCTTTGGATGGGGGAAGTATACTAATATATCAGTTTAGAACGCAAGCACCTTCTGCACGGCCGCGGCCGGCATGAGGCGATTCGTCTCAGCAGGGGCGGGCGCCGCCGGTCCGGGGCAGGCGGATGGGCTCCGCTTCCGGGATCACCTTGGCGCGTTGCGCCTCGCGCAGCAGGATCAAGAAGCCGCTGGCGACGACGATGCCGGCGCCGGCCAGCATGGCCGGGCCCGGCACGTCGCCCCAGGCCAGCCAGCCCAGCAGCATCGCCCAGATGAGCCCGGAGTAGCTGAACGGCCCGATCACCACCGCCGGGGCCAGCGCGTAGGCGCGGGTGCTGAAGTACTGCGACCCGCCGCCGGCCAGCCCCATCAGCGCCATCAGGCCGAGCGCCGGCCACGTCGGCGTGGTCCAGGCGAAGGGCAGGGCCAGCGCGCTCAGCAGGGTGGAGAGGACGGTGAAGTAGAACACCGTGGTGACCGGCCGCTCGGTGCGGCCGAGCTGGCGCATGGCGATCATCGCCAGCGCGTAGGCGACCGCCGCGGCCAGCGCCACCAGCGCGCCGGGATCGAGCATCCCGGCCCCCGGCCGCACCATGACCAGCACGCCGGCGAAGCCGACGGCCACGGCGCCCCAGCGGTAGGGGCCGACCCGCTCGCCCAGCAGCGGCATCGACAGCGCGGTGAGGAACAGCGGGGCGGCGTAGGAGATCGCCACCGCGTCGGCCAGCGGCAGCAGGTGATAGGACCAGAACAGCAGCACCATGGCGGTCAGGCCGACCACCGCGCGCCACAGATGACCCAGCCGGTGCCCGGTGCGCAGGCACTCCCGCCCGCCGGCGGCCGCCACCATGGCGGCGGCTGGCAGCAGGGCGAAGAGGTTGCGGAAGAACGTCACCTCCGTCAGCGGGTAGTGCGCGGCCAGATGCTTGGCCAGCGCGTTCATGACGGTCATCAGGACCATCGCCGCCAGCATCGAGAGGATGCCCTGCCGGGCGCTCTCCCGCCGGGGCGTGGCCGTTGACGGAGGCATCGCGCTGCCCTCTACCCGGTGAAGCCGAGGACCAGCACCGCCGCCAGCATCGACGAGCTGGCGGCGGCGTAGACGTAGCCGCGCCGCCCGCCCTCCGCCCGGCTCAGCGTCCGGAGCGTCAGGACGGACCCGACGAGGCCGCCGAAGTAGAGCAGGGGCAGGAGCGTCTGCATCTCACGCGGCCTTGCTGAGGGCGGCGCCGTCCAGCGCGGCGAGGGTGTGGCTGGCGATCATGCGCTCCTCGTCGGTGGGGATGACGAAGACCGGGATGCGGCTGTCGGCCGCGGAGATCCGCGTCGCCTTGGCCCGGTTCGCCGCAGCATCGAGCGTGACGCCCAGCCAGCCCAGCTTCTCCGCCACCCGCGCCCGCACCGGCGCCGAGTGCTCGCCGACGCCCGCGGTGAACACCACCGCGTCCAGACCGCCCATCGACGCCGCCAGCGCCGCCGTCTGCTTGGCGACACCGTGGCAGAACAGCTCCACCGCCTCCGCCGCCGCCGGCGCCTCGGAATCCAGCAGGTCGCGCATGTCGTTGGAGATGCCCGACACGCCGAGCAGGCCGGAGCGCTTGTACAACAGGCTCTCCAGCGCGTCGGCGTCCATGCCCTTCTCGCGCATCAGGTAGATCAGCACGCCGGGGTCGATGTTGCCCGGCCGGGTGCCCATCGGCACGCCGTCCAGCGCGGTGAAGCCCATGGTGGTGTCCTGGCTCTTGCCGGCGCGCATGGCGCACAGGCTGGCGCCGCTGCCCAGGTGGCAGACCACCACGCGGGCGTCGGCCAGCTCCGGCGCCACCTGCGGCAGGCGTTGCGCGATGTACTCGTACGACAGGCCGTGGAAGCCGTAGCGGCGCACGCCCTCCTGGGTCAGTTCGCGCGGCAGGGCGAAGGTCTGCGCCTGCCAGGGCTGCGTCTGGTGGAAGGCGGTGTCGAAGCAGGCGACCTGCGGCAGCTCCGGATACACCTCGGCCAGCGCGCGGATGGCGGCGACGTTGTGCGGCTGGTGCAGCGGGGCGAGCGGGATCAGGCCCTCCAGCTCGGCCAGCACGGCCGGGGTGATGCGCACCGGCGCGGCGAAGCGGGTGCCGCCGTGCACCACCCGGTGCCCGGCCGCCACCAGCGTGGCGCCCTCCAGCCGCATCTCCAGCCAGTCGAGCAGGAAGCGCAGCAGTTCCGGCCGGTCGGCGGGCTTGTCCTTGGGCCAGGCATACTCGGCCAGGGTGCGCTTGGCGGCGTCCTTGGCGTCGAACTTGGGCTCGGTGCCGATTCCCTGGATCTGGCCGTTGATCACGGCCTCCAGATCGCCGCGGCCCTGCCCCTGGAACACGGAGAACTTCAGGCTCGACGAGCCGGCGTTGATGACGAGGTAGGCGTTGCGTGCGGACATGGTGATGTCCCCTCTCATTCAGCGGCCAGGGCCAGCGCCGGCTTGCGGCGCGCGGCGGCGACCAGCGAGGCCACGGCGCAGCTCGCCAGACGGGTGCGGACGTTGTCGGCGCGGCTGGTCAGGATGATCGGCACCCGGGCGCCCAGCACGATGCCGGCGGCGTCGGCGTTGGCCAGGAAGCTCAGCTGCTTGGCCAGCATGTTGCCGGCCTCCAGGTCGGGCACCA
>NZ_LGQZ01000150.1 GCF_003116015.1 Azospirillum sp. TSO22-1
GACGGCCCGCTGCGCGAGGACATCCGGCTGCTCGGCCGGCTGCTCGGCGACACCGTGCGCGAGCAGGAGGGCGACGCGGTCTTCGGGGTGATCGAGCGGGTGCGCCAGGCCTCGGTGCGCTTCAACCGCGACGACGACGCCTCGGCCGGGCGCGAGATGGCGGAGATCCTCAACGGCCTGCCGCGCGACACGGTGATGTCGGTGGTGCGCGCCTTCTCCTACTTCCTGCACCTCGCCAACATCGCCGAGGACCAGCACCACATCCGGCGCAACCGCGAGCACGCCATGGCCGGCTCGCCGCCGCGCGAGGGCACGCTGCCGCACGCGCTCGACCGGCTGGAGCAGGCCGGCGTCGGCACCGGCAAGCTGGCCGAGTTCGTCCGCCACGCGCTGGTCAGCCCGGTGCTGACCGCCCACCCGACCGAGGTGCAGCGCAAGAGCATCCTCGGCCTGGAGCACAAGGTCGCGGCGCTGCTCGACGCCCGCGACCGCTCGCGGCTGACGCCGGAGGAGGCGGCGGAGAACGACGAGGCGCTGCAGGCGGCGATCCTGACGCTGTGGCGCACCCGCATGCTGCGCCCGCAGCGCCTCGCGGTGATCGACGAGGTGAAGAACGGCATCTCCTACTACACCGACACCTTCTTCGCCGAGCTGCCGAAGCTCTGCTGCCGGTTCGAGGACCTGCTGTGCCGCCGCTACCCGGACCAGGAGTGGGAGCTGCCGGCGTTCTTCCGCATCGGCTCGTGGATCGGCGGCGACCGCGACGGCAACCCGTTCGTCACCGCCCCCATCCTGCGCGAGGCGGTGCGCCGCCAGTCGGCCGCCGCCTTCGACCACTACCTGACCGAGATCCACGAGCTGGGCGGCGAGCTGCCGCTGTCCAAGCTGCTGCACGACATCGCGCCGGGGCTGGCGGAGCTGGCGGCGCGCTCGCCCGACACCTCGCCGCACCGCGAGGACGAGCCGTTCCGCCGCGCGCTCAGCGGCGTCTACGCCCGCACCGCCGCCACCGCCCGCCAGCTCGACCGGCACGAGGCGCTGCGCCACGCGGTGGCCGAGGCCGAGCCCTACGCCTCCTCGGCCGAACTGCTGGCCGACCTGGAGGTGATGGCCTCGGCGCTCAAGGCGATGGGCGCCGCCAAGCTGGCGAACGGCCGCCTGCGCCGGCTGATCAAGGCGGTGCAGGTGTTCGGCTTCCATCTGGCGCCCATCGACCTGCGCCAGAACTCCGACGTGCACGAGCGCACGGTGGCCGAGCTGCTGGCGGTCGCCGGCCGCTGCGCCGACTACACGGCGCTGTCGGAGGACGAGCGCATCGCGCTGCTGGCCAAGGAGGTCGGGTATCCGCGCCCGCTGCGCTCGCCCTTCCACGCCTATTCGGAGGAGACCGCCGGCGAGCTGGCGATCCTCGACGCCGCCCGCGAGATCCGCCGCACCTATGGTGCCGCGGCGCTGCCGACCTGCATCATCTCGAAGACCGACGGCGCGTCGGACCTGCTGGAGGTGGCGCTGCTGCTCAAGGAGACCGGCCTGCTGACGCCGGGAACCGAGCCGGGCATGGCCATGAACATCGTGCCGCTGTTCGAGACCATCGGCGACCTGCGGCAGGCCCCGGCGACCATGGAGCGGCTGTTCACCCTGCCGGTCTGGCGCTCCCTGGTCCGCTCGCGCGGCGACGAGCAGGAGGTGATGCTGGGCTATTCCGACTCCAACAAGGACGGCGGCTTCCTCACCTCGGGCTGGGAGCTGTACAAGGCGGAGATCGAGCTGGCCAAGCTGTTCGCCAGGCACACGGTGCGCATGCGGCTGTTCCACGGCCGCGGCGGCTCGGTCGGCCGCGGCGGCGGGCCCAGCTATCAGGCGATCCTGGCGCAGCCGGTGGGCGCCGTGTCCGGCCAGATCCGCATCACCGAGCAGGGCGAGGTGATCGCCTCCAAGTACTCCAACCCCGAGGTCGGCCGCCGCAACCTGGAGGTCCTGACCGCCGCGACGCTGGAGGCGACGCTGCTCGACGTCGAGAACAACGTCGAGCCGGCGGAGGGCTTCTACGCCGCCATGGAGCGGCTGTCGCAGCTGGCCTTCGAGGCGTACCGCGGGCTGGTCTACGAGACGCCGGGCTTCACCCAGTACTTCCGGCAGGCGACGCCGATCTCCGAGATCTCGACGCTGAACATCGGCAGCCGCCCGGCGTCGCGCACCAAGTCCGACCGCATCGAGGACCTGCGCGCCATCCCCTGGGTGTTCTCGTGGGCGCAGTGCCGGCTGATGCTGCCGGGCTGGTACGGCTTCGGCAGCGCGGTGGAGGCGTGGCTGAAGGCGGAGCCGAACGGGCTGGAGCTGCTGCAGCGCATGCACCGAGCGTGGCCGTTCTTCCGCATGCTGCTGTCCAACATGGACATGGTGCTGGCCAAGAGCGACCTCGCCATCGCGTCCCGCTACGCCGAGCTGGTGGAGGACGCCGAGCTGCGCGAGCGCATCTTCGGCCGCATCCGCGACGAGTGGCAGCTGACCCGGCGGCACCTGCTGGCCATCGTCGGGCAGAGCGACTTCCTGGCGGAGAACCCGTTGCTGGTGCGCTCGATCCGCAACCGCTTCCCCTACATGGACCCGCTGAACCACGTGCAGATCGAGCTGATCCGCCGCCACCGCGGCGGCAGCACCGACGACCGCGTGAAGCGCGGCGTGCTGATGTCCATCAACGGCGTGGCCGCGGGCCTGCGCAACAGCGGGTGA
>NZ_LGQZ01000160.1 GCF_003116015.1 Azospirillum sp. TSO22-1
GCACGCTGGCCTGGAACGGCTTCCGGCACTTCGAGCTGTATTATGCGGTGTCCGGGATGGGCGCGGTCTGCCACACCGTCAAAGCTACGCTGCCACCCCCGGCGGTCGGTTCGACGGGGATGATGATTGATGAACCGAATGGACGGAGCGCCACAGGCCGGGGCTCCATCCGCGTCCAAGGTCGACGGCGGCTTGCCACCCCAATGGGGTGAGCCATCCCCAATCGCTTGATCGGCGCCCCTGCGTGCGGCCGCCTGGGCATCGGGTCAACCGAGCGGAAGTTCAGAGTCACCGACGACGGTGTCGGGGCTCCCCGCCCCACCGTAAGACTGCCGTCAGCCTCACGCCGTAGCGTCCTCTCCATCGACCATGCGATGGAGAGTCCGATGAGCGACCGCAAGGACAGGCACCAGGAGCGGCACGACGACCGGGGTTACGAGGAAAGCAATGACGAACGGCATGGGCCGCACCACGACGGCATCCATGACGTCGGGAACCGTGACGACGCGGTGTTCCCGGTCCAGCCGTCCGATGCGGAGATCCTGTCCCAGCTCCAGGGATACGGCCTGACCTCCGGAACCGCGGGCGCCGACGCGTTGACCGCCGGGACTCGTGACGCCCGCCTGTGGGGCGGTGGCGGCAACGACACGCTGACCGGTGGGCGCGGTGAAGACGCGTTGCTCGGCGGCGACGGCAACGACGTGCTGTTCGGCGCTGGTGGCGAAGACCGGCTCCTGGGCGGGGCCGGCGACGACATCCTCAACGGCGGTACCGGCCGCGACGTCCTGACGGGCGGCGGTGGGGCCGACCGGTTCGACCTCGTCCGCGGCACCGGCCGCGACGTGATCACCGACTTCAACCACGCGGACGGCGACCGCATCGGCCTGGCGGCCGGAACCGCCTGGACGGTGACGACCGGCAGCGACGGCTTCGCGGCGGTGTCGATCGGTCTCGGCGACCGGCTGTCGCTGACCGGCGTGCTCGCCAGCCAGGTCGATGCCTCCTGGTTTTCCTTCCTCTGACCTCCCTCTTTCCGCCTTTCGCATTCAGGAGATTTCAATGACCCGCCTTTCCTTCCGCGCCCGCTTGTCCGCCGTCGCCGCGCTCAGCGGGGCGGCAGTTCTCGCCGCCTCGCCGGCGCTCGCCGGGCCGCGCTGCACCGACGAGCCGAAGACCGCGTGGCTGAGCGAGGAGGCCATGAAGGCGAAGATCGCCGGCATGGGCTACCGGGACATCCGCACCTTCAAGGTGACCGCCGGCAACTGCTACGAGATCTACGGCTTCGACAAGGACGGCCGGAAGGCGGAGGTGTATTTCCACCCCGTCACCGGCGCCATCGTCGAAGCCAAGTAAGCGGAGGGATGCCGATGACCTCCCTCGCGTCCAGCCCTTCGGGAGAGGCGACGATCCGGGTCTGGGACCCGTTCGTGCGGGCCTTCCACTGGTCGGTCGCCGGCGCCTGCGCCGTTGACCTCACGGTCCTCGACGACGGCAAGCTCGCCCACCGCGGGATCGGCTACGGCGTGCTGGCCCTGGTTGGGGTGCGGCTGGTCTGGGGCGTCGTCGGCACCCGCCATGCCCGCTTCGCCGACTTCGTGCCCGGCCCGCGGGCGCTGCTCGCCTACCTCGGCGCGCTGCTGCGCGGGCGGGAGCCGCGCTTCGTCGGGCACAACCCGGCGGCGGCCATGATGATCCTCACGCTGCTGGCTCTGCTGATCGCCATCGGCGCCACCGGCTGGATGCAGACGCTCGACGCGTTCTGGGGCGTCGCGTGGGTGGAGACGCTGCACGGCGGCCTGGCGAACCTGCTGGTCGTCCTCGTCGCCGTCCACGTCGCGGCGGCGGTCCTGGAAAGCCTGCGCCATGGCGAGAACCTCGTCCTGGCCATGGTCACGGGAAGGAAGCGGCGATGATCCGCGCGGCACGGCGGTCCGACGGGACCTTTCCGCTGGTCGGCCTCTTCCTCCTGGTGGCGGCCGGCCTCAGCCTCCTGGGCGGCGGGGCGCTGTGGCTGACCTTCGAGCGGGCGGCCCAACGCTACGCCCTGGAGGAAGGCATCCGGATCAACGAGATGGCCGCCCGCCTGATTGGCCATTCGATGGGCGCGGCCTTCGCGGCGACGGCCTCCGCGATGGACGGGCAGCCGCGCGAGGCGATCCTGCGGCTGCCGGAGACCGCGGCGTTCCGCCGCGACCTGCGCGCGCTCGCGGCGGGCCTGCCGGTGCTGAAGGTGAAGCTGTTCACGCAGGACGGCTTCACCATCCACTCGACCGACGAAACGAACATCGCCGAGCGCAAGGCCCCCGCGGCGCCGCCCTTCGCCATTGCCCGGCAAGGCGCCTGGGACACCGAACTGGCCATGGGGAAGGCGCTGGTCGATCTGGGCGGCCGGCGGGTCACGGCCGACGCCATCGGCACCTACGCGCCGCTGACGCAGCAGGGCCGGCAGGTCGGCGTCATCGAGATCTACAGCGACATCGGCGCCATCATCGGGCACAGCCGACGCCTGTTCGAGAACCTTCTGGCGGTTACGGTGGCGTGTGGCGGCATCGCGTTCGTCATCCTGCTGTTGGTGATCTGGCGGGCGGAGCGCACCATCCGCCAGTCGCGCCGCCTGGCCGCGGACGCCGCCGCCGAGCGGGAGCGCGAGCAGGCCGGGCATCGCGCGGCGGAGGACGCCACCCGCCGCACCGCCGAGGCCCACAGGCGGGGGCAGC
>NZ_LGQZ01000246.1 GCF_003116015.1 Azospirillum sp. TSO22-1
GGCTCCTTGAGGCCGGAGAGCTTGAGCTGCTCGACCAGCGCCGCCTTCAGCCGCTCCAGCCCGTCCTCGCTGAACGCCTCGGCCCGCGCCACCAGCACGTCCTGCGTGTTCGACGCCCGCAGCAGCCACCAGCCGTCCGCCGTCGTCACCCGCACCCCGTCGATGGCGTTCACCGTCGCCCCCGCCGCCTCGAGCCGCCCCTTCACCTCCTCGACCACCGCGAACTTGCGCTCCTCGCTGGTCTGGAAGCGCGTCTCCGGCGTGTTCAGCACCGGCGGCAGCCGGTCGCGCAGCTCGGCCAGCGACACCCCCAGCTTCGACACCAAGCCGGCCAGACGCACCGCGCAGTACAACGCGTCGTCGAACCCGTACCACTTGTCGGCGAAGAAGATGTGCCCCGACATCTCGCCGGCCAGCGGCGAGCCGGTCTCCGCCATCTTCGCCTTCAGCAGCGAGTGCCCGGTCTTCCACATCAGCGGCTGGCCGCCGTGCTTCGCGATCTCGTCGAACAGCGTCTGGCTCGCCTTCACGTCGGCGATGATCGTCGCGCCGGGGTGGCTCTTCAGCACGTCGGCGGCGTAGATCGCCACCAGCTGGTCGCCCCACACCACGCGGCCCTGGTGGTCGATGGCGCCGATGCGGTCGCCGTCGCCGTCGAAGCCGATGCCCAGGTCGCAACCGTGCTCCGCCACCGCCCGCTTCAGATCGACGAGGTTCTTCTCCACCGTCGGGTCGGGGTGGTGGTTCGGGAAGGTCCCGTCGATGGCGTCGAACAGCAGCACGTGCTTGCCCGGCAGCTTGGCGGTCAGGCGGCGCAGGATCTCGCCCGACGCGCCGTTGCCGGCGTCCCAGGCGATCTTCAGGTCGCGCGTGCCGTCGTAGTCCTGCAGCATGCGGGCGACGTACGCGTCCTGCACGTCCACCTGCTCGGACGAGCCGTCGCCCACGGCGTAGTCGCCCGCCGCGGCGAGCCGGCCGAGGTTCTGGATCATGTCGCCGTACACCGGGCCCTTGCCCAGCATCATCTTGATGCCGTTGTAGTCCGGCGGGTTGTGCGAGCCGGTGATCATGATGCCGGCGTCCGCCTGGCGGTCGCGGGTGGCGAAGTACAGCATCGGCGTCGGCCCCAGCCCGATGCGCAGCACGTGCAGCCCGGTCGAGGCCAGCCCCTCGACCATCGCCGCTTCCAAGGCCGGCGAGCTGAGCCGGCCGTCGTAGCCGACGCAGGCGGTCTTCCCGCCGCCGCGCACCACCACGGTGCCGAAGGCGCGGCCCACCGCGCGCGCGTCGGCCTCGCTCAGCGTCTGGCCGACGATGCCGCGGATGTCGTACTCGCGCAGCACCGTGGGGTGGAACTGGTGGGTCTGGCTCACGGGGCGACGTCCTCGTTTGCTTGGGCCGGGCGGCCGATGGAGGTGTAGGTGAAGCCGGCGGCCGCCATGTCCGCCGGGCTGTAGACGTTGCGCAGGTCGATCATCACCGGCCGCTTCAGCAGCGCCTTGACCCGCTTGAGGTCGAGCGCGCGGAACTCGTTCCATTCGGTGAGGATCGCCACGCAATCCGCACCGTCGAGCGCCTGGTAGGAATCCTCGCACCAGGTGACGCCGGGCAGCAGCTTCGCCGCCTCGTGCATGCCGGCCGGGTCGAAGGCGCGCACGCTGGCGCCGGCCGTCTGCAGGGCGGGGATGATGTCGAGCGACGGCGCGTCGCGCATGTCGTCGGTGTTCGGCTTGAACGACACGCCGAGGATGGCGACCGTCCGGCCCGCCAGCGAGCCGCCGCAGGCGTCGATGACGCGTTGCGCCATGGCCTTCTTGCGCTTGTCGTTGACGTCGACCACCGTCTCGACGATGCGGACCGGGCTGTCGTGGTCCTGGCCGGTGCGCACCAGGGCGAGCGTGTCCTTGGGGAAGCAGGAGCCGCCGTAGCCCGGGCCGGCGTGCAGGAACTTCCGCCCGATGCGGCCGTCCAGGCCCATGCCCTTGGCGACGTCGTGGACGTTGGCGCCGACCTTCTCGCACAGGTCGGCGATCTCGTTGATGAAGGTGATCTTGACCGCCAGGAAGGCGTTGGCGGCGTACTTGATGAGCTCGGCGGTCTCCAGCGCGGTCATGACGATCGGCGTCTCGATGAGGAAGAGCGGCCGGTAGAGCTGGCGCATCACCTCGCGGGCGCGGTCGGAGCCGGCGCCGATGACGACGCGGTCGGGGCGCATGAAGTCGCCGATGGCCGAGCCCTCGCGCAGGAACTCGGGGTTGGAGGCGACGTCGAAGGCGGCGTCGGGGCGGGCGGCGCGGATGATGCGCTCGACCTCGCGGCCGGTGCCGACCGGCACGGTCGATTTGGTCACCACCACGGTGTAGTGGTCGAGGTGGCGGGCGATCTCTTCCGCCGCGCCGTAGACGTAGGAGAGGTCGGCGTGGCCGTCGCCGCGGCGCGACGGGGTGCCGACGGCGATGAAGACGGCGTCCACCCCCGCCATGGCCTCGGCCAGTTCGGTGGTGAAGGACAGCCGCCCGGCGGCGACGTTGCGGGCGACGAGGTCGTCCAGGCCCGGCTCGTAGATCGGGATCTCGCCGCGCTTCAGCCGCTCGATCTTGCCGGCGTCCTTATCGACGCAGCACACCTCCACGCCGAACTCCGAAAAACAGGCGCCCGACACCAAGCCAACGTACCCGGTACCGATCATCGCGATGCGCATG
>NZ_LGQZ01000109.1 GCF_003116015.1 Azospirillum sp. TSO22-1
GGCGGGTGAGCGCGTCGACGGTGTGGGAGCCGATGAGACCGGCCCCGCCGATCACCAGAAACTTCTTTCCGCGAATGTCCATGGCACCGAACAGGCAAAGCGTGGCAGGAAAGGACCGCTCCGGCGGCCGGAGGCGGAGCCCGCGCGACGATAGAACGTTGCCCACGGGCGCACAAGCACACCCGCGGGAGCCGCCGCGAAAAGTCCCCGCCCGTCAGGCCAGGGCGTCAAGGTCGGCCAATGCCATCCGGCGCAGGGTGTCGCGGATGTCCTCCCGCGGCGCCCAGCCGAGATCGCGGCCGATCGGCGCGACGTCCGCCACCAGGGTCGGCCGGTCGATGTCGCTCTGCGCGTCGACGTGCTCCCGCCAGTCGAGCCCGACGGCGGAGAACGCCGCGTCGAGCAGGTCGCGCACCCCGGACGCCCGGCCGGAGCCGACGGCGTAGTCGGCCGGACGCCCGGCCAGCGACAGGCGGAGCATGGCGTCCACCGCGTCCTCCGCCGCGAACCAGTCGGCGCGTGCGCCGACGTTGCGCAGTTCCAGCCGCCGGGCCAACCCGCGCCGGATCCGCGCCGCGGCGGCGGAGATCTTGCGGCTGACGAAGCTCTCCGGCCGCAGCGGGGATTCGTGGTTGAACAGGATCGCCGTGCCGCCGCGCAGGCCGAACTGCTCGCGCGCGTAGCGGATCGCGTCCATCGCCCACATCTTGGTCAGCCCGTAGTAGGTCGCAGGGTCGCGCGGCGACGCGGCGTCGATGACGCGGTCGGCGTCGCCCGGCCGGTACATCTGGCTGGACGCCGCGTAGACCAGGCGGCACTCCGGCGCGTGGCCGAGGATGGCCTGGATCAGCAGGGTGGTGGCCACGTGGTTGACCGTGGTCATCGCCCGCCACAGCTCCGGGTCGGCAGCCAGCGGCACCTCGGCGGAGTGGTGGGCCGCGGCGATGTGGAAGACCCGCGCCGGGCGCAGCTCGCGGACGATCCGGTCGATGGCCGCCGCGTCGCCGAGGTCGATCTCCGCCAGCCGGCACGGCGCCGGGCGCCCCCCGGCGCTGCCGGGACGGACCAGCCCGACGACCTCGTGCCCCTCCTCGACCAGCCGGCGGGCGAGCAGCCAGCCGTCCTGGCCGAGCGCACCGGTGATCAGAACCGTACCGTCCATTGCCTTCATCTCCCTGGCCTGCCTCTCCCCGGGGGCGCAGCGGCAGACTGCGCGGCGAAGCCCGTCCCCGCAAAGAAAAAAGGGCGGCCCCTGGGGGCCGCCCTCTCTCTTAGGCGTTGTCCGACCGCGATCAGCCGAGGCTGAAGTTGGTCGAGTTGAGGTTCGTCGTACCGGTGAACTTCGCCAGGAGGCGGGTCTCGGAAGCGGCGATCGTGCCGTTCCCATCCGTATCGACGATGTAGTACAGGCCGGTGTCCACACCGTTGTTCGCCAGGACCAGGGCATCCGCGCCGGCCGAGGAGCCGGTGACCGTGCCCAGGGCGCTGAGGAACGAGGCGAAGTTCGCGTCGTCCAGAGAACCGGCCGCGGTGGAGAGGACCACCACCTCGTCGGTGCCCAGGTTGACCGCGCCGCTCGCCCGGGTCGCGACCGCCAGCGCAGCGTTGCTGTTGTCGTCGATCTCGGTCCGCAGCGTACCGGTCAGCTGGATCGAGTCACCCGACGCCTGGAAGTTGGCGTAGGTGTCGAAGCCGCTGTTGGTACCGGCCGCACCGCCGTCCGCGTTGGTCGCGAAGACGATGGTGTCGGTGCCGCCACCCGCCTGCAGGCTCACGGCGTCGGCGCCGCCGTTGCCCTGGAAGCGGATGTTGCTGCTGCCGCTGCTCACGGTGATGTTGTCGATCGCGCTACCGCCGGTGAGGCTCTCGACGTTGTTCACCGTCATCGTGTTGCCGATGTTGCCGAGCGTCACGACGTCAACCCCCGAGCCGCCGGTCAACGTATCGACCAGAGCCAGGATCAGCGTGTTGGCGCTGTTGCCCAGCGTGATCACGTCGGCCCCGGTGCCGCCGCGCAGCGTCTCGACGCCGCTCACCGTCATCGTGTTGCCGATGTTGCCGAGCGTCACCCAATCGCTGCCCGAGCTGCCGACCAGCGTCTCGATGCCCGACAGGATCAGCGAGTTGCCGCTGGTGCCGCCCAGCGTGATCACGTCGCTGCCCGAACCGCCGCGCAGCGTCTCGACGCCCGTGATGGTCGTCGTGCTGCCCGCCGAGCCGAGCGTGACCCAATCACCGCCGGTGCCACCGGTCAGCGTCTCGACACCCGACACCGTCAGCGACACGCCGATGTTGCTCAGCGTGATCACGTCGTTGCCGCCGCCGCCGACCAGCGTCTCGATACCGGCCAGGATCAGCGTGTTGCCGGCGTTGCCCAGCGTGACGACGTCGGTGTTGGCACCGCCGCGCAGCGTCTCGACACCCG
>NZ_LGQZ01000095.1 GCF_003116015.1 Azospirillum sp. TSO22-1
CGGCGCCGTCGTTGATGCCCGAGGCGTTGCCGGCGGTCACCGTGCCGTCCTTGGCGAAGGCCGGGCGCAGCTTGGCCAGCGACTCAATGGTGGTGCCGAACTTCGGGTGCTCGTCGGTGTCGATGACCACGTCGCCCTTGCGGGTCTTGATGGTGACCGGGACGATCTCGTGCTTGAAGCGGCCGGCCTTGATGGCGGCCTCGGCCTTCTGCTGCGAGGCAACTGCGAAGGCGTCCTGCTCCTCACGCGTCAGGTTCCAGTTGCGGGCGACGTTCTCCGCTGTGACGCCCATGTGGTAGCCCTGGAAGGCGTCCCACAAGCCGTCCTTGAGCATGGTGTCGAGCAACTCGGCCGAGCCCATCTTGGTGCCGTTGCGCAGGTGCATGACATGCGGCGACAGGCTCATGCTTTCCTGGCCGCCCACCACCATCACCTCGGCGTCGCCTTCGCGGACTGCCTGGTAGCCGAGCGCCACCGCACGCAGTCCTGAGCCACAGACCTGATTGACGCCGAAGGCGCTCTTCTCCACCGGGATCCCGGCGTTCACCGCCGCCTGCCGGGCCGGGTTCTGGCCCTGCCCTGCGGTCAGCACCTGACCGAGGATGACTTCAGTGACTTCGGCAGGATCTGTTTTGGCACGCTTGAGCGCCTCGCGGATGACAGCTTCACCCAGCGCGTGCGCTGGAACGGAGCTCAGGCCGCCATTGAACGCACCGATCGGCGTACGAGCGGCGCTGGCGATCACGACGGCAGTCATGGCTCTGCTCCTTCCTCAAGCGGCTGTCTTCTGAGCGGCATCGACGCCGCTCGACACGGCGGTGATCACGCCGGTGCCGTGCGGGTGGATGCGGTTCACCTCGTTGAAGGCATGGATCTGAGCTTGGCTGACGTGCGCGAAGTGCTCAGCCGCATAAGCGGCGAGCGCCTCAGCCAGCACGCGTTGGTTGGCGCCACTGTTGGCCGGAACCTCCACGGAGATCTGGAAGGCGACGGGGACGGTCACGGTGACGATGTTGGATGCGGACATGTGGGGTTCCTGATTCAGGCATGGGGGAGCCGATGTGCCGCGAGCGCAAGCTCGCGGCGCAATGGTTGGATGTCCAGACGGCGGCTGTGGCGCCGGCCGTGGTAGAAGTGTCAGGCGGAGATGGGCATCACCGGCACCTCGGCCGGTACGATCAGGGCGGCCTCGGTGGCTGCCAGGACCTGCTCGACGGTGACGCCGGGCGCGGTCTCCTTCAGCACCAAGCCTTCCTCCGTCGGTTCGATCACCGCCATGTCGGTGACCACGAGATCGACGCGGCGCACCGAGGTGAGCGGCAGCGTACAGCGCTTCATGATCTTGGATTCGCCCTTGGCCGTGTGGGTCATGGCGACGATCACGCGCTTGGCGCCCGAGACCAGGTCCATCGCCCCGCCCATGCCGGGCACCATCTTGCCGGGCACCATCCAGTTGGCGAGATGTCCCACCTCGTCCACCTGCAGGCCGCCCAGCACCGTCACGTCCAGGTGCCCGCCGCGGATGAAGCCGAACGACAGCGCGCTGTCGAAGGCCGCCGCACCGGGGATCGCGCCGATCGGGCTGCCGCCGGCGTCGGTCAGGTCGTTCCAGGCGACGCCCTCCTGGGGCAGAGCCTGCATGCCGATGATGCCGTTCTCGGACTGGAAGAACACGTCGATGCCGGTCGGCAGGTGGCGCGCGACCAGGGTCGGCAGCCCGATCCCGAGGTTCGCCAAGTCACCGTCCTTGAACTCCAGCGCCACGCGCTTGGCGATCAGCGTCTTCTCATCCATGGGACCGCTCCTTGCCGACGAGGTAGTCAACCAGCACGTTGGGCACGCCGACCGCGTCGGGTGGGATGACGCCCACGGGCACGATGTCCTCCGCTTCCGCGATTACGGTTTCGGCCGCCATCGCCATCAGCGGGTTGAAGTTGCGCGACGTGAGCGCGAATTCGAGGTTGCCGATGTAGTCGGCGCGCTTGGCGTTGACGAGCGCGAAGTCGGCCTTCAGCGGCATCTCCAGCAGGAAGGTGCGGCCCTCGATCTCGACGGTGCGCTTCCCCTCCGCCACCACGGTGCCGACGCCGGTCGGCGTCAGCACGCCGCCCAGGCCGAAGCCGGCAGCGCGGATGCGCTCGGCCAGCGTGCCCTGCGGCACCAGCTCGACCTCGGTCTCGCCGGCGATCATCTGGCGCTGCGTCTCGGGGTTGGTGCCGATGTGGCTGGTGATCACCCGGCGCACCAACTTCGCCGCGATGAGCTTGCCGATCCCGACGCCGGGCCGCGCCGTGTCGTTGCCGATCACCGTCAGGTCGCGTTTGCCTTGGCGGACGAGTTCGTCGATGAGGCGGGGCGGGGTTCCGGCCCCCATGAACCCGCC
>NZ_LGQZ01000074.1 GCF_003116015.1 Azospirillum sp. TSO22-1
TGTAAAGGCCGGATGAAGTTTCCCCAAAACGGGCGGGCGAAAAATCCCCAGATGGTTGGCGGAGTCAAGGATCGGCGGCTGGGTCGATGGGCCTCGCTTTCGGTGGCCGCCCGCGGCGGCGCGGCGGTGGTGGAGGGGCGCTGATCGGCCGGGTGCGGGTGGTCTCCGGGATCAGCTCGGCGTGACGGCGCAAACGGTAGCTGGCGCCCTCGATCTGGACCACGATGGCATGGTGCAACAGCCGGTCCAGCAGCGCCGTGGCGACCACGGTGCCGCCGAAGACGTCGCCCCATTCGGAAAAGCCGCGGTTCGACGTCAGGATCATGGCGCCGCGCTCGTAGCGGGCATTCACGAGCTGGAAGAACAGGTTACCGCCGCCGGGGATCACCGGCAGGTAACCGATCTCGTCCACGATCAGCAACTGCGGCCGGCACAGGAAGCGCAGCCGCTCGCGCAGCGTCCCCTCCCGTTCCGCCTTGGCCAGCGAACCGACGATGTCGGCCAGCGTGGCGAAGTACACCGAGCGTCCGGCCTTGACCGCCTCGACGCCCAGGGCGAGCGCCAGGTGCGTCTTGCCGCAGCCGGGCTGGCCGAGGAAATGCACCACCTCGTGGCGCTCCACGAAGTCGAGCTGCGCCAGCGCCATGATGCGGTCGCGGTCGAGCGAGGGCTGGAAGGAGAAGTCGAAGCCGGCCAGCGTCTTGATGTTGAGCAGCCGCCCCATCTTCAGCGCGCTCTTCACCCGCCGCCCTTCGCGCAGGGTCAGCTCCTCGCCGAGCAGGCTGTCGATGGCCTCCAGGGCGGAGATCTCGCCGCGCTCGATGCGGCGCAGGATGTGCTCCAGCACCTCCAGGGCACGCGGCATCTTCAGGCCGACCAGATGACGGCGGATGCGGTCCAGGGTGGCCGGCCCGGCGTCGAGCGAGACGGTGCTCATCGGACACTCTCCTGGCCGGCAAGGCGGCGGCCGATGGCGTCGTAGATGGCCAAGTCCCGCGGTGTGACCGTGTCGCCGCAGGGCCGCGGCGCCGCGGGTTTGGCATCCTCGCGCGGCGTTAGGCTGTTGCCCGGCGGCGGGTGGGTGCGGTGGTCGGGGGCGATGCGGCGTTGGCCGCGCCCCTCCAGCGGAGGATGCGATGCGACGAGCGCGCCGTCCTCCAGGATGTTCACCGCGTCGGCCGTGACCTGCACTTCGACGGTGCGCCGGCGTGTGCTGTCCGGCACCGAGTAGAGATTGCCGGCCACCGACACCATGCCCTCGCGGGTGATGCGGCGTTCCAGGGCCAGCACGGTGTTGAACGGGCCAGCCGGCAGCGCCTTGAGGGCGAGGCGCTCCTCGGCGAAGTGCTCGACGACGACCCGGCCCGTCGTGGCGTGCCGGCGAAGGTTGGCGATCTGGTCCAGCCATTGGGTGAACTGGGCGTTCAGGTCCTCGAGGTTGCGGAAGCTGCGCCCCAGGAAGAAATCCTCGCGCACGTAGCGGAAGGGGCGCTCCACCTTGCCTTTGGTTTTCGCCCGGTAGGGTTTGCAGGCCTTCGGCAGGAAGCCGTAATGGCCGGCGAGGTCCAGGAGCTTGGCGTTGTAGGCGATGCCCTTGCCGGGCTGATCGGGATCCTCGGCCTCGCCGAGCACGGCGGTCTTCATGCGGTCGTAGAGGATCTGCTCGGGCACGCCGCCGAACGCCTCGAAGGCGGCGACGTGGCAGCGCAGCACGGTCTGCAGGTCCTGACGGGCGACGAAGCGGGCCCACATCATGCGGCTGTGGCCGAGCACGATGGAGAACAGCCAGACGATGCGCTCCACCTCGGGCTCATCGGTGAAGGCCGTCTTGAAGAAGGCGAAGTCGACCTGGGCCTGCTTGCCCGGCGGAGTTTCGAAGCGGCGCTCGAAGGTGGCTGTGGGCTTGGGGCGGACGGTGCGCAGGAAGTCTTTCAGCGCCGTGTAGCCACCCGCGTAGCCGAGGACGCGGATCTCACGCAGCAGACGACTGGCGGTGAGTTCCGGAAACGCGGCGATGCGCTCGCGCAGATAGGGCTCAAAGGGGCCGACGAGCGTCGGTTTGGGCGGGCGTGGCGTGTAGGCCGGCGGCTCCAGACCGCGGGCGATGTACTTGCGGATGGTTTTGCGGTCCAGCCCGGTGCGGCGCGCGATCGCCAACACGGACATGCCCTCGCGGGCAAGATCGAGAATCATGACGAGTTCCCCACGTGTGACCACCCGCGCCCTCCCTCGACCCACCGAGGGAATGATGGGCAGCGGGCGGCCGCACGGCCCCGGGGCGTACGCCCCGGGGCCGTGCCGTTGCGTCAGCCTGGGGAAATTTCAGCCGCCCCTTTTGAGGAGTATTCATCCGGCGCTGACA
>NZ_LGQZ01000119.1 GCF_003116015.1 Azospirillum sp. TSO22-1
CACAGGCGACGGACAACGTGGACACCCCGTTCTCATACCCCCTCCCCCGCCCCGGGAGAGGGAGGGGCCCGCCGCGTTGCGGCGGGAGGGTGAGGGTCAGTGCAAGGATCCTTGAATTTACCCTCACCCGGCCGCCTGCGGCGGCCACCCTCTCCCGGGGCGGGAGAGGGATTCAAGCTCCGCCGTGGACAGCCTACCCGCAATCGGGCATCAACGCCGCATGCCCGCCGTGCCGCCTTCCCCCTCCGCCGCCCGCCTCCCCGTCGTCGATGCCGCGCGCGGCGTGGCGATCCTCGCCATGGCGGCCTACCACCTGAGCTGGGACCTCGACTTCCTGGGGTTCGCCCGGCTCAACCTGCTGGAGAACCCGTTCTGGCTGGCGGCGCGCACGGCGATCCTCGGCAGCTTCCTGCTGCTGGTCGGCGTCAGCCTCGTGCTGGCGGCGCAGCGCGGGTTCGACCGGCGGCGGTTCCTGTGGCGGCTCGGGCTGCTGGCCGGCGCGGCCGGCGCGGTGTCGGCGGTGTCCTACGCGCAGTTCCCGGACAGCCCGATCTTCTTCGGCGTGCTCCACCACATCGCGGTGGCGAGCGTGCTCGGCCTTGCCTTCCTGCGCCTGCCGGCGTGGGCGAACGCGGCGCTCGGCGTCGCGGTCTGGGTGCTGCCGGACCTCACCAGCGTGCCGCTGTTCGACCAGCCGGCGCTGCAATGGATCGGGCTGATGACCTTCCCGCCCGACTCCAACGACTACGTGCCGCTGTTCCCGTGGTTCGGCATCGTGCTGTGGGGGATCGCGCTGGGACAGCTGTGGCGCGGGCGCGGCGCGCCGGCGGCGTGGCGGCCGGGAGGCGCCGGCGGCCGGGCGCTCGCCTGGATGGGGCGCTGGAGCCTGCCGATCTACCTCGTGCACCAGCCGGTGCTGTTCGGCGCGCTGTCGCTGCTGGTCCTGCTGTCCAGCGGGCCGGACCGCGACACGCGGGACTTCCTGACCAACTGCGAGGCCGGCTGCGCCACCAGCGGCCAGACCACCTGCGCCGCGCAGTGCCGCTGCATCGCCGACGAGCTGAAGCGCGCCAACCTCTGGCAGGACGTCCTGGCCAACCGCTACACCGGCGGCACCCGCGCCGCCGTCGCCGCGGTGGTGGTCGGGTGCAAGCGGTGACTCACGCCCGCCGGTAGCGGTCCGCCCCCGCCCCGCGCTTGCGCACCACGCGGCCCTGCCGCACGAGGTGGTTCAGGTGCGCGATCGCCTCGCCGACCGCGAAGCGGGTCTGGTGGACGTCGAGCTTGCGGGTGAACATCGCCTGCATGACCTCGTAGGCGGTCGCCGGCCCGGCGCAGGCGGCCACCGTCTCGTCGAGGCGCTCACCGTGGTGCTCCACCAGCTCGTCGATGCGGCCGTGCAGGCCGGTGAAGGGGTGCCCGTGCGAGGGCAGCACCAGCGCGTCCGCCGGCAGCGCCTTGAACGCCCGCAGCGTCTCCAGGAAGTCGCTCAGCGGGTCGGAGTCCGGCTCGTGCGGCCAGACGCTGACGTTCGGGCTGATCTTCGGCAGGATCTGGTCGCCGGCGATGAACAGGCCGCGCGCCTCGTCGAGCAGGCAGGCCTGCTCCGGCGCGTGGCCGCGGCCGACCACCACCCGCCAGCGGTGCCCGCCGACCTCCAGCGCGTCGCCGTCGTGCAGGCGGTGCAGCGCCGTCGGCAGCGGCACCACCGCGCGCCGGTAGCCGTTCGGGCGGTTGATGACCGCCTCGATCATGTCCTCGGGCAGGCCGGCGGCGCGGTAGAAGCGCTCGACCTGCGGGCGCGCCAGCTCGTCCGGCTCCAGCGTCAGCATGCGGCCGTACAGCCACTCCGTCAGCGTGGCGTGGAAGGTCGCGTCGAAGCGCGGCGCCAGCCAGCCGGCCAGCCCCATGTGGTCGGGGTGGAAGTGGGTGGCGACCACGCGGGTGATCGGCCGGCCGCCCATCACGCCGGCGAACAGCCGTTCCCACAGGGCGCGCGTCGCCTCGCTGTTGAAGCCAGTGTCGACCAGCGTCCAGCCCGGCCCGTCCTCCAGCAGCCACAGGTTGATGTGGTCGAGCGCGAAGGGCAGCGGCATGCGGACCCAGTGGACGCCGGGCGCCACCTGGACCGTGCCGGCCTCCACGGGACGCTCGATGGACGACGGGAGGGCGGCAGCGGTCATGGATGCTCCGAACGTTTAGGCCCCGACGGTGTCCGCGGTCATCTGGCGCAATCGGAAGCGCTGGATTTTTCCGGTTGCCGTTTTGGGCAGGTCCTGGACGAAATGGATGTGGCGGGGGAA
>NZ_LGQZ01000190.1 GCF_003116015.1 Azospirillum sp. TSO22-1
AGCTGTACCCGCAGCTCACCATCCGCGTCTCCGGCTACGCCGTGAACTTCATCAAGCTGACCCGCGAGCAGCAGCTCGACGTCATCTCCCGAACCTTCCACGCCATGCACTGAGGCACCGACGCGGCGCCCTTCCCGTGCGGAAGGGCGCCGCACAGGACACGAGCCATGCACTACTACCCCTATCCCTTCAAAAACGCCGCCGAGCATGTCTCCGGGGCGGACGACCAGATCGACCGGCTGATCCCCCTCATCGTGGGGTTCCTCTGCCTGGCGATGGTGTGGGCCGCGGTCTGGCCCTGAGGCACCGCCATGGACGTTGAGACACGGCACTTCCCGGACGCCGACCAAGCCATACCCTTCCTCACCCAGAGCGGCTTCCGCTTCCTCGAAGCGCCGGGCCGCTGGTGGAAGGGCGAAAGCGGACGATATATTCGCGCGGAGCTGCACATCACCGCGCACGGAGCCCTCGTGGTCATCTCGGGCTAGCGCAAGGGGACACCGCACCATGGACACGCACGTTCACGCCGGCCTTCCAAAGGTCGATGGCCCCAAGGTCGATGGTTGGGTGCACTCGATCGAGACCGGGGGCACGGCGGACGGCCCCGGCATCCGCTACGTGCTGTTCCTGGCCGGCTGCCCGCTGCGCTGCCAGTACTGCCACAACCCCGACACCCGCCACATGCACGACGGCACCCGCACCGCCGCGGCCGAGATCGTCGCCGAGGTCGCGGGCTACGCCGACTTCCTCAAGCGCGCCCGGGGCGGGCTGACCATCAGCGGCGGCGAGCCGCTGGTGCAGCCGGAGTTCTGCGCCGCCGTCCTGCGCGGCGCCAAGGAGCACGGCCTGCACACGGCGATCGACACCTCCGGCTTCCTCGGCGCGCACGCCGACGACCACCTGCTGGCCGACGTCGATCTGGTGCTGCTCGACATCAAGGCGTTCAAGGAATCCACCTACCGCGCGCTGACCAACGTGCCGCTGCGCCCGACGCTGGAGTTCGCCGAGCGCCTGAGCCTGATGGGCAAGCCGATCTGGCTGCGCTACGTGCTGGTGCCCGGCCTGACCGACGACATCGGCGAGATCGACGCCCTGGCCGAGTTCGCCGCCGGCCTGGGCGTGGTGGAGCGGGTGGACGTCCTGCCCTTCCACAAGCTGGGCGAATTCAAATGGCGCGAGCTGGGCATTCCCTACCTCCTCGCCACCACCGAGCCCCCCTCGGACGAGCTGACCGGGCGGGTGCGCGACCATTTCCGGGCGCAGGGCCTGCGCACAGCCTGAACGGCCCGATCCTGAAGGACAGACCCATGGACACGCATCAACTGCCGGGCGTGGAACCGCCGTACACCCTGGACGCCCGCCTGCCCCCCGCCATCGCCCAGGCCGCCGAGGACCTCGGCGTCAAGAAGGCGCACACCGACACCCTGACGCTGCTGGCGCTCGCCGTGCTGGCCGGCGCCTTCGTGGCGCTCGGCGGGCTGTTCGCCACCATCACCTGGTCGGGGGCGGAGGGCATGGTGCCCTACGGCGTCATGCGCCTGCTGGGCGGCCTGGTGTTCTCGCTGGGCCTCGTTCTGGTGGTGGTGGGCGGCGCCCAGCTGTTCACCGGCGACGCGCTGCTGGTGATGGCCTGGGCCAGCGGCCGGCTGAGCATCCGCGAGATGCTGCGGGTGTGGACGCTGGTGTGGCTCGGCAATTTCGTCGGCGCGCTCGGCACGGCCGTGCTGGTGTACCTGTCCGGCCAGTACACGTTCGGGCACGGTGCCGTGGGGGCGACGGCGCTGTACATCGCGACGACCAAGAGCGCGCTTCCCGTCGTCCAGGCGTTCTTCCTGGGCATCCTGTGCAACGTGCTGGTCTGCCTGGCGGTGTGGCTGGCGCTGGGCGCGCGCGGCGTGGGCGACAAGATCGCCGCCATCGTGCTGCCGGTGAGCGCCTTCGTCGCCGCCGGGTTCGAGCACTGCGTCGCCAACATGTACTTCGTGCCGCTGGGCATGCTCATCCAATGGGGGGCGCCCGACAGCTTCTGGGCGGAACTGCACAAGAGCTTCCCGTCCATCGACACCGGTCATTTCCTCCTCAACCTCGGCGCGGTGACGCTCGGCAACTGGGTCGGCGGCGCGCTGCTGGTCGGCGCCGTCTACTGGTTCATCTACCGCCGCCCGGCGACACGCCACTGAGCCATCCTTTCACCCGAATTACGGAAACACCGACACCATGAGCGCCATCACCGACATCACCGCCCGCGAGATCCTGGACAGCCGCGGCAACCCGACCGTCGAGGTCGACGTGACGCTG
>NZ_LGQZ01000237.1 GCF_003116015.1 Azospirillum sp. TSO22-1
ACGCCCGCATCCCGCTCGCCAGGCTGGCGGTCGCGGAGACCCGCATGGGCGTCATGGAAGACAAGGTGATCAAGAACCACTTTGCCTCCGAGTACATCTACAACGCCTACAAGGACGAGAAGACCTGCGGCGTCCTGTCGGAAGACCGCGAGGCCGGCATCCTCACCATCGCCGAGCCGGTCGGCCTGATCTGCGCCATCGTCCCCACCACCAACCCGACCTCCACCGCCATCTTCAAGGCGCTGATCAGCCTGAAGACCCGCAACGGCATCGTCTTCTCCCCCCACCCGCGCGCCCGCAAGGCGACCTGCGAGGCCGCCCGCATCGTGCTGGAAGCCGCCGTCGCCGCCGGCGCCCCGGCCGACATCATCGGCTGGATCGACGAGCCGTCGCTCGAGCTGTCCAACGCCGTCATGCACCACCCGGACATCAGCCTGATCCTCGCCACCGGCGGCCCGGGCATGGTCAAGGCCGCCTACTCCTCGGGCAAGCCGGCCATCGGCGTCGGCGCCGGCAACACCCCGGCGGTCATCGACGAGTTCGCCGACATCAAGCGCGCGGTGGCCTCCATCCTGATGTCCAAGACCTTCGACAACGGCGTCGTTTGCGCCTCCGAGCAGTCGGCCATCGTCGTGGACAGCGTGTACGAGGCGGTGCGCGACCGCTTCGCCCACCACGGCGGCCACATCCTCAGCGCCAAGGAAGCCGACGCCGTCCGCAAGGTGCTGCTGGTGGACGGCCACCTCAACGCCGACATCGTCGGCCAGTCGGCGCAGAGCATCGCCGCCATGGCCGGGATCAGCGTGCCCGCCGCCACCAAGGTGCTGATCGCCGAGGTCGAGGACGTGTCCGAGGCCGAGCCCTTCGCCCACGAGAAGCTCTCCCCCACCCTGGCCCTCTACCGCGCCAAGGACTTCACGCACGCCTGCGACACGGCGGCGGCGCTGGTGGCGCTGGGCGGCATCGGCCACACCTCGGCGCTCTACACCGACCAGGACCAGCAGACCGAACGGCTGCGCGTCTTCGGCGAGCGCATGAAGACCGCGCGCATCCTGATCAACACGCCGTCCAGCCAGGGCGGCATCGGCGACCTCTACAACTTCCGGCTCGCCCCGTCGCTGACGCTGGGCTGCGGCTCGTGGGGCGGCAACTCGATCTCGGAGAACGTCGGGCCGCGGCACCTGCTGAACCGCAAGACGCTGGCCAAACGGGCCGAGAACATGCTGTGGCACAAGCTGCCCAAGGCGATCTACTTCCGCCGCGGCTGCCTGCCCTTCGCGCTGGAGGAGTTGCGCGGCAGGAAGCGCTGCCTGATCGTCACCGACCGCTTCCTGTTCGAGAACGGCCACGTCTCGGAGACGGTGCGCCTGCTCAAGGGACTCGGCCTGGAGGTCGAGACCTTCTTCGAGGTCAATGCCGACCCGACGCTGGCGGTGGTGCGCAAGGGGCTGGCGCTGGCCACCGCCTTCCAGCCCGACGTGATCCTGGCGCTGGGCGGCGGCTCGCCGATGGACGCGGCGAAGATCATGTGGGTGATGTACGAGGCGCCGGACGTGGCGTTCGAGGATCTCGCCCTGCGCTTCATGGACATCCGCAAGCGCATCTACCGCTTCCCCAAGCTGGGCGCGAAGGCGACGTTCGTGGCGGTGCCGACCACCTCGGGCACCGGCTCGGAGGTGACGCCGTTCGCGGTGGTGACCGACGAGCGCACCGGCATCAAGTACCCGATCGCCGATTACGAGCTGACGCCGACGATGGCGATCGTCGACGCCAATCTGGTGATGGGCATGCCGAAGGGGCTGACGGCGGCCGGCGGCATCGACGCGGTGACGCACGCGCTGGAGGCGTACGTCTCGGTGGTGGCCAACGAGTACACCGACGGGCAGGCGCTGCAGGCGCTGAAGCTGTTGAAGGAGAACCTGCCCTCGGCCTACGCCAACGGGGCCAGGGATCCGAAGGCGCGCGAGCTGGTGCACAACGCCGCGACGATGGCCGGCATCGCGTTTGCCAACGCCTTCCTGGGGGTGTGCCACTCGATGGCGCACAAGCTCGGCGCCGAGTTCCACCTGCCGCACGGGATCGCCAACGCGCTGCTGATCGCCAACGTGATCCGCTACAACGCGGCGGACATCCCGACCAAGCAGACGGCGTTCAGCCAGTACGACCGGCCGAAGGGCGTGGCGCGCTACGCCGAGATCGCCCGGCACCTGAACCTCGGCGGCAGCCGCGACCACGAGCGGGTCGAGCTGCTGGTCGCCTGGGTGGAGGAGCTGAAGAAGGC
>NZ_LGQZ01000133.1 GCF_003116015.1 Azospirillum sp. TSO22-1
CCCCAAAACCCCGGGAACCCCGACCCGCAAAGCCGACCGCCTGCGCATCCCTTCTCATTCGGTATTCGCTTGTCAAAGATCCCTGTCCCCTTCGAAGGACCGGACGCGTTTTCTTACCGGGAAGCCCGGCTCGATCCGCATCATCTGGTCTGGAAGATCGAAGGAGCGGCGGGCGATCGCCCGCAGCGGATGGTCTTTCTAGCGCTTCCGCAATCGGCCGTCAAGGCCTTTTTGCGTCGGCTCCGTCCGTCTTGGCTACCGCCTTCGCGGCGCGCCGGACGGCCGGCACCAGAGATCCCATCACCCTCGGGCCTTCCAGGCCCGCCCCGTTCCTCGTCCGAAGCCGCTTCCGGCTCCGGCGTCCGACCGGGGAGCGGCTGTATAGGCGCCGGCGTTCGGACTGTCCAGAGGTTTTTTCACCCCGCGCTCTTGCCTCGCGGCGGCGCTCGGATACACTGGGTTCGTTCGTTTCGACTCACGGTGCCGGGTGCCGGACCTGTCCCACGCAAGGACCATGGCATGCGCCCCAGCGCGCGCACGACCGCCGAGGTGATGGCGCAGGTACTGCGCACCACGGCCAGTCTCGCCTTCACGGAGGGGCTGAACCCGGCGCAATGGTCGGCGCTGCGCTACTTCGCGCAGGCAACGCCGAGCGCCCGCAGCGTCGTGGCGTTCGCGCGCTATCACGGCACCACCAAGGGCACCGCCAGCCAGACCATCGCGGCGCTGCTGAAGAAGGGCCTGCTCGACCGGTCGCGCAGCGAGCGCGACCGGCGCACCGTGAACCTGGAGCTGACGGCGGCCGGCCGTCTGGTTCTGGAGCACGACCCGCTCAACGAGCTGGCCGCGGCCATCGCCTCGCTGAGCGACGCACACCACCAGCACCTCGCCGAAGGGCTGGACCAGGTGCTGCGCACGCTGCTGGTGCGCCGCTCGCGCCGCACCGGCGGCCCCGCGCCGCGCCGCGGAGAGGCGGCGGAGTGACGATCGGGGAGCCGTCCGTGCCGCGGACCCCACCCTTCCCGTCCCGCCGCGCCGGGGCTGACGGTCCGGACTAACGGCGGAGCGACGCCGGCCCGCCCCCTCCCGCGTCGTCACGGCGTGCGGGTCTTCGTCATGCCGGCCATGGCGCTGGCTCCGGCCCCCGTGCCGGTGCCCTGGCGGACGCGCAGGTTGTTCTGCACGTGGGTCACGCCGGAGACGGACTCGGCCAGATCCTCGGCGCGGCGGCGGGCGCCGCGGTGATCGACGTGGCCGGCCAGCGTCACCTCGCCGCCGCTCACCGTCACCTCGATGTCCGAGGCGTCGACGTACGGGTCGTCGGTCAGGCGGTCGCTGACGTCCTCGCGGATGCGCTCGTCGGAGCGGGTGTAGCCGCGGGGGCCGCGGCCGCGATGGCTGCGCGCCTCGTCCACGCGGCGGCGGCGCTCGGCGTCCTCGTCACCGAACCAGGAGGCGACCTCGTCGCCCATGCGCTCCAGCCAGCCGCGCTCGCTCCCCTCGCGCATCCGGCGGGCGCGGTCGCGGGCATAGTCGCGGCCGAACTCCCGGCGGACCTGCCGGGCGCGGTCCTCGCGCATGCGGTCGGCATCGGTGCCGCCCCATTCGTCGTGGGCGTAATCGCGCAAGCCCCGGCCCTGGCCGAAACCGCGGCCGAGGTCGCGCCGCTCCCCGTAATCACGGTCGCGGTCATCGTCACCCCGCCCGCCGCCGCGAATCTGGAAGCCCTGGCGCTCGTAGTCGACGCCGCCGCGGCTGGTGCCGCCGCCGTAGTCTTCCGGCCCGAAGCGGCCTTCCCACTCCTCGTCGCGGCCGTAGCGGCTGTACTGGTTCGGATCGGTGTTGCGGTGAACGTTCCGGTCCTCGCGGGTCCAGTCCCCGCGCCCCTCCATGCCGCGGTCGCGGCCAAGCCAGCGCCCGCGTTCGGCTTTCCAGCGGCGGTCGTCGTCCATCTCGGGCTCCTCCCGGTTCTGCCATCCTGTCGGGCACAACACGGGGAACGGAGCGCCGTTCCGGATCAGACGCGCGGGAAGGCGCGCACCCGCTCGATCTGCACGGCACAGCGGTGGCCGAGGCGCAGGCCGATCTGCGCCAGCCGGTCGCGCGGCATCTCGGCCTCGAGGATCTGCCCGGCCAATCCGACCTCGATGCGCGCCTGCGGGCCAACGGTGACGACGCCCAGCACGTTGCCCGGCCCCTCCGGGTCGGGCGACAGCGTCACGTCGTGCGGGCGGATGAAGGCGACGGCCGGGCCCTGCACCGGGTCGCCGGTCGCCACCCGCAGGGCGCCGCCGGCCAGCGCCGCGATGCCGCCATCCACCACGCAGTCCAGCCGGTTCACCTGCCCGAGGAACTCGTAGACGAAGGTGGAGGCGGGGTTGTCGTACACCTCGGCCGGGGTGCCGACCTGCTCGATGCGGCCCTGGCTCATCACCACGACGCGGTCGGCCAGCTCCAGCGCCTCCTCCTGGTCGTGAGTGACGAAGACCGAGGTGATGTGCATCTCGTCGTGCAGGCCGCGCAGCCAGCGGCGCAGCTCCTTGCGCACCTTGGCGTCGAGCGCGCCGAACGGCTCGTCGAGCAGCAGCACCTTGGGCTCGATGGCCAGCGCCCGCGCCAGCGCCACGCGCTGCCGCTGGCCGCCGGACAGCTGCGCCGGGTAGCGGTCGGCGAAGGGGGCGAGCTGGACGAGGCGCAGCAGCTCCTCGACCCGGCGGCGGATCTCGGCGTTGGGCAGCCGCTCGCCGCGCGGGCGGACCTTCAGGCCGAAGGCGACGTTATCGAGCACCGTCATGTGGCGGAACAGCGCGTAGTGCTGGAACACGAAGCCGACGCCGCGCTCGCGCGGCTTCAGGCCCAGCGCCTCCTCGCCGTGCAGCTGGAGCGAGCCGGTGTCCGGCTGCTCCAGCCCGGCCATGATGCGCAGCAGCGTCGTCTTGCCCGACCCCGAGGGGCCGAGCAGCGCCAGCAGCTCGCCGGTGCGCACCTCGAGGTCGACCGTGTCCAGCGCCTGGTAGTCGCCGAAGCGCTTGGAGATTCCCGAAAGCCGAAGACCCATGACCGTTTCCTATCCACCCCGCCGCGTCGCCGCCAGCTCGTGCCCGAACCGCCACTCCAGCACCGTCTTGGCCGCGAGCGTGACCAGGGCGAGGAGGGCCAGAACCGACGCGACCGCGAAGGCGGCGACGAAGTTGTATTCGTTATAGAGGATCTCGACGTGCAGCGGCATGGTGTTGGTCTCGCCGCGAATGTGGCCGGAGACGACGGACACCGCGCCGAACTCGCCCATCGCGCGGGCGTTGCACAGCAGCACGCCGTACAGCAGGCCCCACTTGATGTTGGGCAACGTCACCCGCCAGAAGGTCTGCCAGCCGGACGCACCCAGCACGATGGCGGCCTCCTCCTCCTCCGTCCCCTGCTCCTGCATCAGCGGGATCAGCTCGCGCGCGACGAAGGGGAAGGTGACGAAGATGGTGGCCAGCACCAGGCCCGGCAGGGCGAAGATGATCTGCACGTCGTGCTCGCGCAGCCATGGCCCCAGCAGGCCGTTCAGCCCGAACAGCAGCACGTAGACCATGCCGGAGATCACCGGCGATACCGAGAACGGCAGGTCGATCAGCGTGATCAGCAGGTGCTTGCCGTGGAAGTCGAACTTGGCGATGCACCAGGAGGCGCAGACGCCGAACAGCAGGTTCAGCGGCACCGCGATTCCCGCGGTCATCAGGGTCAGCTTGATCGCCGACAGCGCGTCCGGCTCCTGCAGCGCGTTCCAGTAGGCGCCGACGCCGCGCTTCAGCGCCTCGACGAACACCACGGTCAGCGGCAGCAGCAGGAACAGCCCGAGGAAGGCCAGCGCCGCGACGATCAGCGCCGCGCGCAGCCAGAGCGGCTCGACCAGCGTCGAGCGCGAGGCGTGGGCTTCACCGGGCATGACGCCTCCGCATCCAGGCCTGCAGCAGGTTGAGGACGAGCAGCATCGCGAACGACACCAGCAGCATCAGCATACCGACCGCGGCGGCCCCGGCGAAGTCGTACTGCTCCAGCTTGATGACGATCAGCAGCGGGGCGATCTCGGTGACGCCCGGCATGTTGCCGGCGATGAAGATGACCGAGCCGTACTCCCCCACCCCGCGGGCGAAGGCCAGCGCGAAGCCGGTCAGCAGCGCCGGCATCAGCGCCGGCAGGATGACGTGGCGGAAGGTCTGCCAGCGCGACGCGCCCAGACAGGCGGCGGCCTCCTCCTCCTCCGGCGGCAGGTCCTGCAGCACCGGTTCCACCGTGCGCACCACGAAGGGCAGGCCGATGAAGGTCAGCGCGATGGCGATGCCCAGCGGCGTGAACGCCACCTTCATGCCGAACCAGTCCTTCAGCAGCGCGCCCACCCAGCCGTTCGGCGCGTACAGCGCGGTCAGCGCGATGCCGGCCACCGCAGTCGGCAGCGCGAAGGGCAGGTCGACGAAGGCGTCGATGATGCGCTTGCCCGGAAAGCGGTAACGCACCAGCACCCAGGCGACCAGCAGCCCGGCCACGGCATTGACCGCGGCGCCGACCAGCGACAGCCCGAAGCTGACCTTGAAGGCCGACAGCACGCGCTCCGTCGCCAGCGCGGTCCACAGACCGCCGAAGCCCAGCCCGGCGGCCTTCACCGCCAGCGCCGCCAGCGGCAGCAGCACGATGACGCTGAGGTACGTCACCGTGATGCCGAGCGTCAGCCGGAAGCCGGGAATGATGGTTGGACGCATCAGAACCGTGCCCCCGCGGTGCAGGGGCACGGGTTCAGCCAAGGAGACCGCCGACACGGATCAGCGCGCTCCCGAGATCTGGTCGAAGACCCCGCCGTCCGAGAAATGCTGCTTCTGCGCCTCACGCCACCCCCCGAAGGCCTGATCGACGGTGACGAGCCTAACATTGGCGAAGCGGTTCGCATACTGGGCGCCGGCCAGTTCCGGGTGGCGGGGGCGGTAGTAGTGCTTGGCGGCCAGTTCCTGGCCCTCACGGGTGTAGAGGAACTGCAGGTAGGCCTCGGCCACCTTGCGGGTGCCCTTGCGGTCCACCACCGAATCGACCACGGCGACCGACGGCTCGGCCAGCACCGACAGCGACGGGGTGACGATCTCGAACTTGTCGGCGCCGAACTCCTGCAGCGACAGGTACGCCTCGTTCTCCCAGGCCAGCAGCACGTCGCCCAGCTCGCGCTGGGTGAAGGTGACGGTGGAGCCGCGCGCACCGCTGTCCAGCACCGGCACGTTCTTGAACAGCTTCTGCACGAATTCCTTGGCCTTGCCCTCGTCGCCGCCGTTCTTCTCGCGGGCGTAGGCCCAGGCGGCGAGGTAGTTCCAGCGCGCCCCGCCCGAGGTCTTCGGGTTCGGCGTGATGACCTGGACGCCCGGCTTGATCAGGTCGTCCCAGTCCTTGATCTGCTTGGGGTTGCCCTTGCGCACCAGGAACACGATGGTCGAGGTGTAGGGGGCGGAATTCTCTGGCAGGCGCTTGATCCAGTCCTTGCCGATCAGCCCGGCGTCGGCGATGGCATCGACGTCGTAGGCGAGCGCCAGCGTCACCACGTCGGCGGCCAGCCCGTCGATGACCGAGCGCGCCTGCTTGCCGGAGCCGCCGTGCGACTGCTTGACGGTCAGCTTCTCGCCGGTCTCCGTCTGCCACTTCTTGGCGAACAGCTGGTTGAACTCGGTGTAGAATTCCCGGGTCGGGTCGTACGAGACGTTGAGGATCGGCTCGGACGTGGTGGCGGCGCGGGCGCCGAGGGCGGCCAGCGCGACGCCGGCGGCGACCAGGAGCGGGCGGAAGCGAATCGACAGCATGCGCGTTTCCCTGAATTGCGGGGCGGGTAATCACACTTGATCGTGTGTGGTACGCATTTTTGTTTTTCTAGTTTCTTCATGGAGAATGTCGCAAGAATGCCCGGCTGGGAAGCCCCTTTTCGCGAGGCACAACGAGTTTCCCGGTGGGCACGCGCAAAAGCCAGCCAACTCAAACACTTGAGCAGGGCGGAGGTGCCGGGGATTTTTTGGGGAGGTGCCAGGGCCGAACCCCCACCCCATCCCTCCCCCGCTTCGCAGAGGAGGGGGCAATGCGGCGGAGTTCCCTCCCCTGCGATAGCGGGGGCGTGGAGCCGACGGCGCAGCCGGACGGGCGCCGAAGGCGGTCGTAGGCGGAACGCGGTCGCCCGACTTGCGGGCGACCGTGGTTAGGGTGGGGGCAAGTGCGTGGTCAGATGTCGAAATTCGCCGGCAGTTCGCCGACCGACTGCCGGTGGCGCAGCGCGTCGGCCAGCGTGCGGTTGTCGAGCACATCCGCGGTGGCGTCGCGCACCTGGATCATCAGCCAGCGCGTCGAGCAGGTCGCCGGATCCTCGCAATCCGTGCACGGCTTGAACGCGTTCTTGCTGGCGCAGGGAATCGGCGCGATGTGGCCGTCCATCAGGCGGATCACCTCGCCGAAGGTGATCTCCGGCGGCGTGCGGGCGAGTCGGTAGCCGCCGCTCTTGCCGCGCTTGGCGAACAGCAGGCCGGCCTTGCGCAGCTCCACCAGGATCGCCTCGAGGAACTTGCGGGGGATGTTCTCGCGCTCGGCGATATCGGCGATCAGCACGAGGTCGTCCCCCGGCTGCTCGGCCAGCATGATCAGCGCGCGCAGCGCGTATTTGGCTTTCTGGGACAGCATCGCGCCGCCACCATGCGGCGGATGCCCCTTGCCGGTCAAGGACTTGCGGCGCCCCTGGGGCGGGGCGCCGCAACAGCGTCAGCCGATGCCCTCGGCCGCCAGCGCCTCGCGCACCGCCGGACGCTCGCCGACGCGGGCGAAATAGGCGGCGACGTTCGGCCACGTGGCCAGGTCGAGGCCCATCGGCGCCGCCCAGCGCAGCACGGTGAAGGCGTAGGCGTCGGCGATGGTGAACGACTCGCCGGCCAGGAAGCGGCTGTCCGCGAGACGCCGGTCGAGCACGCCGAACTTGGCGGCCAGCAGCTCCTTCAGCGTCGCCTTGAAGGCGTCCGGCGTGGTCGGGCGGAACAGCGGGCTGAAGGTCTTGTGCAGCTCGGTGCCGACGAAGTTCAGCCATTCCAGCACGCGGTAGCGCTCCAGCGAGCCGTGCGCCGGGACGAGGCCCTTGGCCGGCGCCTTGTCGGCGACGAACTGCAGGATCACCGGCCCCTCGGTGAGGATGCCGCCCTCGTCGAGGCCGAGGGTGGGCACCTGCCCCTTCGGGTTGACGGCCAGGAAATCGCCGCCGTCCTCGGTCTTCTTGGCCGCAAGGTCCACCTTGACGAGGTCGAACGGCAGCCCGGCCTCGCGCAGCACGATGTGCGACGCGAGCGAGCAGGCGCCGGGCTTCAGGTACAGCTTCATGTCTCCATCCCCTGGGATTTAGGCGTTGGGGACCCAGGCTAACCCGCGGCGGCACCGCCCGTTAAGGGGCTGCGTCCGCAACGGAGTGTTGCGTCGCGGGCGCTCAAAGCGCGGGCGCGCAGCCGTAGACGGCGGCGGTGGGGTCGCGCGGATGCTCCCGATTCGGGGCGGCGCGCCAGGGCGGCGGCGACAGCCACGCGGGCTGGGCGGCGCAGGCGGCCCGCGGCGCGGCGGGGGTGAGCGACCACAGCGGCCCGTCGGCCGGCAGTTGGGCGCGGCCGGGCACGTCGGCGATGCGGCCGTAGCTGACCGGATAGGGGTTGCCGCCCGGCATCCCGCCGTCGCGAATCGGCGACGCCATTCCGGCCACGGCCGCCGGCAGCGCGCCCAGCACGTACATGCCCGGCGCACAGCCCGTCAGGGCCAGGAGGACGGCGAGGGGGAGAAGGGTGCGCATGGGCCGGACTCCCGGTTCCTTGCGCCCACCCTAACCCTCCCCCGCCGGGCGGTGGAGGGGGGTATCCGTGGCTATCCCATCACTCCCGCCGCCCGGCGTCGCGGCCGCCCGTCGCCGCAGGCTCGCTGATCGCCTCCATGGTCGCCTTCAGCACCGCCGGGTCGTAGGGCTTGTGCAGCAGGCGGCAGCCGGTGGCGGTGGCCTCCTTGATGCGCTCGGGCGCGGTGTCGCCGGTGACGATGATCGCCGGGATGTGACGGCGCGCCTCGTTGCAGATGCGCGCCACCGCCTGCACGCCGTTGAATTCGCCGGGCAGGCGGAAGTCACTGATGATCAGGCGCGGCATCGCCGCCGCCCCGGCCATGTAGGCGAAGGCATCCTCGGCGGTGCCGGCCAGGGTGACCGTGTAGCCCCACACCTCCAGCAGCTGGCGCAGCGCGGTTCCCTGGATGACGTCGTCCTCGATCAGCAGGATGTGCTGAGCGTCCATGGGCTTCGGCCCCTCCTTGCGGGTCGCCAGGTGCACCACGTTCGGTGCGGACACCGGGGCGACGCGCGGCAGCGCGACGGTGAAGGTCGACCCCTTGCCCGGCTGCGAGCGCACCGCCACCTCGCAGCCCAGCAGCCGCGCCGTGCGCCGCACGATGGCGAGGCCGAGGCCGAGGCCGTGGCGGCGGTCGCGCTCCGGGTTGGCGACCTGGACGAAGTCCTCGAACACCGCTTCCTGCATGTCCGGCGCGATGCCGATGCCGGTGTCCCAGACCTCGATGGCCAGCACCGGGCCGCGGCGCCGGCAGGCGACCAGAACCCGGCCGCCGTTCGGCGTGTAGCGCAGCGCGTTGGACAGCAGGTTGCGCAGGATGCGGCCGAGCAGCGTCGGGTCGCTGTCGACCACGTCGGCGCAGCCGGCGACGCGCAGGTCGATGTTGCGGGTCCCGGCCTCCTGCTCGAACTCGCGGGTCACCGCGGAGGCGACGTCGAGCGCCGGGAAGGTCGAGCGGTTGACCGGCACGATGCCGGCGTCCAGCGTCGACACGTCCAGGAGCGCGTGCAGCAGCGCCTCGCCCGCCGACATCGCCTCGCCCAACGCGCCGACCATCTTGCGGCAGGCGGGGTCGGCCACCTTCTCGCTGAGCATGTGCTGGTACAGCCGCATCGCCTGGAACGGCTGGCGCAGGTCGTGGCTGGCCGCCGCCAGGAAGCGCGTCTTGGAGGCCAGCGCGTGCTCCAGCTCCTCCTTGCCGCGGCGGATCTCCTGCTCGGCCAGCTTGGAGGCGGTGACGTCGGTCAGCGAGCCGGCCATGCGCAGCGGCTTGCCCGCCTCGTTGCGCACCACCATGCCGCGCGCCAGAACCCAGCGCCAGCCGCCGTCGGCGTGGCGCAACCGGTGCTCGATGGACAGCGTCGGCGACAGGCCGGCGATGTGCAGCGCGATGGCCGAGTGCACGTCCTCGCGGTCGTCCGGGTGGACGCGGCCGAACCACTCCTCCGGGTCGGGCGGCAGGGCCGCCCCGAGACCGGGAACATGGCCGACGATCTCCTGCCAGCGCACCGACAGGTAGATGCCGCCGCCGATCAGGTCCCAGTCCCACAGCCCGTCGTTGGCGCCGCGCGCGGCGAGCGCGTAGCGCTCCTCGCTGGCGCGCAGCGCCGCCTCGGCGCGCGCCTTCTCCAGGCGGACCTGCCAGTCCTGGAACTCGCGCTCCAGCGCGGTGACCAGCCGGGCGAGGTTGGACTTCAGCAGGAAGTCGCCGGCCCCCGCCTTCAGCAGCGACACCGCCGCCTCCTCGCCGACGATGCCGGAGACGACGATGAACGGGCAGCCGCAGCCGACGTCCTTGTACAGCGCGAGCGCGCTCGCCGCGCCGAAGCCGGGGATGTTGACGTCGGAGATGATGACGTCCCAGCGCGTCTCGCGCAGCGCCTTCAGCATGTCCTCGGCGGTGTCGACGCGCGTCCATGTGATCCCGTGGCCCTGCTTGCGGATGTGCCGGGCGATCAGCAGCGCGTCGTCGTGGCTGTCGTCGACGATCAGGACGTTGAGAACCGGCGGCAGGGCGTGCATGGGCTTACCCCGGCGGCGCTTCGTTCAGGATCAGCCAGTACAGGCCGAGTTGCCGCACCGCCTGGATGAACTCGGGGAAGTCGACGGGCTTGCGGATGTAGCTGTTGGCGCCGAGCTGGTAGCCGTTGATCAGGTCCTGCTCCTCGCGCGACGAGGTCAGGATCACCACCGGCACCAGCCGGGTGCGCGGATCGGTGCGGATGCGGCGCAGCACCTCGATGCCGTCGATCTTCGGCAGCTTGAGGTCGAGCAGCACGATGGACGGCGCGATCGCCTCGCGCCCGAGCGACTCGTCGCCGAACAGCCAGGACAGCGCCTCCGGCCCGTCGCGCGCCACCACCACGTCGTTCTGGATGTGGTTCTTCTTCAGCGCGCGCAGCGTCAGCAACTCGTCGTCGGGATTGTCCTCGACCAGCAGGATCGGTTTCATGCCCATCGCTCTCCCCTCTACTGAAGAGTGAAGTAGAAGGTGGCACCCCTATCGACAACACCCTCCGCCCACACGCGGCCGCCGTGCTTGTGGACGATGCGCTGCACGGTGGCGAGGCCGACGCCGGTGCCGGGGAAGTCCTTCATGCCGTGCAGGCGCTGGAAGGCGCCGAACAGCTTGTCGGCGTACGCCATGTCGAAGCCGGCGCCGTCGTCGCGCACGAAGAAGGCCGGCTGCCCCTCCTCGTCCGCCGTCGCGCCGAACGTGACGTGCGCGTGGTCCTTGCGGCTGGTGTACTTCCAGGCGTTGCCCAGCAGGTTGACCAGCACCGTGCGCACCAGGTGCGGGTCGGCCTCGGCCTTCAGGCCGGGGGCGATGCTCACCGCGACCCGGCGGTCCGGATGGGCGGCCACGAGGTCGGCGATCACCGCCGTCGCCAGCGCGCTGAGGTCCACCGGCGCCCGCCGCACCTCGCCGCGCGACAGCCGCGACAGGTCGAGCAGGTCGTCGATCAGCTGCGCCATGCGCTGGCTGGCGTCGCCGATCCGCTTCAGGTAGTCCCGTCCCTCCTCGTCCAGGCGGTCGGAATAGTCCTCGGTCAGCACCTGGCTGAAGCCGGAGATCGAGCGCAGGGGCGCGCGCAGGTCGTGCGAGACGGAATAGGAGAAGGCCTCCAGCTCACGGTTGGCGTTCTCCAGCTGGGTGGCGCGGCGGCGCAGGTCGGTGTTCAGGCTGTTGATCGCCTCCTCCGCCGCGCGCTCCTGGGTGACGTCGCGCAGGATGGCGGTGAACACCGTGCGCCCGCCCACCACGATGCGGGAGATCGACGCCTCCGCCGGGAACTCCTCGCCGTCCTTGCGGCGGCCGCGGATGACGCTGCGCTCGCCCATCTGGCGGGCCGGCACGGGGGACTGCCCGAACCGCTCCACCTGCCGGCCGTGGCCGGCGCGGGCGAAGGTCGGCAGCAGAATCTCCAGCGGCTGCCCCAGCACCTCCGCCGCCGTGAACTGGAAGATGCGCTCGGCGCCCTGGTTGAACAGGATGATGCGCTGCGCCTGATCGACCGAGACCACGGCGTCCGCCGCGATGGCCAGGATGCCCTCGAACAGCTCGCGCGAGGCCAGCAGCTCTTCGGCCGTGATGGTGGCGGATCCGCCCATGTCCGGCATGTCCCCTCCCTTTGTAGGGGCTGAGAATGAGAATGAGTCTAACGGATACGGCGGGGGATTGGTACAGAAATGCAGTAGGATGTACCGTCAGTTCTACTGACGGTACATCCAAAAAAGTCAAAACCCGTGCGATCAGCGGTCCTTGCGCAGCGGACCGTACTCGACCGGCACCCAGGCGTACACGCCGCCCTCGGCGCGGACGTGGCCGATGCCGGGGAACGGCAGATGGGCGCCGGCGACCCACAGCTTGTCGCGCGCCGCGTCGTCGAAGATCCTGCGGCGGGTGGCGAGCGCCTGCTCCTTGTTGACGTCGAACTCGATGACGACCTCGGGGCGGGCGAACTGGACGGCGTGGTTGTGCACGATGTCGCCCCAGGCCAGCAGGCTCTTGCCGCCCGAGCTGATCAGGTACCCGGTGTGCCCCGGCGTATGGCCGAACGCCGCCACCGTCCGGATGCCCGGCACCGGCTCGTCACCCGCCGCGAAGGCCTTGAAGCGGCCGGCGGCCTGATACGCCGCCACCGAGTCGCGGGCGATCTTGAAGAAGGGCTGCGCGTCGGCCGGCATCTTGGCGGCGACCGCCTCGTCCAGCCAGAACGCCGCCTCCTCCTTGGCCGCCAGCACGGTGGCGTTGGGGAACAGCGGCTTGCCGTCCATGGCCAGCAGGCCGCCGGCATGGTCGCCGTGCAGGTGGGTCAGCAGCACGGTATCGACCTGCGCCGGGTCGTAGCCGGCGGCGCGGATGTTGGCGCCGATGCCGCCCAGCGTCGGGCCGAACACCCCGGCCGCGCCCGTATCGACCAGCACGAGGTTCTGGCCCGTGTGCACCAGGAAGGCGTTGACCGCCGTCTGCACGCCCGGAGTCGATTCCTGGAACATGCGGGCGATCAGGCCCTGGATGTCGTTGGCGGCGATGCCCGTGAGGATCTTCGGGTCGAGGTCGACGTAGCCGTCGTAGACCGCGGTGACCTCGAAGGCGCCCAGCGCCATGCGGTAGAAGCCCGGCACCTGGGTGCGCTGCTGCGCCGGGGGTGCGGCCAGCGCCGGCAGCGCCGCGGCCGCGGGAACCGCCACGGCCAGCGCGACCAGCGCCGAACGGGCAAAGGTGGAAAGGCGATGCACGATGCGGTTTCCTCTGCGTTATGCGGCGGCGCATACGGCCGCGTCCGCACGCATGGTGCAACCCGTCCGGGCGGCGCGCAACCGCGCCGCGTGCATGGATCACCGTCGCCGAACCGATCCCGCCCTCCCACCGTTGTTGGACGCATGCAACCCAAGCCCCGCAGCAACCTCACCCGCCTCTACCGCGCCATCTGGCACTTCGCCGCCGGCAGCCGGCATCTGGTGGTGGCGTTCTTCGCGCTGCTGTTCGGCGCCCAGCTGGCGCGACTCGCGGTGCCCTACTTCTTCGGCGCGGCGGTCAACGCGCTGCAGGACACCCGCGCGCAGGACGTGCGCGGCGCCACCACGGCGCTGCTGCTGATGCTCGGCGCCGGGGTGCTGGGCTGGCTGCTGCACGGCCCCGGCCGGGTGGTCGAGCGCTTCGCCGCCCTGAAGATCCGCGAACGCTTCTCCGACGCCGTCTACGCCAAGCTGATGCGCCTGCCCATGGGCTGGCACGAGGCGCACCACTCCGGCGAGACCATCCAGCGCATCGGCAAGGCCAACCTCGCCCTGTTCGCCTTCGCGCAGCACCAGTACACCTACCTGCAGAACCTCGTCGGCCTGTTCGGCCCGCTGGTCGCGCTGTTCGTCATCTCGGCGCCGGTCGGCCTCGCCGCCGTCGCCGCGTATGCGGTGCTGGGCGCCATCGTGCTGCGCCTCGACCGCACCATGGCCCGCCTGATCAACGACGAGAACAGCGCCGAGCGCCGCTACGGCGCCGAGCTGGTGGACAGCCTGGGCAACGTCGGCACCGTGCTGACCCTGCGCCTGGAGGAGGCGACGCGCACCGCCATGGCGCACCGCCTGCACGCCGTCTTCGCCCCCTTGCGCCGCAACATCGTGGTCAACGAGACGAAGTGGCTGACCATCGAGCTGTTCGGGCAGGTCCTGCGCGTCGCCCTGGTGGCGCTGTACGCGTGGCTGGAGTGGCGGTCGGCCGGGGTGATCATGGTCGGCACCGCGGTGATGGTCTACCAGTACTCGCAGCAGATCGGCGACGTGGTCGGCTCCTTCGCCAACCAGTGGCAGGACATCGTGCGCAACGGCACCGACCTCTCGGGCGCCGACGAGATCTTCGATGCCGCGGAGCGCCGCGGCTCCGGCGGCCACGTGCCGGAGGGCTGGCGGGAGATCCGCGTCGACGGCCTGCGCTTCTACCACCCGAACCGCCGCCGCGCGGTGCCGACGCTGGACGACGTGACGATCACGCTCCGTCGCGGCGACCGCATCGCCCTGGTCGGCGAGAGCGGCTCCGGCAAGAGCTCGCTGATGCGGGTGCTGAGCGGCCTCTACGAGGCGAACGCCGTGCGCTTCCACATCGACGGCGTGGTGCACCCCGAACTCGCCGACCTGCGCTCCGCCGCCACGCTGATCCCGCAGGACCCGGAGATCTTCGAGAACACGGTGGGCCACAACGTCACCATGGGCGTCGAGGTGCCGGAGGAGGAGGTCCGCCGCGCCTGCGACCTCGCCCGCCTGACGCCGATCGTCGAGGGCCTGCCGCACGGCCTCGACACCCCCATCGTCGAGCGCGGCGGCAACCTGTCCGGCGGCCAGAAGCAGCGCCTGGCGCTGGCCCGCGGCATCCTGGCAGCCCGCTCCAGCTCGATCATCATGCTGGACGAGCCGACCAGCAGCCTCGACCCCGCCACCGAGGCCGAGGTCTACGGCAACCTGCTGGCCGAGTTCCCGGAGGCCTGCGTGATCTCCTCGATCCACCGCCTGCACCTGCTGCCGCGCTTCGGCACCATCGTCTACATGGCCGACGGGCGCCTCCTCGACCTCGGCACGCTCGACGAGCTGGTCGAGCGCCAGCCCCGCTTCCGCGAGCTGTGGGAAAAGGCGACGGCGGGCGCAAGCACGCGGGCGGCATGACTCTGCGAGCCCTCCCCCGCCTCCGGCGGGGGAGGGAGGGACCCGCGCAGCGGGAGGGTGGGGGCTACGGCGTTCCCCAGAAGCCGTAGCCCCCACCCAACCCTCCCCCAGCGGAGCTGGGGGAGGGCACGAAGCAACACCCTGCCCTGTTGATTGTGCCTGCGGAACTGCGCATCGTACCCGCCACCACGGTTCGCTTTCGGAAAGGACACCGCGTGGATCCCGTCATCCGTCCGACGACTCCCTTCGACGGCCAGCGCCCCGGCACCTCGGGGCTGCGCAAGTCGGTGCAGACCTTCGAACAGCCCCGCTACCTGGAGAACTTCGTGCAGTCGATCATCGACTGCGTGCAGGGCATCCCCGGGGCGACGCTGGTGCTCGGCGGCGACGGGCGCTACCACAACCGCACCGCCATCCAGACCATCGTGAAGATGGCCGCCGCCAACGGCGTGGCCCGCCTCGTGGTCGGCGCCGGCGGCATCCTGTCCACTCCGGCCGCCTCCTGCGTCATCCGCAAGCGCAAGGCGCTGGGCGGCATCATCCTGTCGGCCAGCCACAACCCAGGCGGCCCGGACGGCGACTTCGGCATCAAGTTCAACGCCGCCAACGGCGGCCCCGCCCCCGAGGCGCTGACCGAGGCCTTCTTCAAGCGCTCGAAGGAGATCGCCGAGTACCGCACCGTCGACGCGCCCGACGTCGACCTCGACCAGATCGGCGAGCGCCGGCTCGGCAGCATGGTGGTGGAGGTGATCGACCCGGTCGCCGACTACGCCGAACTGACGGATTCGCTGTTCGACATAGACGCGATCCGCGCCCTGTTCGCGTCCGGCTTCCGCATGGTGTTCGACGCCATGCACGCGGTCACCGGCCCCTACGCGGTGGAGATCCTGGAGCACCGCCTCGGCGCCCCGGCCGGCACCGCCATCAACGCCGTGCCGCTGGAGGATTTCGGCGGCCACCACCCCGACCCCAACCTCGCCCACGCGGTTGACCTCGTCGCCGCGCTGAACGGCCCGGACGCGCCGGACTTCGGCGCCGCCTCGGACGGCGACGGCGACCGCAACATGATTCTGGGGCGCGGCGTCTTCGTGTCGCCCAGCGACAGCCTCGCCGTGCTGGCCGCCAACGCCACGCACGTGCCGGCCTTCAGGGGCGGCCTGACGGGTGTGGCGCGCTCCATGCCGACCAGCCGCGCGGTGGACCGCGTCGCCGAGGCGCTGGGCATCCGCTGCTACGAGACGCCGACGGGCTGGAAGTTCTTCGGCACGCTGCTCGACGACGGCCGCATCAACCTGTGCGGCGAGGAGAGCTTCGGCACCGGCGCCGACCACGTGCGCGAGAAGGACGGCCTGTGGGCCGTGCTGATGTGGCTGAACGTGCTGGCCGCCCGCCGCCTCTCCGTGGCCGAGCTGATGGCCGAGCACTGGAACACCTACGGGCGCACCTACTACGGCCGCCACGATTACGAGGCCATCGAGCAGGCCGCCGCCGACCGGCTCATCGACGAGCTGCGCAACCGTCTGCCGCTGCTGGCCGGCACCAGCCTCGCCGGCCGCCGCGTCGCCACCGCCGACGAGTTCGCCTACACCGACCCGGTGGACGGCAGCCGCTCCGAGCGGCAGGGCCTGCGGGTGTCGTTCGAGGACGGCTCGCGCATCGTCTACCGCCTGTCCGGCACCGGCACCGCCGGCGCCACGCTGCGCGTCTATTTCGAGCGCTACGAGCCGGTCGGCGGCGAGCACGGCCTGGACGCGCCGGTGGCGCTGGCCGAACTGGCCGCCGTCGCCGCCGACCTCGCCGGCATCCAGCGGCACACCGGGCGGACGAAGCCGGACGTGGCGACCTGACCTCCAGAGCCCCCACCCCATCCCTCCCCCGCTCTCGGCGGATCCAAAGGATCCGCCTGCCGCGTCAGCGCAAGCTTCGCTTGCGCGAGAGCAGTCGCAGGGGAGGGGGCAGAGCGGCGGAGTTCCCTCCCCTGCGATAGCGGGGGAGGGTTAGGGTGGGGGCAACACGCGCCCAAGTCCCATTTCTGTCCACCCCAAGGCCACGGCTTTGCCACACCTACCTCTTTCGATCAGCCCCATCATGGTGGAAAGAGGAGGACCGCCACCATGGGCAATGCCGTGGCAACCAGCATCACCGAGCCGTTCACGCCGCTCGACGTGCACCAGCTGCACGTCGCCGGCGTCCCCGAAGCGACCGAGCTGCTGAAGCGCGAGCGATTCGTCTTCGTCGGCGCGCCGAACCGCTGGCGCAAGGAGGTCAACGGCCGGATCACCCGCGCCGACATCCGCCGCGGCCAGGACGGGCGTTGCGTCGTCGTGCTCTTCCACTGGCAGCAGCCGCAAACCCGTTGCGGAGGCGCGTCGAATTCAGTAGGATCATTGTCCTAGTTTCCGCGGCCGAATGAAACGCCACGCCGCGGAGCGTTGCACAGCGTTTCACAGAGTATCACGCGGGCGGACGAACGATGGCGCTTCCCCGGATTTCCGCCCGCGAGGCGCGGCGCATCGCCCTGGCGGCACAGGGCTTCGCCAGAGCCCGCCCGCCCGGCGCCATCGACCGCGGCCACCTGCGCCGGACGCTGGAGCGCACGCAGCTGCTGCAGATCGATTCGGTCAGCGCGGTGGTGCGGGCGCACTACCTGCCGCTGTTCTCCCGCCTCGGCCCCTACCCCGCTGCCCTGCTCGACGACGCGGCCTGGGGGCGCAAGCGGACGCTGTTCGAGTACTGGGCGCACGAGGCCTCGCTGCTGCCGCTCGACCTGCACCCGCTGCTGCGCTGGCGGATGGCGCGGGCGGCGGGCGGGCGGGGAATCTACGGCGAACTCGCCAAGCTCGCCGCCGCCCGCCCGGACTTCATCGAGACGGCCTACGCCGTGGTGCGCGACCGCGGCCCGGTCGCCGCCTCCGACGTGGAGGGCAGCCGCGGCCGCGGCAGCTGGTGGGGCTGGAGCGACGCCAAGCGCGCGCTGGAATTCCTGTTCTGGGCCGGCCGCATCACCACCCACTCCCGCCGCGGCTTCGAGCGCCTCTACGACCTCCCCGAACGCGTGCTGCCCGAGTCGGTCCTCAGCGCCCCGACACCCGACGAGCCGGACGCCCACCGCGCCCTGCTGGAGCTGGCCGCCCGCGCCCACGGCGTCGCCACCGCCGCCGACCTGCGCGACTACTTCCGCCTCGACGCCGACGACGCCAGGGCACGCCTGCCCGAGCTGGTCGAGGACGGCACGCTGATCCCCGTGGAGGTCGAGGGCTGGCCGCAGGCCGCCTACCTGCACCGCGACGCCCAGCGCCCACGTCGCATCGACGCCGCCGCCCTGCTCGCCCCCTTCGACCCGCTGGTGTGGGAGCGTTCGCGCGCCGAGCGGCTGTTCGGCTTCCGCTACCGGATCGAGATCTACACCCCGGCCGAGAAGCGGCAGTACGGCTATTACGTGCTGCCCTTCCTGCTCGGCGACCGCCCGGTCGCCCGCGTCGACCTGAAGGCGGAGCGCGGTGCCGGCACGCTGCACGTCCTGGCCGCCTTCGCCGAACCCGCCGCCCCGCCGCACGCCGCCGAAGCGCTGGCCGACGAGTTGCGCCGCCTCGCCCGCTGGCTGGGGCTGGAGCGGATCCGCGCCGGCGAGCGCGGCGACCTCGCTTCCGCCTTGCGCGGCCTCGTGCACCGGGACACCATGGCGTCATGAAGATCGCCATCCTCGACGACTACCAGCGCACCGTGCGCTCCCTCGCCGACTGGGACCGCCTGCCGCCGGGCAGCGAACTCCAGGTCTTCCACGAGCACATCGCCGACCGCGAACGGCTGGTGGCGGCGCTGGAGCCCTTCGACGTGCTGGTCATCATGCGGGAGCGCACGCCGTTCCCCGCCGAGTTGATCGCCCGGCTGCCGAACCTGCGGCTGCTGGTGACCACCGGCACCCGCAACCTCGCCATCGACCTGGAGGCGTGCAAGGCGCGCGGCATCGCCGTGTGCGGCACCGCCATCGGCGGCACGCCGACCGCCGAGCTGGCCTGGGGCCTGATTTTGGCGCTGGCCAAGCGCATCCCGATGGAGGACCGCGCGCTGCGCGCCGGTTCCTGGCAGACCGGGCTGACCACCACGCTGACCGGCAAGCGGCTGGGCGTGGTCGGCCTCGGCAAGCTGGGTGCGCAGGTCGCCCGCGTCGGCCTCGCCTTCAGCATGGACGTGGTGGCGTGGAGCCAGAACCTCACCGACGCGCGCGCGGCCGAGGTCGGCGTCCGCCGCGTGGACAAGCCGGAGCTGTTCGCCACATCGGACGTGGTGACCCTGCACCTCGTGCTGGGCGAGCGCAGCCGCGGCACCGTCGGCGCCGCGGAGATCGGCGCCATGAAGTCCACCGCGTGGTTCATCAACACGGCGCGCGCCGGGCTGGTGGACGAATCGGCGCTGGTCGAGGCGCTGGCGCACCGGCGCATCGCCGGAGCCGGGCTGGACGTCTTCTCGGTGGAGCCGCTGCCGCCCGACCACCCGTTGCGCGCCCTCGACAACACGGTGCTGACCCCGCACCTCGGCTACGTCACGCAGGAGAACTACGCGGTGTTCTACCGCGAGGCGCTGGAGGACATCCTGGCCTGGGTGGCGGGGGCGCCGGTGCGGGTGCTTTCCTGACGCGCTTGCCCCCACCCCTGACCCCTCCCCCGCTTCGCAGGGGAGGGGAACTCTCCTCCCCCTGCGAAGCGGGGGGAGGTCGGGAGGGGGGCAATACGTCCGCCGCTCAGTTCCCCGCCACCCCCGTCTCCTTGTAGAACGCCTGGATCAGGTCCTTGCCGACCCGGGACGCCATGTCATCGTGCACCGGCAGCATGGCCTTGCGCCACGCCGCCCGTTCGGCGTCGGTCATGGTGTGGAACTCCGACTTGCCGGCGGCCTTCATGGCGGTCACGGCGTCGTCGTTCTCCTTCTGGGCGATCTGGTTGGCGTAGGTGGTGGCGTCCTTCATGGCGCCGTCCAGCGCGGTGCGGACGTCGGCCGGCAGACCTTCCCAGAACTTCTTGTTCACGATCACCGCGTAGCCGATGTAGCCGTGGTCGGACAGCGTGATATTCTTCTGCACCTCGTGATGCTTCTGTGTGTACATGTTGGACGGCGTGTTCTCGGAGCCGTCCACCACGCCGGTCTGCATGGCCTGGTAGACCTCGGAGAACGCCATGACCTGCGGCAGCGCGCCCAGCGCCCGGAACTGCGCCTCCAGCACCTTGGAGGACTGGATGCGCATCTTCAGGCCCTTGAAGTCCTCCGGCGTCTTCAGCGGCCGGTTGGCGCTCATGATCTTGAAGCCGTTGTCCCAGTAGGCCAGCCCGATGATCCCCTTGGGCTCCAGCTTCTTCAAGAGCCCCTGGCCGAGCGGCCCCTGCGTCACCTTGGTCAGCGATTCCTTGTTCGGGAAGATGTAGGGCAGGTCGAAGACCTCGAACTCCTTAACCCCCAGCGGGCCGAACTTGGCCAGCGACGGGGCCAGCATCTGCACCGCGCCGAGCTGAAGCGCCTCCAGCTCCTCCTTGTCCTTGTAGAGCTGGCTGTTGGGATAGACCTCGACCTTGACCTTGCCGCCGGTGCGCGCCTCGGCCAGTTCCTTGAACTTCTCGGCGCCCTTGCCCTTCGGCGTCTCGGTGGCGACGACGTGGCTGAACTTGATGACGATGGGGGCCTGCTGCGCCATGACAGGCGTGGCCGCCAGGATGCCGACAGCGCCCAGAATCGGCAGGACAAAGCTTCGCATTCTTCGTTTCCTCCACTTGGTTATGGTTCTTGGCCGCGGCTCGATGGCCGCGGTTCTCAGTTTTGGCCGGTCAGCAGGCCGCGAGCGATCACCTGCGCCTGGATCTCGGCGGCACCTTCGAAGATTGACAGGATCCGCGCGTCGCACAGAACCCGGCTGATGGGATACTCCACGGCATAACCGTTGCCACCATGGATCTGCACGGCCGCGTCGGCGTTGCTCCACGCCACGCGGGCGGCCAGCAGCTTGGCCATCCCCGCCTCGATGTCGCAGCGCCGCCCGGAGTCCTTCTCGCGCGCCGCGAAGTAGGAGAGCTGCCGGGCCATCATCGTCTCCACGGCCATCCACGCCACCTTACCGTGCACCCGCGGGAAGGAGAGGATCGGCTTGCCGAACTGCTGCCGCTCGGCCGCGTAGCGCACCCCCAGCTCCAGCGCGTTCTGCGCCACGCCCAGCGCCCGGGCCGCGGTCTGGATGCGGGCGCTCTCGAAGGTCTCCATCAGCTGCTTGAAGCCCTGCCCCTCGACCCCGCCGAGCAGGCCGGAGACCGGCACGACGAACCCGTCGAAGCCGATCTCATACTCCTTCATGCCGCGGTAGCCGAGCACGGTGATCTCCGTGCCGCTCATCCCCTCGGCGGGGAACGGATTCTCCTCGCTGCCCTGCGGCTTCTCGGCCAGCAGCATGGACAGGCCGCGGTAGCCCTCGGCGTCCGGGTCGGTGCGCACCAGCAGCGTCATCACGTCGGAGCGGGCGCCGTGCGTGATCCAGGTCTTGGCGCCGTAGATCCGGTACACGTCGCCGTCGCGCACCGCACGGGTCCGCAAGGCCCCGAGGTCGCTGCCGGTGTTCGGCTCGGTGAACACGGCGGTCGGCAGGATCGCGCCGGACGCGATGGCCGGCAGCCAGCGCTGCTTCTGCTCCGGCGTGCCGGCCAGCCGGATCAGCTCCGCCGCGATCTCCGCCCGCGTGCCGAGCGAGCCGACGCCCAGGTACCCGCGGCTCAGCGCTTCGGAGACGATGCACATCGCCGTCTTGCCCAGGGCGAGGCCGCCGTATTCCTCCGGCACGGTCAGGCCGAAGACGCCCATCTCGGCCATATGCTCCAGCAACTCCAGCGGAATGAGCTGGTCCTTCCGGTGCCACTCCTGGGCGAAGGGAGCGACCTCGGCGTCGGCGAACCGGCTGAACTGGTCGGCCATCATCGCCAGCGTCTCGTCGCCGTAAGCCGGCGCGCCGTACCGCCCCTCCGCCGCCGCGTTGCCCAACAGAAGCCGCGCGGCGCGCAGGGCGCCCGGCTCGGCGATCCGTGCCAGTCCGGATTCGGAGACGAAGCGCGCCACCGCCTCCGGTGCCACGCCGAGGTCGTCGGGGCGGACCATCTCCACCTGGCTCATCGGGATGCCGCCGGCGAGCTGGCCCAGGTACTCTGCGAAGCCGAGGCGCAGGATCGCCGCCTCCACCGCACCCAGCGCCCCCTGCCCCTCCAGCCGCCCGGCCCAGCCAAGCAGCTGGCGCAGCGCCTCCACGTAGGTCGCCTGCCACGCCAGCCCGTGCAGAGCGAACTGGTGCGCCTCCAGGTCCTCGGCGCTCGGTCGGCCGGTCGGCGCGACCAGGGCACGCAGCGTGCGGCGCCCTTCGGCGGCCAGGGCCTCGGCAGCGGCGAGGGCGGGGCGGTAGTCGTTGGGCTGCATCAGGCTGTCTCCGGCCCGGCGACGATGCCGGTATCATGCAGGCGGCCGATCTCGGCGCTGGACAGGCCGAGCCGTTCGGCCAGGATCTCGTCGGTGTGCTGGCCGAGCCGCGGCGCCGGGCGCACCGCCTCGCGCGGCACAGCGGCGAAGGCCAGCGGCACGCCCGGCATGCGCCAGCGCCCGACGCCGGGTTGCTCGACCTCCTGGAACATCGGGTTGGCCGGGCTGCAGCGCGGATCCTCGGCGACCAGCTGACCGAAGTCCTGGTATGGCCCCCACAGCACGCCGCTGCCGGCGAACGCGGTCCGCACCTCGTCCAGCGTCCGCGCCGCGAACCAGGGGCCAAGCACCGCGCCGATGGCCTCGCGCGCCTCGAACCGTCCCCCCTCGGTGCCCAGATCAACACCCATCAGCGGCCCAATCATGGCGAGCCGCTCGCTCAGGCCCGTCGCGGTGCCGATGGCCTTCCACTGCCGATTGGAGATGGCGACCACCATCACCCGCCGCCCGTCCTTCGTCGGGAAATCGCGCCCGAAGGCGCCGTACAAATCGTTGCCGAGCGGTTGCCGCACCGTGCCGTTGACCTGCACGTCGGCGAGGTAGCCCAGATTGCCGACGCTCGCCAGCATGACGTCACTGAGCGCCAGCACCACCTCCTGTCCCGTGCCGGTCCGCGCCCGCAGCCGCTCGGCGGCGAGCAGCCCGGTGCAGAGGTAGAGACCGGCGGCGATGTCCCAGGCGGGCAGCACGTGGTTGACCGGCTTGGCCCCCTCGCCCGTCGCCATGGGGAAGCCGCTGGCGCAGTTGACCGTGTAGTCCACCGCACCGGTACCGTCCGAACTGCCGGTCAGGCGCAGCATGATCAGGTCGGCGCGCCGGGCCGACAGCGCCTCGTACCCCATCCAGCCGCTGGCCGGCAGGTTGGTCAGCAGGATGCCGCCGCCCGGATCCGGCGCGGTGATCAGCGCGCCGGCGATCTCGCGGCCCTCGGGCGTGTTGAGCGCCAGGGTGACCGACTTCTTGCCCTTGTTGAGGCCGGCCCAGTACAGGCTGTCGCCGCTCGGCGCCAGGGGCCAGCGGCGGTAGTCGATGTTGCCGCCGATCGGGTCGATGCGGATCACCTCGGCGCCGAGCTGCGCCAGGGTCATGCCGCCCAGCGGTGCGGCGATGAAGGCCGACACCTCGACCACGCGGAGGTCGGACAGAAGCGGGGTCATGCGGTCTCCTCGGCGATCCGGTAACGAAGCTCCCAGCCCAGCGGGCCGGCCAGGGTGTGGATGAAGTCGACCACCACACGTTCCAGCGCCTCGCTGGCCGGGGTCGGCACGCGGGCCTGCGGCCGGGCCAGCACCAGCGAGCGGCGGATCGCCGGCGCCACCGCGGCGGCGCTCAGCTCGCCGGATTCCAGCAGGCCGTGCACGGCGGAGCGCGGCAGCAGCGTGCAGGCCTCGCCGACCCGCACCAGCTCGATCAGCGCCGACAGCGCGTCCACCTCGATGACCGGCTCGCAGTCGAGGCCGTGCTCGGCGAAGGCCTGCTCGACCAGCAGCCGCAGCCGGTGCGGCCGGCCGGGCAGGATCAGCTCGTGCGCCGCCACCTCGGCCAGGGTGACGCCGTCCAGCGCCGCCAACCGGCCGCCGGAGCCGACCAGCACCATCTCCTCCTCCAGGAGCGGCGCGGAAACGAGGCCGTCCGTCGTCTTGGTGTCGTACAGCACGGCGAGGTCGAGCCGGCCCTGCACCAGCCACTCGTGGATGGTGGCGCTGAAGCCGTCCACCAGATGCAGCCGCACCTTCGGCGCGCGCTCGCGGAACCGCATCGCCAGCCCTGGCAGCAGCACCCGGCCGAGCGACGACGGCACGCCGAAGCTCAGCGTCCCCGACGGCTCCGACTGGTAGGCGAGCACGGCGTCGCGCGCCGCGCCGACCTCCTTCAGCACGATGCGGGCGTGGTCCATCAGCACCTGCCCGGCCGGCGTCGGCGTGACGCCCCAGCCGTGCCGGCGCAGCAGCGGCACGCCCAACTCGTCCTCCAGCGCCTTGACCTGACGGGACAGCGCCGGCTGGGCAACCCGCAACACGGAGGCGGCCCGAGACAGGCTCTGCATCTCCGCCACGTGCAGGAAGTATCTCAGCTGCCGGAAGTCCATGCCCCAAGGCCTATGCCGACTTGTTATAACTGTTATAATAACTATAGCGTTGACGAATATCGTAGTCGACCCAGTACTCTTTGCAAAGGTTTTTGGAGGCAACCGTGGCCACGACGAACGAAACCCATCCGGAGATCCGCGAGTCCGTCCGCCGGCTGTGCGCCGGCTTCCCCGGGGAGTACTGGCGCACGCTCGACGCCGAGCGCGCCTACCCGACCGAGTTCGTGCGAGCGCTGACCGAGGCCGGGTTCCTCTCCGTGCTGATCCCCGAGGAGTACGGCGGTTCCGGCTTGGGGCTGGACGCTGCCTCGGCGATCCTGGAGGAGATCCACCGTTCGGGCTGCAACGGCGGCGCCTGCCACGCGCAGATGTACACGATGGGCACGGTACTGCGGCACGGCAGCGAGGCGCAAAAGCGCGCCTATCTGCCTGGCATCGCGTCGGGCGAACTGCGACTCCAGGCCTTCGGCGTCACCGAACCGACCAGCGGCACCGACACCACGCGAATCCGCACCTTCGCCCGGCGCGAGGGTGACGAGTACGTGGTCAACGGCCAGAAGGTGTGGATCAGCAGGGCCGAGCACTCCGACCTGATGGTGCTGCTGGTGCGCACCACGCCGCGCGATCAGGTGAAGAAGCCGACCGACGGCATGAGCGTGCTGCTGGTGGACATCCGCGCGGCGCTCGGCAAGGGCCTGACCATCCGGCCGATCCGCGCGATGATCAACCACGCCACCACCGAGCTGTTCTTCGACGACCTGCGGGTCCCCGCCGCCAACCTGATCGGCGAGGAGGGCAAGGGCTTCCACTACATCATCGACGGCATGAACGCCGAGCGCATCCTGATCGCCTCGGAGTGCATCGGCGACGCCCGCTTCTTCATCGACCGTGCGTCGGCCTACGCCAGCACGCGCGAGGTGTTCGGCCGGCTGATCGGCACCAACCAGGGCGTCCAGTTCCCGATCGCCCGCAACCACGTCGAGACCGAGGCGGCGGCCCTCATGGTGCGCAAGGCCATCGAGCTGTTCGATAGGGGCCTGCCCTGCGGCACCGAGGCCAACATGGCGAAGCTGCTGGCCTCCGAGGCGTCCTGGCGGGCCGCGGACACCTGCCTGCAGACGCACGGCGGCTTCGGCTTCGCCGAGGAATACGACATCGAGCGCAAGTTCCGCGAAACGCGCCTCTACCAGATCGCGCCGATTTCCACCAACCTCATCCTCTCGCACGTGGCGACCCACGCGCTGAAGATGCCCAAATCGTTCTGAGCCATGCACACCCCATTGGACGGGATTCTCGTCGTCGCCCTGGAGCAGGCCGTGGCCGCTCCCTACTGTACGTCGCGCCTTGCCGACGCGGGTGCGCGGGTCATCAAGATCGAGCGGCCGGAGGGCGACTTCGCGCGCGCCTACGACCACGTCGCGCACGGCGAGAGCGCCTACTTCGTCTGGCTCAACCGCGGCAAGGAATCGGTCGTCCTCGACATCAAGAACCCGGACGACGCCGCGCTGATGCACCGGATGATCGCGCACGCCGACGTGCTGGTGCAGAACCTCGCCCCCGGCGCCGCGGAACGCGCCGGCTTCGGGTCGGAGGAACTGCGCGCGAAGCACCCGCGCCTGATCACCTGCGACATCAGCGGCTACGGCGAGGACGGCCCGTACCGCGACATGAAGGCGTACGACCTGCTGATCCAATGCGAGACCGGGCTGGCCTCGATCACCGGCGCGCCGGAGCGGCCGGGACGGGTCGGCGTGTCGGTGGCCGACATCGCCTGCGGCATGTACGCCCACGCCGGCATCCTCCAGGCCCTCTATGAGCGCGAGCGCACCGGGGAAGGCCAGGGCATCGCGGTGTCGCTGTTCGACGCCATCGCCGACTGGATGACCGTGCCGCTGCTGCACCAGGACTACGGCGGCAAGGCACCGGAGCGCGTCGGGCTCAACCACCCGTCCATCGCGCCGTACGGCGCCTTCACCCTGGCGGACGGGAATCAGGTGGTGATCTCCATCCAGAACGAGCGCGAGTGGGTGCGGCTGTGCGCCGAGGCGCTGGGTCAGCCCGGCCTCGCCACCGACCCGCGCTACGCCACCGGTCCGCTGCGGGTGGCGAACCGGCCGGCGCTGGACGCTGCGGTCGCCGCCGTCTTCGCCACCCTGGACCGCGCCGAGGCGCACACGCGCCTGCGCAAGGGCGGCATTGCCTACGGCGACGTCAACAGCGTCGCCGACCTCTCGGCGCACAGCCAGCTTCGGCGCATATCGACGGACACCCCGACCGGCCCGGTGGTGGGCGTGGCGCCGCCGGTGCGCCGGAGCGGCGCGGCGTTCCAGGCTCGCCCCATCCCGGCCGTCGGCAAGCACTCGGACGCCCTGCGCAAGGAATTCGCCCCATGAGCTTCGACACCCTCAAGGACTGGATCGGCCGTCAGGAGGAGCATCTGGACGTCGCCACCGTAGCGCCGCTCACCGGGCTGGCGCGCACGCTCGACCACGACGACCCGCCCTGGCGTCCCGGCGAGGTGCCGCCGCTCGGCCACTGGCTGTACTTCCTGCCGCAGGCGCCGCAGCGCGACATCGCCGAGGACGGCCACCCGCACCGCGGCGGCTTCCTGCCGCCGGTGCCGCTGCCGCGCCGCATGTGGGCGGGCGGCGACCTGCAATGGCACGGTCCGATCCGCGTCGGCGAGGCGATCCGCCGCCGCTCGACCATCGAGAACGTCGAGCACAAGGCCGGCCGCTCCGGCGACCTCGTCTTCGTCAAGGTGGTGCACGAGGTGCTGACCGAGCGCGGAGTGGCGGTGCGCGAGGTGCACGATATCGTCTACCGCGACCCGCCCAGGCCCGGCGAGGCCCCCGCCCCCGGCGAGCCGCCGAAGGAGGTCGCGGAGTGGGAGCGCCCGGTGACCGGCGACCCGGTGCTGCTGTTCCGCTTCTCGGCGCTGACCTTCAACGGCCACCGCATCCACTACGACCGCAAGTATTGCGAGGAGGTGGAGGGCTACCCGGGCCTGATCGTGCACGGGCCGCTGATGGCGACGCTGCTGGTCGACCTCCACTTGCGCCACAATCCGGGAACGCGGGTGACCGGCTTCCGCTTCCGCGCCCGCCGGCCGGTGTTCGACGTGCATCCGTTCTCTGTCTGCGGCCGGCCGACCGACGGCGGGGCGGAGCTGTGGATCCGCGACCACCAGGGCTTCGTCGCCATGACCGCCACGCTGGACGCCGAATGACCACGCCGCTCCACTCGAACCACAAGGCGATGCTGGCCGAGGTGCTGGACCTCCACGGCAAGGTGGTGGCCGACGTCGGCTGCGGCGACGGCGCCATGGTCCGCCACCTGACCCGCGAGGGGGCGACCGCGGTCGGCCTGGAGCCGAGTCCGGAGCAACTGGCGCGCGCGCGCGCCGCCGAGCCGGCGGGCGGCGAGGCCTATCGCGAGGGCCGCGGCGAGGCGCTGCCGTTTGACGACGGCTCGCTGGACGCGGTGCTGTATTTCAACAGCTTTCACCACCTGCCGCTCGATGCCATGCGCCCGGCACTGGCCGAGGCGGCGCGGGTGCTGCGCCCCGCAGGGCTGGTTGTTGCGGTGGAGCCGCTGGCGGAGGGCGCGTACTTCGCGGTGCTCAAGCCGGTCGAGGACGAGACGGCGGTGCGCGCGGCGGCGTACGAGGCGTTGCGGGAGCCGCCGGCCGGGCTCGTGCCCGAACTGGAGACGGTGTACCTCAACACCGTGAGGTTCCGCGACTTCGCCCAGTTCATCGACAGCGTGGTCGCCGCCGACCGGTCGCGACGGGAACGGCTGCCCGCCGTGGAGACGGAGATGCGCCGGCTTTTCGAAGCCGGGGCGCGGGTCGAGGACGGCAGAGCGGCGTTCGATCAGCCGATGCGGATGATGGTGTTGCGGCGAACCCACTTGCCCCCACCCTGACCCTCCCCCGCTATCGCAGGGGAGGGAACTCCGCCCTCTGCCCCCTCCCCTGCGATAGCGGGGGAGGGATGGGGTGGGGGCAATAGGGGTGGGGGCAATACAAGACAGACACGCGCTACAAGACAGACACGCGCTCGACAGAAGGAACCCCCATGCCCCGCCGCTCTTGGTTGTTCACCCCGGCGACGATGCCCGAGCGTTTCGAGCGCGCCGCCGCCACTGGTGCCGACGTGCTGATCCTCGACCTGGAGGACGCCGTTGCCCCCAATCGCAAGGATGAGGCGCGCAGGATCGCCCTCGATTTCCTGTCCGAACCGAACGCCTGGGCGCACACCGCCCGTGCGCTGCGCATCAATTCCCCGACCACACCCTATGGCCTGGAGGACCTGCTGGCGCTGATCCGCTCGGGCGCCAAGCCGGACGCCGTCATCATCCCGAAGACCGATTCGCCCGAGATCGTCCGCCTGATCGACGGGCACCTCGGCGGCGTTCCCCTGGTGCCGCTCATCGAATCCGCCCGCGGCGTCGAGAACGCCGCCGACATCGCCGCATCCTCGCCGCAGGTCGAGGCGCTGTTCTTCGGCGCGGCCGACCTCGCCGCCGACCTCGGCGCCGCGGTCGGGTGGGAGCCGCTGCTAGCCGCCCGCTCCCGCGTGGTGGTGGGCGCCGCCATGGCGCGCGTCGGCGTCATCGATTCGCCGTTCTTCGACCTGCGCGACGTCGACGGCCTGGCCGAGGAGGTCAAGCGCGCGGTCGCCCTCGGCTTCACCGCCAAGGCGGCGATCCACCCGAACCAGGTGGCGCCGATCAACGCCGCGCTCACCCCCACGGCCGAGGCGGTCGCCGAGGCACACCTGATCCTGGCGGAGAACGCCAAGGGCGTCGGCGTGGTGAACGGCCGGATGATCGACGAGGCGATGGCCCGCAAGGCGCGTCGGATCCTCGCTGCGGCCGGCGAGTCCTAAGGCCCGCCGTCGCGCACCTGCATCAGCCGGCCGCGCTCGGTGACCAGCACGGTGGCCAGCGCCGCCACGCCCAGCGCGGCGAAGCCGATGATCAGCGGCCGGACGGTGCCGTCGAAGGCGTGCCCGATCACCCAGCCGAAGAACGCCCCGGCCGCCGTGGTGTAGAAGCCGATGAAGGACGACCCCATGCCGGCGACGTGCCCCAGCGGCTCCATGGCCATGGCGTTGAAGTTCGGCGCGATCAGACCGAAGCAGTAGAACACCACCGCCATGAAGACGCCAAGCACCAGCAACGGCGGGTGTTCCGGAAAGCCCAGCAGCGCCATCGCCGCGCAGGCTGCGACCTGGACCAGCAGCGCCACGTGCGACACCCGCCGCATGCCCAACCGGCCGACCAGCCGCGTGTTGGTCAGCGAGGCCAGCGCCATGACGCCGGCGATGGCGCCGAAGGCCACCGGGAACAGCTCGCCCAGGCCGTAGACGTCTACGAAGATCTGCTGGGCGCTGCCGACGTAGCTGAGCAGGCCGCCGAACATGAACCCCATGGCGACGGTGTAGCCGAGCGTCCAGCGCGTCGTCACCACCTTGGCGAAGGCGTGGCCGAGCGCGGCGCCGGACAGCGGCATCCGGTCCTCCGGTGGCCGCGTCTCGGGCAGGCGCAGCGCCGCCCAGCCGAGCGCCGCGGCGGCGACCAGGAACAGCGCGCCGAAGATCCACCGCCACGCAGAGACGAGCAGGATCCCTTCGCCGATCGCCGGGGCGATCACCGGCACGATGATGAACACCATCATGACGAAGGACATCACCCGCGCCATGTCGCGGCCGACGAAGCGGTCGCGGACGATGGCGATGGCGACCACCCGCGGCGCCGCGGCGCCGAACCCCTGGAGCGCGCGGAACGCCAGCATCCAGCCGAAGCCCGGCGCCAGCGCCGCGCCCAGCGACGCCGCCGCGAAGATCACCAGCCCGACCGCCAGCACCGGCTTGCGCCCGAAGCGGTCGGACAGCGGCCCATGGAACGGCTGCCCCACCGCGAAGCCCAGCATATAGCCGGTGATGATGAGCTGCCGGTCGTTCGGCTCCAGCACGCCGTAGGCGCCGGCGATGTCCGGCAGCGCCACCAGCATGATGTCGATGGAGAGCGCGGTCATCGCCATCAGCAGCGCGATGAGGCCGACGAACTCGGCGAAGCGGACGTCCCGGGTCCGTGGAGGAAGGTCGTGCGAATAGGGCATCGGCAGAGTGTGGTGCGACACCCCGCCGCGGGCAAGCAAAGCCGGAGCAGGGCGGCCATGCGGCCACCCTGCTGCGTTTCCCCGTCAGATCGTCAGGCGGTCGCGCACCGGGGCGAGCACCTCGGCGGGCACCAGCCCGCGGTTCACCAGGTCGTCCACCGACTTGAACGGCCGGGCGTGCAGGATGCGCTTGGCGCGCGCCTTGCCGATGTGCTTCAGCGACATGAGGTCATGCGGCGTCGCATGATTGAGGTTGACCGGGCCGGTGGGCGCCGGCGGCGCCTCGCCCCGGCGCTTGCCCTGGCCCTGCGGCGGGCGTTCCTTCTTGGCCGCACCGCCCTTCAGCGCGGTGTAGGCCACCGCCCCCGCCACGCCGACCGCCACGGCGGCGGCGGCCCCGGCGATCGTCTTCTTGTCGATGTCCATACTCAACGCTCCTGAAACCGTGTGGCCTCAGCAACGCGCGAGGGCGGGCGGACGTTCCGTCAGCGCTTCATCAGCCCGGCGGCCTCCAGCGCCCTGGTGATCACGGACTGGATCCGGGCGCCCAGCGCATGCTCCGCATGGGAGGGCTGCGGCTGCGGCTTCATCTCCGGCACCGGGCCGCGTACTTCCACCTCCGGTACGCCCCGGGTCAGGCCCCAGGATTCGGCGATCCGCCACGTCGAGGAGACGCCGACGTCGAGGATGAACGGCCCGGCGCTGCCGCAGCGCCCGTCGCCCTCGCCCGGGCAGACCGCCACGCCGTGCGCCATGCCCGACAGCGTGTGCAGTTCCACCGCCGGCTCGCCGGCGGCGTTGCGCCAGACCCGCTCGGTGTGGACGCCGATGGTGCGCTCCACATCCGGAACCGGGCCGAGACCGTGCAGGTCGAGCCACTGCTTGGCCACCTCGTCGGCGTTGCGCGGCAGCACCGTGGCGTCGGCGTCGCCGTGCCAGACCGCCACCCGCGGCCACGGCCCGCCGTGCGGGGACGCGGAGCGGACGAGGTCGCCCCACGCTTGCCGCGGCCGGCTGCGCGGCTGGAACATGGCGTCGAACGCCTCGCCCACCGAGCCGGCTGCGCCGTAGGGCAAGCCGGCGACGACGGCGCCGCCGGCGAACAGCTCCGGGTGGGTCGCCAGCATCACCGAGGTCATGGCGCCGCCGGCCGACAGTCCGGTGACGTAGACCCGGCTGCGGTCGAGGCCGTGGTCGGCGACCATGTGCGCCACCATGGCGCGGATCGATTCGGCCTCGCCGGAGCCCCGGCGAGCGTGCTTGGACTCGAACCAGTTGAAGCAGGTGTTGGCGTTGTTGTCGCGCCGCTGCTCGGGCAGCAGCAGGGCGAAACCGAAGCGGTCGGCGAGGTCCACCCAACCCGACCCGTAGCCGTAGCCCGCCGCCGTCTGCGTGCAGCCATGCAGGACCACCACCAGCGGCGCCGACCGCTGCAGCCGCGGCGGCACGTGGGTGAGCATGCGCAGGTTGCCGGGGTTGGGGCCAAAGTCCGTCACTTCGGTCAACGGGCCGCCCGCGCCACCGGGCATCTTCTGCATGCGGTCCGCGGCGGCCTTGAAGGCCTGCCACTGGCGGCGCTGACGGGCGAGCTTTTCGGTCGTCTGGCCGAGATTCAGCAAGGAAGCCATCCTTTCGCGGGGCGTTCGCCCCACATTATGTTGCAGTGCAGCATATGGGGTCAACCGCACCGGAACGCAATGGTTCCCGCACTCAGGGACAGTCGGCGCCGCGGCCGCGCGACGCCGCGCCAACCAGATGGATGACCGCGGCGGCCAGCGCGATCACCCCCACAGCGACCGAGGCGCGCAGGAAGCGCGAGGCGTCGCCGTGCAGGGCGAAGTGCCACCACAGCTCGTCGCCGAACTGCACGTGCTTGTAGGAGAACAGGCCGAGCCACAGCGCGCTGGCCAGCGCCACGCCGAGCGCGACGAACCACGCCGGCGACAGCCCTTGCGCCAGGATGGCGCCGCGCCGGTAGAACTCCGTGCGCGCCGGCAGCAGCGCCAGGAAGATCAGGCCGGGCACCACCGCCTCGCGCCAGTCGCCGCCCTTCATCAGCAGCGACGACAGGCACCCGGTGGCGAGCAGCGCCAGCGACACCACCCAGGCGGCGTGCAGCCGCTTCTGGATGGCGTGCGACAGCAGGATCAGCAGCACGCCGACGACGCTGCCGGTGAAGTGCGACATCTCCACCAGCGGCAGCGACACCGCGCCGAACGGCGAGGGCAGCACCTCGTCCGGCGTCGCCCGCGCGAACAGCAGGAAGGCGCCGGTCACGAAGGTGCAGGCGGCCAGCACCAGCGGCACCACCGGGCTGACGACGGCGTTCAGCCCGCGCGACGTGCTGCGGATGCGGTGGCGGGCCTGGAACGCCTCCAGCGCGCCGAACATCAGCCCGGCCAGCACCAGCGGCGCCAGATAATAGATCAGGCGGAACACCAGCAACCCGGCCATGACGTCGTTGCCGGGCATCTCCGGGGTGAGGCTGACCAGCACGATGGCATCGAACACGCCCAGGCCGCCCGGCACGTGGCTGATGATGCCGGCCACCAGCGCCAGCCCGAAGGCGACCACCACGTCCATGTAGCTGACCGCCTCCGACGCCGGCATGCACAGATAGAGCACCGCCGCCGCCAGCGACAGGTCGCACAGGCCGAGCAGCAGCTGCCCCACCGCCACCGACGGCTTCGGGAAGGCGATGGCGTGGCCGCGGATGAGGAACGGCCGGCGGATCCAGGCGCCGGCCAGCACGTACGCGGTCAGCAGCGCCAGCGCGCCGCCGCCGAACAGCGTCGCCGCCTCCGGCGCGATGTGCAGCGCCTTCAGCGCCGACGGGTCGAGCAGCATGACGATGGGCATCACCACCGCCAGCCCGAGGGTGAAGGTGGTGACGACGAACAGCGTCACCTGCGCCACGTCCACCCCACCGAGCCCCAACGGCGCGTACAGCCGGTAGCGCACCGTGGTGCCGATGATGCTGGCGAAGCCCAGGCTGTGGCTGAAGGCGTAGCTGGTGAAGGCGGTGAAGGCGATCCAGCGGTAGGGCAGCCGGCGCCGCATGTGGTGCAGCGCCAGCACGTCGTACAGCGTCAGCAGCCAGTAGCTGACCGCCGCCGCCCCCACCGCCCAGGCGAGCTGGCGGCTGCCGATGCCGGCGATGGCGCGGCGGATGTCGGCGACGCTGGTGTGCTCCAGCCAGCGGTTGAGGATCACCAGCGCCGCGGCGAGCAGCGCCAGGATCAGCAGGCCGGTGCCGTAGCGCAGCAGCGCCTGGACCGCCGCCCGGCGGCGGTCCGCCTCCGCGCTGTCGTCCGAAATGCGTGCGGTGTCGACCATTCCCCCACCGGCTGCCAATGGGCCCGTGGGGGTTCAACAGCGCGGGCGCGCGAGGGTTCGCCTCAGCGCGCCGCGACGGTGTCCTTGGTGGTGCGGAAGCCCTTCTCCAGCAGGTCGGCGACCTCGCGGTCGCGGACCGAGGCGGTGGAGCCGCCGAGCACCACGGCGATCAGGCGCTGGCCGTCGCGGCTGGCGCTGCCGGCGAGGTTGAAGCCGCTGGCGTTGACGAAGCCGGTCTTGATGCCGTCGTAGCCCTCGACCTTGCCGATCAGGCGGTTGTGGCCGGCCACCACGGTGTCGTTCCAGGTGAAGCTGGTGCGCCCGAACATGGCGTAGTAGCGCGGCGGCAGCAGCGTCACCGCGCGGGCCAGTCGCGCCATGTCGCGCGCCGTCGTGCGCTGCTCGCGGTTCGGCAGGCCGGAGGCGTTCTTGAAGGTGGTGCCGGTCATGCCCAGCGCCTGCGCCTTGGCGTTCATCTTCTCGGCGAAGGCCTGCTCGCTGCCGCCCAGCGCCTCGGCCAGCACGACGGCCACGTCGTTGGCCGACTTGACGGTCAGCGCCAGGATGGCGTCCTCCACCCGGATCGTGCCGCCCGGCACGACGCCCAGGCGCGACGGCTTCTGGTTGCAGGCGTTGCGCGACACCGGAAGCTCCTGGTCGAGGCGCAGCGCGCCGCGCTCCACCGCCTCGAAGGCCAGCAGCAGCGTCATCATCTTGGTCAGCGACGCCGGGTAGGTGGTGGTGTCGGCGTTGCTCGATTCGAGCACGCGGCCGGTCTTGGCGTCCATCAGCACCGAGGCGTGCACCGGATGGAAGCCCGCAACGGCGGCCTTGCCCGCCTTGTGACCCTTCTTCTTGGCGGACGCCTTGTGGACCGTCGCCTTCGTCGCGGTCTTGGTTTTCGCCGCCGCCTCCAGCGGCGTCAGGGACAGCGGTGCGGCGACCGCGAACGACAACAGGAGGGGCAGGACGAAACCAAACGGCGATCGCGGCATGATGGGCCCGGGGCTGGTGTGGTCGCCCGGTTTAGGCCGCAAGCGATTAACAAAACTTTACCAATGCTTTGCGGGACGTCCCGGATATGTCACTTGCGCCACACCCGCGTTCAAGGCAGACCAGCCCCGCGACAAACCGTCGCCGCGTTAGCTGCATTTTTAGATGTGTCGTGGGATGCTCCGGCCATGCTGAACGCTCTTCGCTCCTGCGCACGCTCCGTCCGGCGGCTGGGACTGACGACCGGCCTCGTCGCCGGCCTCCTGGCGCCCGTCTCCTCCGCGCTCGCCGCCCCGGCGCAGGCCCAGGCCCCTTCGGCCCGTGACCTCGTCGGATCCTGGCTGGCCCGCCTGGAGCAGCGCGCGACCGAGCTGGAGACCGCGCCCAAGGTCAAGGCCACCCGCGTCGGCTACGGCATGGTGCTGAAGAAGGGCGACGGCGGCATGGTGGACGTGCCGGTGCCCGGCCCGGTGCAACCGGAGGGCGCCTACACGCCGTCCAGCCCCGGCGAGCTTCAGGTCGACGGCACCTTCGCGCTGCCCGCCGGCCCGGCGCCGCAGCCGCTCACGCTGCCGCAGCGCGCCAAGAGCGCCGACCGCGTCGGCCGCGTCGCGACGCGCCTGATCGAGATGGGCTTCCTGCCCGCCGACCAGTGGACCGAGAGCTTCGACGACACCCTCGAAGCCGCGGTGCGCGCCTTCCAGCTGGCCGAGGGGCTGATGCCCGACGGCAAGGTCGGCGAGGTGACGCGCCAGGGGCTCGACCGCACGCCCAAGGAGGCCGCCTCGCTGATGCGCGGTGCCGCGGCGGCGATGAAGACGTTCCAGCCGACCGTCCCCGACACCGTGCTGCTGGTCAACCTGCCGAGCCAGACGGTGACCTACGTCGAGCGCGGCAAGCTGCAGTTCACCATGCGCGCCGTGGTCGGCCGGCCGAGCCGGCAGACGCCGCTGCTGCAGGACCGCGTCACCAGCGTGACCATCAACCCGACCTGGACGGTGCCGCCCACCGTGCTGGTCGAGGACAAGCTGCCGGTGCTGCGCAAGAAGGGCAACACGGGCGTCAAGAACGCCATCGTCTACCTGGACGGCGCCGAGGTGGTGCCGGAGACGGTGAACTGGTGGTCGGTCGATCCCGGCCGCATCCGCATCGTGCAGCGTCCGGGCGACGACAACGCGCTGGGCCGCTTCCGCTTCAACCTGACCAACGGCGAAGGCATCTTCCTGCACGGCACCAACGACCCCAAGCTGTTCGACCGCGACCTGCGGGCCGCCAGTTCGGGCTGCGTGCGCCTCGCCGACGCGCGGCAGGTGGCGGAGACGCTGCTGCGCCCCGCCAAGCTGGACTCCGCCGCCATCCAGAAGCAGCTGGACAGCGGCCAGACCAAGACGGTCGGCCTGCCGTCGGCGGTGGCGGTGCGCTTCGTCTACTGGACGGCGACGGTGGAACCGGAAGGCACCGTGCGCGTCCACCCGGGCATCTACGACGAGGTGTCGGTCAGCGCGGCGACGCCCGCCCCGGCGCCGACCGCGCCCGCCAACGCCAGCACGGTGAAGCGCCTGGAGCCGAAGCCGGCGCGCAGCCTGCCGACCCCTGTCCCGGCACCGGCCCCTACCCCGGCGCAGCTGGTGCGCGCGGTGGTGGACCGCTAAGCCCGCCGGAACACCACCGTCAGGTTGTTCGCCGGCATCTCCACGACCTCGTCCAGCACGAAGCCCGCGGCGGCGTGTGCGACCGCCTCCAGGTCGCGCACGCCCCACTCCGGGTTGCGGGCGCGCAGGTTGGCGTCGAAGGCGGCGTTGCTCGGCGCCGTGTGCGCCCCGCCGCGGCGGTAGGGACCGTAGAGCACCAGGGGTGCTCCCGACGCCAGGATTTCCGCCGCTCCCGCCAGCAGCCCCAGGCACGCCGCCCAGGGGGCGATGTGGATCATGTTGATGCACAGCACCGCGTCGGCGCGCTCCACCGGCCAGGGCCGGCGGGTCGCGTCGAGGGCGAGCGGCGGGCGGACGTTGGGCAAGCCTTCGGTCCAGGCGGCGATGCTGGCGCGGTGCGCCGGGTCGGGGTCGGTCGGTTGCCAGACGAGGTCCGGCAACGCTTCCGCAAAATGGGCAGCGTGCTGGCCGGTGCCGCCGGCGACCTCCAGCACCGTGCCCCGCGCCGGCAGCACCCGGCGCAGCACCGCCAGGATCGGGTCGCGGTTGCGGCCGGTCGCCGGGGCGTCGAGCCGGCTCATCGCCGCAGCTCGGCGAAGCGCGCCAGCATCGCCACGTGCGACAGGATGCCGTTCTTCAGGCAGGTCAGCTCGAACTTCTCGTTGGGCGAGTGGATGCGGTCGTCCTCCAGCCCGAAGCCGACGAAGATCGAATCGAAGCCCAGCGCGTCCTTGATGTAGCCGGCCACCGGAATGGAGCCGCCGCTGCCGATCAGCACCGGACGGTTGGTGTAGACATCGCCCAGCCCGGCCATGGCGGCGCGCAGGTAGGGCGAGTCGGTCGGCACCTGCAGGCCCGGCGACTGGCCGAAGCTCTGGACCTCCCAGCGGGCGTCGGGCGGCGTGCGCTCGTCGAGGAAGGCGCGCAGGCCGGCCAGCACCGCGTCCGGATCCTGTCCCGGCACGAGGCGGCAGGACAGTTTGGCGCTGGCCTTGGCGGCGATCACCGTCTTGGCCCCCGCCCCGGTGTAGCCGCCCCAGATGCCGTTGACGTCGCAGGTCGGCCGCGCCCACAGCCGCTCCAGCGCCGAGCGCCCGGCCTCGCCGACCGGGGTCTTCAGGCCGACGCCGGCCAGGAAGTCCGTCTCGCTGAAGCCGAGGTCGCGCCACATCGCCAACTCCTCGGCCGAGGGCTCGCGCACACCGTCGTAGAAGCCGGGGAAACGCACCCGCCCCTGCCCGTCGTGGATCTGGCCGAGGATGCGCGTCAGCGCGTTGATCGGGTTCAGCACCGCGCCGCCGTACAGGCCGGAGTGCAGGTCGTGGCTCGGCCCGTGCAGCGTCACCTCGACGTACAGCAGGCCGCGCAGGCGGGTGGTGATGGCCGGGGTGTCGATGGTCCAGGAGTTGGTGTCGGTGATGACGCAGACGTCCGCCTTCAGCTCCTCCGCGTTGGCGCGCAGGAAGGGCATCAGGCTGGGGCTGCCGGTCTCCTCCTCGCCCTCCAGCAGCACGGTGACGCGCACCGGCAGCGTGCCGTGCACGGCGTGCCAGGCGCGGAACGCCTCGAGGAAGGTCATCACCTGCCCCTTGTCGTCCACCGCGCCGCGGGCGACGACGCGCGGGCCGTGCGGCCCCTCGACGATGGTCGGCTCGAACGGCGGGCTGTCCCACAGCTCCAGCGGTTCCGGCGGCTGCACGTCGTAGTGGCCATAATAAAGGATGTGCGGCACGTCTTCGCCCCCGGGGCCGGGGTGGTGCGCGACCACCATCGGGTGCCCGGCGGTCGGCCGGACCGAGGCGTCGAAGCCCAGCCCCGCCAGCTCGGCCGTCAGCCAGTCGGCGGCGCGGCGCACCTCGGGGGCGTGATCGGGCTTAGTGCTGACGCTGGGGATGCGCAGCAGGTCACACAGGCGCCCGACGGAGGCGTCGAAGCCGGCTTCGGCGCGGCCGAGAACAGGGGCAAGGACGGGGGCGGCTGGGAGCATGGCGGTCGCTCTTGTCTCGTGGCGGGTGAGCACACAATCTAGCGGACCGGGAGCCGCCGTCGAGCCGCTTCTGCCATCCTCAACGGGGAGTCAGTGATGCCGAATCTGCACGGAAAGGTCGCCCTCGTCACCGGAGCCTCGCGGGGCATCGGCCTCTCGGCCGCCCGCGCGCTGGCCGAGGCCGGCGCCACCGTCGTCGGCCTCGCCCGCGGCGTGCCGGAGACCGGCCTGGGCGAGCCGCACCGCATGCACGCCTGCGACGTGTCGGACTGGGCCGCGGTCGAGGCCGTCGTGCGCGAGACGGTGGAGCGGTTCGGCGGCATCGACGTGGTGGTCAACAACGCCGGCGTGGTCGATCCGATCGGCCGGCTCGGCGACACCGACCCCGCAGCTTGGCACCGCAACCTCGCCATCAACCTGGGCGGCTCCTACAACGTGGTGCGGGCGGCGCTGCCGGCCCTGCTGGCGCGGCGCGGCACGGTGGTCAACATCAGCTCTGGCGCGGCGCACCGGCCGGTCGAGGGCTGGTCGGCCTATTGCAGCGGCAAGGCCGGGCTGGCGATGCTGACCGGCATGCTGGCGCTGGAGTATGGCGGCGAGGGGCTGCGCGTCTTCGGCTTCCAGCCGGGCGTGGTGGACACCGAGATGCAGGGGCAGATCCGCGCCTCCGGCATCAACGAGGTCAGCAAGCTGAAGCGCGAGGACCTCGCCAAGCCGGAGGACCCGGCGCGCGCCATCGTCTACCTGTGCACGCCGGACGCCGACGATCTGTCCGGCCAGGAGCTGACCATCCGCGACCCGGCGCTGCGGACGCGGGCGGGGCTGGGGTGAAGGGGCGGGAATGGAACAGTGTGGAACACCGTGGAACAGTGTGCAGGGGGTGTTCAGTCCACACTCCCGTCCGCCCCGGACGCAGCACGGCCGCCAAGACTATAATCCTAGCAAATCCCGACACGCCCGGCAATCGTTTTGAGGCTCCGCTTGCTCTCACCCGGCCATCGGCGGCTGCGGCTCGCCGGGCACCGGGGGCGCGTTGGGCGGGACGTCGGGGCCGGTCGGGTCGGGCATCGGCGCCGGGATCGGGCTGTCGGGTTCCCGAGGCGGCGGATAAGGGCTCATGCTCGGTCTCCTGAAGTAGGGATGCCTCCACAGGCAACGGCGCGGCGTGCCGGCCACGCTTTCACCACGAAGACACGAAGCCACGAAGGTGGGGAGCGCGCGCCTGCCATCTTCGTGCCTTCGTGTCTTCGTGGTGACTGACTCGGCAACGGGCGCGCGCCTCCCCTCATGAGGAGCCGTGGTTGCTATCGCCGGTCCAGTGACATCGCCGCGCCATTGGTCGGCGGCAGGGCGGCGACCGCGGCGTCGGTCAGGCCGTCGAGACGCAGGATCTCGCTGTCGGGGTTGTAGCGCACCCGGTTAATGGGAATGGCGACGTCCTTGCGGGTGTAGGGCAGCGCCACCACCAGCGAGGCCGGCGTGCCGCACGGGTCGAGCACCACGTCGCGCACCACGCCGACCAGATGGCCCTCGGCGCTGGTGACCGGCCGCTCGATCAGGTCGTCGAGGTCGGACAGTTCCACCCCGCCGATCACCGCCAGCGAGTTCGGATCAGGGCAGGACGCGGCGTGCGCCGGCGGGATCACCAGCATGACGGCCAGCGCCAGCAGCGGGGCGCGCGCGAAATCGGAAAAGGGCATGGTGGCTCCCCCCTGCCGTTGCGGACATCCATCCACGTACAACAGCGTTCGCCGCCCTCCCTCCCGCGGGATTTGCGGGTTAAGCGTGGTGGTGGCGTTCCGCGGCGCGGGCTTCGGCCAGCGCCTCGCGGTAGCGGCGCAGGCGCCCGTAGGTCGGCCAGACGCGGCCGAACAGCGGGTCGCACCAGATCAGCAGCACCATCGCCCCCAGCCCGACGAAACCGCCGAGCAGCGCCCCGTAGAAGAACCCGACCGCCGCGCCCAGCCATTGCGGCAGCGTGTGCGCGGCGCCGTCGAACGCGCGCTCCACCGCCAGCCCGAGCGTCGCCCCCACCATCAGGATCGCCCCGGCCCGCCCCGGCGAATACCAGAGGCGCAGGTCGCCGGCCTCCAGCCCGTAGTCCTCGGGGACCGGCCGCGCCGCCTCCGTCGCTTCCTCGACCATGGTCCGTGTTGTCCATCCGTTTCGCGGCCGGCACTCTAGCGCGCGCATCCGGGCACGGGAACGGTCCACTCAAGGGACCGCCCGGTGATTTCGGTTGCGGATCGTTACAATTGAAACCTATGATCAATCCAACTGCGGACCCTCCGCACAGCGGGCGTTCCGCACAGAAGCTTCGCCAGCGACCGCCCCTCCACGGGCCGGCGCCAAGGCAGCCGACCAGGGAGGACCGCGCATGACCCAGACCATCCCCACACCCCGGACCCCGCTCCGCGCCTGCGTTTGCGCGGGCCGCGCACCGGTGTGCATGCGCACAATCCGCTGCGACGATTGATCACAACACCACACTGTACGGTACCGTACGGATCGTGTATCGTCGCCGCCGACAAGCAAACGAAGCGCCTTCCCGACCACCGCCCAGCGGCCGGTCGGGCCGCAGAAAACAAGGCCAGGCGCCGTTCGGGGAGAAACACGTTGCTCAGTTCCGCCGCCCTCAGTCCCGTCGCGACCGGTGCGCCGCAGCCGCGCCGCTTGCCCTGCCTCCGCCTCCCGGCCGCCGCGAATCGGAGGCCCGCATGAACGCCGGCACCGCCCAGACCACGGCTATGTTCGAAGCCCGCGACGTGTCGCTGCAGTTCGGCGGCGTGCGCGCGCTGACCGACGTCAGCTTCCGCATCGAGAAGGGCGAGTTGTTCTCGATCATCGGCCCGAACGGCGCCGGCAAGACCTCGATGGTCAACTGCATCTCCGGCCGCTACCGCCCGACCAGCGGGCGCGTCTACTTCAACGGCCGCGACATCACCGACATGACGCCGAACCACCGGGCGTCGCTGGGCATCGGCCGCACCTTCCAGAACCTGGCGCTGTTCGGGCACATGACAGTGCTCGACAACATCATGGTCGGCCGCCACCACCTCTTGAAGAACAACTTCCTCACCGGCTCGCTGTACTGGCTGACCGGCGCGCGCAAGGAGGAGCTGGCGCACCGCCGCGAGGTCGAAGAGATCATCGACTTCCTGGAGATCCAGCACGTCCGCAAGGCCACCGCCGGCACGCTGTCCTACGGCCTGCGCAAGCGGGTCGAGCTGGCGCGCGCCGTGGCGCTCAAGCCCGACCTGATCCTGCTGGACGAGCCGATGGCCGGCATGAACCTGGAAGAGAAGGAGGACATGGCCCGCTACATCGTCGACCTCAACGAGGAGTGGGGGATGACGGTGGTGATGATCGAGCACGACATGGGCGTGGTCATGGACATCTCGCACCGCGTGATGGTGCTGGAGTTCGGCAAGAAGATCGCCGAGGGCTCGCCCGAGGCGGTGCTCGCCGACCCGCGCGTCAAGCAGGCCTACCTCGGCGAGGAGGACGAAGAAGAAACGGCACCCTCGGGCACCGAACAGCAGGAGGTCGCGTGATGACCAGCCATCCGCTTCCCGATCTCGTCCTGCACGACACGCTGCCCAAGCTGCTCGCCCTGCACGCCCGCGACCATGGCGGCGAGGTGGCGATGCGCGAGAAGGACTTCGGCATCTGGCACCCGATCACCTGGGCGCAGATGCACAACCGCGTGCGCGCCTTCGCGCTGGGCCTGCGCCAACTTGGCGTCGGCCGGGGCGACGTGGTCGGGCTGATCGGCGACAACCGGCCGGACTGGGTGATGGGCGAGATCGCCGCCCACGCCGCGCAGGCCATGAGCCTGGGCATCTACCGCGACGCGCTGGACGAGGAGGTCGCCTACCTCATCACCTACGCCGACGTGAAGGTCGTCTTCGCCGAGGACGAGGAGCAGGTCGACAAGCTGCTGAACCTCGGCGAGCGCATCCACACGGTCAAGCACATCGTCTATTCCGACCCGCGCGGCATGCGCAAGTACCAGGACCCGCGCCTGATGCCGGCCACCGACCTGGTGGCCATGGGCGACGAGCTGCTGGCGCGCGAGCCGGGCCTGTACGACCGGCTGGTCGCCGAAGGCACGGGCGAGGACGTGGCGGTGCTGTGCACCACGTCCGGCACCACGTCCAACCCGAAGCTGGCGATGCTGCCGGCCGGCCGGCTGATCCGGCACTGCGCCAGCTACCTGTCGGCCGACCCGAAGGGGCCGGAGGACGAGTACGTCTCGGTGCTGCCGCTGTCGTGGATCATGGAGCAGGTCTACGCGGTCGGCATGGCGATGGTGTCGCGCATGCGCGTCAACTTCGTCGAGGAAGCCGAGACGATGATGCACGACTTCCGCGAGGTGGGGCCGAGCTTCGTGCTGTTCGCCCCGCGCCTGTGGGAGCAGATCGCCGCCGACGTGCGCGCCCGCGTCATGGACGCCTCGCCCCTCAAGCAGAAGATGTTCGAGCTGGGCATGAAGCTGGGCCTGGAGGCGCTGGCGCAGGGCAAGCGGTCCTGGCTGGCCGACCAGATCCTGTTCCGCGCGCTGCGCGACCGCCTGGGCTTCACCAACCTGACCTCGGCGGCCACCGGCGGCGCGGCGCTGGGGCCGGACACCTTCAAGTTCTTCCAGGCGCTGGGCGTGCCGCTGCGGCAGATCTACGGCCAGACCGAGACCATGGGTGCCTACACCGTGCACCGCGGCGCCGACGTGGACTTCGACACGGTGGGCGTGCCGTTCGACGACGGCATCGAGGTGAAGGTCATCGACCCCGACCACAACGGCGTGGGCGAGATCGTCACCCGGCATCCCAATATGTTCGCCGGTTACTACCGCGCCGAGGCGGCGACCAGCGCCGACCTGCGCGATGGCTGGATGCACACCGGCGACGCCGGCTTCTTCGACAAGAAGAAGCATCTGGTCATCATCGACCGCATCAAGGACATCGCCACCACCGCCCGCGGCGACCGCTTCAGCCCGCAGTACCTGGAGAACAAGCTGAAGTTCTCGCCGTACGTGGCCGAGGCCGTCATCCTCGGCGACAAGCGCGACTACCTGTCGGCGATGATCTGCATCCGCTTCTCGATCCTGTCGAAGTGGGCGGAGAAGAACCGCATCTCGTTCACCACCTATTCCGATCTGTCGTCGAAGCCGGAAGTGTACGAAATGGTGCGCGCCGAGGTGGAGAAGATCAACGCCGGCCTGCCGGAGGCGCAGCGGATCTCGAAGTTCCTGCTGCTCTACAAGGAGCTGGACGCCGACGACGGCGAGCTGACGCGCACCCGCAAGGTGCGGCGCAACGTCATCAACGACAAGTACGGCACGATCATCGACGCCATCTACGCCGACCAGAAGGCCATCGACGTCGACACCACCATCGCGTTCCAGGACGGCACCAAGCAGCGCATCCGCACCGTGCTGAAGGTGATCGACCTGGGCGTCCCGGCGCCGAGCCGCAAGCCGGCGCCCGTGGCGGCCTGAGCGGACGGGGAGGAAAAACAACAATGCAGCTTCTGCTCCAACTGCTCATCAACGGCCTGATCGTCGGTGCCTTGTACGGCGTCGTCGCCATGTCGTTCGTGCTGATCTACAAGGCCAGCCGCATCGTCAACTTCGCGCAGGGCGAGTTCCTGCTGATCGGCGCCTGGACCTGCTGGTGGCTGCTGACCTCGTGGCAGCTGCCGTTCTGGATCGGTTTCCCGATCACGCTGGTGTTCATGCTGGTCTTCGGCGTGATCCTGCAGGTCGTCGTGCTGCGGCCGATGATCGGCGAGCCGATCATCTCCGTCATCATGGTGACCATCGGCCTGTCGATCGTCTTCCAGGCGCTGATGAAGTGGATGTTCGGCGTGTTCGCCAAGCCGTTCCCGCCGATCTTCGCCAGCCCGACCATGAACGTCTTCGGGCTGGAGGTGCAGACCGTCTACGTGGTCAGCCTGGTGATCTCGCTGCTGATCATGGCCGGCTTCGGCTGGTTCTTCAAATACTCGCGCATGGGCCTCGCCATGCGGGCGACCGCCTGGGACCAGCAGGTCGCGCAGTCGCTCGGCATCTCGGTGCGCCAGATGTTCGCCATGAGCTGGGCGATCTCCGCCATGGTCTCGGCGGTGGCGGGCGTCACCGTCGGCGTGGTGAACGGCGTGTCCTCCGCCCTGTCCTTCTTCGGCATCAAGGTGTTCCCGGCGGTCATCCTCGGCGGGCTGGACAGCGTCATCGGCGCGGTCCTGGGCGGCCTCATCGTCGGCCTCTTGGAGAACCTCGCCCACTACGTGGACAGCCAGTGGCTCAACTGGGGCAACATGTACGAGATCGCGCCCTTCTACGTCCTGATCGCGATCCTCATGGTCAAGCCCTACGGCCTGTTCGGCACCAAAGACATCGAGCGCGTGTAAGGAGCGGCCGAGATCATGGCGACCACCACCCTCATCCCGTGCGGCGACTTCAAGACGTCCTACGGCTCCGACACCACCATCTTCCCGACCGTCACCAGCCGCAACTTCGCCATCCTCGGCGTCGTGCTGCTGCTGGCCGCCCCGGCGTTCCTCGACCGCTTCTGGCTGAACCAGCTGATCCAGATCGGCTACCTGGGCATCGCGGCGCTGGGGCTGAACATCCTGGTCGGCTTCACCGGGCAGATCTCCATCGGCCATTCGGCCTTCTTCGGCTTCGGCGCCTTCGCGTCCGCCTGGCTCAACAACCGCTGGGGCATCCCGGTGTGGGCGTGCATCCCGCTGGCGGCGCTGATGACCACCGCGGTCGGCATGGTGTTCGGCGTGCCGGCGGCGCGGCTCAAGGGCCTGTACCTCGCCATCGCCACGCTGGCGGCGCAGTACATCCTGCAGGACTTCTTCGCCCGCGCCGACTGGTTCACCGGCGGCGTGGCCGGCACCATCGCGATGCCGCTGGAACTGTTCGGCTTCGCCTTCGACACCGACCACAGCTACTTCTACGTGGTGCTGGTCTACATGGTGGTGATGTACATCCTGGCCACCAACCTGATGCGCTCGCGCGACGGGCGGGCGCTGGTGGCGGTGCGCGACCACTACCTGTCGGCCGAGATCATGGGCATCAACCTGACCAAGTACCGGACGATGGCCTTCGGCCTGTCGGCCTTCTACGCGGGCATGGGCGGCGCCTTGTACGCCCACTACCTGCAGTTCGTGTCGGTGGAGGGCTTCACCATCCTCTTCTCGATCCAGTTCCTCGGCATGATCATCATTGGCGGCCTAGGCTCGATCATGGGCTCGCTGATGGGCACCGCCTTCATGGTGCTGCTGCCGGAGCTGATGCAGTACCTGACCACCGCGCTGTCCGGCACCGCCATCGACCAGGCGCTCAACCTGCGCGAGGCCGTCGCCTTCCTGCGCGAGATGGCGATCGGCATCGTCATCATCCTCTTCCTGGTGTTCGAGCCGGACGGGCTGGCCCACCGCTGGAAGCAGATCAAGGCCTACTGGAAGCTCTATCCTTTCTCGCACTGACCAATCGACGCAAAGCATAACAGGGGGAAAGCGCACATGATGAAGACGACTCTTCTCGCCACCGTGGCCCTGCTGGCCGTGTCCGGCACGGCCATGGCGCAGCAGAAGATCCCGGTCGGCCATCTCGCCGACCAATCCGGCGCCACGTCGGACGTCGGCGTTCCGTTCGGCCAGGGCGTGGCGGATGCGCTGGCCTACCTGAACAAGCAGGGCGGCGTCGGCGGCACGGCGATGGCGGTCGAGACCGTGGACTACGGCTATCAGGCGCCGCGCGCCATCAGCCAGTACAAGAGCTGGTCGGCCGGCGCCGGCAAGGTGGCCGCCATCCAGGGCTGGGGCACCGCCGACACCGAGGCGCTGACCGGCTTCGTGACCAAGGACGAGATCCCCTACTACTCCGGCTCCTACTCGGGCCACCTGACCGACCCGACGGGCAAGGGCACGCACGGCTCCAAGCCGTCGCCGTACAACTTCTTCTACGGCCCGTCCTACTCCGACGCGCTGCGCGCCATGCTGCTGTGGGCGGCGGACGACTGGAAGGCCAAGGGCGGCGCGGGCAAGCCGAAGTACGTCCACATGGGCGCCAACCACCCCTACCCGAACGCGCCGAAGGCGGCCGGCGAGGAGCTGGCCAAGGAACTGGGCTTCGACGTGCTGCCGGCGGTGCAGTTCGCCCTCACCCCGGGCGACTACACCGCGCAGTGCCTGACGCTGAAGCAGAGCGGCGCCAACTACGCCTACCTCGGCAACACCGCGGGCTCGAACATCTCGGTGCTGAAGGCCTGCCAGACGGTCGGCGCGCAGGTGCAGTTCCTCGGCAACGTCTGGGGCATGGACGAGAACGCCGCCAAGGCCGCGGGCTCAGCCGCCAACGGCGTGGTGTTCCCGGTGCGCACCGCGTCCATCTGGGGCGGCGACACGCCGGGCATGAAGACGGTCAAGGAGATCTCCAAGGTCTCCGACGCGGCCGGCACGGCGTACCGCCCGGTGCACTACGTCGCCGGCGTCTGCTCGGCCTTCTACATGAAGGAGGCGATGGACTGGGCGGCGAAGAACGGCGGCGTGACCGGCCCGAACATCCGCAAGGGCATGTACCAGAAGAAGGACTGGGTGCCGGCCGGCCTCGACAGCGTCTGCGTGCCGTCCAGCTGGACCGACGCCGACCACCGCGGCACGACGCAGGTCAACCTGTACCGCGCCAACGTGAAGGGCGACACCGGCGCCTCGGTCGAGGAGCTGGTCAAGTCCGGCGCCGTCAAGCTGGAGAAGATCGCCACCGTGGACGTCCCGCGCAAGCTCGAGTGGCTGGGCTGGTAAGTCCATAAAGCCCCTCCCCCCTCGCGGGGGAGGGGTTTGGGGAGAGGGGGAAAGTTCGGCTTTGCCACCCTCTCCCCAACCCCTCTCCCGTCAAGGGAGAGGGGCTAAAGGGAACGCAACCCGATCCAGGTGCCGCATGACCATCGCCCAGGCCGAACTCCCCGCGGCGGCTGCCGCTCCGGCGCCGGCCAAGCCGCTGCTGCTCTCCGTCAACAACATCGAAGTCGTCTACAACGACGTCATCCTGGTGCTCCGCGGCCTCAGCCTGGAGGTCCCGCAGGGTGAGATCGTCGCGCTGCTGGGCGCCAACGGCGCCGGCAAATCGACCACGCTGAAGGCCATCTCCGGCCTCCTCAAGACCGAGGACGGCGAGGTGACGCGCGGCGACATCGTCTTCGACGGCGAGCGCATCAATGGCATCGACCCCGACCAGATCGTCCGCCGCGGCATCTTCCAGGTGATGGAGGGCCGCCGCATCATCGGCGACATGACCTGCCAGGAGAACCTGCGCCTGGGCGCCTTCACGCGCCGCGACGGGCAGGTGAAGCAGGACCTGGACATGGTCTACGACTATTTCCCGCGCCTGAAGGAGCGCACGGGCCTCGCCGGCTACCTGTCGGGCGGCGAGCAGCAGATGCTGGCCATCGGCCGCGCGCTGATGGCCCGGCCGAAGCTGATCCTGATGGACGAGCCGTCCATGGGCCTGTCGCCGCTGATGGTGAAGGAGGTCTTCTCGATCATCCGGCGCATCAACAAGGACCTCGGCGTCACCATCCTGCTGGTCGAGCAGAACGCCCGCATGGCGCTGCAGGCGGCATCGACCGGCTACATCATGGAGAGCGGCAAGGTGGTGCTCGACGGCACCGCCGACGAGCTGAAGAACAACGAGGACGTCAAGGAGTTCTACCTCGGCGGCGGCAACGAGGAGCGCAAGAGCTTCAAGAACCTCAAGAGCTTCAAGCGCCGCAAGCGCTGGATCTGACCCCCAACGGGCGCCCCGCGGGGCGCCCGTCCTCTCACGCGAACAGCGCGTCGATCGCCGCCTGGTCCATCAGGCCGGCGTCCGGCTCCGCCTCCAGCGCCTCGGCGGAGAACACCGCGGCGGTGAGGCCGCTGATCTGCAGGATCGCCTCGGTGTTGACCAGCACGTTGGCGAACAGGTCGGTGCCGCTCTCCCAGCGGCCGACCTGGACGGTCAGCGTCATCGCCGCCTCGGTCGCCGTCATCAGCAGCCGCCGCAGGTTCGGCACCCGCTCCAGCCGGCGGCGCGGCGCGTCGGGCAGGGCGCCCTGGCGCTGCACGGCGCGGGCCAGCGCCATCAGGTCGACGACCACCTCGTCGTCGAACACCAGCGACAGGATCGGCTTCATGTAGAAGGTCTGCGCGTCCAGCCCGCCGGCCCCGGCGATCGGGAAGGTCGAGCCGATGCGCCGCGTGCCGTCGACGAACACCTCGGGATAGACCAGCGCCAGTTCCTCGTAGAACGCGGCGAAACGGTGCCGGTAGGTCTCGGCGTCGGGCAGGGCTGTCGGAATCATCGCGTCCTGTCGCTGTGCATCGTTCTCCCGCCCACAGACGAGCATGTGCAGCCTTACCTCGGCGTTAACGCGAATCGACGGGCGGGCGATCAACCAGACGCGCGAAGGTGAGAATCTGGATCGACGGGAAGGCGCCCAGCCGCTGCGCCACCGGCAGGTTGACGAAAAAGCTGAAGCGCTGCGGCACCATGATCGGGATGTCGCCCGGCCGGGCCTGGCCGTGCAGGATGGCCAGCGCCATCTCCGCCGTCTGCCGGCCCAGCTCGGCCAGGGGCGGCATGACGCCGGCCATGCAGCCGGCGTCGATGAAGGTCTCCAGCGCGCAGAAGGTCGGCAGGCGCAGCCGCGCAGCGGCCTGGAACAGCGGGCGGATGTGCGGCGCCAGCCCGGCGCTGGGGATGATGTAGAGCATGTCCGGCCGGCGCGCCGCCACCTCCTCCAGCAGCCGTGCCAGCCCCTCCGGCGTCGCTGCGGCGCGGTCGGTGCGGAAGGGCACGAAGTCCAGCGTGGTGCGCAGCCCCTTGGCGGCGATCTTCAGATCCTCGACCCGCCACAGGTTGCTCGGCTCCACCCCGTCGTACAGCACGGCGACCCGGACGCTGGCGCGGTAGGCGAGCAGGCTGCGCAGCAGCGTCGCCTCGTCGAGCACGTGGATGGTGCCGGTGACGTTGCGGCGCGACCGCAGCGGCTCCGCCGGCCCGGCCGGGGCGGCGACGAGGCCGGCGCCGACGGGATCGGAGACGAAGCTGAACACCACCGGCACCTCGGTCAGGTAGCGCGCCGGGTCCGGCGTGGCGCCGCGCCCGACCAGCGCCGTCACCATGGTGGTGTTCTGCGTGTAGACGAGGTCGGGCCTGAGCGCGCGGATCTCCTCGATCATCGCCGGCATGCGGCGGGTGTCGCCGCCCAGCGAGCGGGCGATGAACTCGACCGGCCGCCCGTCCTCCAGCAGGCGGCGGCGGAAGGCGCGGAAGCTGTCGTAGTCGTCGGACTCGAAGGCCAGCATCACCACCCGCCACGGCCGCTCCTCGGCCCGCGCCGGCACGGCCGCCAGCAGCAGCAGGAGCACCGCCAGCCAGCCCCCCGGCCGGATCCGCCGCGCCACGGCGCCGAAGCCCAGGCCGAAGCCCGCCACCAGGATCAGGCCGTCGCTGTCCACCGGCGGCCCGCCCTGCGCCGCCACCACCAGCAGGCTGTTGGCCGCCGCCACCGCCAGCGCCGCGCCGGGCAGGCCGAAGCGCAGCGCCGCCCAGGCCACCGGCAGCAGCGATGCGGCGACCGCCGCTTCCGTCGACAACGCCCACAGCTCGGTCGCCACCAGCACGGCGACGCACGCGGCGAGAACGCCGCTGGCGTGCATCAGCGCCTCGGAGACCGGGGCCTCGGGCGGCCGCAGCCGCCCGGCGAGCACCAGCAGGGCCGGCGTGAAGCTCAGCACGGCGGCCAGCTCCTCGGCGAAATAGACGCCGAACAGGCCGGTGCTGAACCCCACCGATGGCACCTCGGCCGCCGCCGCCAGCGTGCCGGACAGCGCCGAGGCGGCCGGCGCCAGCACCATGGCGGCCAGCAACCACACCGCGCCGCGCATCCCTGCGGCCCGGCCCGCGGTGCCGCCCCGCCACGCCAGCGCGACCAGCGCGGCGCCGGCCGGCAGGGCAAGGTGGCGCAGCACGACGACCGCCGTGGGCGCGACCAGCGACCAATGCGCCCACAGCGCGCCGACCAGCAACTCCACCGCGATCAGCAACGGCAGGCTCGGCAGCGGCGCCACCAGGAACGCCGCCAGCCGCAGCGCCGCCGGGACGAACCACGGCCAGGAGCCGCCGGCCATCACGCCCCACTGCCCCAGCTCGTACAACGCCAGCCACGCGGCCCCGTAGCCGCCGGCCAGCAGCAGCCCCGCCAAAACGCACCGCAGCAGAGCTTCAGGAGAAGACAGGGGGCGTAAAAACATGCCGGCAATACAACTGTAGAATAGCCGCACCGTACCGCTATTCTAAACAGTACGGTGCCCAAGACAACATGGACGTCGGATTATTACAACTGCGGAGCATAGGCGTAACGTGTGCGGACGATTCACGACACAACGTAAAATTAGGGGCCGCGCAGCCATGCCTCCAGGGTGTCGGCTTGGGCGGGAGGCTTGAACTTGGGCGCGGGCTTGGGCGCGGGCTTGGCCGTGCCCAGCATGGCGCCCGGCGCAAGGCTGCCGTCCGGCTCGACCCGCGCGCGGTAGCGCGTGCCCATGGGCGACAAGAACTCGCCCTCGCCGGTGGGCCGGCCGCGCGCGAAGCGGCCGACGTAGCGCCGGCCGTCCGGCAGGGTCAGCGTGCCGAAGCCCTCGGGCACGCCGTCGCGCCACGCGCCGCGGTAGTGCCGGCCGTCGGGCCACACCTGCACGCCGTCGCCGTCGGGGCGGCCGTGGCGCAGCGCCCCGTTGTAGGCGCGTCCATCGGGCCATTCCAGCCGCTCCCCGGCGCGTGCGGCGGCGGCAACGAACAGGAGGGTGAGCAACAAGGCGGTGCGGACCGCGACCACGGGGCGTCTCCGTCGGTTGTAGCGGAGCGCGCAGCCTGCGCCCGGCCCGGCCCGCGGCGCTGTGAGCCGCGCCACACCCGGAAGTATGATGGGAAGCATGATGGCGGGCCGGCCGGTTGGCGCCTACAGTCCGCCTCTCGACTGCGGAGACCGCCATGACCCGTATCCTCGCCGCCCTGTTCGCGACCCTCGTCTCGGGCGCCTTGCCGGCCGCCGCCCGCGCCGCGCCGCCGCCGGGCCACCCGACGCCGCAGGACGCCGGCCAGATCCTCGGCGTGCCGGCGCAGACGCAGGGCGAGCCGATGCCCTACAAGGGCAAGGTGGTGGAGACCTTCGACGCCAACGCCTACACCTACATCCTGTTGAAGGACGGCAACGCACAGCGCTGGCTGGCGGCGCCGCGCACGGCGGTGAAGCCGGGCCAGACCGTCCACCACGGCCAGGGCGCGGAGATGCAGAACTTCCACTCCAAGGTGCTGAACCGCACCTTCGAGCGCATCCTGTTCGTGGGATCCGTGCGCGCCGAATAGGCGCTATTTCGTTTCCTGGCTGGTGAGGTCCGACGGGTTCTGCGAACGCGTCGGTTCCTGCGGGTCGTCGGGCTCGCTGGCCAGCGGGTTCGGGCGCGGCACCGGTGTGCCCTGAAGGTCCGGCGGCGCCCGGCGCACCGCGGCCAGCGCCTCGACCAGCTCGGCCGCCTGGGTGTTGCCCTTGGTCTCATGGGTTGGCGAGCGGATGCCCTGGGGATTGGGGTGCGGCTCCTGGCTTTCGCGAACGGCGGGGTCCTTGGCCAAATTCTCCTTCTGCCCATCCTGGGCGGCGGCGACGGATACCAGGAGCAGGCAGGCCGCGCTGAACGGCAGGATGGCGCGCATGGACGGGTTCCTTCGGGAAAGACCAACACACGCCTGAACAGCAGACGGGGGGAGCAAGTTTCCCGCCCCGCTGTTTTCCTGTCATGGACAGCACCGAGCAGCGGACCATTGGCGTGGTGGTGGAGCGGCGGCGCACCGGCAATCCCTGGCAGCCGGAGCGCTGGAGCGCCGTCGCCCTGCTGCCCGGCCGGCCGGACGCGGCGCCATGGACGGTGCTGGAGTCCGGCGAGGGCTGGGCGCGCTGCTACGCCGGGGCGGCGGAGGTGACGCTGTTCGCCAGCGACACCGACAACTACCGGCACAACCTCGACGGCCCGCGGCCCACGGCCTTCGTCATCCTGCGCCGCGACGGCGGGGAGCCGGGGCTGCGGCTGCTCGGCGTCACCGTCGATCCCGGCGAGATCGAGGCGCATTCCGATGCCGGCGACGACCTGATCGAGGCGCTGCCGCTGCCGCCCGACCTCGCCGCCTGGATGCGCGGCTTCGTCGAGCGGCACCACGTCGACCGCCCCTTCCACAAGCGCACGCGCGACCGCGCCGACCTCGAGGCGCTGGCCCGCCGCCCCCGTCCGGAGCGCGAGCATGGCTGACGAAGAAGACTTCCTGTCCCGCTGGTCGCGCCTGAAGCGCGAAGGCGAAGCGCCACCCGGGCCCCCGGTGCCCGAACCCGTCGCCGAGGAACCCGAACGCGCGCCCCTGCCGCCCATCGACAGTCTGGGGATCGACAGCGACTACACCCGCTTCCTCGCCCCCGACGTGCCGGTCGAGATGGCGCGGCTGGCGCTGCGCAAGGCATGGGCCAGCGACCCGGCGATCGCCGACTTCCGCGGCTTCGCCGAGTACGACTGGGACTGCAACGCGCCCGGCTACGGCGCGCTGCGGGCCACCGACCAGGTCGCCGACCTGCTGAACGCCGTCTTCGGCGATATGCCGGAAGAGGAAGCCGCGGCCGGCGAGCCACCCGAAAAGGACACCGAAACATCAGAGGCTTAGCGCTGTTGACGCTCCTAGGGAGAACGGAGACGGCGCAGACATGGCGGCGCTTGCCGAACGGGCGATGGTGGACGATGCCGACCGCCTGCGGGCGCAGGCCTACACGTTGCTGGCCCAGGTGCTGGCGCGGCCGCCGTCGCGCGCCCTGTTGACGGCGTTCAGCGGGCTGACCGGCGACGCCACCCCGCTGGGCCGCGCGCTCGACGCGCTGGCCGACGCCGCCCGGTCCACCAGCGCCGACGACGCCGAGCGCGAGTTCAACGCGCTGTTCATCGGCGTCGTGCGCGGCGAGCTGGTGCCCTACGGTTCCTATTACCTGTCCGGCTGCCTCAACGACCGGCCACTGGCCGCGGTGCGCGGCGACCTGCGCGTGCTGGGCTTCGAGCGCACGCCCGGCGTCGCCGAGCCGGAGGATCACGTCGCCCTCCTGTGCGAGGTGATGGCGGCGCTGGCCGAGGGCGCGCCGCTGTCCACCCAACAACGCTTCTTCGAGCGCCACCTCGCCCCCTGGGCCGGCGGCTTCTTCGCCGACCTGGAGCACGCCGCGGCGGCGCGCCTGTACCGGCCGGTGGGCACCGTCGGCCGGCTGTTTCTGGGCATCGAGCGCGATGCCTTCGCCCTGATACCGAGGACCTCCCCATGACCACCAAGCCCACCGGCATCGACCGGCGCGACCTCCTGAAGGGCCTGGGTTTCGGCGCCGCCGGCGCCGCGGCGCTCACCGCGGCGCCGACGGCCGAGGCCGCCGAGACGCCGCAGGAGCAGGTCAAGCAACGTTACGCCGAGACCGACCACATCAAGCGCTTCTACGCCCTCAACCGCCTGTGAGGCGAGGCCCGCCATGCTGACCAAGCGCTCCTCCGGCACCGCCCCGCGCGGGCACCTTGCGCGCTCCCTGACCGCCGGGACCGGCAAGGGGGTGAGCCGGCGCGGCTTCCTGCACGGCTCCGGCCTCGCGGCCGGCGGCATGGCGGCGCTCTCGGCGCTGCCGGCGGCGATGATCCGCAGGGCGGAGGCCGCCGGGCCGATCCCGGGGGCCGAGACGGTGACGCGCAAGAACATCTGCACGCACTGCTCGGTCGGCTGCACGGTGATCGCCGAGATCCAGAACGGCGTGTGGACCGGCCAGGAGCCGGGCTGGGAGAGCCCGATCAGCCAGGGCACGCACTGCGCCAAGGGCGCCTCGGTGCGCGAGCTGACCACCGGCGAGCGGCGGGTGAAGTACCCGCTGAAGCTGGTGGACGGCGAATGGAAGCGCATCTCCTGGGACGTCGCCATCGAGGAGATCGGCAACAAGCTCCTGGAGATCCGCCGGACGTCCGGGCCGGACAGCGTGTTCTGGCTGGGCTCGGCCAAGTTCTCCAACGAGGGCTCGTACCTGTTCCGCAAGCTGGCGGCGTTCTGGGGTACCAACAACGTCGACCATCAGGCGCGCATCTGCCACTCCACCACGGTCGCCGGCGTGGCGAACACGTGGGGGTACGGGGCGATGACCAACTCCTACAACGACATCCAGAATTCGAAGTGCCTGGTCCTCATCGGCGGCAACCCGGCCGAGGCGCACCCGGTGTCGATGCAGCACATGCTGCGCGGCAAGGAACGCAACCGCGCCCCCTTCATCGTCATCGACCCGCGCTTCACCCGCACCGCCGCGCACGCCACCGAGTACGTGCGCATCCGCCCCGGCACCGACATCCCGGTGGTCTGGGGCATCCTCTGGCACGTCTTCGAGCAGGGGTGGGAAGACAAGGAGTACATCCGCCAGCGCGTCTACGGCATGGACCAGGTCCGCGCCGAGGTGAAGAAATGGACCCCGCAGGAGGTCGAGCGCGTCTCCGGCGTCCCCGGCGAGCAGTTGAAGCGCGTCGCCGAGGCGATGGCGAAGAACAGGCCGTCCACGCTGATCTGGTGCATGGGGGCGACGCAGAAGTCGGTGGGCACCGCCAACGTCCGCGCCTTCTCCATCCTGCAGCTGGCGCTCGGCAACATCGGCATCGAGGGCGGCGGCGCCAACATCTACCGCGGCCACTGCAACGTGCAGGGGGCCACCGACTTCGGCCTGGATGTCTCCACCCTGCCCTCCTACTACGGGCTGGCGGAAGGGGCGTGGAAGCACTTCTGCCGGGTCTGGGAGGTCGATTACGAGTGGATGAAGAGCCGCTTCGCCTCCAAGGCGTTGATGGAGGCCAAGGGCATCCCGACCACCCGCTGGTTCGACGCGGTGCTGGCCAAGAAGGAGGACGTCGAGCAGCCGGACACCCTCAAGGCCATGCTGTGCTTCGGCCACGGCGGCAACACCGTGACCCGCATGCCGGAGATGGTGAAGGGCCTGGAGAAGCTGGAGCTGCTGGTCATCGCCGATCCGCACCCGACCACCTTCGCGTCGATCAGCGGCCGGAAGAACGGCAGCTACATCCTGCCCGGCTGCACGCAGTTCGAGACGGACGGCTCGCGCACCTGCTCCAACCGCTCCATGCAGTGGGGCGAGAAGCTCGTCGAGCCGATCTTCGAATCCAAGGACGACTACACGATCATCTACCTGCTGGCGAAGAAGCTCGGCTTCGCCGACGAGATGTTCAAGCACATCACGGTGGAGGGCACACGCCCGGTGCCGGAGGACATCCTGCGCGAGATCAACCGCAGTTGCCTCTCCACCGGCTACACCGGCCAGTCGCCGGAGCGCCTCAAGCTGCACATGAAGCACCAGGCCGACTTCGACAAGATCACCATGCGGGCCGAGAGCGGCCCCTGCAAGGGCGAGTACTACGGCCTGCCCTGGCCGTGCTGGGGCCATCCGGAGCTGAAGCACCCGGGCTCGGCCATCCTCTACGACACCTCCAAGCACGTCATGGAGGGCGGCGGCGTCTTCCGCGCCCGCTTCGGCGTCGAGCGGGAGGGCGTCAGCCTGCTGGCCGAGGGCTCCTACTCCAAGGGCTCGGAGATCCAGGACGGGTACCCCGAGTTCACCATGGCCGTGCTGAGGAAGCTCGGCTGGGACAAGGACCTGACGGCGGAGGAGATGCGCGTCATCCAGGCCATCGGCGGCGACAAGATCGACGAGGTGAGCTGGCAGACCGACCTGTCCATGGGCATCATCCGCGTGGCGCTCAAGCACGGGTGCTCGCCGCACGGCAACGCCAAGGCGCGCGCCGCGGCCTGGAACCTGCCCGACCCGGTGCCGGTGCACCGCGAGCCGATCTACACCCCGCGCAAGGACCTCGTCTCCCAGTACCCGGCGATCAACGACCGCCGCGACTTCCGCCTGCCGCAGCTCGCCAAGTCGGTGCAGGCCGGCGCCGTCGACAAGGACGTGGCCGGCAAGTTCCCGTTCGTCCTCACCTCCGGCCGGCTGGTCGAGTACGAGGGCGGCGGCGAGGAGACGCGCTCCAACCGCTGGCTGGCCGAGTTGCAGCAGTCGATGTTCGCCGAGATCAACAGCAAGGACGCCGAACGCCTGGGCATCAGGAACGACGCCTGGGTCTGGGTGTACGGACCGGAGAACAACGCCAAGGTCAAGGTGCGCGCCCTGGTCACCAACCGGGTGGGGCCGGGCACGGTGTTCATGCCCTTCCACTTCTCCGGCTACTGGCAGGGCGAAAGCCGGCGCGCCGCCTACCCGCCGGGCACCGACCCCATCGTGCTGGGCGAGTCGGCCAACACGGTGACGACCTACGGCTACGACCCGGTGACGTTCATGCAGGAAGCCAAGGTCACGCTGTGCCGCGTGGAGCCGGCGTGACGGGAGGACCCAAGCCATGGCACGCATGAAGTTCCTCTGCGACGCCGAACGCTGCATCGAGTGCAACGCCTGCGTCACCGCCTGCAAGAACGAGCACGAGGTGCCCTGGGGCATCAACCGCCGCCGCGTCGTCACGATCCGCGACGGCGAGCCGGGCGAGCGCTCGATCTCCATGGCCTGCATGCACTGCACCGACCCGCCCTGCGCGGCGGTGTGCCCGGTCGACTGCTTCTACCAGACGGCGGAGGGCGTGGTGCTGCACAACAAGGACCTGTGCATCGGCTGTGGCTACTGCTTCTACGCCTGCCCGTTCGGTGCGCCGCAGTTCCCGCAGACCACCAACTTCGGCGGGCGCGGCAAGATGGACAAATGCACCTTCTGCGCCGGCGGCCCGGAGGCCGACGGCAGCCCCGAGGAGTTCCAGAAGTACGGCCGCAACCGCCTGGCCGAGGGCAAGCTGCCGCTGTGCGCCGAGATGTGCTCGACCCGCGCGCTGATGGCCGGCGACGGCGACGTGCTGGCCGACATCTACAAGGAACGCGTGGTGCGCCGCGGCTACGGCTCCGGCGCGCACGGCTGGGCCACCGCCTACGCCAGCCGCAACCGCGGCGACGCCCTGGCGCCGGGGCGGGTTGGTACCGGCGGCAGTTAATGGCGTATAGGCACAATGTGTTGATTGATAATGGGTTATAGCCGACCAGAGCGCCCCCAAACCCGTCATCCCCGCGAAGGCGGGGATGACGGAAAAGGAACGAAGCGAGGAGACGATACCATGCGGCACCTCCGTCCCTTCCTGCTCCTCGCAGCGCTGCTGCTGGCGGCCCCCGCCGTGCAGGCGCAGCTCTACCAAGCCCCCGGCCCGACCTCGCCGACCTCCAAGGATCAGGTGGAGCTGTACGCGCCGCACCAGGACAAGGAGGTCGGCATCGTCTCGATCCCCGACTCCAAGCTCGCTGTGCTGGTGCAGCCGGAGGGGCGGGAATGGCGCGGGTTCCGCACGGTGATCCTGCGCTGGGGCGCCGCCATCGCCATCCTCGGCATGGCGGGGCTGCTGCTGCTGTTCTACCTCGTGCGCGGCACCATCCGGATCGGGGAGGGGCGCGCCGGGCGCACCGTGCCGCGCTTCGCCGCGCTCGACCGATTCGCGCACTGGACCACGGCGACGAGCTTCCTGCTGCTGGCGCTGACCGGGCTGGTGGTGACCTTCGGCCGGCCGCTGCTGATCCCGCTGATCGGGCATCCGGCGTTCACCACGCTCGCCCAGTCGGGCAAGGCGATCCACAACTTCCTCAGCGTGCCGTTCGTGTTCGGCATCCTGCTGATGATCGTGCTGTGGGTGCGCGACAACATCCCGGAAAAGGCCGACCTCGTCTGGCTGAAGACCATGGGCGGCCTGTTCTCCAAGTCGGGCGAGCATCCGGAGTGCGGGCGCTTCAACGCCGGGCAGAAGGGCATCTTCTGGGCGGTGGTGCTGGGCGGCGGGGCGCTGGCGGCGACGGGATTCCTGCTGCTGGCGCCGTTCGCGCTGACCGGCATCGGCGGCATGCAGATCATCCACGTCGTCCACGGCGCCCTGGCGGCGCTGATGATCGCCATCATCCTGGCGCACATCTACATCGGCTCGGTCGGCATGGAGGGCGCCTTCGACGCCATGGGCACCGGCCACGTGGACGAGAACTGGGCCAGGGACCATCACCGCCGCTGGTACGACGAGCAGGTCGGAAAGGGCCGAGTCGACCCGCCCCCCGCCGTCCGGCCGCACCCCGCGGAGTAGCGGCTACCGGCCGGAGAAGTGCCGCGCCTCGACCGAGCCGCCCTCGCCCACCCGCGCGCTCTGGCGGGCGAAGGCGTCGTCGGCGCTGCGGCTGAACCCGGTTTCCAGCACGACGCCGGTGCCGATGGCCAGCGCCAGCACGAAAAGCACGGCGAAACCGAAGGCGTTCATGGACGGAACTCCCGCTTGAATCCGGTTCCTCCTTCCAACAGCGGAGAGCGGCGCCGGTCACGGTTGCACCGCTGGCGTTGCAGATAGTCCGTTTCTCCGATTGCCAAGCGCGCCGCTTCGTGGCCTGCTAGGAGGGCCTCGAATGTTCTAGAGAGCGCATACCAGCCTGAGCGGCGGGCTTCGCGGCCCGCCGCTTTCTTTTTTTGTCCGGCGCTTGCTTGGGAGGGGAAGCGGCTATTCCGTGCCCGGCCCGCCCTCCTCCGCCGCAGCGCCGGGCCGTTCAGCCGGGCGCACCACGGTCACCGTGCAGGGCGCCTGCGCCACCAGGGGCGACGACACGCTGCCGAGATAGCGCCGCAGCGCCGAATGCCCGCGCGCCCCCACCACCAGATGGTCGACGTGGTTGCCGCGCACGTAATCCAGAATCGCCGCCGCGGCGTCCGGCGCCTCCAGCACATGGTAGGTGATTCGCTCCGGCGCCACGTTCAGTGGCCGGGCCCAGTGCTTGAGGCGCACCAGCGCGCCGACGTGCCGGTTGTTGCCCTCCTTGTCGACGTTGATGTCCATGCCGATTCGCGGCACCCGCTGCACCATCAGGCAGGCCAGCCGCGCCCCCGGCGCGCAGCCCAGCAGCATGCCGGCGGTGCGCCGCTGCGCCTCGCTGAGGTCCGATTCGCCCTCCGACAGGTCGACCGCCACCGCGATGATCGGCGCGCGCGACAGCCGCTCCGACACCGAGGGGCGGACCGCCGGCGTGCGTGCCAGCCAGCGCAGCCAGCCGCGCGCCACCGAGACGGCGCTGTCCCGCCGCGTCCGCTCGGCGCGCGCTGTCAGCGTCACCTGGTCGGGGTTCTTCAGCAGGAACGCCACCTGCGCCGCCGACTGCCAGCGCGCCGCCGGATCGACCTCCAGGCAGCCCAGCACGATCTCCTGCAGCCAGGGCGGGCAGTCCGGGTTCAGCGCGCGCGGCGGCACCGGCGCGCGGTACAGGCGGCGGCGCAGGCCGCGCACCGTCTGCGGGCTGCCGAAGGGCATGCGGCCGGTCACCAGCTCATACAGCACGGCGCCCAGCGCGAACAGGTCGCTGCGCGGGTCGTCGCGCACGCGCATCACCTGCTCCGGCGCGATGTAGGCGCCGGTGCCGGCGGGGGCGTGCATCTCCTCGGCGATCAGATCGGGCCGGCCGTCCAGGCGCGACAGGCCGAAGTCGATCAGCACCGCCTCGCCGGACGGGCGGAACATGACGTTGGACGGCTTGACGTCGAAGTGGACGAGGTGCTGGCGGTGCAGGTCGTGCAGCGCCGCCGCGACCCGCGCGCCCAGGTCGGCGGCGCGCCCGGCCGGCAGCGGCGCCTCGGCCAGCACGGCGGACAGCGGCTCGCCGGGCAGCCGCTCCATGACGATGTAGGGCTGCGTCTCGAAGTCGCCCGAGCCGACGTAGCGCGGCACGTGCGGCCCGTCGAGCAGCGGCAGCAGCATCTGCTCCACCTCGAAGCCGAGGATCGCTGTCGGGTCGTCGCCGTAGCGCAGCAGCGGCACCTTCATCACCAGCGGCTCGGGCACTTCGCTCTGAAGCCCTTCTCCCCTTGAGGGAGAAGGGTTGGGATGAGGGGTCGTAGCCGCCGGAGGCGGCGGAAGAGTTTCGGGCCGGCTGTCGCCGGCGCACCCCTCTCCCCCACCCCTCTCCCTCAAGGGGAGAGGGGCTTGTCCGGCATCCACGCGCGTCACCCGCCACAGCGCCGCCATGCTGCCCTGGTGCAGGCGCTCCTCCAGGCGGTAGCCGTCGACGACGGAGCCGGGGGTGAGGACGAGCGGGGCCACAGCGTCACCCTCCCTCGCGCAGGCGCGCCGCCAGCCGCGGCGGCAGGCCGGCGCGGCGCACCTTGTCCGCCGCCGTCTCGTGGTCGTACGGCACGCGGTGGAAGGTGAGCACGCCGGCGGCGGCGTCGAGCACGGCACAGCAGGCCGCCGGGTTGCCGTCGCGCGGCTGCCCGACCGAGCCGGGGATCGCCAGCCAGCGCCGCCGCCCGCCCAGCGGCACCGGCGCGCCTGATGTCGGCTCGAAGCGGATCGCCGGGCCGCCGGGCGCCTGCTGGTACAGCGCCGGCTGGTGGACGTGGCCGCACAGCGTGATGCGCCGCTCCGTCGCCTCCAGGCTGCGCCGCGCCTCCGCCGTGCCGCGGACGTAGGCCCAGCGCCCGGGATCCCAGGCGTTGGCGTGCACGTACAGGCAGGGGCCGTCCTCGACGCTCAGCGGCAGGCCGGCGAGGAAGGCGCGCTGCGGCCCGGTCAGCTGCGCGGCGGTCCACTCGGCCGACGCGCGGGCATCGCCGCTCATCCGCTCGGAGGGACCGAGCAGCGCCGCCTCGTCGTGGTTGCCGAACACCGCGGCGTCGCCGCGCCCGACCCGTTCCATCACCGCATCCACCACCCAGCCGGGGTCCGCCCCGTAGCCCACGAGGTCGCCCAGGAACACGCAACGCTGCGCCCCCGCCTGCGCGGCGTGCGCCAGGCAGGCCTCCACGGCCTCCCGGTTGGCGTGGAGATCGGCGAGCAACGCGATGCGCATGGTCCGGACGACATTCCCCTTCAGTTGCCCTGGCCGGCGCAGTATCGCCCGAGCCAACCCCGCCACCACCCCCGACCATGGTCCAGGATGATTCCACCGGCCTTTGCTGCAAATGGTTTGGGAGATGGAACGTACGCTTACAATACCGTCCGCCGCACGGCCAATGTCGTGCGGACAAGGACCGGCGTTCCCGACCAAACGGTGAGGGAGTGACAACGCAATGGCCTACGCAGCAACCACGGCCGACACCACGCGGCCGATGGCCGCCGAGGAGAAGAAGGTGATCTTCGCTTCCTCGCTCGGCACCGTGTTCGAGTGGTACGACTTCTACCTGTACGGCTCGCTCGCGGCGGTGATCAGCAAGCAGTTCTTCTCGGGCGTGAACCCGACCGCGGCGTTCATCTTCGCGCTGATGGCGTTCGCCGCCGGCTTCGCGGTGCGCCCGTTCGGCGCGCTGGTGTTCGGGCGCCTGGGCGACCTGATCGGGCGCAAGTACACCTTCCTGGTCACCATCCTGATCATGGGCGCCTCGACCTTCATCGTCGGCATCCTGCCCGGCTACGCCTCCATCGGCATCGCCGCCCCGGTCATCCTGATCGGCCTGCGCCTGCTGCAGGGCCTGGCGCTGGGCGGCGAGTACGGCGGTGCCGCCACCTACGTGGCCGAGCACGCTCCGCACGGCCGCCGCGGCGCCTACACCTCGTGGATCCAGACCACGGCGACGCTGGGCCTGTTCCTGTCGCTGCTGGTGATCCTGGGCTGCCGCGTCTCCATGTCGCCGGAGGCCTTCGACGACTGGGGCTGGCGCATCCCGTTCCTGCTGTCGATCGTGCTGCTCGGCGTGTCGGTGTGGATCCGCATGAAGCTGAGCGAGTCGCCGGCCTTCAAGCGCATGAAGGAGGAGGGCAAGACCTCCAAGGCGCCGCTCACCGAATCCTTCGGCCAGTGGAAGAACCTGAAGGTCGTGCTGCTGGCGCTGTTCGGCCTCGTCGCCGGCCAGGCGGTGGTGTGGTACACGGGGCAGTTCTACGCGCTGTTCTTCCTGACGCAGACGCTGAAGGTCGACGCGCAGCCGGCCAACCTGATGATCGCCGCGGCGCTCCTGCTGGGCACGCCGTTCTTCGTGATCTTCGGCTCGCTGTCCGACCGCATCGGCCGCAAGCCGATCATCATGGCCGGCCTGCTGCTCGCCATCGTCACCTACTTCCCGATCTTCAAGGCGATCACCCACTACGCCAACCCGGCGCTGGAGCAGGCCATCGCCACCTCGCCGGTGGTCGTCACCGCCGATCCGAACGAGTGCTCGTTCCAGTTCAACCCGGTCGGCACCTCGAAGTTCACCAGCTCGTGCGACATCGCCAAGAGCGCGCTGGTCCGCCGCGGCATCCCGTACTCCAACGAGACCGCCCCGACCGGCACCGTCGCGCAGATCAAGGTCGGCAGCACGGTCATCCCGTCCTACAACGCCTCGGCGGCGCCGGCCGCCCCGGCGTCGGTGTCGGTCGGCCACGGCCCGGCTCCGGCCGCCGCCGCTCCCGCCCCGGCCGCGGGCGCCACCTTCGAGAAGGGCGTCGCCGACGCGCTGAAGACCGCCGGCTACCCGCCGAAGGCCGACCCGGCGCAGACCAACGCCTTCATGACGATCGTCCTGCTGACCGTCCTGGTCATCTACGTGACCATGGTGTACGCGCCGATCGCCGCGATGCTGGTCGAGCTGTTCCCGACGCGCATCCGCTACACCTCGATGTCGCTGCCCTACCACATCGGCAACGGCTGGTTCGGCGGCTTCCTGCCGACGACCTCCTTCGCCATCGTGGCGGCCACCGGCGACATCTACTCGGGCCTCTGGTACCCGATCATCATCGCCGCGGCGACGCTGGTCATCGGCCTGCTGTTCGTCCGCGAGACCAAGGACGTGGACATCTACGCCAACGATTGATCTTTCCCCTCCCCCAGCCCCGCTGGGGGAGGGTCAGGGTGGGGGCGACGGCTTTCCCAAAAGGCCGCTGCCCCCTCCTAACCTCCCCCAGCGGGGCTGGGGGAGGGATTTTGTTTTTTGATCTATACTCCCCCCATGGACCACTCGATCGTCCTCATCCTGTCGCTGACCTACCTGGCGTCGCTGTTCGCCATCGCGTGGTACGGCGACCGCACCGCCGACAGCGCCGGCGGCGGCAGCAACCCGTGGCTCTATTCGCTGAGCCTCGGCGTCTACTGCACGTCCTGGACCTTCTACGGCGCCATCGGCCGGGCGGCGACGGACGGCTTCGACTTCCTGCCGATCTACGTCGGCCCGATCCTGCTGATCGGCCTGGGCTGGCCGCTGCTGGCGCGCATCGTGCGCATCGCCAAGGCGGAGAACGTCGTCTCCATCTCCGACTTCCTGGCCGCCCGCTACGGCAAGAGCCAGGGGCTGGCGGCGCTGGTCACCGTCACCGCGGTGATCGGCCTGCTGCCCTACATCGCGCTGCAGCTCAAGGCCATCACCATCAGCTTCGACGTGCTGGCCGGCAAGGCGCTGGGCGTCGAGCTGCGCGCGCTGCCCGGCGGCACGACTCTGCTGGTGGCGCTGCTGATGGCCGCCTTCGCCGTGCTGTTCGGCGTGCGCAGCATCCACGCCAACGAGCACCACCGCGGCCTGATGATGGCCATCGCCACCGAATCCGTGGTCAAGCTGGCCACCGCCATGGCGGTCGGGCTGGGCGTCACGCTGGCGGTGTTCGGCGACCTCGCCGGGCTGCTGGAAGCCGCCGACAGCCCGGTCGCCGGGCAGCTGCTCAGCCTGGAGCCCTTCGCCGAGGCCGACTGGTGGGTGGCCTGCGCGCTGTCCGGGCTGGCCATCCTCTGCCTGCCGCGGCAGTTCCACGTGGCGGTGGTGGAGAACACCCACCCCGGCGACGTGCGCCGGGCGGCGCGGCTGCTGCCGCTGTACCTCGTCGCCATCAACCTGTTCGTGGTGCCGGTGGCGCTGGCCGGGGTGACGCTGTTCCCGGCGGGCGGCGTCAACGCCGACAGCCTGCTGGTCTCGGTGCCGCTGCACGAGGGCTGGCCGGCACTGGCGCTGGCCGCCTTCATCGGTGGCCTGTCGGCGGCCACCAGCATGATCCTGGTGGAGATGGTGGCGCTCAGCACCATGATCTGCAACGACGTGGTGCTGCCGCTGCTGATGAGCCTGCGCGTCGGCCAGAAGCGCTGGCGGGCCGACCCGGTGCCGGTGCTGCTGGCGGTGCGGCGCGCCGCGGTGATCGCCATCCTGGTGCTGGCCTACGGCGTCTACCGGCTGATCGGTTCGGCCTTCCCGCTGTCGGCCATCGGCATGCTGTCCTTCACCGCGGTGGCGCAGTTCGGGCCGGCGCTGCTCGGCGGCCTGCTGTGGACGCGCGCCAACCGCACCGGCGCGGTGGCGGGGATCTGCGTCGGCTTCCTCGGCTGGGCCTACACCATGCTGCTGCCCTCCTTCGCCGCCGCCGGCTGGATCGCGCCGGAGGCGCTGCGCGCCGTCCCCTTCGGCCTGGAGGTGCTGAGCCCGGCGGCGCTGACCGCGCTGGACGGGCTGGCGCCGCTGTCGCACGCGGCGCTGTGGAGCCTTGGCCCGAACATCGTGCTGTTCGTGGTGCTGTCGCTGCTCACCCACCAGTCGGCGCTGGAGGCGCGGCAGGCGGCGCGCTTCGTCTCGCTGCAACGCGCCCCCGAAGAGGAGGCGCCGGTCCCCAAGCGCGCCACGCTGGCCGACCTGCACGACCTCGCGGTGCGCTACGTCGGCGCGCCCAAGGCGGACGCAGCGTTCCACGCGCTGCTGGCGACGCGCCACCAGGACTCCACCGCCCTGCTGTCGCGCAGCGACGGCGAGGCGATCCAGATGACCGAGCGGCTGCTGGCCGGCGCCATCGGCTCCGCCTCCGCCCGCGTGGTGGTGGCCGGCCTGCTGTCCGACCGGCGGCTGTCGCGCACCGACGCGCGCTCGATCATCGACGAGGCCTCGCGCGCCATCCTCAAGCAGCACGAGCTGCTGCGCACCACGGTGGAGAACGTCGGCCAGGGCATCTGCGCCTTCGACGGCGAGTTCCGGGTGACGCTGTGGAACCGCCGCTTCCTCGAACTGCTCGACCTGCCGGAGGGCAGCGTGCAGGTCGGCACCGGGCTGAAGGAGATCGTCGCCTACATCGCCCAGCGCGGCGAGTACGGCCGCAACGGCGAGATCGAGACGCTGCTCGCCCGCCGCTCCGACCCGCGCCGGCACGGCAAGCCGGACGTCTACACCCGCGAACGCCCGGACGGCACGGTGCTGGAGATCGCCACCAACCCGATGCCGGACGGCGGCTTCGTCGCCGTCTACACCGACGTCACCGAGCGCCACCGCGCCGCCGCCGCGCTGAAGGAGGCCAACGAGAGCCTGGAGCGCCGCATCGCCGAGCGCACCGCCGCCCTCTCGGACGCCAAGGCGGAGGCCGAGCGCGCCAACCGCTCCAAGACGCGCTTCCTCGCCGCCGCCAGCCACGACCTGCTGCAGCCGCTGCACGCGGCGCGGCTGTTCCTCTCGGCGCTGGGCGAGCGCAGCGCCGACCCGGCGGTGGCGCAGGTGGACGCGTCGCTGCGGTCGGTGGAGCACATCCTGGGCGACCTGCTGGACGTGTCGAAGCTCGACAGCGGCGTGGTGACGCCCAACCCGGTGGCGCTGCGCATCGACGAGCTGCTGAAGCCGCTGGGCGAGGAGTTCGCGGTGATGGCGCGCCAGCACGGCCTGACCTTCCGCGCCGTGGCCGGCGGCGCCGTGGTGCGCAGCGACCCGACGCTGCTGCGCCGCATCCTGCTGAACTTCCTGTCCAACGCGGTGCGCTACACGGCGCGGGGCAAGGTGCTGCTCGGCTGCCGGCGCCGGGGCGACATGCTGTCCATCGAGGTGTGGGACACCGGCCCCGGCATCCCCGAGGACAAGCTGGAGGAGATCTTCGTCGAGTTCCGCCAGATCGACCACGGCACCGACGACCGCGGGCGCGGGCTGGGCCTCGGACTCGCCATCGTCGAGCGGCTGTCGGCCATCCTCGGCCACCGGGTCACCGTGCGCTCGGTGGTCGGCAAGGGCAGCGTGTTCGCCGTACAGGTGCCCTTGAGCGCCGAGCCGGCGGTGGTCCGCACCTTGGCCCCCCGCCCCCGCGGGCGCGACATGCAGGGCGCCCTGGTGCTGTGCCTGGAGAACGAGCCGGCCATCGCCCAGGCGACCGAGCACCTGCTGTCCGGCTGGTCGTGCCGGGTGGTCACCGGCGCCACGGCCGAGCAGGCGCGCGCCGCGCTGGACGGCCGCGTGCCGGACCTGATCCTGTCCGACTACCACCTCGGCCGCGGCATCACCGGCCTGGAGTCGCTGGAAGCGCTGCGCGCCGACCTCGGCGTGCCGGTGCCGGCGGCGCTGGTCACCGCCGACCGCAGCCCGGCCGTGCGCGCCGCCGCCGAGGCCGCCGGCTGTCCGGTGCTCTACAAGCCGGTGCGGCCGGGCGCGCTGCGGGCGCTGGTCGGGCAGCTGCTGGCGCAGGGAAGACGAAACGCGGGGTGAGCGTCGAAGCCCCTCTCCGGCAAGGGGAGAGGGGAGTCACCCCTCCGCCTGCCTGATCAGGTCCTTCAGCAGCCGCTCGCCCTCCGGCCAGGGGCCGTGCCCGGAGGCGACGTTGATGTGGCCGACGTCGCCGGCGTCGATGAAGTCCGCCCCCCACAGCGCCGCGAAGCCGCAGGCGCGCTCGATGGCGCAATAGGGGTCGTTGCGGCCGGCCAGCACCACCGCCGGGAACGGCAGCGGGTCGGCGGGCATCGGCGCGAAGACGCGCACCTCCGGCGGCACCCGTGTCTCCGACTCCACGTCGGAGGGCGCCACCAGCATGGCGGCGGCGACCCGGCCGGCCGAACCCTCGCGCGCCCAGTGCGCCACCAGCGCGCAGGCCATGCTGTGCGCCACCAGCACCGCCGGTTCCGGCCCCGCGGTCACGGCGGCTTCCAGCGTGGCGATCCAGGCGTCGCGGTCGGGCCGGTCCCAGTCCGCCTGCTCGACCCGCCGGAAGCCGGGGTTCTCCCGCACGAACCGACTCTGCCAGTGGTCCGGCCCCGAGCCTCCAAGGCCCGGCAGCACCAGCACGCGCACCTTTCCCATCACCGCTCCTTTGCGTACAACCGGCAACACGCCGTTAACGGGCACCGACTAAAGTATCGCCACGATACGCATAGGGAGCAACGCCGTGGAACTCAGCGCGAAGATCGCCCAGGACATCTGCGACCACATCGCCCGTGAACTGGAGGTGACCGTCTCCTTCATGGGGCCGGGCGGGACGATCTTCGCCTCCTCCGCCCGCGAGCGCGTCGGCCAGACGCACGCCACGGCCGCGGAGATCATGGCGCGGCGCATCGACGAGCGCGCGGTCAGCAAGGACGAGGCGGCGCGCTCCGGCGGCACCATGCGCGAGGGCTTCAACTGCGCGCTCGACCTCGACGGGCAGCGCGTCGCCAGCCTGGGCGTCGCCGCCCCGGTCGAGCAGGCCAAGCGCTACGCCCGCATCGCCCGGCAGTGGGCGGCCTCGATGATCCGTGCCGAGGTGGCCGAGTCGCAGCGCGCCCAGCTGCTGCACGAGTTGTCCAGCCGGCTGGAACGCGACGTCGGCGGCGTGGTCGGCGAGGCGGCGGACGTCGCCCGGCGCCTCGACCAGTCGGTCGGCGGCGTGCGCACCGCCAACGCCGAGGTGCGCCGCCAGTCGGCCGAGGCGGGTTCCGCGGCCCGGGCGCTGGAGACTTCGGTCGGCAGCATCGCCGCCAGCGTCGAGCGGCTGACCGCCACCGCCGGCCGCATCGCCCAGGACACCGCCAAGGCCCGCGAGATCGGCGCCGCCGCCACCACCGATTCCGAGCGCGCGACCACGGTGATGACCTCGCTGCGCGCCGCCGCCGAGCAGATCGCCAGCGTGGTCAAGCTGATCAACGCCATCGCCAGCCAGACCAACCTGCTGGCGCTGAACGCCACCATCGAAGCCGCCCGGGCGGGCGAAGCGGGCAAGGGCTTCGCCGTGGTGGCCAACGAGGTGAAGGCGCTGTCGCGGCAGACCGCCGACGCCACCAAGCAGATCGCCGAGCAGGTCGCCAACCTGCAGCGCGAGACGGCGGCGGTGGACGACGCGCTGTCGCGCATCCACGGTACCATCCAGTCGATCCAGGGCATCAACGACACCGTCGCCTCGGCCATCGGCGAGCAGACCGGCCTGACCGCCGCGGTGTCGAACGACCTCGGCCGCTCACGCGACGACGCCGCCCGGGCCGGCCGCAGCATCGCCGACGCCGAGCGCGCCGTGGCCGGCGCCACCGAGACGCTGGACCAGCTGGGCTCCCTGGCGCAGGGCCTGACCAGCCGCGTCACCGGCCTCGGCGACCGGGTCGGCGAGGTGCTGCGGCAGATGCGGGGGTAAAAAGCCCCTCCCCCCTTGCGGGGGAAGGGCTTGACCCGTCAGGCGGCGCGGATGCCGGAGAGGAAGCGTTCGACCTCGCCCTTCAGCAGATCCGCCTGCCGGGCCAGTTCGCCCGACGCGCCATGCACCTGCGAGGCCGCCGCGCCGGTGTGCGTCGCCGCCTGGCTGACGTCGGCGACGTTGGTGCTGACGGCGCGGGTGCCGCCGGCGGCTTCCTGCACGTTGCGGGCGATCTCCGAGGTCGCCGCCCCCTGCTCCTCGATGGCCGAGGCGATGGAGGTCGCCACCTCGCTGACCGTGGCGATGGTCCGCCCGATGCCGCCGATCGCCTGTGCCGCACCGTTGGTGGCGCCCTGCATGGCGGCGATCTGCTGGCCGATGTCCTCGGTCGCCTTGGCGGTCTGGTTGGCCAGCGACTTCACCTCGCTCGCCACCACGGCGAAGCCCTTGCCCATCTCGCCGGCGCGGGCCGCCTCGATGGTGGCGTTCAGCGCCAGCAGGTTGGTCTGGCTGGCGATGTCCTGGATCAGCTGGACGATCTCGCCGATCCGCTGCGCCTGCTCCACCAGCCCCTGAACGCGGGCGTTGGTCTGGTCGGCCTCGCCCACCGCCTGGTTGGCGATGGAGGTGGAGCGCGCCACCTGGGCGCTGATCTCGCTGATGGACGCGGTCAGCTCCTCGGTCGCCGACGCCACCGTCTGCACGTTGGTCGAGGCCTCCTCGGCCGCCGCCGCGGCGGCCGCGGCGCGCTCGTTGGTGCGATGGGCGGTGTCGGTCATGCTCTCGGCGGTGCGTTCCAGCTCGGTGGTGGCGGAGGCCACGGTGGCGAGGATGCCGCTGACACTCTGCTCGAAGGAGCGGATCAGCCGCTCGACCTCGGCGGCGCGCCGCTCCTTGCCCTGGCGCTCCTCGGCCGCCGCCGCCTCCAGGCGGACGCGTTCGAGCGCGTTGTCCTTGAAGACCTGGACGGCGCGGGCCATGCCGCCGATCTCGTCGCCGCGCCCGGCACCCTCCACCGCAACGTCCAGCGTGCCGGCGGCGAGGTCGTGCATGGTGGCGGTGATCCGCTCGATGGGGGCGGCGATGGTCCGGCGCGCCAGCAGGATCGCCACGCCGAAGCAGACGACCACACCGGTGCCGGCGACGATCAGCATCCAGGTGATGGCGGCGTTGGCATCGGCGGTCACCTGGTCGGACGCGGCCTGCATCTGCCGGTCGGCGCGGTCGATCAGCGCGCGGAACTTCAGACGGGCGTCCATGTAGGTCGGGTCGAAGCGCTCCGCCACGGCCTGCTGGGCCGCCGCGTCGTTGTTCTTCAGGGCGTCCGCCTTGACTTCCTCGGCGACGCGCCTCAGCGCCTCGATGCTCTGGCGCAGAGGCTGCATCTCGGCGCCGATGGCCGGCAGCGCCGCCATGGCCTTGTCCATGCGCTCGGCGATGCCCCTGGCGTCGCTGTCCAGCGCTTCGATCGCCTTGCGCACCTTCGCCTCGTCCTGCTCGGCGATCATCAGGTAGACATCGCGCGCGGTGGCGTTCAGCAGCGAGTTGGAGCGCGCGAGCCACAGCGAGGCCGTGGCCTCGCCGTCGAGGAGCCTGGAGTAGCTCCGGTCCATGCCCTTCAGCTCGACGAGCGCCGTGGCGGTCAATCCCAAGGCAAGAAGCGCCACCAGGGATAGCGTCAGCAGGATTTTGTTCACAACCCGCACGTTGTTCAACGACATGGCGTCCCTCCCAACCGGCCTGAGGCCGGGCGCTGTGTTCTCGCCCCCATAGATTAGACGGCAAATTAAATTTTAGTGAACCCGGCGCAATGTCACAGCGACCTATACTCATGGTGGAGAACCGCATACGATACGTCCACCGAACGGTAAGGGGCGCTATGCGCCGTCCGGCCGCAGGCGCCGGGCCGCCGGGGCGGCGCCGCCGGGCAGCGGCACGATCAGGCGGCGCTTCACCGGCTGCGACCGGCGCGCCACGCCGGCGAAGATCTGCTTGGACGCCTCGATCATGGTGACGCCGGCGAAGGCCTTGAACCAGCGCTCGCCGACCTCCTCCCACGCCGGGGCGGAGCGCAGCAGGAAGCGCGAGCGCACCGGCGGGATGAACAGCGCGTGCCCGGTGCGCTCCGGCACGAACATGGTGTCGCGCAGCACTTGCTTGAGCTGCGAGGGCGAATAGGGGAAGCCGTGGCCGAACGGCGTCCAGTCGGCGCGCGCCCACAGCCCGCGCCGGTTCGGCACCACCGCCAGCAGCCGCCCGCCGCCGGCCAGCACCCGCCAGATCTCGCGCATCATCGGGCGCAGCTGCTCGGTGCCCTCCAGCCCGTGCACCAGCAGCACGCGGTCCACCGACATGTCGCCGAAGGGCAGCTCCGCCTCGTCGCTGAGGCAGACGATGTTCGGCCCCTCCTTCGGCCAGTAGCTGATCCCCTGCGAGGCCGGCATCACCGCCAGCACCCGCTCGGCCTCGTCGCGGAAGGGGCGCAGGAACGGCGTGGTGTAGCCGACGCCCAGCACGATCTGCCCCCGCAGGTCCGGCCACATCTGGCGGATGCGCCGGCGCACCATGCGCCGCGCCACCTGGCCCAGGCTGGACTCGTAGAACTCCCGGAGGTCGACAATATCGGTGTACATGACGCTCACGGTTCGGCACAGACCCAAGGGGAGGACGGCAACACCATGGAAATCCACCTCGTTCCGGCGTTCAACGACAATTACATCTACCTGCTCCGCGACGGCGACGATGTCGGCGTCGTGGATCCCGGCGACGCGGCGCCGGTGCTGCGGGAGCTGGAGCGGCGCGGCTGGCGCCTCACCCACATCCTCAACACCCACCACCACCCCGACCACGTCGGCGGCAACCGGGCGCTGAAGGAGCGCTACGGCTGCCCGGTCATCGGCGCGCGCGCCGACTCCCACCGCATCCAGGATATGGACATTGCGTTGCAGGATGGCGAGACCGCATCGTTCGGTCCGCACGCGGCGCGCGTCATCGCAATACCCGGCCACACCTCCGGGCACATCGCCTTCCACTTCGGCGACGCCCGCGCGCTGTTCTGCGGCGACACGCTGTTCGCGCTGGGCTGCGGCCGGCTGTTCGAGGGCACCCCAGCGCAGATGTGGGATTCGCTGTCCAGGCTGCGGGATCTCCCCGACGACACCCGCGTCTATTGCGGGCACGAGTACACGCTGTCCAACGCCCGCTTCGCCGTGACCGTCGATCCGGGCAACCGCGAGCTGGCCGAGCGCTTCGCGACGATCACGGCGCAGCGCGAGCGCGGCGAGCCGACCATCCCCACCGGGCTGGGCGTCGAGAAGCGCACCAACCCCTTCCTGCGCGCCGACGATCCGGCCGTGCAGGCGGCGGTGGGCATGGCCGGCGCCGACCCGGTGGCGGTGTTCGCCGAGATCCGCGGGCGCAAGGACCGGTTCTGAGGGTTCCCGCACCGGCCGCCCTGCTCTAAGATCCCCGTCCGACAACGGGAGGGACCCATCCATGAAGCTGCGCTACAGCGCCACCTCGCCCTACGTGCGCAAGGTGATGATGGTCGCCATCGAATGCGGCCTCGACTCCGGCATCGAGCTGGAGAACACCGACGCCTGGTCGCCGGAGACCGACCTGCCGGACGACAACCCGCTGGGCAAGGTGCCGGCGCTGATCCTGCCGGCCGGCCCGACGCTGTACGACAGCCCGGTGATCTGCGAGTACCTGGACACCCTGCACGACGGCCCGCGCCTGTTCCCGGCCCCCGGCCCGGCGCGCTGGTCGGCGTTGCGCCAGCAGGCGCTGGCCGACGGCATCTGCGACGCCGCCATCCTGCGCCGCCTGGAGGGCAACCGCCCGGACGGCGAGAAGTCGCCCGCCTGGATGGAGCGGCAGCGCGTCGCCGTCGCCCGCGCCTGCGACGCGCTGAACTCCTTCGCCGACATGCTGCCGCCGAACCCGACCATCGGCACGCTGGCGATCCTGGCGGCGCTCGGCTACCTCGACTTCCGCTTCGGACACGAGGACTGGCGCCCCGGCCGGCCGAAGCTGACGGCGTGGTTCGACAAGGCGTCGGCCCGCGACAGCTACCGCCGCACCCTGCCGCCGGCCTGACAGATGACGGAGGCGCTGACGCCGGAGCGCATCATCGCCACCCTCGGGATGCAGCCGCACCCCGAGGGCGGCCACTACGTCGAGACCTACCGCCACGCGGCCGGCGACGGCGGGCGCGGCGTGAAGACCGGCATCTTCTTCCTGCTGCGCGCCGGCGAGCGCTCGCACTGGCACCGGGTGGACGCGGTGGAGATGTGGCACTGGCACGCCGGCGGTGCCTTGGAGCTGTCGGTCAGCGAGGACGGCCGCGCGATGACGCGGCACGTGCTGGGCATGGACCTGCTAAGCGGCCAGCGCCCGCAGGCGGTGGTGCCGCCGCACGCCTGGCAGGCGGCGCGCCCGCTGGAGGGCTGGGTGTTGGTCGGCTGCACCGTCTCCCCGGCGTTCGAGTTCGCCGGGTTCGAGCTGGCGCCGGAGGGGTGGGAGCCGGGCTGATTTACCCCCGCGGCCGCAGCACGTCCCAGCTCGCCATCACCGCGCCGCCGACGATCAGCGCGCAGGCCGCCCACACGGCCCAGCCCGCCTCGGCGCGGCCGAACAGGATCAGCAGGAAGGTGGACAGCAGCGGCGTCGCGTAGGATAGGGCGCCCAGCGCGCGGATGTCGCCGCGCTTCACCCCGTGGTCCCAGACGAAGAACGCCGCGCCCACCGGCCCGGTGCCGAGCAGCAGCACCGCCAGCCACTCCATGGCCCCCGGCACCACGGTCGCCTCGAACGCCAGGTGGCACAGCCCCGCCAGCACCGCGGTGGCCAGGCAGAAGCCGCCCACCGCCTCGGTCGGCACGTGGCCGAAGCGGCGCGACAGCACCGAATAGGCCGACCACACCACCGCGCAGGCCGCCGCCGACGCGTAGCCGGGCAGATAGGCCGCGTCGATGCTCAGGCCGCGCCCCTTGCCGGTCACCAGCAGCGCCGTGCCCGCCAGCCCGAGCAGCCCGCCCAGCACATGCCCCGCCGTCAGCCGGTGCCCCGGCAGCAGCGCCGAGAACAGCACGATCAGCAGCGGCCACAGGTAGTTCAGCAGGTTGACCTCGACCGCCGCGTCCGGCGCCAGGCGGAAGGCCAGAAAGTAGAAGAAGTGGTAGCCGAACAGCCCGCCGACGCCCAGCAGCCACACCGGCCAGGGCTGACGCAGCGGCGCCACCACGCCACGCCCGCGCACCACCGCCGCCGCGGTGCCGACCAGGAAGGCCAGCGCAAAGGACATGGCGACCAGCTGGAACGGCGGGATGTCCCCCGACAGCGTGGTCAGCAGCGCCAGCGTCGACCACAGCAGGATCGCGAAGCCGCCGATGGCGGTGGCGCGGCGCACGTGGGCACGGTCGGCCGCCAGGGTGTCGGTGGTCATCAAAAGTATCCGAAGTCGGATGAAATACGGCGCTTCCTATAGCGCAGCCGGCGCGCAGCCGCAACCGCCGTGCGGGCACACGGGAGATGGAGGGACTGCGTCCCCTGGTCACTTGCCGGGCGCGGCGGCGGGAGCCTATACTTTGTGTATACGCGCTCCACGAGGCACCCGCCATGCCCCGGTTCCGCACCCTTCCGGCCCTGCTGATCGCGCTCGCCCTGGCGGGCGGCGGCCGTGCGGCGGAGGCCCAGCCCGTCGACACCCTGTACTTCAACACCGGCGTCGGCGCCCCCTACGCGCAGGAGGACCGCCAGGGCTTCCTCGACCTGCTGGTGGCGGAGATGTTCGGCCGGCTCGGCCTGACGGCGCGGATGCAGGTCTACCCCAGCGCCGAGCGGGCGCTGCTCAACGCCAACAGCGGGCTGGACGACGGCGACGCCCTGCGGGTGGCCGGGCTGGAGGCGATCTACCCCAACCTCGTGCGGGTGCCGGAAAAGGTGATCGACAACAACTTCGTCGCCTATTCGCGCCACCTCGGCATCGCCACGCCGGACTACGAGGCGCTGCGCCCCTACGGCATCGGCACCATCGTCGGCTGGAAGATCTTCGAGGCCAACCTGGGCGAGGGCTTCCACACCACCCGCGTGCAGGACGCCGAGCAGCTGTTCACCCTGCTGGCCAAGGACCGCGCCGATGTGGTGCTGTTCGAGGAGTGGCAGGGCCGCTGGATGGCGCGGCGGCTGGGGCTGGCGGTCACCGTGCTGGAGCCGCCGCTGCACCGCATGGAGATGTTCCTCTACCTGCACCGCAAGCACCAGGGGCTCGTCGACCGCGCGGCGGAGGCGCTGCGCGCCATGAAGGCGGACGGCGCCTACGACCGCATCGCCGAACGCGCGCTGCGGCACCTGCTGACCACGCCGGAGAAGCGGTCGTGACCGGCGACGCACCGGGGCGCCGGCTGGCGCGCCGGCTCATCGTCGCCATCGTGCTGGCCAGCTCGCTGATCACCGTGGTGATCACCTCGCTGCAGCTGTACCAGGAGTACCGGCGCGACATCGACGACATCGACCGCCGGTTCGGGCAGATCGAGGAAAGCTACCTGGACAGCATCCGGCAGAACGTCTGGCTGGCCGACCGCGTCCGCTTGCAGACCCTGCTCGACGGCATCCGCCGCCTGCCGGACTTCGAATACGCCGCGGTGGCCGCCGACGGCGCGCCGTTCGCCGCCAGCGGCGCGGTGCCCACCATGGGCGAGCGCACCCGGCACTACACCCTCACCCAGACGCACCGCGGCCGGGAGGTGGAGATGGGCACGCTGACCGTCTCCGCCTCGCTGGAGGGGGTGGTGCGGCGGACGCTGGAGCGCATCTGGTTCATCCTCGCCGCCAACGCGGTGAAGACCTCGCTGATCGCGCTGTTCGTGTACCTGCTGGTCGATCGCCTGATCACCAGCCGGCTGCGCACCATCGCCGCCTTCACCCGCGGCGTCGGCCGCGGCGACCTGGAGACGGCGCTGCCGCACTTGCCGCCCGCCCAGGGCGACGAGGTGAACGCGCTGGCCCACTCCATCGACGAGATGCGCCAGGGGCTGCGCCGGCTGAACGCCGAGGCGGCGCTGGCCGCCAGCGTCTTCGCCAACACCCAGGAAGGCATCCTGGTGACCGACGCCGACGGCGTCATCGTCTCCGTCAACAAGGCCTTCACCGCCATCACCGGCTACACCGCGCTGGAGGCGGTCGGGCAGCGGCCGGAGCTGCTGCGCTCCGGCTACCAGGACGAGGCGTTCTACGCGGCCATGTGGGAGGAGCTGCTCACCACCGGCTTCTGGCAGGGCGAGCTGTGGAACCGCCGCAAGGGCGGCGAGGCCTACCTGCAGTGGGAGAGCATCACCACCATCGCCGGGCCGGACGGCCGGGCGCGGCACCACGTCGCCATCTTCTCCGACATCACCGAGATGCGGCGCAAGGACGAGCGGCTGCGCTACCAGGCCTACCACGACGCGCTGACCGGGCTGGCCAACCGCGCGCTGCTGCTCGACCGGCTGGAGCAGGCGCTGAGCTTCGCCCGGCGCGCCGGCAGCCCGGTGGCGGTGCTGTTCCTCGACCTCGACCGCTTCAAGCTGGTCAACGACAGCCTAGGCCACGAGATCGGCGACGAGCTGCTGAAGACCGCCGCCATGCGGATGACCGCCTGCGTCGGCCCGGACGACACGCTGGCGCGCACCGGCGGCGACGAGTTCGCCGTGGTGCTGAACGACGCCGGCTCGACGTCCGAGGTGGCGCACCTCGCCGAGCGGCTGATCGCGGCGCTGGCCGAGCCGTTCGTGCTGCGCGGCCACACCGTGCACCTGGGCGCCAGCGTCGGCATCGGCCTCTCCCCGCAGGACGGCGCCGACGCCGCAGCGCTGCTGCGCAACGTCGACGCCGCCATGTTCTCCGCCAAGGCGGCCGGGCGGAACACCTTCCGCTTCTGCGATTCCGGCATGAACCACCGCGCGCTGGAGCGTCTGGACCTGGAGGCCGGCCTGCGCCGCGCCGTGCCGAACGGCGAACTGGAGCTGCATTACCAGCCGCAGATCGCCCTGCTGCCGAACCGCGCGCTGCGCGGGGTGGAGGCGCTGATGCGCTGGCGCCACCCGCAGCGCGGGCTGGTCCAGCCGGGCGATTTCATCCCGCTGGCCGAGGAGGCCGGGCTGATCGGCGAGCTCGGCGACTGGGCCTTGCAGGAGGCCTGCCGGCAGGCCCGGGCGTGGCTGGACGCCGGCGTGCCGCTCGGCCAGATGGCGGTGAACGTCTCGGCCCGGCAGTTCGAGGACCGGCGCTTCGTCCGCCGCGTCGCCGACATCCTGGCGGCCACCGGCCTGCCGCCGGGGGCGCTGGAACTGGAGGTGACGGAGTCCATGGTGATGGCCCAGCCCGAGCAGGCCGCCCGCATCCTCGGCGAGCTGCGCGAGGCCGGGATAACGGTGTCGGTGGACGATTTCGGCACCGGCTATTCCAGCCTCGCCTATCTCAAGCGCCTGCCGATCAACGCGCTCAAGATCGACCGCGCCTTCGTGCGCGACATCGGGGAGGACACGCGCGACCAGGCGATCATCGAGGCGATCATCGCGCTTGGCCGCTCGCTCGGCCTGACCATCATCGCGGAGGGCGTGGAGACGGAGGGGCAGCTGGCCTTCCTCGACCGCCACGGCTGCCACTGCGCCCAGGGCTTCTACTTCGCCCGCCCGCTGCCGGCCCGGCGGCTGGAGGCGACGCTGGCCGGCTTCGGCGCGGCGGAGACGGTGATGATGGAGAAGGCGGTGGCGGATTAGGCGCGAGCCATCACCAGCGTCGCGGCGATCGCGCACATGACGACGCCGATCCCCGCGTCCAGCGCCCGCCAGGCGCCGGGCCGGGCGAAGACGGGCCGCAGCAGGCGCGCGCCGTAGCCCAGCGCGAAGAAGAACAGGAAGGACGCCGTCATCGCCCCGAGCGCGAAGGCGCCCTTGCCCGCCGCGAACTGCGTGGACACGGACCCGACCAGCACCACCGTGTCCAGATAGACGTGCGGATTGAGCCACGTCAGCGCCAGACACGTCGCCAGCGTCGCGCCGAGACCGGCCGGAACGGCCGCCGCCGGCGTCAGCGCGTCGCCCGAGCGGACCGCCGCCCGGAAACTGCGCAGACCGTAGGCCAGCAGGAAGATCGCGCCGCCATACCGCATCGCCGTCTCGAGCCAGGGCACCCAGGCGTTGGCTTGGGCGAAGCCGCCGACCCCCGCCAGGATCAGCACGGCGTCGGACACCGCGCAGGTCAGGCAGACCGCCAGGATGTGCTCGCCGCGCAAGCCCTGGCGGAGGATGAAGGCGTTCTGCGCGCCGATGGCGACGATGAGGCTGAGGCCCAGCAGCAGGCCGGGGATGAAGGCGGACAGCATGGCGGACCCTTCCTGTGGCGAAGGTCCTTCCGCTACCACGGCTGCCCGGATTAGAATAATTAAAGCTCCTTGCCTGAATTAAGGAACGCTAACCCATGCTGGATTACGCCCTGCTCGTCGCCCTGGCGGCCGTCATCCGCACCGGCAGCTTCGAACGGGCCGCGCAGCAGCTCAACGTCACCCCTTCGGCGGTGTCCCAGCGCGTGAAGCTGCTGGAGGAGCGGCTGGGGACGATCCTGGTGGTGCGGGGCAGCCCCTGCACCGGCACGCCGGCGGGCCAGCGCCTGTGCCAGCACGTGGAGCAGGTGGCGCTCCTGGAAAGCGAACTGCGCCTCGGGCTTCCGGACCTCCGGCCCGACGCGCCGCCGGTGACCGTGCGCCTCGCGGTGAACGCGGACAGCCTCGCCACGTGGTTCGTCGCGGCGATGGCGGAAACGCCGGACTGCCTGTTCGACCTCGTCCTCGACGACCAGGAGCACAGCGCCGACTGGCTGCGCCGGGGCGAGGTCCTGGCCGCGGTGACGGCCGGCGCCAAGCCGGTGCAGGGCTGCGACAGCACGCCGCTGGGCGCGCTGCGCTATATCGCGACCGCCAGCCCGGCGTTCGTCCACCGGCATTTCCCCACGGGAGTCGACGACACGTCCCTCGCCCGCGCACCGCGCCTGACCTTCAACAGCAAGGACCGGCTGCAGGCGCAGTGGACGCGGCAGGCGTTCGGAACCGAGATCATGTCGCCGACCCACTGGCTGCCCTCGTCCCAGACGTTCGTCGACGCGGCGCTGGCCGGACTCGGCTGGGGCATGAACCCGGAAATGCTGGTGGCGGGACACCTGCGCGACGGCCGGCTGGTCGCCCTCGTCCCGGGCCAGCCGCTGGACGTGCCGCTGTTCTGGCAGCGCAGCCGCATCGCCAGCCGCACACTGGCCGACATCACGCGCGCCGTCGTCCGCACCGCGCGCGCCGCGTTGCAGCCTCCCTGACGGGGCATCGCTCCAAATTCAATAGCTTAACCGTCATCCCCGCGAAGGCGGGGATGACGAAAAAGGAAGATCTGGCAGAGGGGCGGGCCTCACGCCGGATGGCCGTGCCCGCAGCACGCCGTCCCGGCTTCCTCCAGGTCGCGCAGGATCGGGCAGTCCGGGCGGTCGTCGCCGTGGCAGGCGTCGGCCAGCTCGCGCAGCGTGTCGGCCATGGCGCGCATCTCGGCGATCTTGGCCTCCAGCTCGTCCACGTGCTCCAGCGCGATGCGCTTCACCTCGGCGCTGGCGCGGTGCTTGTCGCGCCACAAGCCGACCAGGGCCTGGATGCGCTCGATGCTGAAGCCCAGCGTGCGCGCCCGCTTGACGAAGCGCAGGATGCGCACCTCCTGCGCCGTGTAGACCCGGTAGCCGGCGGCGGTGCGGCCGGCCTCCGGGATCAGGCCGATGGACTCGTAGTAGCGGATCAGCTTGGCGTTGACTCCCGACGCCTTGGCGGCCTCGCCGATGTTCATCATCGATTCCCCCGGGGCTTCCACCCCCGCAAGGTCAGCGCGTTGAGCACCACGCTGACCGAACTCAAGGCCATGGCGCCGCCGGCCAGCACCGGGTTCAGCAGGCCCAGCGCCGCCAGCGGGATGCCGACGAGGTTGTAGATGAAGGCCCAGAACAGCCCCTGGCGGATCTTCGAATAGGTGCGCCGCGACACGTCGATGGCGCCGCCGACCAGAACGGGATCGCCGCGCATCAGCGTGACGCCGGCGGTGTGCATGGCCACGTCGGTGCCGGTCGCCATGGCGATGCCGACATCGGCGGCGGCCAGCGCCGGCGCGTCGTTGATGCCGTCGCCGACCATCGCCACCACCTTGCCCTCGGCCTTGAGGGAGGCCACCACCGCCGCCTTGTCGCCGGGCAACACCTCGGCGAAGACGCGGTCGATGCCCAGCTCGCGCGCAACCGCCTGGGCGGCACCCCGGCTGTCGCCGGTGACCATCACCGCCTCGATGCCCTGGTCGTGCAGCGCCCGCACGGCGGTGCGCGCCGCCTCCTTCACCGTGTCGCCGAAGGCGATCAGGCCAAGCGCCCGCCCGTCCGCCGCCAGCCACGACACCGTGCGCCCGGTGGCTTCCAGCAACGCGGCGCGGGCGTCGAGGTCCGCGTCGGCGACGCCGTTCTCGGCCATCAACCGACGGGTGCCGAGCAGCACCGCCCGCCCGTCCACCGCGCCCGCCACGCCGCGCCCAGCCAGCGCCTTGAAGTCCGCCAGGGTGCCGAGGCCCAGCCCGGCCGCCCGCTCGCGCACGGCGTGGGCCAGCGGGTGCTCGCTGCCCTGCTGCAGCGTGGCGGCGAGGCGCAGCAGCTCCGCCTCGTCCGCCGCGACGAGGTCGGTGACGCGCGGCTTGCCCTCGGTCAGCGTGCCGGTCTTGTCGAAGGCGACGGCGGTCACCGCGTGCGCCCGCTCCAGCGCCTCGGCGTCCTTGATCAGGATGCCGTGCCGGGCGGCGGCGCCGGTGCCGACCATGATGCTGGTCGGTGTGGCGAGGCCCAGCGCGCACGGGCAGGCGATGACCAGCACCGACACCGCGGTGATCACCGCCGCCTCGACGCCGTAGCCCAGCGCCCACCACGCCGCGAAGGTCGCCAGCGCGAGGACCAGCACCACCGGCACGAACACCGCGCTGACCCGGTCCACGGCGCGCTGGATCGGCGCCTTGGAGGCCTGCGCGCCCTCCACCAGCCGGACGATCTTCGCCAGCATGGTCTCGGCGCCCACCGCCGTGGTCTCGACGGTCAGCAGGCCGTCGACGTTGATCGAGCCGCCGGTGACCGGGGCGCCCGCCGCCTTCTCCACCGGCAGCGGCTCGCCGGTCAGCATGGATTCATCGACGCTGCCGGCCCCCTCGACGACGCGACCGTCCACCGGCACGCGCTCGCCGGGGCGGATCACCACCACGTCGCCGACGCGCACCTGATCGACCGGGATCTCCGTCTCGGCGCCGCCGCGCCGCACCCGCGCGGTGTCGGGGCGCAGGCCCATCAGCGCACGGATGGCGGCGGCGGTCTGCCCCTTGGCGCGCGCCTCCAGCCACTTGCCGAGCAGCACGAAGGTGATCAGCACCGCCGACGCCTCGAAATACAGGTGCGGCGCGTGGCCGGCGTGCGCCGTCAGCCACGTGTAGACGCTGAGCCCCCAGGCCGCCGAGGTGCCCAGCGCCACCAGCAGGTCCATGTTGCCGGCCCCCGCGCGCACCGCCTTCCAGGCCGCCACGTAGAAGCGCCAACCCAGCCAGAACTGCACCGGCGTCGCCAGCGCGAACTGCGCCCAGGCCGACAGCATCAGATGGGCGCCCAGCAGGTCGCTGATCATGCCAGCCACCAGCGGCGCCGACAGCGCCGCGGCGATCAGCACGTGGCGCAGCTCGCGCCCGCTGCGGGCCTCCGCGGGCGGGGCGGCGGCGGTCCGCTCCATCACCGGCGCGGCGTCGAAGCCGGTGCGCTCGACGGCGACGATCAGGTCGGCGAGCGCGAGGCCCTGGCCGGTGACGTGGGCGCGCTCGGTGGCGAGGTTGACGCTCGCTTGCGTGACGCCCGGCACCTTCTTCAGCGCCTTCTCGACCCGCGCCACGCACGAGGCACAGGTCATGCCGCCGACCTGCAGGTCGAAGTCCGCCGAGGCCGGCTCGTAGCCCGCGGCCTCGATGGCGGCGACCACCCCCTGCGGGTTGGCCGCGCCCTCGGCGAAGGTGACGCGCGCCGTCTCCGTCGCCAGGTTGACCGAAACCTCGGCCACCCCCGGCACCTTGCGGATCGCCTTCTCCACACGCCCGACGCAGGACGCGCAGGTCATCCCTTCGATGCCGATGTCGAAGTCTGGGGCGGGGCGGGTCTGCGCAGCGGTCTCGGCCATGACGGCTCTCCTCGTATCGTGCCGCCCTATCAGATGGGCCTTCCAATCATGGGAAGGTCAAGGGCAAAACGCAGGGGAGAGGTGCGTCACGCCGCCTGACCCAGCACCTCGTAGCCGGCGTCCTCGATGGCCTGCCGCACCGCCGCCTCCCCGGCGGCGCCCTCCACCGCGACCTCGCCGGCCGACAGGTCGACCACCGCGCGCTGCACGGTGGGCAGCGCCTCGACCGCCTTGGTCACCGTCTGGGCGCAGTGGCCGCAGGTCATCCCCTTCACTTTCAGCTTCAGCATGTCGTCCTCCGTGGGTTGGCTGCGCCCAGCCTCGGGCTTCCAGCGATGGGAAGGTCAAGCGCCAAACAGCGCCGGCGTTGCGCCGTCGCGCCGCTTCGCCTAAAGCTGCGCCCCGCAACCTGGGGAACGCCCGCATGGACAAGGCCGTCGAACGCCGCCTCATCGACCTGGAAAGCCGCCTCGCCCACCACGAGCGCATGGCCGAGGAGCTGTCGTCCGTAGCGTTCGAGCAGGGGCGGACCATCGACCTGCTGACCGCCCAGGTCCGCCGCCTGAAGGAGCGCATCCTGCTGCTGGAGGCGGGGGCCGAGCGCTCGCCGCAGGACGACCGGCCGCCGCCGCACTACTGACCTCTCGGGGCCGGCATACATCATACCGATGATGCGGATTACACGGATGGTATCGTGTCCGCATCATCGGCTATGGTGACGATGTCGAGCCGCAACGCGCCCGCCTGAGACGGGCGCGGCGGCGCTGGGAGGAAACAAGACGATGACCACGACCCGACGCGCAGTCCTGGGCGGCATGCTGGCCGCCCCGGCGATCGTCGCGGCCAGCCGGCTGGGCTGGGCTGCCGACGCCAAGGTGCTGAAGATCTCGCACCAGTTCCCCGGCGGCACCATCGACGAGGGCGACTTCCGCGACCGCATGTGCCGCCGCTTCGCTGCCGAGGTGGAGAAGCGCACCGCCGGCCAGCTCAGGTTCGAGCTGTACCCCGGCTCGTCGCTGATGAAGACGCTGGCGCAGTTCAGCGCCATGCGCAAGGGCGCCCTCGACCTGTCGCTCTACCCGATGCCCTACGCCGGCGGCGAGGTGCCGGAGACCAACCTCGGCCTGATGCCGTGCCTGGTCACCAGCTACGAGCA
>NZ_LGQZ01000195.1 GCF_003116015.1 Azospirillum sp. TSO22-1
TGCCGCTGGTCGGGCTTCGCACGGTGGACCGGCCGACCGGGCTGGGCATCGAGGCGCGGCCGCAGGACGTGATGGCCGTCATCGGCCTGGTCTTCCTCGGCCGCCTCGGCCTGTGCCTGATCCGCGAAGGCCAGGCCGTGCTCGTCCTGGTCCTGGCGCTCGCCGCCGCCATCGCCGGCTTCTTCATCCACATGCCGGCCGAGGCGATGCGCGTCGTCCTCATCATCGGCGGCCTGGTGATCGCCATCCGCGCCGGCGTCGCCGTCGCCACCCACCGCTCCAAGCTCTCCCAGGCCGAGCGCGAGAAGCGCATGGACCGCGTCGGCGCCAAGGTCCAGGAGGCCTCCCGCTTCCTCGGGCCCATCGGCATCGCGTTTGCGGTGGTCCTGCCCTTGCTGCCGTTCGCCGACCGCCAGGTCATCGACATCGGCATCCTGCTGCTCACCTACATCATGCTCGGCTGGGGCCTGAACATCGTGGTGGGCTTGGCCGGCCTGCTCGACCTCGGCTACGTCGCCTTCTACGCCATCGGCGCCTATTCCTACGCGCTGCTGGCCACCACCTTCGGGCTGAGCTTCTGGGCCTGCCTGCCGCTGGCCGGCATCCTGGCGGTGTGCGGCGGCGTCATGCTCGGCTTTCCGGTGCTGCGCCTGCGCGGCGACTACTTCGCCATCGTGACCTTGGGCTTCGGCGAGATCATCCGCATCGTGCTGATCAACTGGTACCAGGTGACCGGCGGCCCGAACGGCATCACCGGCATCCCACGCCCGACCTTCTTCGGGCTGGCCGAGTTCGGCCGCACCTCGACCAGCGGCCTGCCGACCTTCCACGAGATGTTCGGGCTGGAGTTCTCGACGCTGCACCGCATCGTCTTCCTGTACTACGTCATCCTGGCGCTGGCGCTGGTGGTCAACGTCTTCACGCTGCGCATCCGCACGCTGCCGCTGGGCCGCGCCTGGGAGGCGCTGCGCGAGGACGACATCGCCTGCACCTCGCTGGGCATCGACCGCACCAAGATCAAGCTGGCGGCCTTCGCCATCGCCGGCATGTTCGGCGGCATCGCCGGATCGTTCTTCGCCACGCGGCAGGGCTTCATCAGCCCGGAGAGCTTCACCTTCATCGAGTCGGCGATCATCCTGGCCATCGTGGTGCTGGGCGGCATGGGCAGCCAGATGGGCGTGGTGGTGGCCTCGCTGGTGGTGATCGGCCTGCCCGAGATGTTCCGCGAGCTGGCCGACTACCGCATGCTGACCTTCGGCATGGGCATGGTGGTGATCATGCTGTGGCGCCCGCGCGGCCTCTTGGCGCACCGCGACCCGACGATCCTGCTGCACAAGCGCAAGCGCGCCTCGGCGGAGGCCGCGTGATGAGCCAGACCATGACGAATCCCCCCTTGCTCACGGTCGAGCACCTGACGATGCGCTTCGGCGGTCTGGTGGCGGTGGGCGACGTGTCGTTCGCCGCGCAGGACCGGCACATCACGGCGATCATCGGCCCGAACGGGGCCGGCAAGACGACGCTGTTCAACTGCATCACCGGCTTCTACACGCCGACCGTGGGGCGGCTTTCCCTGAAGCATCCCGACGGCAAGGAGTTCCTGCTGGAGCGGATGCCGGGGTTCCGCATCTCGCAGCAGGCGTCGGTGGCGCGCACCTTCCAGAACATCCGGCTGTTCGGCGGCATGTCGGTTCTGGAGAACCTGATGGTGGCGCAGCACAACAAGCTGATGCGGGCGAGCGCCTTCTCGTTCGCCGGGCTGCTCGGGCTGCCGCTGTACGGCAACGCCGAGAAGCGGGCCTTGGATCTGGCGAAGTACTGGCTGGACCGGGTGAAGCTGCTGGAATACGCGGACTGGCAGGCGGGCAACCTGCCGTACGGGGCGCAGCGGCGGTTGGAGATCGCGCGCGCCATGTGCACCGAGCCGGTGCTGCTGTGCCTGGACGAGCCGGCGGCCGGCCTGAACCCGCGCGAGTCGGGGGAACTGGCCGATCTGCTGACCTTCATCCGGGACGAGCAGAAGATCGGCGTGCTGCTGATCGAGCACGACATGAGCGTGGTGATGACGATTTCCGACCACGTGGTGGTGCTGGACTACGGGCGCAAGATCGCCGACGGCACGCCGCACGAGGTGAAGAACGACCCGGCGGTGATCCGCGCCTACCTCGGCGAGGAGGAGAGCGAAGACCTGCCGCCTGAGATCGCCAAGGA
>NZ_LGQZ01000175.1 GCF_003116015.1 Azospirillum sp. TSO22-1
AGCTGTACCCGCAGCTCACCATCCGCGTCTCCGGCTACGCCGTGAACTTCATCAAGCTGACCCGCGAGCAGCAGCTCGACGTGATCAGCCGCACCTTCCACAACAAGCACTAGGAAGAGCATAGAAAAAGCCCGCCGGGCCTGTTGCCCGGCGGGCTTTTTTTGGCCGAAGCCGGACGGGCCGGCCTCAGCTGAGCGGGATCGCGACCCACCGCCGGTAGCCCGGCAGCCCGGACAGCCGAGCGTGCCACGCCTCCAGGTTCGGCAGGCTCGGCCGGTCGAGCGGCAGGTGCATCCAGCGGTGCAGCCACGGCGCGAGGGCAAGGTCGGCCAGCGTCGGCCCGTCGCCCGCGACGAAGCCCTGGCCGGCCAGCGCGCCGTCAAGGATGCCCCAGAGCCGGGCGGCCTCCGCCGTCAGCGCCGCGATGCGCGCCGGGTCGCGCTCGGCCTCCGGGGTGCGGATGAGCTGCCAGAACAGCGGCTGCATCGCGCCGCTGAGCGTGCCGAGCCCCCAGTCCAGCCAGCGCTCGACCACCGAACGCCGGATGGGGTCGCGCGGGTAGAGGCGCTCGCCGCCACGGGTGTCGGCGAGGTAGCGCAGGATCGCGTTGGATTCCCACAGCACCACGTCGCCGTCCTTGACGGTCGGCACCAGACCCATGGGGTTCATGGCGCGGTACGCGGGGGTGTCGTTCACCCCGAAGCGGCCCCCGGCGTCGATGCGCTGGAAGGGGACGGCCAGCTCGTCGCACAGCCACAGCACCTTCTGCACGTTGCCGGAGGTCGTGCGCCCCCACACGGTGATCGATCCGTCCGTCATGCGGTTCCCCTGATTGCCGTCACGCGACCTGCAGCTGCGCCGTGCGCAACAGTGCCATGAAGTCGGTGAACGTGTCGCCCTGGATGGCGATGTGGCGCCGGGTGGCCTCGCGCGCCGTCTCCGCATCGCCCGCCAGGATCGCGCGGACGATGGCGTCGTGCTCGTCCCAGGATTTGCGCAGGCGCCCCGGGTGGCGCAGCTGGATGCGGCGGTACGCCGAGACGCGGTTGCGCAGCGACCGCGTCATCTCCTCGAGGTAGCTGTTCCCGCAGCCGGCGTAGATCACCTCGTGGAAGCGGCGGTTCGCGTCGTAGTAGGCGTCGGTGTCGCCGCTCTCGATGATCTCGGCGCAGAGACGGTGCTGGTCCAGCAGGGTCTTGTGGCCCGCCGCCGTCATGCGGCGCGCGCACAGCTCGGCGCATTGCGCTTCCAGGTTCGCCATGACCTCGAAGCGGTCGATGATGTTCTGTACGCTCAGCGTCGCCACCACCGCACCCTGGCGCGGGCGCGTCTCCACCAGCCCGGCCGAGGCCAGCTGGGCCAGCGCCTCGCGCACCGGCGTGCGGGAGACCTGGAAGCGCTCGGCCAGCGCCAGCTCCTCCAGGCGGCTGCCCGGCGGCAGCTTCCCCGAGGCGATCTCCGCCTCCAGCAGCTCGCGCAGGTGCGTCGCCCGGCTCCGCTTCGGTTCCGCCCCATCGCTCATGTCGATCCTCCCCGGAGCCATCATAGGCGGTTTCGTCCCTGGCATGCGATTCGAAGATGTTGCATGCACGAACGATTTCATGTATACATGAACAGCATAACAAAATACAAAGAGCCCGGCAATGCGCGCACGAAGCGCCGTCGGGCTTAGGGAAGGAACCGATGACCCACACCAGACCGCGCCCGTCCGGCGACTGAGCGGCGCCGCCGCGGGCGCCGTCCATCACCATCACGAATCATCAGCACCGCGGCTTCCCCAGCCACTGGACCGCGCCGGGGCGGAGCCGTGCCGAGAGGGAGAGAGACCCCATGACGTTCACGAGACGCGCCATCCTCGGCGGCATGCTGGCCGCACCCGCGATCATCGCCGCCAGCCGGCTGGGCTGGGCCGCCGATGCCAAGGTGCTGAAGATCTCGCACCAGTTCCCCGGCGGCACCATCGACGAGGGCGATTTCCGCGACCGCCTGTGCCGCCGCTTCGCCGCCGAGGTGGAGAAGCGCACCGCCGGCCAGCTGAGGTTCGAGCTGTACCCCGGATCGTCGCTGATGAAGACGCTGGCGCAGTTCAGCGCGCTGCGCAAGGGCGCCCTCGACCTCAGCTTCTACCCGATGCCCTACGCCGGCGGCGAGGTGCCGGAGACCAACCTCGGCCTGATGCCGTGCCTGGTCACCAGCTACGAGCA
>NZ_LGQZ01000250.1 GCF_003116015.1 Azospirillum sp. TSO22-1
CCCGCACCGCGGTACTTCGCCGCCACCTCGGCGTAGCTCGGCCCGACGATCCGGCTGCTCACCCCGTGGCACGACAGGCAGCCCTGCCGCTCGGCCAGCGTCCGCCCCGGCGCGGCCGCGTCGGCCTCCGCCTCCTCCGGCCCGGTCTTCTTGCCGCGCACGCCGCCGATCCGGCGGTTCTGCTGCGCCAGGTTGCCGTGCGCGCTCCAGGCGTGCTCCGGCAGTGCCGAGACCTGCTCCACCGCCGTCTTGCAGTTCGTCATGCAGCCGGTGTTGGCGGTGTCGGGCTTGCTCGTCCCGCCGCCCGGCCCGGGGCCGGGCCACAGCGCGTGCGCGGTGGTCATGCCGTGGCGGTTCGGCAGCCGCTCCTGCACCGCGCGGATCGTCGTCTCATCGAGAACGAAGTCGTCCGGCACCACCTCGGCGAGGTTCAGCAGGTAGGCCAGCACCGCGTACACCTCGTCGTCGCTCAGCGACTTCGGCGCATTCCACGGCATGGCGCGGCGGATGTAGTCGAACAGCGTCGACACCGTCGCCACCTTCATGACGGTGGTGCGCTGCGGGAAGTCGGGGCGCTTGAGGTTCGCCACGTGCCCGGTCTTCACGTCCTCGGCGGTGGTGCCGCCGACCAGCGGCGAGAACACGCTGTTGCTCTCGGCAAACGTGCCGTGGCAGGCGGCGCACTTGTCCTCCCACACCGCCTGCCCGCGCTCGACCGAGCCCGAGCCCTTGGGCAGCCCGGCGAAGTCGGGGCCGACGTCGATGTCCCAGGCCTTGACCTCGGCCGGCGTCGCCGGGCGGCCCACCCCGGGGAACGGCTCGGCCGCCAGCGCCGGGGTGCTCAGCAGCAGCGCGGCGGCGAGCAGCGCGTCAGAGAACCTGGACATTGCTCACCTCGCCGCTCTCGGCGACCTTCCAGGACTGGATGGCGTTGTTGTGGTAGATCGAGCGGGTGCCGCGCGCCGCGCGCAGCTGGCCGTAGGTGGGCTGCACGAAGCCGGTCTCGTCGGTGGCGCGGGACTGCAGGATGGCCGGCTTGCCGTCCCACACCCAGGGCGCGGTGAAGCGGGTCAGGCACTTCGACAGGATGGGCGTCTGCACGGTGGCCTCGGCCCAGGTCAGGCCGCCGTCCACCGAGACATCGACACGCCGGATCGCGCCGCGCCCCGACCACGCCAGGCCGGAGATGGTGTGGTAGCCCTTGTCGAGCAGCGTCTGGCCTCCGGACGGCGTGGTGATGACCGACTTGCACTCCTGGATCGAGGTGTACTGGCGGTGCTGGCCGTCGGGCATCAGGTCGATGTAGTGGATGGCCTCGTCCTTGGCGGCGTAGGGGCGGTCGCCGACCTCGATGCGGCGCAGCCACTTGACCCAGGAGACGCCCTGCACGCCGGGCACCACGAGGCGCAGCGGGTAGCCGTTCTCCGGGCGCAGCATCTCGCCGTTCTGGCCGTAGGCGACCAGCACCTCGCCGGCGAGCACCGGCCCGATGGGGATGGTGCGGGTCATCGCCGAGCCGTCGCCGCCCTCGGCGAGGACGAACTTGGCGGCCTTGAGGTCGGCGCCGCAGTCCTCCAGCAGCGTGCGCAGCGGCACGCCGGTGAACTCGGAGCAGGAGAGCATGCCGTGGGTGTACTGCACGGTGGGCACGGCGACGTTGCCCCACTCCATGCCGGTGTTGGCGCCGCACTCGATGAAGTGCATCCGCGAGACCGGGGCCAAGCGCATCAGGTCGTCGAGGGTGTAGACCTTGGGGGTCTTGACGAACTCCGGGCGGGCGCCGTTGACCATGAAGCGGTGCTTGGCGGGATCGACGTCGTACCAGCCCTGGTGGTGGCGCTCGAAGTGCAGGCCCGAGGGGGTGATGATGCCGAACAGGCCCTGCAGCGGGCAGAAGGAGACGCTGGCGGCGGCGGTCTGGGTGAGGCCGGGGCTCTGGCGGCGGGCCAGCGCGCGCTCGTATTTGGAGGGCTGGCCGTAGGGGTTGGTGGCCACCGGCTGGCCCAGCGTGGTGGCCCAGGGCTGCGGCGTCAGGATGGCGTCGTCGCCGACGCTCTGCGCCAGGGCCGGGGAAGCCGAAGCGGCCGTTCCGGTCAGCGCGGCGCCGGCGGCCAGAAAGCTGGAGCGCAG
>NZ_LGQZ01000178.1 GCF_003116015.1 Azospirillum sp. TSO22-1
GTCTTCAGCGTCTCGACGTACGCCTCGCGCAGGCTCAGGCCGCGCTCCAGGAACTGCTCCAGCCGGTTGTAGATGTAGATGCCGTAGTCCACGCCGATGCCGACGCCCAGCGCCACCACCGGCAGCGTCGCCACCTTCACCCCCACCCCGAGCCGCGCCATCAGCGCCTCGCACAGCATCGAGGTGACGAACAGCGGCACCATCAGCGCCACCGTCACCCGCCACGACTTGAACTCCCACAGCACCAGCAGCGCCACGATCCCGTACACCAGCGCCAGCATGAACGCCTCCGAGCGCTGGATCACGCTGTTGGTCGCCGCCTCGATGCCGGCGTTGCCGGCCGCCAGCAGGAACGCCACCCCGTCGCCGTCATGCTCCCGGGCGAAGGCCTCCACCGCCGCCGCGACCCGCGTCAGCGTCTCCGCCTTGTGGTCGGCCAGGAACAGCAGCACCGGCAGCATCGAGCAGTCGGGGTTGTAGAACTCCGCCGGCACCCGCTTGTGCGCCGCGTTCGAGATGTAGCGGTTGCGCGTCAGCGCCGACCAGCGCAGGTCGCCGCCGTTGGTCCCGGCGATGGCCCGCTTCATCGGCCCGAACAGCGAACTCGACGCCTCCACCCCGGCCACGTTCTCCAGGCGCCATTGCAGCTGGTCCACCTTGGCGGCCACCGGGTAGGAGCCGCACTCGCCCGCCGGCGTGCGCACGATCACCGCGAAGACGTCCGGGCTGGTCGAGTAGTGCGTCAGGAAGAACTGGACGTCGCGGTTGTAGCGCGAGTCCCGCCGCAGCTCCGGCGCCCCGGGGTCGAGGTCGCCGATCTTCAGGTCGCGGCCCTGCACGACGGCCACCGCCAGCAGCGCCAGCCCGCAGCCGACCGCCGCGGCCGCCCAGCGCGGCTCGGCGAAGCGCGCCAGCGCCCGGCTGAGGCCCTGGCGCTCCGGGCGCATGCGGCGGCGGTGGTGCTCGACGGCGCGCGCCGTGGGGCCGGCGTAGGACATGATCACGGGGAGCAGGAACATCTTGGTGACGATGATCACCGCGACGCCGATGGAGGCGTTGACGGCGAGTTCCTGGATGACGCCGATGTCGATGACCATCAGCGTCGAGAAGCCGACCGCGTCGCACACCAGGGCGATGGTGCCGGGGATGAACAGCAGCCGGAAGGTGGCCCGGGCGGCCTCCAGGACCGGCCGGCCGGCGGCGCGCTCGGCGGCCATGGTGTTGATGTTCTGCACGGCGTGGCTGACGCCGATGGCGAAGGTGAGGAAGGGCACCAGCACCGAGTAGGGATCGAGCCCCAGGCCCAGCAGGTCGAGGATGCCCAACTGCCAGACCACCGCCAGCGAGCAGCAGAACAGGGTGGACAGCGTGCCGCGCCAGCAGCGCGAATACCAGTACAGCAGGACCGTGGTCAGCGCGAAGGTCAGCGCGAAGAAGGCGGCGATGTCGGTGATGCCGTCGATGAGGTCGCCGACGATCTTGGCGAAGCCGGTGATGTGGATGCGGACGGTGTCGGACTGGTACTTGTCGCGGACCAGGGTCTCCAGGCGCTTGGCGAACAGGCCGTAGTCGAGCTTGGCGCCGGTCTGCGGGTCCACTTCGAGCAGCGGGGCGAGGACGGCGGCGGAGCGGTGGTCGGTGGCCACCAGGCTGCCGATGCGGTTGGAGCGCACGACGTTGGCGCGGACCTCGCGGACGCGCTCGGGCGAGCCGTCGAAGCTGGAGGGGATGACGGTGCCGGAGCGCAGGCCGTCCTCGGTGACCTCGTACCACTGGACGTTGGACGTCCACAGCGACTGCAGGTTTCCGCGATCGACGCCGGGGATGTAGAAGACCTCGTCGGTGATCCGCTTCAGGGTGTCGAGGAAGGCCGCGTCGTAGATGTCGCCTTTGGTGGTCTCGACGGCGATGCGCACGAGGTTGTTGAGCGGGCGCAGCTGGCTCTCGTAGGCCAGGTAGTTCGCCACGTAGGGATGCTTGGCCGGCACCATCTTCTCGAAGCTCGCCATCGGCCGGAGCTGAACCGCGTGCCAGCCGAGGAA
>NZ_LGQZ01000224.1 GCF_003116015.1 Azospirillum sp. TSO22-1
CGTTGGCCAGGAAGCTCAGCTGCTTGGCCAGCATGTTGCCGGCCTCCAGGTCGGGCACCAGCAGGATGTCCGGCTGGCCGGCCACCTCGGATTTGATGCCCTTGGTGCGCGCCGCTTCCAGGCTGATGGCGTTGTCGAAGGCCAGCGGACCGTCCAGGATGCCGCCGGTGATCTGGCCGCGGTCGGCCATCTTGCACAGCGCCGCCGCCTCCAGCGTCGTCTCGATCTTCGGGTTCAGCGTCTCCACCGCCGAGAGGATCGCCACCTTCGGCGTTTCCACGCCCAGCACCTTGGCGAGGTCGATGGCGTTCTGGACGATGTGCACCTTGTCTTCCAGCGTCGGGTAGATGTTGATCGCCGCGTCGGTGATCAGCAGGGCGCGCGGGTAGGTCGGCACGTTCATCACGAAGACGTGGCTGAGGCGCCGGCCGGTGCGCAGGCCGGTCTCCTTCTTGACCACGGCGCTCATCAGCTCGTCGGTGTGCAGCGAGCCCTTCATCACCGCTTCGGCCTCGCCGGTGCGGGCGAGCGCCACCGCGGCCTCGGCGGCGGCGTGGCTGTGCTCGACGTTGACGATCAGGTAGGGGTCGATGTCCAGCCCGTGCAGGCCGGCGAGCGCGCGGATCTTGGTCTCCGGGCCGATCAGGATCGGCTCGATCAGCCCGGCCTCGGCCGCCTCGACGGCGCCGCGCAGCGAGCTTTCGTCGCACGGGTGCGCCACGGCGGTGAGCACCGGCTTGAGGGCGCGGCACTTGTCGAGCAGCGCGTCGTGCTTGTCGTGACGGATCATCTGGATCTGCGGCAGCTCATGGGGTGCGCGGCAGACCTTGCGGGTGGGGGCGATGACCTCGGCGGTGCCGGTGGTGACGGTCTCGCCGTGCTGGTTGACGCAGACGCAGTCGAAGACGACGAGGTTCTTGTCGGCGCGCTTCTCGGTGACGGTGACGGTGGCGGTGACGACGTCGCCGAGGCCGACCGGGCGGCGGAACTGCAGGTTCTGGCCGACGTAGAGCGTGCCGGCGCCGGGCAGGTGGGTGCCGAGCACGCCGGAGATCAGCGAGCCCGACCACATGCCGTGGCCGATCACCTTCTGGAAGCGGCTGTCGGCGGCGAACTTCGGGTCGAGGTGGGCGGGATCGATGTTGCCCGAGACGGCGGCGAACAGTTCGACGTCCATCAGCGTGAGCTGCCGCGTCAGGCTGGCGCTCTGGCCGATGAAGAGTTCGTCGAAGGGAACGTTCTCGATGGCCTTCGGGGAGGAGCTGTTGGCAGAGTCGCCAAGCGTGCGCATGGAAGGATACTCCAGTTGTGTGACGACGGCCCGTCGCCCACGTGCGCCAAAAGGTATACTAATATATTAGCTCATGTTGCAACGCCGAAAGGATGCGCTGGACACTATGTCGCAGGCCGGGTGCGGTGCAAAAAAAGAAAGGCCGCGAGGTGGGGGAACCACCCGCGGCCCGAGTTTTGGGAGGAAACGCACGCGCCGTGGCGGCCTTCACCAAACCGGCCACGACGCAGACTGCACTCGCAAGTGATATACTAGTATGCGAGATGCGGTGCAAGCGTTTTCTGCACCGCTCACGTTTTTGGGCTGCCCCGGAGGCCGCGGCGTGGCGGGCAACATGGGACACGGATTACACGGATTTTGACGGATGGCACGGAATCACGAACAACAAGGTCCGTGTAATCCGTGGCGAAATCCGTGAAATCCGTGTGAGTGTTGCCACCCCGGTCCGCACCCCGCAAAAGAAGAAGGGGCCTCGCGGCCCCCTCTCTCGTCGTCTCTCGGAGGCTTGATCAGGCCTTGAGGATGCCGCGCCCGGCAAACCGAGCCGCTGCGCCGAGCTGCTGCTCGATGCGGATCAGTTGGTTGTACTTGGCCAGACGGTCGGAGCGGCTCAGCGAGCCGGTCTTGATCTGCCCGCAGTTGGTCGCCACCGCGAGGTCGGCGATGGTCGAGTCCTCGGTCTCGCCCGAGCGGTGCGACA
>NZ_LGQZ01000196.1 GCF_003116015.1 Azospirillum sp. TSO22-1
TACGCCCCGGGGCCGTGCCGTTGCGTCAGCCTGGGGAAATTTCAGCCGCCCCTTTTGAGGAGTATTCATCCGGCGCTGACACACCGCGCGGTAGCCGAAGCTGCGCCCGCCCGCCGACCGCCCGCTCTCCACTTTGCCCAGCAGTCCTTGCCGCGTGTTCTCGGCCAGGTCGCTCAGGTAGGCGGCGCTGATCGTGCCGCGGATGCCGACGTGCAGGTCGCCGATCTCACCGTCGTTCAGCGTGACGATCTTCACCCGTGCGAACTTGAGGCGCTTGTGGAAGCCGGCACTGTCCTCGAGGTCACGGCTCAGGCGGTCGAGCGAGCGCAGCACCAGCACATCGAAGCGGCCGGCCTTGGCGTCGGCGAGCAGGCGCTGCAGCTCGGGACGGTCGCGCTTGGCGCCGCTGATCGCCGCGTCCCCATAAGTGGCGACCAGCGTCCAGCCGCGGCGTTCGATCAGGTCCAGGCAGGCGCGGGTCTGGTCCGCGAGGGATTCCTCGCGCTGCAAGTCGGAGGAGAAGCGAGAATAGATGGCGGCGCGCATGAGCGGCTGATGCCGGCGACGCTGCTCCCTCGTTGTCGACGCGTCCTTGGGGGACGAAACCGCTACCGGCTTGGCTGGCAGGGTGTTCCTGAAGGAACTGTAAAGGAGGTTGCTCCGGATGGTCAGCACCGGCGCCATGCGTGAGCGAGACAGGACGCTCAGCCGTTCACGGACCCGCTGCTCGACGATGCGCAGGCCCCCGGCGCCTATGTTCTGGAGAAGTAAGTCCGCATCGCCGCCCGGCGTCCCTGCGGGCGGTCAGGACCAGAACCCGTTCATCGCCCAGGCGACGAGCATCGCCGTGAGCACGAGGAGAAGCCAAGGGCCGATGCTGCCCGTGCGGCGGCTTCGGCCGGCGGTTGCACTATTTATGGCTGTAGCAGATCCTCCTACCGGCAAGAGCCTTACCAGACGATCCGCGGTCGTGACGGTATCCGGGGTTTCGGGCTGTTGCTCGGGAAGCCGGCGGAGGATGACGGCGAGCGCCGATGCCGCGGCGTCTCTCGGCAGCGTCGCCAAGCGGGCCGCTTCAGCCCAGGGATCGATGTCGAGCCGTGCCAGCGCCGAGAGGACGCTGAGAGGGCTTCCGTTCTTCTCCTCCCAGAGCGGGGCGGACAGGAACTCGGCCAAGTCGGATTGGTGCAGGGTATACTCAGGGCGTAACGGCATGCCAACCTCCCACATAGCCCTATGTTCCTTACTTATATATATCGGAATTCTGAAAATTCAGCAGCGCACTGACGGCGCTGATCAAATGATCTGGCTGTAGAAATCCTGGTGTGCGGACTATTTCTTTATGGAACATTTTGCTAATTGATGGACGTGGTGTTTGTGGTTGCAGTTATTGAAAGGCATCAGGGTCTGCATTTTTTTGCCTGAGTGCGGCCATAGCAGATTTTGTATTTCGCCGGGCCACTGCGGGGCGTGTACGTTAATCGGGCGGCGGGGCCTCGCCACGGTGCTGGCGCAGTTCCGGCGCGCCCCGCGAGGGCTCGCCGTGTCGCCGCTCGTAGACGCCACCCTCGCCCGCGACCCGAACCCCCTGGACCACACGCCGCGTCCTGTCGTCCGCGGTTCCGAGGCTGCGCAGGGCGTAGTCCATCAGCCCGAAGGCGAGCTCGCGCTCCCCCATGATCGCCACGCCCACGCCCTGCCTCTCCAGATGGGCGACCTCGGCCTCGCTGTGGGTCCGCACTGCCGTATCGATGCCGGGGTTGATCTGACGCGCAAGATCGAGAACGCGCCGCGTCTGGTAGCCCTCGGGCGTGGCGACCACGATCAGCCGTGCCCACCGGGTGCCGGCGGCTTCCAGAACGCCCGGTGTCGTCGCGTCCCCGTAGACTGCCGGCACGCCGCGTTCACGCAACGCCTCGATCCGTCGGCGGTTCTGGTCGATGACCACGATGGGCAAATTCTGGCTCTTCA
>NZ_LGQZ01000139.1 GCF_003116015.1 Azospirillum sp. TSO22-1
TGGTGCCCGACCTGGAGGCCGGCAACATGCTGGCCAAGCAGCTGAGCTTCCTGGCCAACGCCGACGCCGCCGGCATCGTGCTCGGCGCCCGGGTTCCGATCATTCTGACCAGCCGCGCCGACACCGTGCGCACCCGCTTGGCGAGCTGCGCCGTGGCCTCGCTGGTCGCCGCCACCCGGCGGGGTCCGGCCTTGGTCTTGGCCGCAGAGTGAGGAGGGCCTGATGTTGCACGCCAATGCCGTACTGGTTCTCAACGCTGGCTCGTCGAGCCTGAAGTTCTCGGTCATTCGACAGCTGGCTCGGAGCCGTGGCGTGAGTGGTTTGGAAGCGGTCATCAGTGGCCAAATTAGCGGTATTGGCACAGAGCCGACGTTCGAGGCTCTGGATGAACGCCGCAAAGTTCTTGCGCGGTACAGCTGGCCGGTGAGCCGCCGGCCAGACCGCTATGAATTCCTGCGCTTCCTGCTCGACTGGATCTCCATGTTCCCAGGCGAATTGAAGCTGGTGGCCGCCGGACACCGGGTGGTGCACGGAGGGACCCGTTTCTCCGCTCCTGTCCGTCTGACTCCGGCGGTCACCTGCGAACTGGAGGCACTGGCCCCGCTCGCACCGCTGCACCAACCGCATAATGTGGCTGCCATCAAGGCATTGGCCAAGGTGTATCCAGAACTGCCGCAGGTCGCCTGCTTCGACACCGCCTTCCACCAGACCCAGCCCTGGCAGGCGCAGACCTTCGCCCTGCCGCGCGAGCTGACCCAGGAGGGCGTGCGGCGCTATGGCTTTCACGGGCTGTCGTATGAGTACATCGCGCAGCGCCTGCCGCAGGTGGCGCCGGAACTGGCGGACGCGCGGGTGGTGGTCTGCCACCTGGGCAGCGGCGCCAGTCTGTGCGCCATGCGCGCCGGCAAGAGCCAGGACACCACCATGGGATTTACGGCGCTGGACGGAGTGCCTATGGGAACCCGGCCAGGCAGTCTCGATCCCGGTGTGCTGATCTACCTCATGCGCGAAAAGGGGATGGATGCCGACGCCCTGGAAGAGCTGCTGTACAGGCAATCCGGCCTGCTGGGCGTATCCGGCATTTCCAACGACATGCGCGATCTTCTGGAATCCGAAACTCCGGCGGCTGCACAGGCGGTGGAGCTGTTCTGCCACGGCGTGGTCAAGCAGGTGGCGGCGCTGGCGGCGTCGATGGGCGGGCTGGACGCGGTGGTGTTCACTGCCGGCGTGGGCGAGCATTCCGCGCCAGTGCGCGCGCGGGTGGCGGCGAAGCTGGGCTGGCTGGGCGTGGCGCTCGACGGCGCGGCGAACCGGGCCAACGCAACGCGCATTTCGGCCCCCGACAGCCACATCCCAGCCTTCGTCATCCCAACCGACGAGGAGCGCATGATAGCCAGCCATACCTTTGACGTCCTGATCCCCAGCGCGCAGGAGCGCGCCGTGTAGTCAGCTCAGTCATCGCTGCGCTGATATTCCGATCAGTGCTGTCATTGGGAATACGGCGCCATGAAGAATTTTCTTCCATACATGTACCTCTCCAGTTTGTCCTGTTTTGTCTTCGCATTCAGTGAATTGCCGTGGGCGGGAATCGAAGGGCGCGGCGCTATTTTTACTGGCCTGAAATCTTCTCTGTTTGCTGCGGTGCTCCTGATCGGGCTGAATGATTTATGATGGATGCGGACATGCGACCGGCACCCCTCACTGAATTCTACGTTTGCTGGCGCGATGCGCGGCTGGATCGTGACGGCCCGCTGCGCGAGGACATCCGGCTGCTCGGCCGGCTGCTCGGCGACACCGTGCGCGAGCAGGAGGGCGACGCGGTCT
>NZ_LGQZ01000151.1 GCF_003116015.1 Azospirillum sp. TSO22-1
CGATGTGCTCCAAGGGGCGGCCACGGCTCTCCAGCAGGGCGACCGCCTCTTGCTTGAACTCGTCCGTGAAGATGCGCCGTGTCGTCATCTTCCACCTCTCCGCTCCCAACGGGAGCTTGGCAAAGGTGTCCACCGATTCGGAGGAGGCTCACAGCGCCGCTTCCCCGGCTTTGACGACAAGATTATCTCGATGTACGTCCGCGGCATGAGCGTGCGGGAGATCGTCGGGCATCTGCGCGCGCTGTACGGCGTGGAGGTGTCGCCCGACCTGATCAGCGCGGTGACCGACGCCGTGCTGGAGGAGATCGCCGCCTGGCAGGCCCGGCCGCTGGAGCCGGCGTCCCCGCTGGTCTTCTTCGACGCGCTGCGGGTCAAGATCCGTGACGAGGGGCTGGTGCGCAACACGGCCGTCCACGTGGCGCTCGGCGTGCGCGGCGACGGCACCAAGGAGAGGCGCTCCACCTGCTGCCCAAGCCCGCGCTGACCTTGGCGCAGCTGCTCGCGTCGCGCCTGGAGATCCTGCGGCAGCCAGCCTCCGCCATGTGCCCGGGAGAGAGCTTGAGCAACCTGCTCAGGCGCGGTGAGCAGCGCGCAAAGGTCCTGCCAGACCAGCTCATCGAGCTGGCGGGCCGGGGCATAGCGCGCCGGGCAGGGCTCCGTGCGTCCGCTGGTGATCGGATCGCCTTTGCCGCGACAAACGTAATATCCGTATTCCGAGTGAAGCGTGCGGCACACGCAACTTGACTGGCAGACGCCGCAGCTCACCAAGGCGCGCAGCAAGTACTCATGTCGGGTGTTGTGGCGTCGGGCGAAGGCTTGGTTCTGCGCGAGCTTGGCCTGGGCCTGTTCGAAAAGCTCGGCACTGATCAGGGCGGGAACACTCGCCACCGGCAGCCACTCCTCCGTGGGAACCGGGACCGCCGAGTTCGACGGCCGGCCGATGGGATGGGTGGCCGACCGGCGGACCCGGGGCGGACGGGCGCGCCGGCGGCCGGCGAAGACCTGGCCGGTATAGCTGGGATTGGTGAGCAGGCCCCGCAGCGTCGTCGGCGACCACTGCGGCCGGCCCGTTGGCGAGGCGATGCCTACGGCGCGCAGATGCTTGGCCAGGCTGAACAGGCTGGTGTGCTCCTCGATGAAACGGGAGAACATCTCGCGGACCACGGCGGCCTCCGCCGGCTCGACCGTGACGCCGGCTGGATCGCGCGGCCGGTCGGGATCCAGACGGTAGCCGTAGGGGGCTCGGGTCCACGGCAGCAGGCATCCGGCGCGCAGCTTCATCTGGCGTCCCCGTCGCATGCGTTCGGCGATCAAGGTGCGCTCGTATTCCGCCACGGCGCCCCGGATCTGCAACAGCAGGTGATCCTGCGGATCGCGCCCCATCGGCCGGTCAAGAAACTCGACCCGACAGCCGCAACGCTCCAGTTCCTCCAGCAGAACCATCAGTTGGACGTAATTGCGGGCCAAGCGATCGGGATCGGTGACCAGGAGCCCCCCGATCTCGCCGGCCCGCACCGCATCGCGCAGCCGGTCCAGCCCCGGCCGGTTCAGCGTCGCCCCGCTGTACCCGTCGTCTCGGAAGATGGCGGCGCTGGGGAGCTCCTCGCCGTGCGCCTGGACGTGGGCGCGCAGCCGCTCGAGTTGCTGCTCAATGGTTTGGGTCTGGGCTTGGCGCGAGGTCGAAACCCGCACGTAGACCGCTGTCCTCATGGTTCCCCTCCTGAGTTGGGGGAGAGGTGTCAGCGCCGGATGAATACTCCTCAAAAGGGGCGGCTGAAATTTCCCCAGGCTGACGCAACGGCACGGCCCCGGGGCGTA
>NZ_LGQZ01000244.1 GCF_003116015.1 Azospirillum sp. TSO22-1
GCGTGTCGCCATAGGCGGAGCCGGAGAGAGCCTCGATGCCGGTCAGCACGTCGCCCTCGGCGTCGCCGCCCCGGCCGGTGCCGGCGGCCAGATCGACCGCCACCGCCGCGGACCCGTCGTACAGCGCCGTGTCGAAGCCGGCGCCGCCGGACAGCGTATCGGCTCCCGCGTCGCCGCTCAGCGTGTCGTCGCCGCCGCCGCCGGACAGCCGGTCGTCGCCGGCGCCGCCCGAAAGGCGCACCGCCGCGCCGCCCGCGGTGTAGACCGTGTCCGCCCCGGCGTTCCCGTAGACGATCTCGACGCTGGCCGAGCCGGCGTCCAGCGTGATGCCGTCCGTCGTCGCGATCCGCACCGTGTCAGTGCCGGCGCCGCCCTCGATGGTGTAGGAGGGCCCGATCTCCCGGTCGATGACGAACGTGTCGTCGCCGCCGCCGCCGCCGAGGGTGACGCCCAAATCGTCTTCGTCGGTGACGGTCGTCCACGTCGCCGCCGTCGAGGAGCCCACCGCGGCTGAAACCGTGGCAGAGGAACCGGTGGCGGATGGAACGGTGTCGGAGGGGGCCTCGTCCGCCGCATCGGCGATCGGGGCCGCGGGCCCGCCTTCCTCCGGTGCCGACAGCTCGGCGACCGCCTCGGCGGCGCCGGGCTGCGCGGGAACGGCCCCCGCCGCCATTACGTCGGCCACCAGCACCGGCACGGCCTCCGCGACGTCGCCCGGAAGGGGCGGGGCGGGGGCGGCCGGATCGGCCGGCGCCGTGGCGTCGGCCATGCGGCGGGCGGCGGTCCGCGCCGCCTCGGCCAGCGCCTCGGCACTCACCACGTCGGCGAGGTCGACGCCCTCGCGCACGGACGGCGCGCCGGGCTCGGGCAGCGGGAGCGACGCGCCGGCCGCGGCGGCGCTCACCGTCAGGCCGAGGCCGACCAGCGTCAGCATCTCCGCCACCCGCTCGGCGGCCGCGCGTGCCGCGGCGTCGGCGGCGCGCTGGCGGCGGAGCGAGGTTTCGTCCTGGTCCTCCGCGTCCTCATCGTCCGCGCCGGACTCGTCCTCGTCCTCCTCCGCCACGCCGAACCGCGCCGCCTCCTCGGCGAGCAGCGCCTGCACCACGGCGGAGCGCGCCGCCACCTCGTCGGCCGCCACCGCGGCGCCGTACACCGCCGCACGCTCGACGGGCGCCGCGCTCTCCGCCGGCGCCGCGCCCGGATCCGCCACGCCGAAGAACGACGGCCGCTCCGGCGCGTCCACGGTGTCGGACGGTGCCTCCACCGGCTCCGCCGCGCCGAAGCGGGTGGGGGCGGCGGCGATGTCGGGCGCCGACGGCGGCCGGACCGGCGCCGGCGCCCCGGCCGGCTGCGCGCCGAGGTTCAGCAGCGCCCCCTGCTCCCCGCTCAGCCCGCCGAGCGCCGCCACCGCGGCGGCGCTCGCCGCGTGCAGCGCGTCGGCGCCGTTCGGGTGCTCGGCCGCGGTGACCACCCGCTCCCCAGCGTCCACCGCGGTGGCGACGAACTGCCCGATACCCAGTTCCTCCGGCGCCAACGTCGTGCCGTCGGCGAAGCGCAGCGCCTCGATCCGGTTGTTGTCCTTGAAGAAGTCGCGCACCGTCAGCCGGTCGGCCAACTGCTCGAACGGCGCGTCCGCCGCCGCCGGGTCGCGCAGCCCGACCAGCAGGTTGTCGCCCTGGCGCAGCAGGACCACGTCGTCCCGCGTGATGCCGGGACCGAACTCCAGCACGTCGTGGCCGGCGTCGCGGTCCTCGGTCACCACGTGCGGCCCGCCGATGGTGACGAAGGTCTGGT
>NZ_LGQZ01000242.1 GCF_003116015.1 Azospirillum sp. TSO22-1
TCGCCACGTAGGGATGCTTGGCCGGCACCATCTTCTCGAAGCTCGCCATCGGCCGGAGCTGAACCGCGTGCCAGCCGAGGAACAGCGAGATCAACGCGAAGCCGACGAGCACGGCGGCACGGTGGCCGAACAGCCAGCGCTCGATGAACGCCTCGGCCCGCCCGACCTTGCGGTGGTGCTCCAGGTCGACGTCTGTGGCGGTGCGGTGCTTCCTGCTCATGACTGTCCGTTCGTCTTGACGACGCGCGCGCCGCCCATGCCCACGAAAATCCACTGGCCCTCGCCCACCGCCGCCATGCCGGTCACCGGCACCGCGCCGGGCGGGGTCTTCGCCTGGAAGCTCCGCCCGCCGTCGGTGCTGACGACGGTGCCGCCGGCGGAATCGACGAGGGTGAGCGTGCCCCCCTGGATCGCTCCCGCCACCAGGGTGCGGCCGGTCGGCGAAGCCACCGCCCACCACGCTCCATCCTCCTGCCGGTAGATCCGGCCGCCGAAGCCGAAGGCCAGCAGCGCCTCCCGGTCGCCGTCCGACAGTGCCAGCGCGCCGTAGAGCGGCGCCTGAGTGCCGAGGTCGAAGACCTCCCAGCCATCGCCGCCATCGGCCGAGCGATAGACCCGACCGCCCTCCCCCGCCATCAGCAGCGCGTCGGACGGCGTGGCGGCGATGGCGTTGACGTGCAGCCCCTCGACATTGCCGGTCCGCCGGCCCAGCGCGTGCCAGTTACGCCCGCCGTCCCGGGTGCGGAAGACCTGACCGTAGGAGCCGACGACGATGCCGTACGCCTCGTCGCGGAACCACACGCCGAGCAACGGCCGCGACGGGCCGAACTCGCCGCCCGCCGTGGCATCCTCCACCGCCAGCTCGGCGGCCTCGTGGGCCGCCGGGTCGGCGTTCGGATCGGCCGCGAGCGCATCGCGTCGCTCCAGCGCATCGGCCAGGACCAGCGTATTGGCCATGTCGCCGTCGAACCGGCGGCTCCACGTGGCGCCGCCGTCGGCGGTGTGCAACACCACCCCGTCGTGGCCGACCGCCCAGCCGAACCTGGGCGTCGGGAAGTGCACCGCGGTGAGCGTCACCGACACCGGCACCGCGGCCTGCCGCCACGACACCCCGCCATCGTCGGAGAAGACGACGATCCCCCGCTCGCCCACCGCGACGACGCGCGTTCCGGCGCGGGCGACGCCGAGCAGCAGCGACCTCGCCGCCCGCCCCGACATCAGGGCGGGGGTTTGCAGCAGGTCCGCGCCGGCCCGCGCCACCTTGGGAAGCGCCGCCAGCGACACGGCCAGCAGCGCCAGCGCCACGCGCCGGCCGACCGGTGGGGTATTGGAGATCGTCATTGGTAACGTCCTTTCGGCGTTGCCCCCACCCTGACCCTCCCCCGCTCCGCAGGGGAGGGAACTCCACCGCTCTGCCCCCTCCCCTGCGAAGCGGGGGAGGGATGGGGTGGGGGCAAACCGCCTCAGTTGCTCACGCGGCGCAGGGAGTCCGGCGAGAAGCGGCCGAGCTCGTACTTCACGCCGTACTTGGCGGGCTTCTCCTCGTTGCTGAGCTGGTGCACGAGGTAGCGCCGCGCCTGCAGGTCGTAGAGGACGTTGCCGGCGAAGTTCGGGACGTGCTCGTCGTATTCCTGGATAAGGAACAGCTCATGCACGCGCCACAGCTCGCCGCGGCCGTCGTACTGGTCCTTGTGGGCGATCTGCCAGGAATCCTCGTCCACGTAGAACTCGC
>NZ_LGQZ01000085.1 GCF_003116015.1 Azospirillum sp. TSO22-1
TCCAGCGCAACGAGACCGAGCTGGTCATCATCGTCACCCCCTACATCGTGCGGCCGGTGAACAACCCCGCCCAGCTCGCGGCACCGACCGACGGCGTCTCGCCCCCCCGGTTCTTCGACCGCGTCTTCTTCGGCAAGCTGACGCAGCCCGGCCCCGGCACCCCGGCACCGGCACGGCCCGAGCTCGTCGGGCCGGCCGGCTTCATCATGCGGTGAGGCCCGACGGCACGAAGCGGGGCCGTCACTGCTCCAGGCGCAGCAGGGTGAGCTGGGCGCCGATCTGGTTGAAGATCGAGGCGAGCTGGTCGGGGGCCGGGCTGTCCCAGTAGAAGTTCGGCTGCGAAGCGCAGCCGCGGTACAGGTCGCGGGTGGCCGTGTTGGTCTGGCCGATGGTGATCGTGTACATGGTGATCCCGGCGTCCTTCATCGTCTGGCACAGGCGCGACATGCGGGTGTTCAGCATGGTGGTCGCCTGGCTGAAGGTCGTCGTGCCCAGCCGGCCGTCGCCGATCCGGCCGTAGGCGGTGTAGTCGCCGGTCGGCTGCTTGCCGTAGTCGAACCACTCGTTGTTGCCGTCGGTGACCAGGACGACGGCCTTGCGCATCTCCGCCAACCGGTAGTCGAGCGGCATCCCGGCCGGCGTCGGGTCGCCCCACAGGCCGCGCCAGCGCGGCGACAGCGTGAACCAGCCCGCCTGCAGGCCGAGGTTCGCCATGGTGCCGCCGCGGTTGACCGCGCGCAGCCCGGCGATCTTGTCGAGCACCGTCTGCTTTACGTTGGTCAGCGGCAGCACCGGAAAGCCGCAGCCCAGATTGGGGCCGGTGCGGTCGTTGTCGTTGGTGTAGGCGCCGCTGTCGCTGACCGGCGGCCACGGGTTGTCGCCACCGTCGGCGTACTTGCCGAGCGAGGAGGGGTAGAGGAACGCCTTGAACTTCGCGACGGCGGGCGGCGCGTCGTCCTCGTCGTAGGGGCTCGGCCGCGCCTCGACGCAGCCGCGCCAGGTGGACGGCGAGTACTGCGCGGCACCGGGCGAGTCGGCGGTGAGCCAGCCGGTGCGCGTCGGCCCCAGGTTGACCTCCGCCGTGTAGGGAACGACGGAGACCCAGAGGTTCGTCCGGCTCGCCTTCGTGCCGTAGAGGATCTCCACCAGCGACGAGGCGGCGCCGCGCAGCTTGCCGATGCGGTCGTCGGTGGCCATGGAGCCGGTGGTGTCCAGCACCAGGGCCAGCTCCAGGCCGATGCCCTGGGCGCGGCGGGCGCGGTTCTCGACCGCGATCTGCATGGTGTCGATGCCGAACACCCCCATGAAGGCGGTGGGCAGCGCGGCCGAGCCCTTCACGGTGACCGTCTCGCGGTCGGGGCTGACCTGCACCGTCGGGTCGGGCACGCTGGCGCCCATATAGCCGTTGGGCAGGTTGGCGCGGAAATACATCTTGGCGTCGCCCTGCACGTCGGCGGTGTCGATGACCCGCCCGGCGGCCAGCGCCGCCGCGTCGATGGCCGCGCTGAGGCGGGAGCGCACCATGTAGCCGCGCGCCGCATCCACCGACAGCCCGGCCAGCCCCATCACCGGGACCGCCAGCAGCGCCACGAACACCGGCACGTTGCCGCGCCGTCCGCGCGGCGCCCTGCGGCGGAAGGCCGTGAGAAGATCAGCAGGGGTCAAGGGTGGTCAGCGCTCCCAGGCGCGGCCGGAAGACGGCGCTGGAATAGGCCGTCACGGTGGGGTTGCCGGTGCCCGTCCAGCCGCCGCTGAGCAGGTAGGGCTGGAAGGTGAAGAACACCTCGACGAACAGCGTGTCGTCGCCCGGCCGCAGCGAGAATCCGGTGGGAAGCTGCACGGCAGCCGTCCCGGTGCCGAGCCGGCTGTTGATCGGCGCGATGCCGGCGTAGGCCTGCCACGCGATGCGCGGGCCGCTGCCCTTGTCGGCGACGCTGGTGACGATCAGCCCGCCGGCCGCGGCCGGCACCGTCGTGGCGCCGCCGCCGGCGACGCTGACGGCGCCGTCGGCGGGTTCGGGGAAGAACAGCGGCTTGGCGATTTCCTTGGCGGCGAGGAACAGCACGCCGACCTCGTTGCCCTTCGACACCGCCATGCAGCCGCGCAGGCCGTCGAACTGCGAGCCGATGTTCGCCACGTCGGCGGCGAGCCGCTGCAGCCGGTTGGCCGTGGCCACATAGCCGGCGACGTCGATGATTCCGAACAGCGCCGCCAGCAGCGCCGGGACCGCCGCCGCGAGTTCCAGCGCCGCGACGCCGCGGCGGTCGCGCAGGACACGGAGCGGGGCACGGGCGGCATGGGCAAGGGCGGGCATGGCTGCGCTCATCACTTCGCGAAGGGTTCGTTGCGCACGACGATGCGCGCCTCGTAGGACACGGCGGGGAACAGGCCGCTCAGCGGCGTGTCGGCGTAGCTCAGGCGGTAGACGGCGACCTGCTCGCTGGCACCGGCGCCGGAGCGGCCGCGGTCGGCGTCCCAGACGCCGTTGCCGTTGACGTCGGTGAACGGCTCGCCCTTGTCCCAGCGGCCGTTGCCGTTCAGGTCGGTGAAGGGCTCGGGCTTGCCGACGTCGCCGGGCGAGTCGTAGGCCAGCACGCGGACGTCCACCTTCGTCGCGTCCACGTAGGGCATCACCGACTGCCGCACGACGGCGGCCAGCTGCGCCTCTCGCGTCGTGCCGGCGGGCGGTGCCGCGCCGGTGATGCCGACGCGCGACGCCTCGCGCGCCGCGAAGTCCAGGCTGGCCTGGATCGCCAGCCGCAGCCCGTACTCGAAGAACGCCACCGCCGTGAGGATGAGGACGGGGGCCAGCAGCCCGAACTCCAGCGCCGTGCTGCCGCGCCGGCCGGCGAGCGCCCGGCGGATCATCATCGGAATCATGGCAGCGCCCCCGCCTGCACGCCCGGCATCATGTGCAGCGCATCCAGCACCGCCGGGCCGCCGACCACGATGAACACGCAGGGCAGGATGAACAGGATCATCGGCAGGGTGATGAACACCGGCAGTCTGGCGGCCCGCGCCTCGAACCGCACCATGCGCTCGGCGCGCAGCTCGGCGGAGATGACGCGCAACGCCTGGCTCAGCGGCGTGCCGTAGCGGATCGCCTGGGCCAGCATGCCGGTGAAGCTGCGCACGCCCTCCAGCGGCAGCCGCTCGGCCATGTTGGACAGCGCCTGGGCGCGGTCGGGCAGCACGCGCATCTCGGCCGCCAGCTTGGCGAGCTCCTGGCCCAGCTCCGGGTGGGCGTGGCCGATCTCGCGCGCCACGCGGGCGACCGCCACGTCGAAGCCGAGGCCCGCCTCGCCGCAGATGACCAGCAGGTCGAGCGCGTCGGGCATGCCGCGGTCGATGGCCTCCAGCCGGCGCTTGCGCCGCCGCGCCACCAGCAGGTCCGGGCCGCGCCAGCCGGCCAGCGCCGCCGCGGTGTAGACGCCCAGCGCCGCCACCAGGCCCGGCGGCACCGCCCGGCCGTGCAGCCACAGGTGCGCCAGACCGAGGCCGAGGACCGCCAGCAGCGACTTCAGCCCGACGAAGCCGGCCAGCGCCCGCGGGTGGCCGAGGCCGGCGGCGGCCAGCATCAGCGCCATGCGCGCCGCCTCGTCGCGGCCGACCAGCACGCTGGCGGCCACCGCCTCGCCCAGGCGCGCCAGCACGCCGGACAGGCTGCCGCCGCGCGCCGCCGGCGCCGCGTCGATGCGGCCGCGGGCGCGATCGATGCGGGCGCCGAAGCGGCGGCGGTCGCCGGCCAGGACGAAACCGGCCAGCGACAGCGCGAAGATCAGGCCGGCACCGGCCAGCACCAGCAGCACGGCCTGCGGGCCAAGGGTGGACAGCGCGCTCATGCGAGGATCTTCCGGATCATGGCCTGCATGGTCAGCAGGCCGAGGCCGAGGCTGAACGCCGCCAGACCCAGCAGCATCTTGCCGTCCGGCGTGGTGAACAGCCGCATCACGTAGGCCGGGCTCAGCACGTACAGGCTGCCCATGGCGACGAACGGCAGGGCGGCCAGCACCCAGACGGAGGTGCGCGCCTCCGCCGACAGCGCGTAGCCGCGCTGGCGCAGCGCGCGCCGCTTGCGGATGACGTCGGCGAGCTGGCCCAGCGTCTCCGCCAGATCGCCGCCGGTCTCGCGCTGGAGCACCACGGCCACCACGAAGAAGCGGTATTCCGGCAGGCCGCTGCGTTCGGCCAGCCGCCACAGCGCGGCCTCCAGGTCGACGCCGACCGCCACCTCGTCGGCGACGCGGCGGAACTCCGGCCCGGTGGGGGCGGGCATGGAATCGGCCAGCGCCCGCATGGATTCCGCCACCGGGATGCCCGAGCGGATCGCCCGCACCACCAGCCCGACGGCGTCGGGCAGCTGGTCGAGCAGCCGCGCCACCGTCCGCCGCTGCGCCCACGTGAAGCGCCAGCGCGCCGCCCCCAGCGCCGCCGCCCCGGCGGCCAGCAGGCCGAGCGGCAGCGGCAGCCCGGCGAACACGGCGGTGACCCACAGGGCCGCGGCGGCGGCGGCGACCGCCAGCGCGGCGGCGATCCAGCAAGCGCCTCCACCGGTGTCCACCAGCGGACCGTCGATGCCCAGCGCCCGCTCCAGCAGGCCGCGCAGGCTGCGGCGCTTGGCGGTGCGACGCAGCGTGATGTCCCCGACCGAAGTCTGCGCGGCGTCCGCGGACCCGCGCAGGCCGTGCAGCGCGGCGATCCGCCGGTCGAGCGCCGCGCGCCGCCGCTGCCCCACGATCGTGCCGACGGCGGCGCCCAGCGTGCCGGTCGCGAGCGCGGCGAACAGGAGCTGGAGGAGCAGGCGGCTGTCCATGGCCCCTCACGCCTCCGCCATGTCGAGCGCGGCGAGGTATTCGGCGCCCAGGCCGTACTGCTCGATCTGGTCCATGAATCCCGGGCGGATGCCGGTGGCGCGGTACGCCCCGTGCAGGAGGCCGTCCGGCCCGGCGGCCTTGCCCTCGAAGCGGAAGAGGTCCTGCGTGACGACGGTCTCGCCCTCCAGCCCCAGGATCTCCGACACCTGGGTGACGCGGCGCACGCCGTCGCGCATGCGCTGCACCTGGATGACCACGTCGACGGCGCTGGCGACCTGCTGGCGGATGGCGCGCGTCGGCAGGCCGACGTTGCCCATCAGCACCATGTTCTCGATGCGCGACAGCGCGTCGCGCGTGCTGTTCGCGTGGATCGTCGACATGGATCCGGGGTGGCCGGTGTTCATGGCCTGCAGCATGTCGAACGCCTCCGCCCCGCGCGTCTCGCCGACGATGATGCGGTCGGGACGCAGGCGCAGGCAGGTCTTGATCAGCGCGCGCACGGTGATCTCGCCGCTGCCCTCCAGGTTGGGCGGGCGCGTCTCCAGCCGCACCACGTGCGGCTGCTGCAATTGCAGCTCGGCCGCGTCCTCGACGGTGATGATGCGCTCGCCCGGGTCGATGTGCCGCGACAGCGCGTTGAGCAGCGTCGTCTTGCCCGAGCCGGTGCCGCCCGAGATGATGATGTTCAGCCGGGCGCGGGCGAACACCTCGAAGGCGCGGGCCATGGCCGGCGACAGGCTCCGGAAGCCGGCCAGCGTGTCCAGGTCGATCCAGCGGCGCGAGAATTTGCGGATGGCGATGGTGGTGCCGTCCAGCGCCAGCGGCGGGACCACGATGTTGACGCGGCTGCCGTCGGGCAGGCGGGCATCGACGATGGGGCTCGACTCGTCCACCCGGCGGCCGATGCCGGTGGCGATGCGCTGGGCGACGTTCAGCACGTGCTGGCGGTCGCGGAAGCGCACCGGCGACAGCAGCAGGCGCCCGCGCTGCTCGATGTAGACCCGCTCCGGCCCGTTCACCATGATGTCGGTGATGCTGTCGTCGGCCAGCAGCGGCTCCAGCGGGCCGAGGCCCAGCATGTCGTGCACCAGCTCGGTGGCGAGCTGCGCCTGCTCGTGGCCGTTGAGCTGGATGCGCCGCTCGGTGGCGATCTCGTCCACCAGACGGACGATCAGCGGCTGCAGCGCCTCCCGTTCCATCTGCGCGACCGAGGCCGGGTCGATGCGGGCCATCGCCTCGACGCGCACCTCCTCGATGGCCGGCCGGCGGCCGGGCGCCCATTCGTGCACGGCGACGCGGGCGGGGGCCACGGCGGGGACCGCCACGGGGCGGTGGGGCATCGCGGGCGGCGGCGCCTCGGCCGCCTCGCTCATCCGGCGTCCGAACACCGCGCTCATGCCGCGGCCCCCCGGCGGCCGAGCAGCCGCCGCACCAGCCCCGGCCGGGTGGCGGCGCGGCCGGTGACCGCCTGCGCCAGCCCCGCCACCGAGGCGCGGAAGGCGCGGCAGTCCTGCACCGCGATGCGGCCCAGCGCGGCGGCCTGCGCCAGCGGCTTCGGCTGCCACGCCACCGCGTGGTCGGGGACGCCGCCCAGCGCCTTGCGCAGGTCGGCGGCGGCCAGCTCGCCCGGCGCACCCTTGCGGTTCAGGACGGTCAGCGTCTTGTGGCCGATGCCGTCGAAGGCGGCGCGCAGGCGCACCACGTCGCGGGCTGCCGCCAGGCTGCCGTCGCAGACCAGCAGGCGCAGCCCGGCCCGGTCGATCACCGCGCGCCCCGACGGCGCCAGCGCCCGCGGCACGTCCACCACCACATAGTGGTAGCGGCGCTGCAGCTTCTCGATCAGCCCCAGCAGCGCGTCGGTGCGCGTCTCGACGCGCTCGCTCATCGGCTCCTCGCAGGCCAGCACGTCCAGCCGCTCCGACGCGGCGTGCAGCGCGCGCGACAGGAACACCTCGTCCACCCGCTCCGGGCTCTCCAGCGCCTCGCGCAGGCCGCGGCCGGGCGGCAGGTTGAGCAGGAAGGCCGCCGTGCCGGCGTGCACGTCCAGGTCGACCAGCGCCACCCGGCGCCGCTCGACGTCCGCCAGGTACGAGGCGAGGTTGACCGCCAGCGTCGTGGTGCCGACGCCGCCGCGCGCGCCGAACACCGCGATCAGGTTGCCGCGCCGGCCCGGCGCCGCTGCGGCCGGCGCCGCCTCGCCCATGATCGCCGCGGCGACCAGATCGGCCTTCAGCGGCTTGAACAGGTACTCCGCCACGCCGAGCTGCTTCAGCTGGCGGTACAGGCCGATGTCGTTGGCCTCGCCGATGGCGATAACGCGCACGTTCGGCTCGCACACCGCCGCGAGGTTCTCCAGGGCGGAGACCGGCAGCTCGATGCCGCCGATATCCACCAGCAGCACATCCGGCGAGCGCTCCTTCTGCAGGTCGCGGGTGGCGGTGCGGACGTCGCCGCGGCGCACCTCGACGCTGCCCGCCCAGTCCTCGGCCGCCCGGCGCACCGCCGCGTCGGACGCGGCGTCGCCGAGATAGGCGTACAGGCGCAGCGGGCGGGACATGGACGCCGCCGGATCGGCCTTCGACATCGTCGTCTCCATGGCGTCAGCCCCCCGTATGGCTCCCGGTGTGAATGGTGCGCTGCGACCCGCGGACGATCAGCATGCCGGTGCCGTCGCGCGACGGCTCGGGCTTGGCGGCGCGGCGGGCACCCAGCGCGGGCGACACCTCCTCGGCCCAGGTGGAGGACACGTCGGCCTCGGGCGGCTGAACGGCCTCCGTCGCGCCGAGGCTGCGCAGCACCAGCGACAGCCGGCCGAGGCCGGAGGCGACGGCGATGGCCTCCGCCTGCTTGGCGGTCACCTCCAACGACACGGTGCGCGGCACCGCCGGGGCGCCGGTGTTGCGGTCGACCGCCGCGTCGCCCAGGTGCTGGTCGATGGACAGCACGCGCAGGTCGCGCAGCAGCGTCTCGCCCACCGCGCCGCGGCCGGGGGCGGCGCTGTCCTTGTCGAAGGTCTGGGCGAGGATCAGGTCCACCCGGTCGCCGGGAGAGATCAGGCCGCTCGCCGCGCTGACCGCGTCCACCGCCACGGCGACGGCGCGCTTTCCCGGCGTCAGCACCGCGGCCAGGAAGCCGCGCTCGTTCGGCAGGACCAGCTGGCCGAGCACCAGCGGCTCGCCCGCCACGAAGGGCCGGCGGTTGACGGCGCCGACCGCCTCGGCGGTCGTCCGGCCGCGCTCGATATAGCCTTCCGGCACGCCCTTGAGCGGCCAGTCCTCCCAGCGCACGTCCTCGGGCCGCAGCAGCGTGCCGGTCGGCAGCGCCCGCGCCGCGACCAGGATGGCGGAACGCGCCGGGACCGCCGGCTCGGCCACCGCCACCGGCACCGGCTCGCCGGAGGGGAGGTTGAGCACCACCACGCCCACCGCCCCCAACGACATCACCATGAGCAGAAGGAAGAGCACACGCAGAAGCATGTTCCACCCCGTCAAGAGGGTTGCGCCAGCAGCGTCAAGGCGGCCGTGGCGATGGCGACGCCGTAGGGCAGGCCGGCACCGCGCCGGATGCGCCGCCGCTCCGCCGCCAGCACCACCGCGCAGCGGTGCCGCCAGCGCCCGGTTGCCTTGCCCGGCATGGGGCAGCGTTGCGCAGGGAGACGGCGCAGCACGGCGCGCGCCATCAGGTAGCCGGCCGCCAGCACCCCGCCGGCGAGCGCCGTCAGCAGAAGAAGGTCCGGCGTGCGCCCGGCGCCCAGCAGAACGGCGCTGGCCGCCGCCAGCTTGATGTCGCCGCCGCCCAGCGCGCCGCCGGCGACGACCGCCAGGCCGATGAACACCGCCAGCCCGGCGCCGAGGGCGCCCCACGGCAGCCCCGGCCCCGCCAGGAGGGCGACACCGACGCCCACCGCCAGCAGGGCGACGGGCGCCCGGTCGGGAATGATGCGCGCGGCGACGTCGCAGAACGCCGCGCCGAGATAGACGGGGGTGACGGCCATCAGGATCGCGTCGGCGGGTGTCATGGAGAGCCCTCCCTTGCCGCGGTCCCTCGGCCGTCCCGTCCTAATTGATGCCGGCGGCGGTGCTGGTCAGCTTGCCGCTGATCCCGCTGACGACGCTTTCCAGGCTGGCGCCCATGTTGGCCATCGCGGTGATGATCGCCACCGCCGCCAGGGCCGCCACCAGACCGTATTCCAGCGCCGTCACGCCGCGCCGGTCCGACAGGGCGCGCACCAGGCGCATGAAGCTGCGGGTCTTCATGTCGTCCGCCTCGTCGGGTTCTTTAAAAGAGGGTCGTGGGAAGGGCCGCCGCCCTACTTGATGCTGCCGGCGGTGGTGGTGAGCTTGGTGTTGATGGCCGTGAACGTGCTGGTCAGGCCGCCGCTGAAGCTGTTCATCGCCGTGATGATCGCCACCGCGGCCAGCGCCGCCACGAGGCCGTACTCCAGAGCGGTGACGCCGCGCCGGTCGGACAGGGCGCGGACCACCGAACGGAGACCCGGAACGCGCGCCGCGTGGGCAAAGAGCATCGTCTTCATGTCCATCCGCCTCTTCGTTTGCGATGAAGGAAAATCCCGTCGGGATCGCCCCGGACCCTTCGGCTTAATGTGCCGCCGTGCTCCCGATACGCAAAAGATGAGCAAAATGCCTGGAAGTGGCAAACTGGCGGACGGATATCCCCTAAGGAGGTGGTGGATAGTAACCCTTCACGGACGCCGCCGTTGCACGGCCAACCAACTGGAATTCCCTGGCCTTTGCACTGGAGGGCCGTTCGTCCGGCCCCGTCGGGACGTTCGGAGTCTTTGAGATTACGCCGGAATGAGGGGCGGTCCCGCCCGAAGGATTCTACGACGCGTCCGCCGGCCACAGCACCGTGCAACGCTGTTTCGGGGACCGCAGCGTGGCGCAGACGCGCGCCGCCTCCTCGCGGCTGGGGAAGGCCACCCGCAGGTGCACCAGCGTCTTGCCGTCCGAGGCCCGGGCGCGGGTCACGAGGAGCGGTTCGCGCCCGGCGAGGAGCGCCCCGTGCTTCCGGGTCAGCGAGCCCCACTCCTGGCGGGCGAGCGCCTCGCTGGCGTAGGCGTCGAGGTCGATGCGCACCTTGCCCGCGGCGGGCGCCTGGGCGGTCGAAGATTGGGCGGTCGAAGGTTGGGCAGCCGCGGCGCGCGCGGGAAGCAGCGGCAGCGGCGCGCGCGCCGGCACGGCAGGGGCTGGCGCGGGAAGTGCCGAAGCGTGTTCCGCGACTGGGCGCGGCCACGCCGCGCCGCCGGAGCGCGCCTGCCGGTAGTAGACGAGGTTGCGCTGCACCGCCGGCTCGTCCAGGTCCAGGCGGCCCATGCGCGCCGCGTCCTCGTCCCGGCCGGCGAGACCGTAGGCCATGGCGAGATTCTGCCGCTCCACGGCGCCGGCGCGCACCGACCGGGCCAGCGGTTCGAGGATGCGGATCGCCTCGTCGGTGGCGCCCGAGAGCATCAGCGAGAACGCGAGGTTGTTCAGCGTCATCGTGTCACCGGGGGTCAGCGCCAGCGCGGCGCGGAACTGCTCCTGTGCGCCGGGGTGGTCGCCCGTCATGGCCCTGGTGATGCCCAGGCCGTTGAGCGCGGCGACGTCCTTGGGGTCGGCGGCGAGCACGGCGGCGTAGTGGCGCGCGGCCTCCTGCGGCTGGTCCAGCGCGACCAGCGCCCAGGCGTAACCGCGCAGGGCGGCGGGGTTGTCCGGGTCGCGCGCCAATGCCTGCCGCCAGGAATCCAGCGCCTCGCGCGCGCTGCCCATATCCGTCAGCACAGCGCCGAGACCGAGCAGCGGCTCCACCCGCTTGTCGCTGGCGGCGTGCGCCCTCCGGTACAGGGTGGAGGCGGTGGTGAGGTCGCCCTGCGCACGCGTCGATTCGGCCAGGCGCATCAGCGCGTCGTAGCTGGCCGCGTTGGCGGCGCCGGTCTCCGTCACGTCGCGCAGGGTCTGGCACCCGCCGAGCACCAGCACGGACAGCGCCGCCAACAGAGCGGCTCGGAGAGGGCGGCGATGGGATCGGCCGCCGGGGTGCGTCGCGCGCATGCCGGACCGCTTGGGAAACTGGGCCTGGAGCCAGTCTCCCGGGGTCGGGGTTAAGGAAGCATAAACTCTACTGTGCGGTGAGCTGGTCCCCGCTTCCGGTGCCGATTGGCACGCTATGGCACGGTGCCCAGATCCGTTGCCAACGCGTCCAGCCAGGAGCGGACACGTGCGGCGTTGACCCCGAAATCGGAGTGGCCGTACAGCGAGCGGCTGTAGATGGCGACCGTCGAGCGGTCTGCCGCCACGGCGACCGGGCGGATGGTCACGAGGTCCGGAAAGCGCAGCCAGCGCGTCCGCACCTCCACGTCGATCTGCCCCTCGTCGTCGCGCAGCCGGCGCGCGTCCACCCGGTCGAGCAGATGATCCCAGGCGCGGCGCTGCCCGGCGACGGAGACCGCGAAGACCGGGCTCTCGGCGTCGGCCCGGCGGCACAGGTCGTGCGGGCACACGAGGTAGCGGTTCGGCCGGTTGGATGGCTCCAACGTCTCGAAGGCGACCGCTCCGCGCTCACCCGGCCCGAGCAGGGTGGCCCACACCGCATCGCGGCCGACGGCAAGCGCCAGCCCGCCATAGACGAGCAGCGGAAGCAGGAGCACGACGACGGCAACACGGACGGCCTTCATGACGGGGAGGATAGCCACCGTCCGCGGCACGCGCGAGCCTCCTCCTTCGGGGGCGGGCGGCGGCGTGTGACCTGGCTCCCGTGCGGGACCATGGCGTCGGCTTACGATGCGGCGCGCACGGCGGACAGATCCCCCGGCTTGCGCAGCATCTTGTCGACCTCACCGGCATGCATCTCCTCGGCATGGACCATCTGCCGGGCGTATTCCTCCAGCATCACGGAGCGCCCTTCCACGAGCGCCAGAAGATCCTTGTAGAGAAGCAGCGCGGCCCCTTCCGCTTCCAGCGACTCCCGCAGGATCGTGCCGATGTCGTGCTGATGGCTGTCGAGAAGCCGCCCGATCGCGAGGGACGGATAGGCGCCCAAATGGGTGATCATTTCTCCCGCCTGCTGGGCATGGGTCAGCGCCTCCGCCGCCTGTCCACGCAGCCACGACACAATGGGAATGCGGTTGTATCCGAACACCAGAAACGAATAGTGGGTGTAACGCACGACACCCGCCAATTCGGCCTCCAGGATACGGTTCAGCGTCTCGACGACCTTGTCCTTGTCAATGTCGGACATCGCATTTTCTCCCTCTTGGCTCCGAGAAACGACAATGCGGCTGATTCGTCTTCTTTAGGCCGCTGCAATGGGTGCAGCGCGCACGTCAAGCGGTTCAGCGGAATGCCCTGGGGCCGGGCGCGAGGCCGGTGTGTTCCAGCCGCACCGATGCTCATCGTCATGGAATCTGGGGCGCGAAGGCCAAGGCGACATCCCAGGCTATCCATCTTGGCTCGCATCGTGGGCTCCAGGGCGATGGCCCGCAGGTCAGGCGACCGGCTTCGGTTTGCCGGGCCCGAGCCGCGTCACCGGTTTGTCCGCCCTCTCGCACGCGAAGCCGTCCGCCTGCAGAACCAGGAGCGCCTCATCGAAGTCCTCCCACGGTGTGACGGAGATCTCCGTGACCGACTCCTGGCGCGGCTCGAACTGTTGCTCGTGCAGCGCCCTGGCGGCCTGCGTGCAGTCCTCGGCGGAGCGGAAGCGAATCACCGGCACGGTCAACTCAGACATTGTGTTCCTTTCCAACGGTTCTTTCCGCGGCCGACAGCGCTTCCCGGTATCGGCGCAGCGACCATAGGCCGGCCATACGCGTCCCACCAGCAGGGCGCCGTACAGCACGCGGAGCGTAGGCTGTGCAGAGTTGAAGGGCTTGCCAAGGCGACCACCCTGCACGACGATCGGCAGCCATGATGACGTTCACGCTCTCTGATGCCCTTCGGATCGGCGAGATCCTGTTCCAGGCTTCCCGGACCGAGATCATGCCTCGGTTTGGTGCGTTGGTCGCCGGACAGGCGCGCGAAAAGTCGTCGCGGTTCGACGTCGTCACGGACGCGGACGAGGCGGCCGAGCGCGCCATCTCCACCGCACTCGAGACCGCCTACCCCGGGGCCGTCGTCGTCGGAGAGGAAGCCACCGCCTGCAACCCTACGCTGCTCGATGCCATCGGCACCGCCGACCTGGCGTTCGTGCTCGACCCGCTCGACGGCACCAAGAACTTCGCGTCCGGGCTGCCGCTGTTCGGGGCCATGGTCGCGGCGACGGTGCGGGGGGAGGTGGTGCTCGCCGCTATCCACGATCCGGTGTGCGGCAACACCGCCTTTGCGCTCAGGGGCGAGGGGGCGTGGATCCAGGCCGAGGGAGACGCGCGGGCCGACCTGTCGGTCGCGGCCGCGGTGCCGGTCCGGGACATGCACGCGATCATCGGAACGAACTTCCTGCCGGAGCCCCTGCGCACCACCGTCAACGGCAACCTTTCGCGGTTGGGCATGAGCGCGTGGCTGCGGTGCGCCGCGCACGAGTACCGGATGGCCGCGGCGGGACACTGCGACGTGCTGTTCTACAACAAGCTGATGCCTTGGGATCACGCTGCGGGCTGGCTGCTCCACCGCGAGGCGGGCGGCTACAGCGCCCACTTCGACGGCACCGCCTATCTCCCGTCGCATCGCACCGGCGGCCTCATCTGCGCCCCGGATGAAGCAAGCTGGCGGCTCGTCAGGGAGGCCCTGCTGGAGCCGCGCGAGCCTCCTCAATCATGAGCGAGGGCCGTACGCCCGCCCGGCATGATCACGCCGCCCCCAGCATCTCGTGCGTGCGGGTGCGCGCCAGCACCTTGTCCACCTTGGGCGGCACGTTGACGAGGCGCATGCGGCGGCCGGTGGCGGCGATGCGTTCGCCCAGCACCAGCAGCATGCCCAGGCCGTTCGAGTCAAGGAAGTGCAGCTCCTGCAGGTCCAGCACCACGTCGCCGGTGCCGTGTGCGTTCACCGCCTCGAACAGCGGGCGGAAGGTGCTGTAGCTGTTGTAGGTGAGCATCCCACTCAAAGCGCACAGCACGCGTCCCGATTCGTGCTGGACCCTGGCGCCGAACGTCCGGTCGGTGAGCATGGTTCCCCCTCCCTGTTGCCCCGCTGCAAAACCTAGCAGCGAAATGTTTCCGGCGTTTGTTCAGAGTGTAACCAAACTTGTTCAGACGCCAAACCAAAAAATGCAACACGGACAGAATGCGTCCGTATCACACGGCAAGCCGTGCGCCCCTCCCGCTCAATGCGTTGCATTGAGCGGGAGGGTTTGGCCGAAGGCGTTTGGCAATGATCGCCAAACGCCTTCGGCATCACAGGTCCGAGCGCCGCAGGATGTAGTCCAGCCCGCCCACGCGGAACCAGCGGTAGCCGTAGGCTTCCAGCACCAGACAGGCGCGGCCGTCCTCGCCGACGTCGGCGTGGTCCTCGCTCAACAGGTTGGTCAGACGAGGCGACCCGCCGGTCGGGCCGGGGTCGAGAGCCACCTCGCACGGCTTGTCCTTCAGGTTGTGGACGACCAGCACGGCGTTGTTGCGCCAGTCGTAGCGCAACGCCAGCACGCCGGGGTCGCCGGCGTCGATGACGGCGAAGCGTCCCCAGCCGATCTCCGGGCACTCCTTGCGCATGCGGATGATGCGCTCCATCCAGTTCAGCAGCGACTCGGGGTTGCGGCGTTGGATGGCGGCGTTGATGCGCTCGAACCCGTAGGGGCCGCCGCTGATCACCGGCACCTCGGGCGTCTTCGCCTTGGTGAAGCCGCCGTTCGGCTCGGTGGACCATTGCATGGGGGTGCGGGCGCACTCGCGCTCGGGCAGCGACAAATCGTCGCCCATGCCGATCTCGTCGCCGTAGCGCAGCACCGGCGTGCCCGGCAACGTGAACAGCAGGCTGTAGGCCAGCTCCATCCGCCGCCGGTCGCCGTCCAGCATCGGCGCGAGGCGCCGGCGGATGCCGCGGTCGTAGAGCTGCATGCAGGGGTCGGGGCCGAAGGCGGCGAACACCGTCCGGCGCTGCTTCTCGGTCAGGCGGCCGAGGTCCAGTTCGTCGTGGTTGCGCAGGAACAGGCCCCACTGGGCGGTCGCCGGCCGCGGCTCGGTGGCGTTCAGCGCCTTGGCCAGCGGCCGGGTGTCGGCGCTGGCCAGCGCGTAGAACAGCGTCTGGTTGACCTGGAAGTTGAAGCACATGTGCATGCGGTCGCCGTCGTCGCCGAAGTACTTCAGGTCGTCCTGCGGCAGGATGTTGGCCTCGGCCAGCAGCACGGCGTCGCCCTGGCGCCACTGCACGAACTCGCGGAACGAGCGCAGCATGTCGAAGTGCTCGACGGGCCTGTCCACCTCCGGCCCCTTGCCGGAGATGATGAAGGGCACCGCGTCCATGCGGAACCCGGCCACCCCCAGCTCGATCCAGAAGCCCATGATCTTCAGAATCTCGGCGTGCACCTCGGGATGCGAGGTGTTTAGGTCGGGCTGGAACTCGTAGAAACGGTGGAAATAATAGGCCTTGGCGAGCTTGTCGTGGGTCCAGGTGGTCTTCTGCACGCCGGGGAAGACCATGCCGGTCCCGGCGTTGGCCGGCTTCCTGTCGGACCAGACGTACCAGTCGCGATGGCGGGACTTGGGGTCGCGCCGCGCCTCCTGGAACCACGGGTGCTGGTCGGAGGTGTGGTTGACCACCAGGTCGATGATGACACGGATGCCGCGCGACTTGGCGGCGTGCGTGAATTCGACGAAGTCGCCCAGCGTGCCGTAGCGCGGATCGACGTTGTAGTAGTCGCTGACGTCGTAGCCGTGGTCGCGCCCCGGCGAGGGCTGGAACGGCATCAGCCAGATCGCCGTGATCCCCAGCCCGTGCAGGTAGTCGAGCCGGCGCATCAACCCCTTGAAGTCCCCCACCCCGTCGCCGTCGGCGTCCATGAAGGTGCTGAGGTTCAAGCAGTAGACCACCGCGTTCTTGTACCAGAGGTCGTTGATCATGGCGCCCCATCCCCGGTTCGACCCTGCTGGAACGGGTCCGGCCCGGGGTGGGTCCGCGCCGGAGCGCGGATCAGCCTTTTTGCATATTCCCATAATCCGTCCATGGGCATGCCTGGGCCGCAAATTGTCCAGTTAAGCAATCGACTCGAATCGTTTATGGTGCGCCGCCCCTCGACCGGGGCGGTTTTATGACCCTTCCGTTGCACGAGTGTGATCATGGCCTTTTCGTTGAAGCTCCGCGGCCGTCTGACGGCCATGGCGTCGGTCGCCCTGGTGGGCATGGTCGTCATCGCCGCCGTGGCGCTGACCAGCCTGCACACCGAGCTGATGAACGACCGCCAGATGAAGACGCGCGACCTGGTGGACGCCGCCTCCAGCCTGGCGCTGCGCTACCAGGAACTGGCCCAGAAAGGCGTCCTGCCGGCCGATGAGGCGAAGAAGGCGGCGCTGGAGGCGATCGGCACGCTGCGCTACGAGGGCAACAACTATTTCTGGGTCAACGACCTGAACGGCGTGCTGCTGATGCACCCGGCCGGGCTGAAGGACCGCGTCGGGCAGACCGTCATGGACGTGCGCGACCCCACCGGCTTCTCGATCTTCCAAGGCTTCATCGAGGTGGCGCGGCGCGACGGCGCCGGCTTCTTCCCCTATTCCTGGCCGAAGGCGAAGGGCGAGGCGCCGTCGCCGAAGATCTCCTACGTCAAGCGCATCGCCGGCTGGGACTGGGTGGTCGGCACCGGCATCTACGTGGACGACGTGGACGCGGTGTTCCGCCAGAAGGTGGTCGAGCAGGCGTCGATCTTCGCCGTCGTGCTGGCCGTCGTGCTGCTGGCGGCGTGGTGGGTGAGCCGCTCCATCGCCACCCCGATCGCCGCCATGCGCGGCACCATGCTGGCGCTCTCCGAGGGCCGCACCGACCTGGAGGTGCCGGCCGTGGACCGCGCCGACGAGATCGGCGACATGGCGCGCACCGTCCAGGTGTTCCGTGAGAACGTCATCCGCATCGAGCGCATGCGCACCGAGCACGAGGAGCACGAGCGCCGCGCCATCGAGGAGCGCAAGCGCGCCATGCTCGCCATGGCCGACAGCATGGAGCAGCGCGTCAAGGGCATGGTGCTGACCATCGGCAAGGTGATCGAGCGCCTGCAGGGCTCGGCCAACGCCATGTCGTCGAACGCCCAGCAGACCAGCGCCCAGAGCAGCGCCGTGGCGGCGGCCAGCCATCAGGCCTCGGCCAACGTGCAGACCGTGGCGGCGGCCACCGAGGAGCTGAACGCCGCCAGCCTGGAGATCGGCCGGCAGGTCGAGCGCGCCTCCTCCGTCGCCCAGCTGGCGTCGGAGCAGGCGGCGCGGACCGACGGCGTGGTGCAGGGCCTGTCCGACGCCGCCGGCAAGATCGGGCAGGTGGTCGACCTGATCCGCGACATCGCCGGCCAGACCAACCTGCTGGCGTTGAACGCGACCATCGAGGCCGCCCGCGCCGGCGAGGCCGGCAAGGGCTTCGCCGTGGTGGCGCACGAGGTGAAGGGCCTGTCGACGCAGACCGCCCGCTCCACCGATGAGATCGCGGCGCAGATCGCCGTGGTGCAGGCGGAGACCGATCAGGCCGTCGCCGCCATCCGCGAGATCGCCCGCACGGTCGGCGAGGTGCACGAGACCTCCTCCTCCATCGCCGCGGCGATCCACGAGCAGCACGCCGCCATCGGCGAGATCAGCCGCAACGTGGCGCAGGCGGCGCACGGCACGGACGAGATCAACCTGCACATCACCGACGTCTCGCGCGCCGCCGACGGCACGCTGGGCGCCTCGCAGGCGGTGGCCGACGCGGCGGACGAGCTGGTCCACCAGTCGGAAGCGCTGGAGCACCACGTCGAGGACTTCCTGCGCGAGATCCGCGAGTCCAACCGGCTGGCGGCGTAAGGCCGCAGCCCCCTCCGTTCGGAAGCCTTGGTGGCGCCGGCGGTTGCTGTATGCTGATGGGCGAACCAGCAGGGAGGACAACGTGCGCTATCACGTCATGGCCGGCGGCACGATGGGCGTCATCAGCCTGAAGCGGGACACCCTGGACGGCGCCATCAAGAAGGCCGGCGAACTCCGCCAGAGCCACGAGTACGAGGACGTCCGGATCATCGACACCGAGAGCGGCGCGGTGGTCGAGGAACCCAAGCCGACCGTGCAGTAGGCACGGCGTTCCACGGCCCCCACCCTATCCCTCCCCCGCTGGGCGGGGGAGGGAACTTCGCCATACCGGGAATGCAGGCAAGGGTACCCCCTCTCCCGCCCAGCTTTCGCGCAAGCTTCGCTTGCGCTGACGCGGTAGGCGGATCCTTCGGATCCGCCGAGAGCGGGGGAGGGCCGGGGTGGGGGCAAAAACCTCGCCATGCTTGTGGCCCGGCTCACATCCGCCCAGGCCTGCCCCCGCTAGTCTCCTGTCATCGACAACACGCCGGACGCGAGAGAGCGCCGGCCCCCTCAGACAGGAGACCGACACCATGATCCGCACTTCGCTCCTCGCCGGCTTCGCCTCGCTCGCGCTGTTCGCCGCTCCCGCCATGGCGCAGAACGTGTCGAACATCTCGAACACTGCCGCCGGCGTCGGCAACGTCGCGGTGCAGGGCGTCACCACCATGCAGCGCGGCGGCGGACTGTTGGGCGGCCCGAACGTCGCGAACGTCTCCAACACGGCGGCCGGCATCGGCAACACCGCGTCGCAGGGCGTCTTCGTCGGCCAGCGCTCAGGCGGGCTGTTCCCCGGCGGCTCGATGGCGAACGTCTCCAACACCGCGGCGGGCATCGGCAACCAGGCGTCGCAGGCGGCGACGGTGCTCCAGCGCTCCGGCGGCCGGGCGCCCTTCGGCGGCCCGAACTTCGCCAACGTGTCGAACCTCTCGGCCGGCATCGGCAACTTCGCCGGCCAGGGCGCCCTCGTCCGCCAGCGCTGACCGTTCACCCGCCCCCCCGAACCAAACCCCGGGCCCCGGCCGGAGCGATCCGGCCGGGGTTTCCGCGTCAATCCGGAAAGCCGGCCAGCGCGCGCACCTCGGCCGGCGCGCAGCCGGCCTCGCGGAGCGAGCGCAGCGTCTGCGCCCGGTCGCGCTTGGCGAGGCGCTCGCCGCGGTCGTTGGTCAGCAGACCGTGGTGGTGCCATTCCGGCACGTGCAGCCCGAGCAGCGCCTGCAGCAGCCGGTGCAGGTGGGTGGCGAAGAACAGGTCCTCGCCGCGGGTCACCAGCGTGACGCCCTGCAGGTCGTCGTCCACGGTGACGCTGAGGTGATAGCTGGTCGGCGTGTCCTTGCGGGCCAGCACCACGTCGCCGAGGATCTCCGGAGTCGCCTCCTGCCAGCCGCGGCCGCGGTCGAACCAGCGCGGAGGCCCCACCCGCCGCACCGCCGCCGCGACGTCGAGCCGCCACGCGTACGCCTCCCCCGCCGCCATGCGGGCGGCGCGTTCGGACTCGGCAAGATGGCGGCAGGTGCCGGGGTAGAGCGGACCGTCCGGCCCGTGCGGCGCGTGGCCGGCGCGGGCGATCTCCGCCGCGATGTCCCTGCGGGTGCAGAAGCACGGGTAGACGACGCCCAGCGCCTGCAGGCGCCCGAGCGCCGCGCGGTAATCGTCGAGGTGATTGGATTGCCGGCGCACCGGCGTTTCCCAGGCGAGGCCCAGCCACGCCAGGTCCTCCATCAGGTCCCGCTCGAACTCGGGACGGCAGCGCTGCGGGTCGATGTCCTCGATGCGCAGGAGGAAGCGGCCTTTTGCCGCAGTGGCCGCGCGCCAGCCGAACAGCGCCGAATGCGCGTGGCCCAGGTGCAGGTGCCCGGTCGGGCTGGGGGCGAAGCGGGTGACGGTCGTCATGCCGCTTCTATAGCCGAACCGACGCCCCTCCCACAAACGGCCCCCTCACAAATGGGAGAAAGCGCCTGTTCAGATGTAGGGGTTGTCGCGGATCGGCTCGACCGGGATATCCTCGCCCTCGAGGTACAGGGCGAGCCGGCGGCGCAGTTCGCGATCGAAGGCCTCGATGCGCTGCTGACGCGCCTTCTCTTCGCGTTCCTGGCGCTTCGCGGCAAGGCTGATGATCTGTGCAGTCATGGTGGCCCCCGTGGTCGTTGCCGCGACTGTGCCCGACCATGGTTAACGACCAGTAACCAAGCCGGCGGCTTTCGGCCGTCTTGGCTGTGGGCACCCCATTTGTCACACCCCTCCCCCTTTTTCTGGGGCGCCGCCGGGCACCGAAGGCGTGTCGGAAGCGTTACGGGGGTGTGAAGATTGTGCGGTGCGGTGGCGGTCGGCGACACGAGATGTTGAGATTATCCGCCGTATCGCTTATGTATCTGGTGCGCTCGGGGTCAGAGGCCGTGCGAGACGGTATGAGACGAGGGAGTGGCCATTGGCTCCACCACCCGATCACTGTCCGGCTCTGGTGCTGAACGCGGACTTCCGCCCGCTCAGCTACTTCCCCCTGTCGCTCTGGTCGTGGCAGGAGGCGGTGAAGGCGGTCTTCCTCGACCGCGTCAACGTGATTTCCCAGTATGACCGGATCGTTCACTCCCCGCGCTTCGAGATCCGCCTGCCCAGCGTCATCTCGCTGAAGGAGTACATCCCGGCGACCCGCCGGCCGGCGTTCACCCGCTTCAACGTGTTCCTGCGCGACCGCTTCAGCTGCCAGTACTGCGGCAAGCCGTTCCCGACGCAGGAGCTGACCTTCGACCACGTCATCCCGCGCTCGCGCGGCGGGCGGACGACGTGGGAGAACGTCGTCACATCCTGTTCGGCGTGCAATCTGGTGAAAGGCAACCGGCTGCCGCACCATTGCGGCATGATCCCGCTCAGTCCGCCGTTCCAGCCGACGGCCTACGAGCTGCAAGAGAACGGACGCGCCTTCCCGCCAAACTTCCTGCACGAGAGTTGGCGGGATTTTCTTTACTGGGACACCGAACTGGACCCGGTGTGACGGGGGTCAGACCCGCTCCGCGACCCAGATCGCCGCACGAGTGCAGACCCGGATCGTGCCGGACAGCAGCGGGTACGCGGGCGCCTGCTCCGCACCGTTGGCGAGGCCGATGTCGCGGTGTTCCAGCTCCTCGGCCTGGAACTTGAGGATCTTCTCCTCCAGATCCGACTCGGCGGGGCCGAGGTGGTCGAGCTGGGCGGCGTAGTGGCCGTCGATGACCTCCTCCACCGCCACCGTGCAGGCCATCGCCGCGCGGTCTCCGATCAGCGCCGTCACCGCGCCGAGCAGCCAGCCGCCGACGTGCCACAGCGGCTGCAGCGCCGTCGGGCGGACGCGGCGGGCCACCAGCTGCTCCTCGAAGTAGCGCAGGTGTTCGCGCTCCTGGGCGGCCATGTGACGCAGCGTGCGGCCGTGCGGCCCCTTGCCCATGACGGCGAGCTGGCCCTCGTAGATGCGCTTGGCGCCGTACTCGCCGGCGTGGTCGACGCGGATGATGCGGGCGAGGCGTTCCTGCGGGCGCGGATCGCCGGGCAACGCGCCGCGCGCCGGCTTGCGGGGGGCGGAAGCGGCGGCTGGAAGGGTCATGCGGCGGCTTCCGTGCGGCCGGCGGCGCGGTAGGCCAGGCGCGCCGAAAGGAAGGCGAAGGCGGACAGCGCCAGTGAGACGACCACGTTGTAGCCGGCCATGGTGATGCCGAACAATTCCCACTGGATCTCGTCGCAGCGCACGACGGGCGCCTTCATGACCTGGGCGCGCAGGTCCTCCAGCGTCAGCGCCGCGCCGCCCGTTGCGCCGCAGGCCGAGGTGCCGGCCCACCAATGGTGTTCGACCCCGACGTGGTAGGTGGCGATGCCGGCGTTGGCGAGCAGCGCCAGCCCGCTGGCCACCAGCAGCGCGTCGCCCAGGCCGCGCCAGCGCGGGAAGGCCAGCGTGATGATGCCGAAGCCGAGCACGGCGGCGTAGGGCACGCGCTGGTAGAGGCACAGGATGCACGGCTGGTAGCCGAACCCGTATTGGAAGACGAACGCGGCGCCGAGCACTCCGGCGCTGGCGAGCGCCAGCAGGACGGCCGGCAGGCGGGGATCGATGAGGGTCGGGCGATGCAGCATGGCGCCTTCGATATAGCGCGGCGCGGCGCGTTGCGCCAGTTGCCGCGCGCGTGCTTCCGCGCATCCTTTGCGATTGACCGGGGCGGGCGGGTCTGTATGATCGCCGCACCATTCATCCCGTGCCCCAGTGGCGAAATGGTAGACGCGGCAGACTCAAAATCTGTTGCCGGCAACGGCGTGCTGGTTCGAGTCCGGCCTGGGGCACCATCTCTACCAAGGCTTTTTGCGCCTGAGGGGACGTGCAGCGGCGATGTATGCCGCTGCGTCCCCTCCTATTCCCCTCTGGGAACCCTTGGGTGGCGGAAGACCGGGCCGCCGGCAGGGCGAGGCAAGAGAGCATAGCGGCATCGGCGGCGGCATCTCCGCAGACTCATCGCATGACGGTGCGGCGTCCTGCCCTCTCGAACCGGCTGCACCGCTGTCAGCTCCGAAATCCTCTCTTACCTCTATCTAAGCCCCTGTTGGGGCAAGCATCAGCCGCACCATCCTTACAAGGGGGCAAATCCCGCCGAAACCAACTTTCCCTTACACGTCCTCAGATTCAAACGATACCAGCCGCGTCACACCCTGCGGCTGCTTACATTTTCGTCCCTTTACACGCCTCCGGGTTTCCCCGCCCAGCCCCTTCCCTGACTATGCCACCGTCCGCTCGCCCCGTTATCTGCATTCTACATCGACGATCACAGGAAACCGTCTTCCCTTCCGCTCCCGATCCGGCCACATTCGCGCCACGTGCTGGATCTGCTGGGGAATGGACGTGGTTGAGACGGTTGAGGTTGGGGTGACGGATCTCGATGGTCCGGCGGACGCGGAGGCCGACGCCCTTCTGGACCTGTTCGCGGTCGGCATACACGCTGTCCTCCCTGATCTGGACGGCGGCCTTGCTGGCTTCGCGAGCCGGTTGGCCCGTGCTGGGGTGGTGCGACCTGTCAGTAGGGCGCCGGGTGCCGCACGCACTTCCGTGCGCCTCGACGTGCGCTTCACCGTGCCGGACCTCCCGGACGGCGGCAAGATGGAGCTGAAGGGGCAGCTTTGCCTCACAGTGGGAGACCGCAGCATCATCGTGACCCCCGCCAGCGTCCTCCGGGGGAACGCCCTCCGCTCTCTGCGGGAGCGGCTCACGGATGTCGGACCGAAGGGCCTGGATGGAAACGACAACGTGGTGGGCGCGCGCGAGGGTGACCGGGGACGGCTGCTGCGCCTCCAGCTCCGGGACGTTGAACTGGCGTTCGACGCCTTCTTGGCCGCGTTGCGGTCGGCGGCGCTGATGCCGGGAGACGCCCCCCTGTCGTGCGAGCTCCGGCTGTGGTCATGCGAGATCTGCCGGGATATCACCGAGTCTGACGCACCCAGCTTGGTGGCCTCGCTGCGCAACATGCGCCCCCCAGACGCCGCGGTCTTCCGGTCCCGCTTCTTTGTCACGTCCACGGCGGAGGAGATCGTTGGCAACCTCCCCGCGGTGACCTGGAATGAGGGGCACAGGCGGGGAAAGGTGGAGTCCAAGATCTACGCCAAGAGGGCGGACCTTCTCCGCCTGGAGGTAAAGGCCCTCGACCGAGCCGCCGTCAAGCGCCTCCTAGGCAGGTCCGATGACGCACAGATCGTAACGCCGCTCAGCGGGAGGACAATTGCCGCCCTGCTCGCGCGGGTCGCGGAAGCCGCACAGGATCGTCTAGACGTCATGTGGGAGTTCAGGCAGTACGCAACTACCGTCCAAGAGGACCGCGTGCATTTCCTCGGCAGCCTCGCGCCGTTGCTTCGCGTCATCAACCCGCCCACCGGGCGCGGCGGACGCCCGATCAGCGATGAGACGCGCACACTCGCCTACCGTGCCATCGAGACCCTCATACAGCTTGGCAGCTTTAGCGCCGTCAGCGTGCGGCGGGATAACCCGGTGCGGCAGGCTCTCGATGAGATGGCGGACGACGCCGAAGGCGGCCTTGTTACCCGCGGCGGACGGCATGGCTCCATCTACGTCGTCCGCCCCGAGTACGCAAAGGCGCGCGAAGCTGCTGCCGTGATGTTGGCACCCTCACCAAACGCCACCGGGGTGACCGCGCCAGCGCACCGCGATGAGGGAGCGACGAGTGAGGATATAGAGGAACAGGAAAGGGGACACTCGCTCTGAGCGCCCCCTTGCTTCAATGTCGCTGCGGCGGCACCGCTTCCGGCGCCGCCCCGCCTGCTCACAGGCCCTCAACCTCGCCAGCCGCCTCACCAGCATTCATTTCGTCCGCGGTCAGCACGGCGAACCCGTCCCTGAAGCGGATGCCCTTATAGAACGGCGCACCGTCCACCATGTGGCGCGTCACGCGGTAGCGCGCCTTCAGCAGGTCGGCCACCTTGCGCATGTGTGACGCGCTACTCCAGTCGGTCGTGTCCAGCCCGAGCCGGCGGCCGGCGGCCCGAAGCGCCGCCTGGAGCTCACGTGACGTGATACGCTCGTCCGACGCCGCCTCCACCCACAAGCGCGCCACCTGCGCCGCGGGGTCCGGCCCGTGTTGCATCTGCACCACCTGCTCCTCGTGGTCGTCGGGCAGCGTGAAGGCGCCGTCCCGGTGCATCGCGCGAGCCTCTTCGACGAGGAGGTTAATGATGCCGGGGGCCTCTTCCCAGACGCGCTCCAGGAAATCGGGGTCCACCTCCTCGCGGCCGAGGCTCTCCGCGAACGTGACCACAATGAACCGGCGCTCCAGCGAGTCGTTCGTCTCCGACAGCTTCGGCAGCTCGTTGCAGCCGAACACGTGCGCCGCCTGCGGCGTGAACGTGAACGGCTTCCCATAGATCTGGCGCGCGACGACCGGCTCACGCGATGCGATCTGCTTGAACACCGCGCCTGAGATCGCGCGGCCGGCGGACGACAACTCTGTGACAGTGTTGAGGCGAACGCCGCAGAGCATCGCCCGCTGATACTCCTGCGACCACTGCTCGGGCGGCACGGACGCCCTGGCATGCGCCGGCACGAAGCGCGACATCAACTCGATGAGGGTGGACTTGCCAGAGCGCGGCGGGCCGTACAGGACCATGACCGTGCGCACGCGATCACGCGCGGGCATGCTCCCGAACAGGATGCAGGCCATGAATTGGAGCACCACCCGCACCTTTCGCCCGTCTCCGCCCAGCAACCGTCGCAGGCCCGACAGAAACGTTGGCGCTCGCGCGTCGGGATCATAGCGCACATCGAGCAGGAAGCGGGCTTTGTTCTCTGGCGCGTGGGGGAGCAGTTCGACGTTCCCAAGCACCGCATTCTGACGCAGGAACCCGTTGCCGAGGTTGATGCCGGCGGGCGCGTCAGCAAAGTAGTCCTCGCGCGCGCAAGCGGCACAGATGCGATTGGCCACCTCCTTTCGGTCTCGCTCGCTCTGGACGCAAGGCATGCCGACGAAAGCACCCAGAATATCGGCCTTCAACTCGTCATAAGTGTGTGCCTCATAATACGGAGCCCCAGCGTTACCGTGTACGTAAGAGTAGAAGCGCCCTTCCGTCCAGAGCACAATGTGATAAATCGCACTCAATAGCTTCAGGAAGGCCGCGGTAACGTCATCAGCCGAGTTCAAGCATCCATATTCTGGGTGATAGTTGAGAGCATCATTTTCCACAGCTTTTATCACGTCCACCGGGAGCTCCGTCGCAGACTTGATCGCGTTCCGGAGCATGGCCCGCTCCCCACCGGACAGCTTGGCCTCCACCGCCTTCCTGATCACGACAATCGTGCCAGGGAAATCGCCCTTCCCCAAATTCGACGCGATCTCCAAAAGCCCCGCGTAATCAGACCGCTCCGGCCCTGCACTTCGCTCCACCACATCCGTCGATGTAACGGAGACGTTGCCGGCCCCTTGGCCAGCTTCCTGCAGAACGGCCTGCCCCGTCTCGTTCTCGATGTCGATTGCCGGTGTCAACACACTACCTCCTGACCCAGCCCTACAGGACCACAGGGGAAACACGGTCCCGCTGCGGTCGCTGGCCGGTTTATGCTCCGCGAAGCGGGGTTGCGCTTCGCGGTGGCGTGGATAAGGCTGTTATGTGCCCTGACCACATAGCAGTCTGTGGCTTTTCCGTAGCGCTTTCACATTTGCATCATTCTTTTTCAGCCTTCGCCAAATCAACATGAACCCGACACACTCCGCCATTTCCCATGGATAAGAGGACGCCGGACGCTGCCGTCAGTTGGAATCATCCCCGCCGCCAGAAGTAGGAAAAGGTTGAGCTTCCACTAAAACAAAGGCGCCACTCATAGAGAGCGGCGCCTTGCGTACACGAGAACATGATCTTGATATTTAGCGTGATTCCCGCATGTCATGATAATGGCCGAAAGCAGCATTCCTGACACGCCGAACGGCTTCATCTTCTGATACGTCGAAGATGTAAGCTGCCAAGCTGACCATGTCAGTACCTGCCGCACCACAGTCGGCATCTCCCCACTTGCCGGTCCTCAGATCAATCCTGAGTGAGCCAAAGCGCTGGTGGGGCGCCCGCGGATTGGACACAACGAACACATCGTCCAAAAAACATCCACCGGGCAGCCAGTCCAAAAGAAAATCCTCAGCTTTTGCCAGCGCGCAAACGTTATCGTACAGACGATCGGATTCCGGGTTGCGCTTACGCCCGCGTCCCTGGCCTGGATAAGGGCGCGATCTATCGGTCGAGTCGTAATAGCGCCTTCCGGGAGACGATGCGTTGCGGTTGAATGGAGGGTTGTCGTAGGGCATAGTCAGTGGGCCTCGCGTGGCAAAACACGACGTGATCCGTCGCAAGGCACAAATTGGACTCATGCTTTTTAATTGTCAAGCCGGTATTTCCAATGAAAAGCATTTTGACGCACGCTGGACCTGGGATGGGGTGAGAATGAGGCGGATGGAAGGGTTGGCGCTTTGGAACGGGCGGAAACTTGATCAGGCACGGGTGGCTACCCTGCTAGGGGCGGCATGGGGGGAAGGCTGGCGGCAACGTCTGGAGATCCAGCTTGGCGCTACGCAATCAGACCTCGAAGAATGGCTGACATCCGATAAAATTCCGCCCATTGCAGGCGCTGCGATTGCTCAAGCGGTCAGCAATGCCGTTTTGGCCATGCTTCCGGCATGGCGAGTGGCCGAAGGCACGGCTGGTTATGAAATCTGGAGTTCAGGTCCGGGCCTTCTTGAAAAGCTCGCGGATCAGGTCAACTCGCTCCCGATCGCCAACGCCATGGCCGCTGTACCAGCGTTGATCATGGCGGCACGACACGCCCTTGAACTCCTCTCTAACGATGAAGCGCTGAACGAGGCGACCCCAGCCCGTCATCGGGTTCAAGTTGAATTGGACGTGGCCTTGGCCCTGACTGGAGAGGCGGTGACGACGTCGAGGCGGCCGGCCACGATTCCGCCCGCGAGCGTTTCAGTGCGCACTTCAGCAGTTCAGATCTCGCCGCTGGATGAGCTGATCCAAGAGATCCGCGCGGCGAAGGCACCCGACAAGATGGTCCCCGAGATTGACCCGAACGGCCCGCGCGAGAAAGCCGACGTGGTTGTCGTGATGCAGTCGCCATCGCACGCCGAACTCCAGGCTGGCACCGTCTCCTTCTCATCGGGCGGGCCCGCCGTGCGCATGGTGAAGCGACTGCTGACCGAGGCGGGATTGGATCCAACGCACTGTCTCGTCTGGAACATCGTTCCGTGGTTTCCGTTCAGTGAAGCCGACATTGATGAAGGTCGCCGCTGGCTGAGGCGGCTGCTGGATGCCCTGGAGCATCCACGAGCGGTGGTTTTCATGGGGCGCCACGCCAGACGGGCAATGGACGACTTCCACGACCGCCCCAACCTCATACGCATCAAGACCGCGCTGCCTGTGAACAATCCACGGCTGTACCCTTCCGTCAGGGAGGATCTGGAGCTTGTAGCGCAGACTCTGCGCCAGAAAGACTCAGAGGGCGACACTTACTGAGCCCCATCTTCTGTCGCAGCCGGACGACGCACGAACAGTCGGCGCTTCTTGTCGAACACAGCTGAAGTCGGGGCGGCCATCGGCTGCTGCCGTGCTTGCACCGTATTCTGAAACAATTTGGCTGCGATGAACGCCTCTACATCAACCCGGCGGTAGCGTACCATCCGCGTGCCGAGCTTGACAAACACCGGCCCGGTGCCCTGCCTCCGCCAAGCCTCCAGGGTAGCCGGCGCAACCCCCAGCAAGATCGCCGCCGATTCGGGCGTCAGTAGGCCCTCCATCGTCCCGCCGCTCGTCGTGCTCGCCGCCGTCACGGCAGCATCCGTCATGTCGGTCATCGACGTTCTCCTCTGTATTGGAAAAAGAAAGGGGAGAGGCGCCGGGCTCAGGGCCCGGCCGCCTCGATAAGTTGCCCGACAACGAGCCGCCCCGCAGCCTCCGACGCCCTCGCCAGCGTGTTGCCAGCCAAGTGCGCGTACCGCTGCGTCATCACCGGGGTGGAGTGGTTCAGGAGTTGCTGCACGACGAACAGGCTCTCGCCCGCGTTCACCAGCAGGCTGGCGTAGGTGTGCCGCAGGTCGTGCACACGGACGCCGCTCAGGCCCGCCCTCTGGCAGGCCCGCGCCCAGGTGTGCCGCACGGAACGGCGATGGGTGCCGGGCTTGTCACCGGGGAAGAGGTGCGGGTTGCCCTCCTCGCGCGGCAAGCTCTCCAACAGCGCCAACGCCGGGCCGCTCAGCGGCTTGAACTGCACGCGCCCGGACTTCGGGCGCGGCAGCCGCCACAGCCGTCCGCCCAGGTCCACCTCATCCCAGCGCGCCCGCGCCGCCTCGCCAAAGCGCGCGCCTGTCAGCAGGAGCAGCATCAGCAGTGCGGCGCCGATGCGGTCCCTCTCCTCGCCCAGCATGCGGACCAGCGCCTGGATCTGCTCCGGGGTGAGGTACGTGTGCCTCTGGTTGTTCTCCTTGAGCAGCTTGACGCCGAGCGTCGGCGAACGCTCGACTTCGCCCCACAGCACAGCCTTGGAGAACATGGTCTTCATCAGCGCCAAGTGACGGTTGGCCGTGGCCGGGGTGAGCCCCTCGGCCACGACGCCGTCGTGGATGCGCGTGATGTCGGACGCCGTCACGTCCGCCAGCAGCTTGCGCCCGATCGCCGGCAGGATGCGCTTGTTCAGCAGCTTCTCGTCCTCGCGCCAGGAGCGCTTGCGCGCCCGCTGGTGCTCCATGAAGCGCACGGAGAACTCAGCGACCGTGAGCGCCTGACGGGCAGTGTCGCGCTCGGCGGCCGGGTCCTCACCGGCGGCGACCCGACCGCGCAGTTCCAGGGCCTTCTTACGGGCCTGATCGAGGGTCACATCCTGACCGTGCCGGCCGATCTTGACCATCCGGGTCTGCCCGGCGCGGTTCTTGAACTTGCAGTAGAAGGTGATGAGGCCCGTGCTGCGAACCTCGGCGACGAAGCCGGGCAAACGGGCGTCGTGGAGGACGAGCTTGGCCTTGCCGTCCGGCAGCGGCGGCGGCTCGGCCAGGATCTTGTTGGTGATCTGAAGTCTCAAGCGGACCTCCGCGGGTGTGGATATGGGGCCGCGGAGTGCGCCGCAGCCCCGATGGGTTGTTCGGGCCGCAGCGGGCTTTGAACGGCGAAAGCGGACGTCAGCCGCCCTTGTTGACCACCACGTGGACGTGCACCTCCACGGGCGGGCTCCGCTGGGCGTCGGCGATCGCGACGGGCATCGGCGGGACGGAATGGGACGGTGCGCGACGCCCATCGACGACGGCGCGGACCAACTCGACGGCGATGGGCGCGAGCAGCGGGTTGAGGTTCAGCATGCGCGGCCCTCGCGCACCAGGGGCAGGGCACGGGACTTCAACTTCATGACGTCTCCTGTTCGGTTGATGACGGTGAAGGGTGGTGGTCAGCACCGTTGAGGCGCATCAGCGCGTTCGGCTTCGGCGCGTGCCGCCTCGCAGCGGATTGCTTCGGCGAGATGGACGCGTAGGTGCACGAGGTGCCGGTCCTCCGGCAGCCTCGCCGTCGCGTCGGCGCACGCCTGCTCGCAGATGAGCAGGGCCTGCTCCACGGTGATGCCTTCAGAGCGGCCGGCAGGGTCGCGGCAGAGATCGAAGGCGTTATCGCCTGCCCACGCCCCGGCGAGCCGGTAAGGCCATTCCGGTGTCGGTTCGGCCTCTTCCAGGCCGAATCGGTCGTGACGCGGCATGGCGGCGCGGCGGGCAAGTTCCTCCTCGATGCAGCGGCGCACCGACCCCTCCATGCGGTCGGCGAGCGAGCGTGGGCGCCGCACCGCTTCCTCGGCGGCACGCCGGGCAACCACGTCGAGGAGATCGAGGAGGGTGAACCCCTCGGGCCCGGTGGCCTCGTCGAAGCGGACCAAGAAGGCGGCGCCGTCGCCGTAGATGTCGGCCATCACCGATGACCAGGGCAAGAGAGAGCCGGCCGGCAGGTCGGTGTCGGTGAACAGCAGGAAGCGCCCGTCGCTGGCGCGGCGCTCCGCGACAATGGCGGCATCGTCGATGTCGATCATGTCTCGTGACCTCCATAAAGGCGAAGGGCCGTCCTGCAGCAGCAGGACGGCCCTGGATCACGCACATGAGATCTTCGCGAAGGTGCTCCAGCTTACGGTCAATGCCTTTCACTCCTCTTCCGTTTGCGGTCTTGGACAGGGCAATGCATCCTCAATCCCTAGTTCGGTTCATTCCTGCGCCCCGCAAATTGCGCATTGCCTACGCGGCCTAACACGGCTGCGCGTATCAAACCGCTGCAATACATTTAAACATCAGCCTGATCTTGATGGGCCCGCCGCGTCGGTTAGGCGAAAGCGCCAATCACTCTACCAAATTGCTAGCCAAAGCCTTTACCGATCAGGTGCCCAGTGAGGGTTGTCGCCACATCATAATCCCTGGTTGCCACGGCTTCATCCAGGCTATACCATCCCATCCGCCCCTAGCCCAATCCACTCCAATTTGGCTCACAGTATCAATGACATACGACTTTTCGCGCTTTTCCCCACAGTCATTCGAGCGGTTTGCACAGTCCCTTGCTGCCGCCGAATTTGGTGGTCGCCTACAGATCTTCGGCGCGGGTCGCGACGGCGCCCGCGAAGCAACTTACGAAGGGCGCGTCCTAGTGGAGGATGGACGCGAGTGGAACGGATATGTGGTTGTCCAAGCTAAATATTTAGCAGACTCGACGACGCCAGCAGCGGACGCAACTTGGCTCATTTCACAAATTGACGATGAAATGGCGAAGTACGAAGATGCTAAGCGTGCGCTACGTCGTCCAGAATATTACCTACTGGTTACAAACGCCAAGTTAAGTGCATCCGCTGCTGACGCAACAGGTAAAGGGGCTGGCGGGATCGATAAGGTTGAAGCTCAACTTAAAACCTGGTCCGCCAAACTTGGCATAAAGGGCGCGCATGTTTGGCACGCTGATTCATTGAGGATATTTCTTAACAACCACTCGGAATTGCGGACATATTTTAGCTTCTGGGTTCAGCCCGGAGACGTGCTTTCTGCACACCTGAAGCTCTTAGCTCAGCCCACGTTCGACGAAGTAATGCCGCGCGCAATTCGCAAGCAACTGCGCCGTGGGCGCGATATTAAGACCAAAGATGCAGGCCAAGCTACTGGGAAATCTCTGCACATCGAGGACGTATTTGTAGATCTTCCATTAACAGATGATGTTTGGTTTTCCAATATTGATTTTGAGAACTTGGACATTACCTTTCACGAGGTGAGCACCGCCGATATAGTCGTTGAGGTTTCCTATAATGACCTAGAGGACTTCAGCGATGATGAATACGTTGACGATTCTGATTTCGAGCAAACGCAGACCAGCAATGTAACTGCACTTGTTTTTGAACATTGCGCGGACAGACTTGACCCATGGCAAACCGCAGATGGCAGCGATGATACACTATTTAAGGGCCGCATAGTGCTCCTGGGCGGACCGGGCCAAGGAAAATCAACTATCGGCCAATTCATCGCGCAACTCTGCCGTGCTCGACTCCTTGAGCAAATTGATGGTCCTGCTAACACATCTGAAATTCGGCAGATCGTTTCCAAGGTAATCAAGCGCGCAAGTGAGGAAGGAGTTTCAATTGGAGGTCCGGCGCGTTTCCCTTTCCAGGTTGAACTCCCTAGCTTTGCTGACAAACTCAGTGATTCAGTATCGGCTGGAAAAGAGTTGAGCATAATTGAACATTTATCTTCACAGATGAGCGACGCCGGGGAGGCGCCTGTTTCAGTATCGTTGTTGCGCCAATGGTTGGCTGCAACACCAACAATTATAATTCTTGACGGGTTAGACGAAGTCCCACAGAGCGGAAATCGCACAGCTGTTATAACAGCAATAAATGACCTTGTAGATACAATCCAAGATATACGCGCAGACGCTCTTCTGCTCGTCACCAGCCGGCCACAAGGCTATGATCACGAACTCAGTCCAAGGTTCTGGTCCCATTGGAAAATGAAGGAGCTGGATACTACAAGCGCAATGCGATTTGCAGAACGGTTAGCTCACGTACTAATATCAGACGATATCAGGCAGATGGAGGTGCTAGACAGCTTACGCTCAGCTGCAGCCGATCCGACAACCTCTCCTTTAATGATTAGCCCACTTCAAGTTGGATTGCTGTTTGCGCTCGTGGAAACGCGGAACAATATTCCGAAGGACAAATGGACGCTTTTCGAGAGGCATTACGAGATCCTTCGTGATCGTGAAATCGCAAAGGGCGGATCGAACGGAAGGCTCATTGGTACATATAAGGCCGATATCGACCGCATCCATTTTGACGCAGGATACTTACTCCATGTGCGCGCCGAAGAGCCTGCTAATGCAAATGCTTTCCTGACACCCGAGGAATTTGCAGAACTCGTCAGAAGCCAGCTTGGTCGCAGTGGTCATGAGGACGTTACGGGTGCACTCGAGCGCGAAATTGTTTGGTTGGCAACCACGCGCCTCGTATTTTTGAGGTGCCATGTAGAAAAGCAGATTGGCTTTGACGTGCGCTCTCTGCAAGAATTCATGGCAGCAGCCCGGATAATGTCAAGCCCAGAGGAGCGCATCCGGGCTAGGCTCAAAGAAGTTGCCGGCAGAACGCACTGGCTTCATGTTTTCAAAATAGCATGCAGCAAGATATATTCTTCAGCTAGCTTGCTTGATTTCCACGGGGAGATATTGGGGATCCTCGACGCCCTCGATGCGGGTGACCGTGATGCTGATGATGCGCTGGTGCACAGCGGCGCAATGTTGGCAATGCAGATTCTTGCTGAGGGCATAGCTAGTTCGGCCCCCGCTCAGCGCCGGCTACTGGCGGCCAGAGCGATGCGCTTGCTTGACGTTAACCTCCCAAGTACAGCTCAGCAACTCGCTGATGTTATTGACGCTGGGGTAACTGGAGCCGTAGAGCCCCAACTGCTGTTGGCACTGAGTGGCGGAGGGCATCCCGCAGTAGTGGCGATGAAAGTACTTCTTCACCTTAGTCACTCATCAGACACATTGGTGCGCAAATGGGCAATCTCTATCCTTGACCGTGCTTTGACATTTAGCAATAGCGAATTTCTAACCGCAATTGATGATCCACGACTGCTACCGACCGCCCCGACACTTTCGCGTCACTTTATTGAGGCACAATGGCGCGCGGCGCCGGATGCACTGTGGCGGTGGAGTTCATTGCTTCGCCTTCGAAGCAAAGGAGACTCGCATTCCATTCTTCGTGACGACGAGAATGGCTATGCGATCTGCATCGTATCTACCTCTGATGGACGGCCTACCGATCTCACTCTGCGCTTTCGGTCGCTAAATGCAATGCTACACTTTGATCAACCGCCCGTTGGCGCACACCCTGCTTGGCCTTTCCTCAGAGCTGCAAGAGAATTCACAAACAATCCGAGCCAGGAGACTTTGGCCAATGCAATAGCTATTGCCGCAGATCCGGCAGTAAATGACGCCGTGCGGAACGTACCTCTGCCTTGGCCTATAGCAAATCTTATTCGTGGCGCGCTTCCGGAGGATATAATACGCCGCGCCGTGGAGGTGAGAGTCGGAAAGCATGGGGACGTAGAAGCTTGGCAAGCAGCTGAACGGCGGTGGGTCACACAAGGCATAACTGCGGATGAACTAAACAATCTGAACAAGGATGGAATTGCCGCTGACATCGCCGTCTTTGGAGCGCCACCAACTGGCTCAATAAGAAAGGGGAGAAGCGGCGAAGCGGCGCTACCGGCCCTCCTTGAGCTGCGGCACTTATCTGATGGAAGCACTTCGCTCGATAGGTTCATCCTTGCCTGTATGGTTTGGGGAACTACCGCAGCAAAGCACCGTGATGAGGTGATTTTGTTTCTAGAATCCGCAGTCGCATCGAAACGAATTCCATCAAGTGAAATTCTCTCTCGAATTCTATCTCTTCCACCAAATTTTCTGGACGACACGCGCATATCACATCTAATTCGGTCGCTTGCTTCCAACGCCGATCATACCGTTACAGCTCGCGCCGCTTCTTCGAGGGCGCTGATAACTATTTTCAACCTAGATCCATCCGCTAGATCTCTTTTACCGCTTCTGGCCTTGTCGGTAGGAAAGGCCTTTGGCCCTAACACACAGCAACTTTCAAGGTTGGATGAAAGCGCGTTCAATACAACTCCATCAGATACTCCTTCTATCCGAGCGGCAACAATTGCTCTGGCAATGTGGACTGGCCAGTGGGACACTTCTCGCATCGACGACGCTGTTGAAGCTTTTACCCACTCGGAGGCCCGCTTTTCTGCCGTGTCCTTCGTAGAAGCTCTAGCCCAAAAAGGAGAGCGCGAATTCACGAGCCGGCTTGGCGCAGCCATCGGCCGAAAGTTGCTTTCCGCGCAAGGCGCAAGGTCTCCAGATGTATATCGGCTCATTCGGAAAAACGTTGAAGTGCAGCGTTCCGGATTGAGCAAAGCCGAGGTGGCAGACCATCTGAAACTCCCACGGAGGATAGGCACATAGGCGAGCCTCTGGTGTGATAATTCAGAACGGATGCTACAACTGATGGCAGAGTGAGAGGTTCGGCAACCGAGGTACAGCCGATCCTCTCGTTGAATCTGTGCAACCTCCCCGCCCAGTCCTCCCCGCCTCCAGATGGGACCGACTGGCACGTGCCGGTCACATCGGGGTATCGCCGTCGAGCTGGTCCGCGCCGTCGTCGATGGGCGTCGCGCACCGTCCCATCCTGTCCTGCCAGTGCCCGTCGCGATCGTCAACGCCCAGCGGAGCCCGCCCGTGGAGGTGCACGTCCACGTGGTGGTCAACAGGGGCGGCTGACGCCCGCTTTCACGGTGCCCGCTTCACACAGGTGCTCGAATCCCCCCAACTATTGACCGCTAACGTCACCGGCTTTCAGATAGACGACAAGGGTAACTTGCGACGATGAAGGGTTCCCGCCACTCCTTCCAGAACTGGTCGTAGTATCTGATCTTCTTGATATCCGCGATGGCACCGGACACGGTGACCTGCTGTCCCTGGCTGAGGCGCGATGCCGAAGCAAGATCGATGTAGCAGACGACGCGGGCCTTCTCGCCCCACATCAGGGCGTTGAAGTTGCGTCCACCATCAAGCGGCCCGATGAGCACGCCAGCAAAGCGCTCCCCCCGATCGTTGGCTTCGACGTTGATCTCCGCCACCCTCCCCGGCAGCGCAAAGCCCGCCCCACTCCCATAAAGCGCCAGCGCGCGGGCTTGATTGCTGGCAACCAATTGGCCCAGTTCCTCCAGCGTCGTCGGCTGCGCCACGGCCGCTTGAGGAGCGCCGATGTCGATGGGATCGTTGGTCATCACGAGGCCAGGATCGACCCCGGTCTTCCCGTTCGCCCATTTGACCGTCAACCCCTTCTCCGCCGAGAAGGCAGACGGTGACTTGAGAACGCCATCCACCGTCACCTTGGTCTTCTGCGTGATGAGGACATCGACATCGCGCATGAAGTACATCGGGGCGTCTTCACCGTCATCCAGCACCTTCACGACGCCCTTCGCGTCGGCGCGGTCGAGGCAGTAGATGCCCCCGACGCCGGCCGGACACGCGACGAGCGTGCCGCTCAACGACACCGTCTGCTCTGCCAACGCCGGGCTGCCCCCGATGGCGCCGATCACAGCGATGGCCTGCATGGCGCATCGCGAGACCTTCGTTACAGCCGTTTCGTACATATCGACCTCCTTGAAGCATGACGAAGGCCGTCCCGCGGCAGCGGGACGGCCCTGTTCACGCACATGACATCCTCGCCGGGGCGGCCTGGCTTGCGGCGACATCCCCGGCGCAGGCAGCCTCGCACGATCAGACCTCCACCTCGGCGGACTCGATGAGCTTGATGCAGACGTCGAAGCAGTCATCGACGTGCTGGTTGCCCACGTACTTCATCGCACCGAAGCCGATCGCCGCAGACACCGCGTTGCCGACGATGGGAACGAACTTGGCGGCCTGCTTGACGGCGACCCGCCCGGCGACACCCTTGAGGACCTGAAGGACGAGTTGCTTCGTCACAACCTTTCCGGCCAAGCCCATGCCGGTCTTCTTGATCATGGCGTAGACGACGGCTTTGAGCGACGGCGGCAAGCCGTCGATCTGCTCGGGCGACAGCTCGAACCGGCGGTTGATCTCTGGGATCATCTCCAAGAGGATGGCAACGTCGGCGATGGCGTCGGGGCCGGGCACCGGGATGGCTGAAGCGCCACCGGAAACCAAGGCGCGCTTGGTGACCATCTCCTTGCACTCGTCCCTGACGCGCTCCGCGTCTCTACGGGTCTTCAGCATTCTTCGTCCATGTCGTGGGGCAAGGGGGCGGGCTCATGCCCGTAGAGCGAATCGAGGCGCCGGGCACGCCTCACTTGCCGCAGGGGTTCGTCTGCATCCGGGTGAACCAGGGCCGCACAGCCGCCTCCTGCTCGGGCGTAGCCCGCTGCCCCTTGGTCAGGGCGGTCAACTTCTCCCCATATGGCTTCGCCGCCAAGTTCGCCTGCTCCTCGCGGCGCTGGGCATCGGCCAAGCGGTCTTTGATGGTGGTGATTTGCTCATAAGCGCCTTGGCCCGTCGCGCTTGCTCGTTGCACGTCGTCCATGGCCTTGAACTTGTCGGCCTGGGCTTTCTTGGCCTCGCAGGCGTGGGGCAGTATGCCCTTGATGGCGGCGATCATGTCGTCGCTCGTTTTATCGGCACGGGCGCCAGCCGGCAGGGCGAGCAGCGCCACCACCAGGGCAGCAAATCCTCTCTTGAGCACGATGTTCCTCCTCTCGCGGATGTGGCCGATGGCCGGCCTCCGCCTGCCACGCCCCCTTGGACGCCGGCTGGGCGGTGCCGATGCGCTGGTCGAAGCGAATCCGCGCGCTTGCACTTGACCGGCCGCTCTCAACCCCATATTGCGCCTTTCAGCCTTAACACGCAACTACGGCTCATGGTCGGAGACCGTCTCCCGCACTGACAATGCGGGCCGAGCCATGGACTTGAAGATTCACATAGGGGCGCGGGTGAAGGCGGCGCGGCAGCGCAAGGGCATCACCCAGGAGCAGCTCGCCGAGGCAGTCGATAAGGCGGTCGAGACGATCTCCAACATCGAGCGCGGCGCGATGCTGACCGGCATCGACACCCTCCAGCGCATCGCCGCCGCGCTGGACGCGCCCATGACCTACTTCTTCGAGGGAGCCGGGGACGAACGGCCGATCAGTCGCGCCCGCCTGGAAGCCGAATTGCGGCTTCAGGCGATCGGCCAGCACTTGCCGGCCAAAGACCTGCACCTTGCCATTGCCCTGCTTGAGACGCTGGAGAGCTACCGGGAAGAAACGAAGTAGAGGGGCAGCATCCGGGCGCTTTCGCGCTGGATCCCCGCTATAGCGCTATGTCTTGATCAGCATGCGCATCAGCATGGAACTGGGGTCTCGTACGGATACACACTATGGCCTCCTCCATCTCTCGTCCCCGCTGTCCGGGTTAGGCCGGCTGATGGGGACGGAGATCGCCCTTGAACAAGCATACCTCGGTTGCTACATAAGCCAATGAACAACGAGCTCGGGCAAAAAGCCAAGCAAGTTGCTAAGAGCAGCAATCGTGGCGTGGCTGGTACTGCACCCCGTAAATCCCACCGTAACGGTAACGTTGAACGTGGAGGTTCACATGGAAGCAGCAAACAACATCAGTCACGTCTCCAAGGGGGTTGCTAATGAAGAACGGTCGGAGCAACGCAATGAGCGTTCAGAAACAATCGCCAAGGAACGTGGGGAAGCACGCGGTGCCATGGGACCGGGAAGGTAGTGCCAGCTACGTCGCGAGTAAGTGATAGCAGAACAGCTTGGTGGCCGAGGAACACCGCAAGGAGGGTTCGACTCCCTCCTCCCATACCAATTTGAAACGCCCGGTGTAAGCGCCGGGCGTTTTCATATCAATTAGCCTGCATACTTTTAGTTTTCCGCAGGATCGCCCACAGCCCCCACTAGCAACTCCGCTTCGGAATGGTCACTTTCTACCACGACGCCGTCCAACAACGCCGCATGTTCCTTCCGCAGATAGCGCATCGCGTGCTCATCGTTGGCGGTAAAATTTAACTTTTCCTGGATAAACTGGTATCGTGCCTTGCACTCCTCGATGAGTTGTCTCCAGGTCTTTACGTATATCTTCGCAGTCGGCGTATCCCGCACCAACCCCCGGCCCGTTGAGTCCTTCTTTACCTCATACGCTCCGTAGCTATCGAGCTTGTCCGAGATCACCCAAAAATGCCACACGATGCCGTCGCGCATAGCAAACCGACCATCGCTCTCAATGGAACTGGCATATTTCGTTATTTGCGTGATCTCGTCCGCACCAACGTCTACGCCCGGACGCTTCAATTCGACGACAAGGTGCTCGACCTCATCCGCCCGATGGCGCCGCAGAAGTCTGGAAAGCATCAGATCGACGATGCCGGTGGACTGGTCGATATGCTTGACCGGCACGTCGATGACAATGTCGTCGTCGAGATGCTTCTTGTGCGCCCGCAGAACCGCCGTTAGGTCGCGGTCGTCGGTTGAGACCATGAACTCTTCGCCGAAGATCCAGGGGTTTATAGCCAAGATCCGGTGGAGTTGTCTGCGTTCTTTGATGCGGCCGTGCTTCTCATACTCGTAGACGATCTGATAAAGGCCACGCAGGAATTTGAGGCGATCCGTGACTATTTTTGCGGCGCCGATGATCGAGGAGAGGGTAGTTTCTTCCAACAGCTTCGAAAGATCATCCTGCTCTCGCTTAGGCAACTCAATTACCTTCGAGAGGAGATCTCGGAGATGATTGGGGCCGGTCTCGATGGCGTGCCGCAGCAATTCTAGCTGGAGTGCCTTCGCCACCTTGGGGGCGGCGGTTAGCTCGGTATACGCAGTATGGATCTTGACCGCGACGATCTCGAAGACTTTCCGCTCGGCCTCCTCGATAGTGGTCTTCGGTGCATCCTCGTACGGATAGATCTTTGCCGCCTTCCATTCCTGGATAAGACGAGCCGCCTCTTTCTTGTCCTCGCCCTCGTAATGCTCCTTGATGGTATCTTTGGATACATGGATGATCAGTTCGGCAAGTGGATCAAGATCGGTCAGGGCAAGCCTATTCTCCTGCTCCAATTGGTCTAGGTATGGAGAGGTGAGGTACGCCGAGAAGGAGTGCTTCTTGAGCTGAAATTTGGTGGATACCTGCTGTACGGCGAAGCCGCGGGCGTCGCAGATAAAGAGGCTGCGGCGGTCAACATGCCGCCACTCCAGCACACGAAGTTCACTCTCGGGCGCACGCTCTCCGCTTGGCAGCATGACATCCGGAACTCGAAGCTTAAACTGCTTCTGAATGGCGTTTGTAACTTCAAGCTGCTTCTCAGCGAACACCACCTTCACATCGGGATAGTCCGCCAAGTAGATGGCTAGCAGCTCGGTCAACTCCTGTGCCGATTCGTTTCCCTCAAGGTTCTTGAACTGCTTGTGCGGATCGCGAATTTGCACAATACAACCGGTTGCCGTGTGCTTGGACGGCTGGGCGTCGGAGATGCGCACCTGAGAAGGATCGGTACTGAGGATCTCGACGGTGAATTCGGAGATGCCGTTCCCATCCTCAAAGAAGAGCTTCCACGTCACGGACCGGCCGATCGACAGGGACTTGTAGCGTCCCTGCCCCTGGTTGCCGTGCAGTACCCGCTGGTGCTTTTTCGTCCGAGCCCCTGGCCGCTTCCATGAGCCGCCCAGCTTGCCGAAATACTCCTGTGCCTCAGTTGGCGTCATGCCGAGGCCGTTGTCCTCAACGATGATGCCTTTGAGCCCCATCTGATCGCGGTCGAAGTATACAACAACCTCCTCCGCGTCGGCGTCCAGACTATTCCAGACCAACTCGCCGATCGCGCTCAGCGGCCGGGCGCGCGCGATTCGCATGAACGTGTCAGCCTGCGCGACGACTTTGATATGAGCTGTGGCCACGACCTTCTCCGCCCCCCAAGCGATGCCGATTTAAGCGGGCTGCGAGAGTGTCTGAGCTCTGCGCGGTTGTCAATTTTGCTATGGTTGTCGTTCAACACGATCACCACAGGTTTAATGCACACATCATAAGTTGAGGCGCTTGATTCTCTGGATGAATCCTACACTCCTGCCCTGCCTACCCCTTCGGCCTGATTCGCGCCATTTACGAGATCGCGCCGAACAACGAGCAGCTCACCTCGGCAGTTCGCCGGCCTGTCGAGAGGTGCGCCTCCTCCCCTCCGCATCCTCCCCTGTGCCCGCCGGCATCAACGGGACCGTGCGGGTCACAGCGGTGCAGCGCCGAAGCGCCGCATGATGTGAGCGGGCCTCCGCCGGCATGTTCTGCCTTCGTTCCCAGGACTCAAAATCTGTTGGCCGCAAGGTCGTGCTGGTTCGAGTCCGGCCTGGGGCACCACTCTCCTTCTGCAGCTGCCGCGCTCATTCCGGCGCGGGCCGCTCCTTCCCATCCGCCAGACCCTGGGCGATTTCCGCCAGGATCTCGTAAGAACGCAGCCGCGCCCCATGGTCGTGGATGGCCGCGGCCACCATCAGCTCATCGACTCCGGTCAGCGCCAGGAAATCCTCCAGCCCGCGGCGCACCGTGTCCGGCGCGCCGACGAACGAGCAGGCCAGCATGCCCTGCACGCGCACCTTCTCCAGCGGCGACCAGTACGACTCGATGCCGTCGATGGGCGGCGGCAGTTGGCCGCGCGTGCCACGGAACATGTTGGTGAACGCCTGCTGCGCCGAGGTGAAGAGGCGGCGCGCCTCCGCGTCGGTGTCGGCGGCGATGACGTTGACGCCCGCCATCGCGTAGGGCCGCTGCAATTGCTGCGACGGCGTGAAGGAGGAACGGTAGAGCGGCAGCGCCTGCATCAGGGCGTCGGGCGCGAAGTGCGACGCGAACGCGTAGGGCAGCCCCAGCGCGGCGGCCAGCTGGGCGCCGAACAGGCTGGAGCCGAGGATCCACAGGGGCACGTTCAGGCCCGCCCCCGGCACCGCCTGCACCCGCTGGCCCGGCTGCAAGGGGCCGAGCAGGGCCTGCAGTTCCAGCACGTCCTGCGGGAAGTGCTCGGCGACCTCCGGATCCCGGCGCAACGCCCGCAGCGTCGTCTGGTCGGTGCCCGGCGCCCGCCCCAGGCCCAGGTCGATGCGTCCCGGAAACAGCGATTCCAGGGTGCCGAACTGCTCCGCGATGACCAGCGGCGCGTGGTTCGGCAGCATGATGCCGCCGGCGCCGACTCGGATGCTGCGCGTGCCGGCCGCCACGTGGCCGATGACGACGGACGTGGCGGCGCTGGCGATGCCGACCATGTTGTGGTGCTCGGCCAGCCAGTAGCGGTGATAGCCCCAGCGCTCGGCGTGCTGCGCCAGGTCGAGCGTGTTGCGCAGGGCATCGGCCGGCGTCGCGCCGAGCGGCACCGGGGCGAGGTCGAGGATGGAGATCGGCGGCATGCGGAGTTCTCACCACCTGAGGAGTCGGGGTTGGCGTCCGCCATCACTTAGGCCCGCCCGCCCGCTTCGCCAACCGGGCGGCGGGGAGCGCTGGGTTGCGTCGGTTGCCCCTTGAAGGGCGCGCGCGAACCGGACACCTTCTTCATCCTCGACCACCCGAAGAGGTACCCATGGACACCGCGACCGACGGCCGGCCGACCCAACTGGCGGCGAACACGTGCTTCGGCGGCTGGCACAAGCGGTTCCGCCACCGCTCGGCGGCGCTCGGCTGCGACATGGTGTTCGCCGTCTACCTGCCGCCGCAGGTGGAGGCGGGCAAACGGGTGCCGGTGCTCTATTGGCTGTCGGGCCTCACCTGCACCGACGAGAACTTCATGCAGAAGGCCGGCGCCATGCGCACGGCCGCCGAACTCGGAATCGCCATCGTGGCGCCCGACACCAGCCCGCGCGGCCCCGACGTGCCCGGCGATCCGGACGGCGCATGGGACTTCGGGCTGGGCGCCGGCTTCTACGTCAACGCGACGCAGGAGCCGTGGGCAACGCACTACCGCATGCACGACTACGTGGTGTGGGAACTGCCGGAGCTGGTCGAGACCATGCTGCCCACCACCGGCCGGCGGGCGATCTCCGGCCACTCCATGGGCGGGCACGGCGCGCTGGTCTGCGCGCTGCGCAACCCCGGCCGCTACCGCTCGGTCTCGGCCTTCGCGCCGATCGTCAACCCGGCGGCCGTGCCCTGGGGCGAGAAGGCCTTCGGCCGCTTCTTCGGGCCGGACCGGTCGCGGTGGCTGGAGTGGGACAGCTGCGCCCTGATCGCCCGCGCGCAGGAGCGCCTGCCGCTGCTGGTGGACCAGGGCGACGCCGACAGCTTCCTGGACACGCAGCTGAAGCCCGACGCCCTGCGCCAAGCCGCCGAAGCGGCCGGGCATCCGCTGACGCTGCGGATGCAGCCGGGTTACGACCACAGCTACTTCTTCATCTCCAGCTTCATCGACGACCACCTGCGCCACCACGCGGCGGCGCTCGGCTGACGCCGGCGCCATCGGGCGGATCCGACGTCCACCGCCGGGCCGATCGGGCCGCTATTGCGGGGTAGATCGCGACACGCGCCCTACGGTCGGACGCCCCCCTCTGCTTTGCGGCGCGATGGACTTAGGAACCTCTACTCGGGCAGCCTAGACAGATCGACGCCGCCGTCTGTACCGATGCCGCGCTTTGCCACGGAAGCGACGGGCGCGCTCTCCCGATGAGCGCTGCTGGCGGCGAAAATCCGCATGGTATGACTTGGGGCATCCCATCACGAACGCTGGAGCCGCCTCATGGTGAACGCGAGCCTGCGCGGAGTGTCCCTGCCCGAAGCGGAACGGGCCCTCGCCAGCGTCTGGTGCCGCGTCGAGGAATACGGCGTGGACGCGCCGCGGCTGCGCTTCGGCTTCCGGCGCGACGGCAGCGTCACCATCCGCTTCTCCTTCTCCGATCCGGCGGCCGCCCATCTGGTGCTGAACGGGCTCGGCGCCCGAACGCCGAGAGCCCCGGCGGCGCGGGGCCACCGGGGCTGAGGGGCGGTGCCCGCGGGACGGCGCTTTTCGCCGCCCCGGCGGATACCAGTCGTCAGCGCCGTCGTCAGTGAGTGTAGACGCTGTCCACGTGCAGCGGATCCACGACCAGCGTGTGCGTGGCGTCCACCGCCGCCAACTCGAACGACGCGGCCGAGGCGGTGGCCGTGGTCGTCGCCGCCGCGGTCGGGGCGGACTGCGCGACCAGATGGTCGTAGACGTCGAGCTGGGCTGCGGCGGCAGCGGCGGCCGGCGCCGGGAAGTAGGACTTGTCGGCGTTCACCACCAGCGTGCCGTCCCACCACATGCCCGACTGGCCGGCAACCACGTCCTGCCCGTCCAGCGCGTACTTGTCGTAGGTCACGATCGACGCCGTCGGCGCCACCGCCTTGCCGTTGATGGTGATCTGGTTGACGATCAGGTTGCGGTCCTGGCCGTTGATCGTGGCGTCGTTGTCGAACTGCACCTGCACCTTGTGCGCCTGGTCGGTGGTGACGCTGGAGGCGAAGGTGAAGTCCTTGGCCGTGGCGCCGGCAGTGCCCTCGCCCACCTTCTGGCCGTCGATCAGCAGGTTGAAGTGGGCGTTGACGCCGTCCGCCGCGGTGCCCTGCGCGTTCACCGTGATGGTCGAATCGGTGGCGGCCGGGACGGCAGCGGCCTTGGCGGCCGGGAAGTAGCTGGCCGGCAGGTTGGCCACCAGCGTGCCGTTCCACCACATGCCCTGCTGGCCGGCGACCACGTCCCTGCCGTCCAGCGCCCCCTTGTCGTAGGTGACCATGCTGCTGGTCGGGCCGAACGACTGGCCGTTCACCGTGAACTTGTTGACGTACAGGTCGCGGGAGCCGGAGTCGTTGTCGTACTGCACCTGCACCTTGTGGCCGACGCCCAGCGTGGCGGTGGTGGTGAAGGCGTAGTCCTTGGCGGTGGAGCTGGTCGTGGCCTCGCCGATCTTCACGCCGTCGACCAGCACGTTGAAGTGCGCGTTCGCGCCCTTGGTCGTGGAGCCGTTCGCGTTGATCACGATGCTGGAGGTGGTGGGCGTCGGCGTGGGGGTCGGGGTCGGCGTGGGGGTCGGGGTGGGAGTCGGCGTGGGAGTCGGCGTGGTGGTGGTCGCGTGGTACTCGTAGGCGCCGATGTCCACCGCACCCTCGCGGGCGGTGCCGCTCAGGTCGTAGGTCGGCGCGCTGGTCGAGGTGCCCGCGTTGATCGCCGGCGAGCCGGCCGCCAGATGGTAGTCGCCGCCGCCGGTGGCGACGTAGTTCACGAACTTCGGATCGGCGCTGATCGTGCCGGTGGCCGTGCCGTTCTTCAGGATCCAGTTGGTGCCGTTGCCGTACACCAGATTGTTGGAATAGGTGTTGTGCGTGCCGACCTCGCCGTAGGTCTCCAGACCCTTGGTGTTGGCGTACAGGATGTTGTTGGACACCTGCGTGTAGTCGTTCGGCCCGCTGGTCTTGTAGTGGTCGCCGGCGCCGATCATGATGCCCGCGCCGTTCGCCTCGAAGATCGTGTTGTTGACGATCTTCAGGTTGGTCGCGTCGTGCCAGGTGGTCACGCCGTCGCCGACGATCTGGTAGACGAGGTTGCCCTTCACCTCGCCGCTGGTCGCCATGTAGACGCCGTGGATCAGGCTGCTGCTCTGGTTGGCCATCCCGATGTTGTAGACGGTGTTGTTGAGCATCTTGATGTTCGAGCCACCGTAGTAGCCGTCGCCCATGATGCCGGCGCCGCCCTGGCCGGTGTTGGCGGCGCTCCAGGCGGTGGAGTCGCGCACGATGTCGTGCACCTTCATGTTCTGCACCACCGAGTTGGAGCCGGTGGTGTAGACGCCGAACAGCCAGCGGGTGCCGGCGGTCTGGCCGGAGCCGTCGATCTCGAAGCCGTCGATGGTGACGTTGGAGCCGCGGTTGTCCCAGGCCTCGATGCGGCCGTTGCTGGAACCGGGGACGATCTTGGCGCCCCACTTCACGTCGGAGACGTAGGTCACGCCGCTCGTCGTCGTCTGGAAGCCGCCCTGGTAGGTGCCGGGCGCGACGTGCACGGTGGAGCCGGACGAGGCGGCCTGCGAGGCCTTCAGAATGGTGCGGAAGGGCGAAGCCTGGGTGCCGGCGTTGCTGTCGGAACCGGTCGTCGAGACGTAGAAATCAGCCATAGCTCAAGTGTTCCTTTGCTGAAAGGGGCTCGCGGCGGACGCAAGGCCCCGATCGGGAGCGCAAGGGCATCCCGATGAGAGCGCCCTCTCGGGCGCATCCGGTTGTGGGTATGGAGGGCGGGTGCCCCGGTCCCGGCTGCTTCGCTCCGGGATCCCCGGCCGGCGCGTCAGGGCTGCGTCAGGGCAGCCGGCCGACGGGCGGCGGGGACAGTATGATCAGGCGAGTCCAGATCCGGTGCGCATGGCCGGCATCTCCATGGTGTTGGTCCCACGGGAACCGCGGATCGTTGCTGCGGCTCCGTTCGTGGTACGACCATAGTCCGAGGGCATGGGGCGAAAGTCGGACAAATTAGAGAGACATTTTAGGTAACTTGTCGCAATCTCGCCGCGCGTTGCGGCGGCGCCACACTCACCTGGCCCGAAGGCCTATGACGACGGGCAGGAGGCGGGGGTCAGGAGGCGGGGGTCAGGAGGCGGGAACGCGCGTGCGCGTGTTCGGCGGTACGCGCACGCTCTAGCTCGATGCGGGTGCGTGCGGCGACACGCATCAGGCGGTCGGTGGCGTCGATCAGCTGGTCGTAGCTGTCCGGCGAGCTTTCCGTAAGAAAGGAATCGAACACCGCGAGAAAAGACGCGATCTCGCTGCTGACCCGCCGGCGCAGATCCGGGTCGATGCCGGCCGCGGCGGGCGGTTCGGCGCGGGCCGGCGTCTCGGTGGGGCGGCCTTCCGGCCGCGGCGCGCGGCCCGGCGGCGGAGCGGCGGGCACCGGCCGATCGTCGTCGGCTGCGGCGGCCGGGCGGTTCACGATGTAGCGGATGGCTGGGCCGGTGCAGCCATAGTCACGGGCGATGCTCGCCAGCGACTCCCCACCCGCGTAGCGGGCGCGGATCGCCGGCCATTCCTGGTGGGGGATCTTCCCCTTTTCCCGTAGATTTGCCATGTTCGCGAGCCCAGGGCGGATGCAGCCTTCGCCGGGGCGGCGGCCACCCCGGATCCGTCCGCGCCCTTTTCCTCAGATAACATGGAACCTCTTATTATTCCACGCTTTCTTGCCCCGCTCCGGCTCAGCCGGCGGCGACGGCCTCGTGGAGACCTTCGTAGGTCAGCTGCTGCACGGCGCCGGGGCCGAGGTTGAACAGCGCGTCGAGGACGCTCAGGCCGGACACGAATCCGCCCTGGTGCTGCGGGTAAGGGCGCGGCTTGTACGCGCGCACGCACAGGTCAAGCCCGGCCGCCGCGAACTTCTCCGGGTGCTGGTAGTTCTGCCCACCGGCGCCGGAGACGTAGGTGTCGCCGCCCACCGCCTTGACCAGCTCGATCAGCCGGTCGTCGCTGGACTGCGACACGCCGAAGGCGCTGGACAGCTCGAACCGGCAGGACAGGCCGAGATAGCCGGCGATCAGCGTCACCGCATTCATGTTGAACGGTGCGAGCCCCTCGGTCGGAAAACCGTAGATCGCCTCCACCAGTTCCATCACGGGGGCGAAGAACGGCGCCTTGCGGTAGGTGTGGAACAGCGTCGCCTGATGCTTGCGGCGCCAGTCCTCGTCGGCGAAGCGGACGTCCTTGATGAGCTGCCGCTCCTCCCGCCGGATCGGCGCCGACAGCCAGGCGCCGTCGGGCGGGGCGTGGACCCGGCTGCGGTGGACGTAACTGCGCCCCTGCGGCAGTTGCACGTCGTCGAGGAAGATGAAGACGTCCGCGCTGGCCAGCTTCGCGAAATAGCCGAGCCACGGGATGTAGTTCGGCTGGTGCGCAGCAACTTTCATGGCTGGACGATGCTCCCCTGTGGATCCCCTGCGGATCGTCGTAATCAGATGCGGAACCGCCGCTCCTCCCCCCCGAGCAGGGCGGCGAACACCTTGGGAAAGTTCCGGGTCATGTAGCGGCGCAGCTGGTCGGTGCGCCGGTCGCTGAGGCGTTGCCAGAACTCGGCGACGGACTCCACCTCGCACCACCATTCAGGATGCAGGAGGAGTTGCAGGTGCGGCCGGCCCTCGTCCAGCCACCCCATCAGGGTGTCGTGGAAGGCGAGGCTGCGGCGCGAGTCCGACAGGTAGGAACCGGCGTCGAAGATGCGGTCGTCGTAGGCGTTGACGAAGGCGCCGTACCGGCGCCCCAGCACCTCAGGCGAGGGCCGGTGGAAGCTGACGGCGCGATCCATCGGCACGATGCGGCGGGTCACCCAGTCGAAGGTGTCGGCGATCGCCCGCTCGTCGGCGCCGATCAGCAGCTCGTCGATGTGCAGGCCGACGCAGTGCCCCATGGCGCGCAGGCGGGCGACGATGTCCAGCGTTTCCGGGACGAAGAAGGAATAGGTCTCGGCGTTGAGCTGGAAGAAGAAGTTCCCGCGCACGCCGTGCTCGTGCTCGATCTCGCCCAGGCGCAGCGCCATCGGCGTGGAGATGTCGACGTCGTGCCGAAGGTAGAACACCCGCCCGCCGGCCATCCCGAACGGCTCATCGATGCGGGCGAAGCCATAGCCGCGCTCCAGCGCCCGGGTCAGGATGACGCGGAAGGTCGGTTCGCCGAACCGCGGCCGCACGCCGGCATCCGCCAGCCCGCCCATCAGTGCCGCGGCGGGCGAAAACGCGTGGCTCTCGTTCATGTCCTTCATCGCACCCCCGTCTTATCGAAAAATGCGGGCCACACGAACGGCGCCAGCGCGTTCGACTGAACCTATTATCCACGGCAGGCTCGGACAAGAAGAGAAAAAGATGGATATCAAAATGCACGCCCCCACACCATAAGAAAGGCGGGATCAAGCGAAGGCGAGGGAGGCGGCGGGCCCGCAGCCCGGCTCCTCGCCTGGGCAGGGCCCAAAGACATCGGCTATATCATTGAAAATTATTAGTTATTCTTGGGGAGACGGTCCTGTTGCAGCGTCGACGGGGGCGGAGGAAGGACGCATTACCAAAGCAGAGTACCACGTCCACCACCTTCCTTCGCGGCGGGAATGTTGAGAAGATCGCCCCAAATTAAGAAAACATAACACCAGCCGCAGCTGGCCGGCGAGGATCGCCCCTAACGCCGGACCGGCGCGATAGCGCGCGGCTGGTGCCACTGTGGTCTGACGCCAAAGGAGGCCATGACGTGTCGTTCAGCGTGTCCCTCACTCGGCACGCGCCGGGGGCCAAGCCCGGCGCGACGGGTGTGTCGTGCTACCTCAACGAAATCCCCTCCTTCGCCGGCGCCGAGCTGTCGCGGCTGTACGGCCACATCCATTCTTCGCCGGCGTTCTTCGAGACGTCGCGGCCGACGGACAACGTCAGCACCTATGTCGCCCACGCCGACGGCGAGATCTCCGCCGTTCTCGTCTTCCGCCTTGCGGACGGCGTGGCGGACGTGCTGAACGAGTTCATCGTCATCGACGCGCAGGAGGTGTGCCGGTTCGCCGACTGCATCTTCGCCACGTTTCCCGCGACGCGGGCGATCCGCTTCCAGGCCGTGCAGACCGACGCGTCGGCGCTGCCCTACCCGGTCCAGCTCCACAATTCCAAGGAGAACTGGATCATCACGCTGCCGGCCAGCGCCGCCGCGTACACGGCGGGCCTGGGCAAGGCGACGCGCGGGAAGATCAAGCGCTGCACCAGGAAGGTCGCCCGCGACCTGCCCACCTACGGCTACGAGTTCCGCGAGCGCGAGGCCATCCGCGAGGAGGATGTCCGCGAGCTGATCCGGCTCAACCAGGCGCGCATCGCCTCGAAGGGAAAGCTGTTCGGCATCGACGAGGCGGAGACCCGGCGCATCCTGCGCATGGCCCGGCGCTGCGGCGTGATGAACCTGACACGCGTGGACGGCCGGCTGTGCGCCGGCATGATCACCTACCACATCGGCGAGGACTTCCTGACCGAGGTGATCGCGCACGACCCGGCCTACAACGACTACAGCCTCGGCCAGCTCTGCTACCACACCACCGTCTGCGAGAGCATCGCGCGCGGCGCCAGGCGCTTCCACCTGGGCGGCGGGCGCGAAGAGTACAAGGCGCGGATGCTCGGCGTGCGGCAGGACGTGGACCGGCTGGTCATCCACCGCTCGGCCACGCACATGGCGCTGAACGCGCCGCTGGTGGTCCGCACCGCCGCCGCCGGCCGGGCGCGCCGGGCGAAGGTGTGGATGCTGACCAACCCGGACAGCCGGATCACGCGCGCCGTCCTCACCACTCTCACCATCCTCGCCGGCCTCCGGCGTCCGCAGGGGCGCTGAGATCCGCTCACGCGCCGGCACCGCCACGAACCGGAGCCAAGAACCGGGGCCACGAACCAGGGGAACCTGCATGAACCACCACATCGGGACTTCACCGGACGGCCTGCCGCTGGCGTGCGTCATGGGCAGCATGGACCTCCTGCGGCCGCTCGCCCTGGCCGGCTACCCCTGCGCGGCGCTCGGCCGTACGGACAGCCCGACGCTCGCGTCCCGGTACGCCCGGACCACGCTCTCCTGGGATGCCGCCACCGAGCCCGAGGCGCTGGTCGACAAGCTGGTGGCCTTCGGCCTGCGGCAGGACCAGCCGCCGGTGCTGTTCTATGAGGAGGATTCAAAGCTCCTCATGATCTCCCGCTACCGCAGCCATCTGGCGCGGGCGTTCCGCTTCGTGGTCGCGGACGCCGGGCTGGTCGAGGACCTGGTGGACAAGTCGCGCTTCCGCCTGCTGGCCGAGCGCCTGAACCTGCCGGTGCCGAAGACCCGCCTGCTGCGCCCCGCGGCCATGGACGAGGCGCCGGACCTCGACCTGAGCTTTCCCATCATCATCAAGCCAACCCGCCGCACCCGGGCGTGGCTGGCGTTGGGCGAGGCCGGCAAGGCGCACCAGGTCGACAGCCCGGCCGGGCTGCGCGCGCTGTGGCCCCACCTCGCCTCCGGCGGGCAGGACCTGCTGGCGCAGGAGATGATCCCCGGCCCGGAATCCTGCATCGAGAGCTACCACGTGTTCGTTGACCGCTGGGGGGACATCGCCGGCGAGTTCACCGGCCGCAAGATCCGCACCTATCCCGAGGCCTACGGCCACACCACGGCGCTGACCATCACCGACGAGGCGGACGTGACGGCGCTCGGCCGCGACCTGACGCGCCGGCTCGACCTGCGCGGCGTCGCCAAGTTCGACTTCAAGCGCGCGCCGGACGGTTCGCTGCACCTGCTGGAGGTCAACCCGCGCTTCAACCTCTGGCATCTGGCCGGCGCGCTGGCCGGGGTCAACCTGCCGGCGCTGGTCTACGCCGACCTGCTCGGCTTGCCGCGCCCGGTGACGCGGCGCGCGCGGGCCGGCGTGGAGTGGTGCCACATGGTGAACGACTTCGCCGCGATCCGCGCCTCCGGCACGCCGCTGGCGGCCTGGGCGCTGTGGGCGCTGCGCTGCGACGGCAAGTCGGCGATGGCCTGGGACGACCCGATGCCGGTGCTGCGCGGCGCCTGGCGGCTGTTCGCCGCACGGCGGACGGCGGCGCGCGGCACGACGGCGACCCCCGCGCGGGGGTGACGCAACAAGGCCCCTCCCCCCTCGTGGGGAAGGGGCTTCTCAACACAGCGAAACGGCTGTGACGGCAGATGCGCCAAGCCCCTCCACGCCACCGGCGTGGGGGTTTTGGCGTTTGCCGGGCGCATAACGAAAAATGGGAATCAACGACATGAAATTTGCCCTGAAGGCACTTGCCCATTACGCTGAGAGCGTACGGGCGAACGGGTTGCGCGGCACGCTGGAGAACGCCGCGGCCCTGATGGATGATCTGCGTTTCGACCGCATCCACGGCACCGAGACGGCGCAGGACGTATCGCTCGATGCGCTGGCGGTCCGCGGCCGCAACAAGCACCTGGGCATCGGGTACACGCCGACGCGGGTGCGCGCGTTCCACAAGCTGATGGCGCACCTCAAGCCGCCCTTGGGCGGCGTGTTCGTCGATTTCGGCTGCGGCAAGGGCCGCATCCTGTGCGCCGCCGCGGCCTACCCGTTCCGCCGCATCGTCGGCATCGAATTCGCGCCGGAACTCGCCGCCATCTGCCGGACCAACGTCACCGTCTACAGCCGGTCCGCCAATCCATCGGCCGACATCGTCATCATCGAAGGCGACGCCGCCGAGTACCGCTTCACCGGCGACGAGGAGGTGATCTTCCTGTTCAACCCGTTCCGCCCGGCGGTGATGGCGGTGGTGCTGGGCAACCTGCACCGCTCGTTGCGCGTGCGCCACCGCGTCGTCCAGCTGATCGTCTCCAACCCCGCCGGGCTGGCGCCGGTGCTGGCAAAGGACGCGCTCCTTCGGAAGACCGACGAATACGCCTACGGCAGCTCACGGTTCTTCATCTATTCGAACGCCCCATCATGAAAAGAAAAGGCCCTCTCCCGCAGGAGAAGGGCCTTTGCCAGGGATGGAGCCCTATTCCCGCAGGACGGCCAACACCTGATCGCAGGCGTACTCGGCCTCCTCGTCGGTGATCTCGCCGCAGATCGGCAGGCTGAGAATGCGCGCGGCCGCCCGTTCCGCATTCGGCAGCGCCTCGCCGCCCAGGTAACGGAAGGCCGGCTGCCGGTGCAGCGGGCACGGGTAATGCACGCCGGTCTCGACACCCAGCGCCGCCAGCGCCGCGGCGGTCTTCTGCTGGTCGTCCACCTCGATGACGTAGAGGTGGTAGACGGACTCCGCCCCCTCCGGCGCCTCGATCACCTTGACGCCGGCCGGCTTCAGCCGGCTGTCGTAGTAGGCGGCGACGCGCCGGCGACGCTCGGTCCAGCCGCGCAGATGCGGCAGCTTCACCGACAGCAGCGCCGCCTGCAACCCATCCAGGCGCTGGTTGTAGCCGACGATGTCGTGCTCGTACTTCGACAGGCGGCCGTGGTCGGCGAGCTTGCGGATGCGCTCGGCGAGCCGTGCGTCGCCGGTCGCCACCGCCCCGGCGTCGCCGAGCGCGCCCAGGTTCTTGCCGGGGAAGAAGCTGAAGCTGCCGGCATGGCCGATGCTGCCCACCATGCGCCCCTTGCAGGTGGCGAGGTGCGCCTGCGCGCAGTCCTCGATCACCACGAGATCATGGGCCCCGGCGAGGTCGAGGATCGCGTCCATATCCGCCGGCGTGCCGTAGATGTGCACGGGGATGATCGCCCGCGTGCGCGGCGTGATGCGCCGTTCGGCGTCCCTGGGGTCGAGGGTGTAGGTGTCCGGGTCGATGTCGCAGAACACCGGCGTGGCGCCGACATGGCACACCGCCTCGCCGGTGGCGATGAAGGTGTGGGAGGGGACGATCACCTCGTCGCCCGGCCCGACGCCCGCCGCCTCCAGCGCCAGCGCCACCGCGGCGGTGCCGTTGGCGCAGCCGACGATGTGCGGTGCCCCGATGGCCTCCGCGAACGCCGTCTCGAACGCCGTCACGTGCGGCCCCTTGATGAAGCCGCGCGAGTCCAGCACCGCCTCGAACGCGGCCACGAGGTCGGGGCGCAGCCGCTCGATCTGGCGGGCGAGGTTGACGAAGGGGATCTTCTGGAGCGTGGTCAGGCTCACGGGTGCACTCCAAGCTGGGGCATCAGGCCGAGGGGGGAGACCTGGGGCCGGAAGCGCATCCGGACCTCCTGGTTGGTGGCGATGGATTCGTAGATGGCCGACAGCAGGTAGAGCGACTTGTAGCCCTCCAGCCCGTCCACCAGCGCGCGGCCGCCGTTGTCCAGGCTGTCCACCACGTTGTTCAGGTAATGCTTGTGGCCGAAGCCGTAGACGTCCGGCGGCGTCTCGCGGCACTCGCGCAGGATGGCCTCGTCCTCGGGGCCCTGGTCGACGAACTGCCAGGTCTTCATCTCGTTGACGGCGAAACCGCCGATCTCGACCGTGCCGCGCTCGCCGAGGATGGAGATGGAGCCCTCCAGGTCCTTCGGCCGGGTCGCCGTGGTCGCCTCGACGACGCCGAGCGCCCCGCTGGCGAACTTGATCAGCGCGACGCCGGTGTCCTCCGCCTCGATGTCGACCAGCGCGGTGCGCGCCTTGGCGAACACCGTCTCCGGCTCGCCCAGCAGCCATTCCAGCAGATCCACGTGGTGGCTCGCCTGGTTGGCGAAGACGCCGCCGTCGAGCGCCCAGGTGCCGCGCCACTTCGCCTGGTCGTAGTAGGACTGCGGCCGGCACCAGCGCACCCGCACCGTGCCCATGACGATCTTGCCGAAGCGGCCCTGCTCCAGCGCCTGGCGCAGGCGGACGACGGGCAAGTTGAAGCGGTTCTGCTTGACGACGAACAGCTTGACGTTGGCGGCGTCGCAGGCGCGGATCATCGCCTCGGCGTCGGCCAGCGTCAGCGCCATCGGCTTCTCGACCACGATGTGCTTGCCGTACTTGGCGAGGTCGATGGTGTGGCGGGCGTGGTTGCCGCTCTCGGTGAGCACGCTGACCACGTCGATCCTGTCGCCCATCGCCCGCATCATCTCATGGTGGTCGGCGAAGGCCGGGACGCCGTATTCCTTGGCGAAGAGCTGGCGGCGGGATTCGTCGATCTCCGCCACGGCGGCCAGGGTCGCCCCGTTGATCTGCCCTTGCGACAGCAGATCGGCGTGCCGCTTGGCGATGCGCCCGCAGCCGACCAAAGCAAATGCCGTCATCCGCATTCCCTCCCAGTGCGTGATAGCGGCCGATGCTATTATGTTTTTTATCGTCAGAAACAAAAGAAGCCGGAGTAAGAGACCACGCAGAAGGGGTGCCCCGGCCCGACGGAGGGAGAGGTACGAATGGCCGTATAGATGCGATCCTGGTCGGGGTAGCCCCTCGTGGCGCCTTCCGCCGTCCGATTTCGGCGTGGCATCCTGCCCGCCGCTCTCTGGCTCTGGGCAGGACGACGAAAAGGATGCCGCAGGTGAACACGCTGGCGAACGGGACGGCGCGGCTGTTCGGCGCCGTCCGGCGCAACGGGTCGTTCATCGGCCGCGTCACCGGCGACGTGATGCGGATCTCCGGCGCGGTGGGCCTGGGGCAGGCGCTGGCCTTCCTGGCGGCGCCTTTGCTCACCCGCCTGTACGGGCCGGAGGCGTTCGGCCACTTCGCCATCCTCGGCGCGCTGGTCAACCTCCTGCTGCCCTGGGCGCTGCTGCGCTTCAACTGGGCGCTGCCGCTGCCGCAGGAGGACGCGGAGGCCCGCGACCTGCTGGCGCTGTGCCTGCTGATCGTCCTCGGCGCGGCGCCGCTGTTCGCGGTGATCGGCGTGTTGGCGCAGCCGTGGCTGGCCGGCTGGCTGTCGATGTCGGTGCTGGACGTCGTGCTGGTGGCGGTCGCGCTGGCGGTCACCGCGCTGCACGAGATCGCCATGAGCTGGCTGGTCCGCCACAAGGATTTCGCGGTGGTCGCGCAGGCGCGCTTCGTCACGCTGGTCGGCGTGGTCGGCTGCCAGATCCTGCTGGCGGTGCGGCATACGGACGCCACCAGCCTGCTGCTCGGCTACATCGGCGGCTACTCCCTGGGCATGCTGCGCGGCGCGTGGCACGCGCGGGCCGACGTCGCGGCGTCCTTGCGCGCCCTGGCTCCCGCCCGGCTGCGCGCCGTGGCCGGGGAGTACCGCCGCTTCCCGCTGGTCGCCACGCCGTCCAGCATGGTCAGCGCGGTCAGCGCCCAGGCGCCCAATCTCGTCATGCCGTCGCTGTACGGGCTGGCGGTGAACGGGCAGCTGTCGCTGGCGGGGCGCGTGCTGTGGCAGCCCACCGCCTTCGTCGGGCAGGCGGTCAACCAGGTCTTCTGGGGCAACGCCGCCCGCCTGCAGCACGAGGACCCGCGGCGGCTGTGGCTGCTGTTCCTGATCCTCAACGCCGGGCTGCTCGCCGCCATGGCGCCGGCGCTGGTGCTGGTGTGGTGGGGGCCGGAGCTGTTCGGCTGGATCTTCGGCGCGGCCTGGGCGACGGCCGGTGAGTACGCCGGAGTGCTGGTGCTGGGCAGTTTCGTCGGCCTCGCCGCGCACGGCACCGAGAGCCTGCACATCTACGGCCGCAACCACTGGATGGCGGCGTGGGAGGTGATGCGGCTGGCCTTCATCGCCGGGGCGCTGGTGCTGTCCTGGTGGCTGGAACTGTCGCCGCTCGCCTGCATCGGCGCGCTGACGGTGGGCGGCGTGCTGGCCAACCTGTCGCTGCTCGCCCTCAACGCCCTGGCCATCCTGCGGCTGCGCGCGAGGCACGGGCAGGACGAGTTGAAGGAACCAACCCGATGCGCGCCGGCTTCCTGACCGTCGACATCACGCCGGCCCGCCCCGCCCCGCTGGCCGGCTTCGCGGCGCGGACGCGCGCCTTCACCGGGATCGACGCGCCGCTGGAGGCGAATCTCGCCGGCTTCGTCGACGGCGGCGGCCAGCGCGTGGTGCTGGCCAGCCTCGACACGCTGTTCGTCGGCGCCGCCACGCACGCCGCCATCGCCGCGGCGGCGGGACTGGCGCCGGAGCGGCTGGTGCTGGTCGCCACCCACACCCACAACGCGCCCTCCCTGGCGCCGGAGGTGCCGCAGCTCGGCGCGCTCGACCCGGCCTACCGCGACATGGTGGTGCGGTGCGTCGCCGACGCCATCCGCCGGCTGCCGGCCGAGCCGGTCTCCGCCGGCGCCGCGGAGCGCTTGGCACCCTACAACGTCAACCGCCGCAAACCGGCCTGGGTGCTCGATTACCCGGCGCTCCGCCACGAGCGGCGCCTGCGCTTCGGGCGGGAGATCGCGCTGGCCCCGTATCGCAAGGGAATCGTCGACCGGACGCTGCGCTGCATCGTGCTGCGCGACGACGCTGGGGCGGTGCGCGCCGTCGTCTGGTCCTTCGCCTGCCACGCCAACCGCTACCCGCGCATGGACCGGGTGTCGCCGGACTTCCCCGGCCTCGTGCGCGGCCATCTGCGCGCGCGGTTCGGCGCCGGTTGCGCGGTGCTCTACCTGCCGGGCTTCGCCGGGTCGGCCATCGCCGACATTCCGGTCCCGGTCCCGCGCACGGTGAACGAGGTCCTGCGCATCGCCCTGCCCTTCAACCCCTACATCCCCTGGTTCACGCCGGACGGCTTCCGCGCCTGGGGCGACAGGCTTGCCGCCACCGCCGTCGCCTGCGCCGAGGCGGCGCGACCGGCGGAGGCGGACCTGGAACACCGCCACCTCCGCTCCGCACCGATCTTCCACGGCACGCCGGAGATCGCGTTGGACATGGTGAGCCTGGACTTCGGCCCGGCCTGCGGAATCGTCGCCATGACCGGCGAGGTGATCGGCGAGTGGGGGCCGATCCTGGCGCCGCGCCTGCCGCCGGGGCGGATCGCCACCGGCTACCTCGCCGGCCCGTGCCTGTACGTGCCGACCGACGCGGCGGTGCGGGCGGGCGGCTACGAGGCCGACCGCTTCCGCACCCTGTTCGACCTGGACGGAACGTTCATCCCCGACCTCGACCGCACCGTCGGCCGGGCCGTCGCCGAGCTGCTGGCGGACCGGCCCGGTGCCGCCGACCTACAGCCCGCCCGACAGGAGCGGCTTGCCTGACGACACCGCCGCCGCCGCGGACGCGCGGGCGGCGCGGTTGCGGATGACGGTGCCGTACACCGCGCGCTCGCGGAAGCCGAACAGGCGCAGCAGCGCCGAATCCACCGCGTGGATGGCGTCGTTGACCGCCTCCAGCGCCTCCACGTCGCGGCGCAGCGCGAAGCGGGCGGCGCCGACGTTCAGGAAGCCGAAGCCATGCGTCTCGTGCTCGTAGCCGGCCAGCACCTCGCCCAGGTCCTCGCGCCGGAAATAGGTCCAGCGGTTGCGGCCGGCGCCCAGCAGGCTGTTCAGCTTGGCGACGGGGCCGACATGGCCATTGTCGAAGGTCAGCACCACGCCATCCTCGCTCAGGTGCCCGACGAGGCCGCGGACGATGGAGCGCATCTTCGCCACGTCGCCGGCGCGACAGATGCCGCCCAGCACCGACTTCAGCACGATGATGTCGTACGTGCCGGTGAAGTCGTGGATGTCCACCTCGCGCAGCGTGATGCCGGTGATGCCGTACTTCTCCGACACGGTCCGCAGCCGGCCGGTCTCGATGGCGTGGTGCGCCTGCCCGTAGTAGGAGCAGGTCACCTCCGCCCCCAGCACGGCGAACACCGGGGCGAGGCAGGAATACTTGCCGGCGCCGATCTCCAGGACCCGCTTGCCGCTCAGGTCGCCCGGCAGCGCCGACAGCGCAAAGGAGACGGCGTCGGCCCAGGTCCGCCGGTTCCAGCCGCAGCAGTCTTCGATGAGCGGACGGATGTCGTTCATGGTCCCTCCGGACGTGAATGGGGGAGGCTCAAGGCACGGCGGCGGACGTCTTGGCTGTGGTCGAGCGCTCGTAGGCGCCGATGTCGATACCCCGGTTCTGCGGCCGCGCCACGCCCTCCAGATCGGTGGCGGGCGCCGCGGCCAACGTGCCGGCGTCGATGGCCGGCGAGCCGGGCGCGAGCCGGTAGTCGCCGCCGCCGAGCCGGTCGTAGCGCACGAACTGCGGGTCGGCGGCCACCGTCGCCTCCGCCCGACCGACGCGCAGCCGCCAGTCGGTCCGGTTGCCGTAGACGAGGTTGTGCGTGTAGGCGTTCCGCGGGCCGACCGCCCCGCCCTCCTCGATGCCCTTGGCGTTGTCGTAGACGAGGTTGTTGGAGATGCGCGATCCGTCGTGCGGCCCCGTGCGCTTGTAGAAGTCGCCGGCGCCGACCAGGATCCCGGCGCCGCGCGCCTGGAACACCGTGTTGTTGAGGATCCTCACCTCGGTGGCGTCGTGCCACGTGCTGACGCCGTCGCCGACCACCTGGTAGATCAGGTTGTTCAGCACCGCCCCGCGCGTCGCCAGGTAGACGCCGTGCACCAGGTTGCTTCTCACCTCGGCCGGGCCGATGTTGTAGACGGTGTTGCCGGCTATGGTGATGTCCAGGCCGCCGTAGTAGCTGTCGCCCATGATCCCGGCGCCGCCCTGGTTGCCCGTGTTGGCGGCGCGCATGGCCGCGGCGTCGCGGGCGATGTCGTGCACCTTCGTGTTGCGCACCACCGAGCGTGAGCCGGTGGTGTAGACGCCGTACAGCCAGGGCGTGCCGCCCCGGTACGCACCGCCGTCGATCTCGAACCCGTCGATCACCACGTCGGCGCCGCGGTTGTCCCAGGCCTCCTGCTTGCGGCTGTCGGCCGGCGGCACGATGCGCGCCGCGCCGGGAACCTCCGAGAGGTAGACGATCGGCGCCTCCACGGTGCCGCTGGCGGCGGTCTGGAAGCCGCCCTCGTAGGTCCCGGGCGCCACGTGCACGACGGTGCCCGGCTTGGCCAACTGAGCGGCGCGGGCGATGCTGCGCACAGGCCGCTCGGCGGTGCCGGGATTGGCGTCCGCCCCGGCGGCGGAGACGTAGAGGTGGAAGGCCAGCTCGGCGATCATCGGACGTACACCGGTTTCAGCGCCTGCGGCTTGCTCCGCCCGATGCAGAGCGCCAGGGCGATCAGCGTGAAGTACATGCGGTTGTCGCCGAGATAGCCTTCGACGCTCGCGTGCGAGACGATCTCGGTGAGGAACTTCAGCGCGATCATCATCTCGATCCACGAGGAGTCCGGGTTCCGGATGGCGCGCAGGCAGGCGAACAGCGCGATGATCTGCAGCGCCACGAAGGGCACCGTCCCGACCAGCCCCATCTCCATCAGGGTCTCAAGCAGCAGGTTGTGCGGGTAGTCGAGGGTGGGGAGCTGGACGCGGAACTCGCCGAGGCCCCAGCCGAACAACGGCAGCTCCAGCCAGCGCCGGAACGCCAGGTCGCGCCCCTCGGCGCGGATGTCCAGCGAATAGGTCGCCTCGTTGGAGATCTGCCCGGACAGGCGCTCCAGTGTGTAGAGCTGCTCCGACGCCTCGCTGAAACCTTTGACCGCCACCAGAGCGGCATAGCCGGCCCAGGCCATGACGGCGAGCACCACCAGCAGCAGGACGAGCCGCTGGAAGCCGCCGCCGTCCCGCCGCCGGCCGATCACCAGCATCGCGCCGGCCAGCGGCACGGCGAGCGCCGAGAACACCAGCGAGCCGCGCGCGCCGATCAGCATCAGCAGGAACAGCCCCGCCACCGCCACCGCCAGCGCCGGCACCAGCCATTTCCGCGGCCCGAAGACCACCATCGCCAGCGCGCCGAAGAACATCCAGCCGGCGTGCGCGCCGTATTCCAGGTAGTTGTTGCCGCGGATGCGGCCGGTGTTCTCCAGCTCCCACATGCTGATGCCGACGACCCAGCGGTGGAAGGCGTAGTAGGCCATCAGCGCGACGCTGAAGCCGATCAGCAGCCGCACCAGCCGGTCGCGCCGCTCCGGGTCCTGCACCAGGATCCTGGCTATGAAGTAGGCGCTGGTGCTGGCCAGCACGAAGCGCCACGCCTTGTCGATGTTCTTCGGCTCCAGGCTGGACCAGAACACGCTGACGATGCCCAGCGCCACGAAGCCCATCACCAACAGGTCGGCGGCGTCCAGCGGCAGCAGCCGCATCTCGCGCGCGCCCACCTTGTGGATGATCAGGCCCAGCGTCAGCGCGAAGAACAGCATCGTCGGATCGACGGGCAGGAACTCGAACTCCGGCAGCGCCTTGTAGCGTCCGGCGGTCAGGTACAGCATGAAGCACATCTCGATCGACAGCAGGTCGTCGAGGAAAGCGGGCAGCGGGCCGGCACGGCGCTGGAGGCCATAGGTCCGATCGAGCTGCGCGTGCATCGTCATATCCGCTCCCGCCTCGTCGCCGGTTGGGCACAGCGGGCGATGTTATCTTATCGACGACGGTCGGTAAACGCACCATAAGAGCGAAGAAGGGGTGGCCGCGCGGCGCCGCCGCCGTGCCTCCAAAGAGGGAAAATCCGGCCCGACTGCGCGTGCACCTGCTCTTTTTGCGCGGTTCCTCGCAGATTTTTGCAGCTGTACGTTAAGATAACACAACAGCACCCGGAGCACTCCGAATCTGTTCACGCTCCGGCTCCGCCATGATGGGGGAAACGATCTCATGCCTGACAGCCATTCGCCGCCGGATCGCGTCAAGGTCGTCCACCTGACCTCGACGCACCTGGCCGACGACGCCCGCATCTTCGCCAAGGAGTGTTCGGGCCTCGCGCGGGCCGGCTACGACGTGTCGCTGGTGATCCCCGACAACCGCTGCCTCACCGACGATGGCCGCCCGGTGCGCCGGCAGGAGGTGGACATCGTGGCGCTGAAGCGCCGCCCGGGCCTCGTCGGGCGGCTGCTCCGGACGACGTCGGCGGTGGTCGCCGCCGGGCTGCGGCTGAAGGGCGACGTCTACCACTTCCACGACCCGGAGCTGATCCCCGCCGGGCTGCTGCTGCGCCTGCTCGGCAAGCGGGTGATCTACGACGTGCACGAGGACCTGCCGCGCGACATCCTGACCCGCACCTGGATCCCCAAGCCGTTGCGCCCGCCGATCGCCGCGGTGGCGGAGGCGGTGGAGTGGCTGGCCGGGCGCACCATGTCCGGCGTGGTGGCGGCAACGCCGACCATCACCAAGCGCTTCCCCAAGCACAAGACGGCGCTGGTGCAGAACTTCGCGCTGTTCACCGAGTTCAAGGGCGACGGCGACCCGCCCTTCGCCGAGCGGCGCGGCGTCGCCTTCGCCGGCACCATCTGCGCCGACCGCTGCGCGGTGGAGATGGTGGACGCCATGGCCCGGGTCGCCGACCCGCGGGCGAAGATGCTGCTGGCCGGCGGCGTCGAGACGGCGGCGCTGAAGCGCGCCATGGAGGCCTCGCCCGGCTGGCCGCGGGTCGAGTTCCGCGGCCGGGTGGACCGCGCCGGAGTGCAGAAGCTGCTCGGCGAGTCACGGGTCGGGCTGGCGCTGTACTACCCGACGCAGAACTACATCGACACCCAGCCGGTCAAGCTCTACGAGTACATGGCGGCCGGGATCCCGGTGATCACCGCCGACTTCCCCTACCACCGTGGCCTCATCGAGACGCACCGCTGCGGCCTGTGCGTGAACTGCACCGACCCCGACGCCATCGCCCAGGCCATCCAGTGGATGTTCGACCATCCGGAGGAGGCCGAGGCCATGGGCCGCCGCGGCCGCGAGGCGGTGAAGGCGCACTTCAACTGGGCCAACGAAGAGGCCCGGCTGATGCAGCTTTACGACCGCGTGGGGCCGGCGTACGGGATGTTGCAGCCCGGCATGATGCGCAGCGAGATGGACGGGCGGCCGTAGCACCCGCGGTCTTTTTCAGAAAAGCCCCTCTCCGTCGTGGAGAGGGGCTTTTTTCGTGCCCGTCACCTGCACTTTCCCGGCTCGTCATGCCCGGGCTTGTCCCGGGCATCCACGCACTCGAACGTCCACAAAGCTTCAGGTCGTGGATGGCCGGGACAAGCCCGGCCATGACGTCGATGACACAAATTTGGTGGAAGCCCACGAAAAAGGGAGCGGCGCCCGGCACCGCTCCCCCAATTCCGTCCGGCCGTGCCGCCGTCAGTGCGTGTAGTACTTCCGGAACCCCGAGGAGAAGATCTCGGAGTCCGAGTAGCCGTAGACGCTGTACTTCCTGCCGTCCACCTGCGACAGCACGATGCCGTCCACCGGCACGCTGTCGTCGGACAGGCGTTGCAGGGCGCTGACCAGCGTCGACACCTGGGTGGACTTCCAGCGCACCATCATCAGCGTGCGGTCGGCCAGCCGCGCCAGGATGTGCGCGTCGCACACCGCCAGCACCGGCGGCGAGTCGAGGATCACCGTGTCGTAGGTGATCGCCAGGTGGCCGATCAGCTCCTGCATGCGCAACGACGACAGCACGTCGGCCGAGGCGCCGCGGCAATGCCCGGCGGCGATGACGTCGCAGCCCGAGACCTCGTCGCGCTGCACCACCTCGTCCAGCCCCAGTCCCTCCTGGATGAACTCGGCCAGCCCGCGGTTGCGGCGCAGGCCGAGCACCTTGTGCATGGTCGGCGCCCGCAGGTCGGCGTCGATCAGCATCACCCGCCGGCCGGACAGCGCCAGCATGCGGGCCAGCGAGGAGGCCGCGGTGCTCTTGCCCTCGCCCGACACCGAGGAGGTGACCAGCAGCACCTTCACCGGCGCCGGCCCGGCCGCCCCGGCTCTCAAGGCGATGGTGCGCAGGTGCTCCAGATAGGCCGAATCGCTGCCCTCCACCACCGACTGGGCGGGCGAGCGGCGGCGGCGGCGCGTCACCGGCAGCGTGCCCAGCACGCGCAGCGGCGTGATGGAGCGCAGCTGCGAGGTGCTCTGGATGGTGTGGTCGGCGCGCTCCAGCATCACCGCCAGCACGCCACCGCCGCCGGCCGCCAGCACCACCGCGGTCGCCATGATGGCGAGCACCGGCGGGTGGCTGGGGAAGCGCGGCACCACCGCCTGCGAGATCACCTGGGTGTCGGCGCCCTGGTTGCGCAGGTAGTCGATCTGCGCGTTGGCGTTGTTGAGCCGCTGGGTGAGCTGCGGCATCAGCGTGCGCTTGGCCTCGACCTCGCGCTCCAGCACCGCGATGTCCACCTCGGACTCGCTGGCGCGGGCCATCTGCGCCTTCAGCTGGTCCATCTGCTGGCGCAGGCCCGCCTCGTTGGCCTTGGCGATGGCGACGGCATTGTGGCGGGCGTTCTGGATCTTGCCGACCTCCTCGGCGATCTTGCCGCGGATGTCGCGCAGCTCGGAGCGCGCGGCGATCAGCTGCGGGTGCTGGTCGTTGTAGCGCAGCTGCAGCTGGGCGACGCGGCTGGACGCCCCGGCCGCCGCCTCCTGCAGCCGCTGGATCAGCGGCGAGCCCAGCACCTGCGCCGCCGAGCCGGCGTCGCCGCCGCGCACCGACTGCGCCTGGGCGAACTCCGCCTCGGCGCGCACGCGCTCGCCGGCGGCGGCGGTGAGCTGGCGGCCCAGGTCGGCCATGCGGTCGTTGAGCGCCTTCATGCTGGCGTCGGAATGGATGCCCAGCGCCAGACGCCGCTCATCGACCTTGCGCTCGGCGTCCTGGATCTCCTTGTTGAGGTCGGCGACCTCCTGCGTCAGGTTGCGGGCCAGCACTTCGGCGCCCGTCAGCTCCTGGTCGCGCTTGCGGATGATGAACTGCTCGGCCACCGTGTTGGCGATTAGCGCCGCGCGCTGCTTGTCCTCGGACAGGAAGCGGATGCCGATCACGCGCGAGGCGTCGCTGGACGACGTCTCCAGCCGGCGCAGGAAACGGTTGATGATCTCGTCGCGCAGGCGCTCGTCGCTCAGCTCCCCGTCACGCCAGCTGGTGTCGGTCTTGCGCATCGAGTCCGGCAGGTACTCCAGCACCGGCCCGAGCCAGCCCAAGACCGTGGTGCGGATCTCGTCGGCGATCGCCTGGGTGCGCGACGGCGGGCGCAGGGTCGGGTTGAACTCCGGCAGCTTGTCGAGCTGGAGGCGGTCGACCACCACCTCGGCCACCCCGCGCGAGCGGACGATGGCGATGTAGTTCTTGCGCGCCGTCTCCTCCGACGGAAGCATGGTGCCCTGCTGGGTCGTCGCCCCGACCAGCGTCAGTTCGCGCGGGTTGAACATGATGCCGGCCTCCGCCTCGTACAGCGGGGTCATCAGCCGGGTAACCGCCAGCGCCGCCGCCGTGGCGCCGACGACCAGCACGGCGATCAGCACTTTGCGGCGCTTCAGGGCCGCGACGGCGTCCGTCTCGCCGGTGGGGGCGCTTCCTTCCTTGACGTGCGGCACCGTCTCCCGAACGCCGGCGTGCACGATCTCATATTGATCCATACCCATTCCCTTTCACCATTCATGAAAGGCGCAGCACTGGCCGGCAGGCCATGCGGCCGCGCACGCCGCGCATCGGCTTCGTCTTTTTTTTATGCACCCCGGCCGCCACGCGCAGCCCGAGCGCCGCTTCCGGATGCCGATTCCCGGAAAGCCCTCCACCTGCCAGCGCCATGAGCATAAGACCGTCGAAAACGCGGTGTAAACGTAAAAAGAGGCTATACACGGACGCGTCCGCTGCGCAAATCGGGGCAGAAAGCCTGCGCATCAAGCCGCTCATTACCTCATTATTTCAGCAAATCCGGGCGCGGAAGGTCGCTGAATACCGTGCCGCGCGCCTTATGCTTACACCCAGGGAACGGGTTTACACTCACGCAAAGCATAACATAACATGCCCGCCGACGCTTCGCGGGGGATGCCGGCGCGCCCGCGTCCTGTTGGAACATTGTCCCGGCACGGTGCGAATAAGGCGCAAGGCGAGGCACTAGAGGAGGAAAGGAATGAAAGGCGTTATCCAGTGCGGGGGCAAGGGGATGCGGCTCCGGCCCTACACGACGGTGCTGCCGAAACCCTTGATGCCCGTGGGATCGAAGCCGGTGCTCGAACTCCTGCTGAAATGGCTGCGGCGCAACGGCGTGCAGGACGTCTACATCACCACCGGCTACCTCGGCCACCTGATCCGCGCCGTGTGCGGCGACGGCCGCCAGTGGGGCGTCAACATCCATTACACGGAGGAAAACGAGCCGCTGGGCACCGTCGGCGCGCTGCGCCTGCTGCGCGAACAGCTGGACGAGACCTTCCTGGTCATCAACGGCGACGTGCTGACCGACCTCAATCTCGGCGCCTTCGCCGATTTCCACCACCGTCAGGGCGGCAAGCTGACCATCGCCACCACGCGCCGCACCATCGAGACCGACTTCGGCATCATCGAGGAGCACAACAACCGGGTCACCCGCTTCCAGGAGAAGCCGACGCTCACCCATCTGGTCAGCATGGGCGTGTACTGCATGGAGCCGGAGATCCTGCCCTACATCCCCGACGGCGTGCCGTTCGGCTTCGACCACCTGATGGCCTGCATGATGGCGGCGCGCGAGCCGGTCAGCATCTTCCAGCACGGCGGCCTGTGGCTCGACATCGGGCGGGTCGACGACTTCCAGAAAGTCCAGGAAATGGCCTGGGACGAGCAGTGGCCCACCTTCGAGACGAGGGCCGTCGCCTGACGCCGTCCGGGGGCGGTGGGGCGTCGGCCCACCGCCCCCGATCCACATGAGTCCCTTGGGGGGAGACGTCATGCTTCTGGTAGCCGAGCCCTCGTTGGGCGAGGAGGAAAAGGCCGCCCTGGCCGCCGTCATCGACGCCGGCTGGATCACCATGGGCGACCGGGTGCGCGCGTTCGAGAAGGCCTTCGCCGAGACCCAGGGCGTTCCGGACTCGGTCGCCGTCAGCTCCGCCACCGCCGGCCTGCACCTGGCGCTGGCCGCGCTGGGCATCGGACCGGGCGACGAGGTGCTGGTGCCGTCCGCCACCTTCGTGGCGACCGCCAACGTGGTCCTGCACGTCGGCGCCACGCCGGTGTTCGTCGATGTCGAGGACCCGGCCCTGCCGCTGATGTCCCTGGACGACGCCGCGGCCAAGGTGACGGGGCGCACCCGCGCGGTGATGCTGGTGGACTACGCCGGCTACCTGCCCGACGCCGGGCGCTGGCGCGCCTTCGCGCACGCGCACGGCCTGCGCCTGATCGAGGATGCCGCGCACGCGGCGGGCGTGCGGGGCGCCGGCACCATCGGGGATGCCGGCGTCTTCAGCTTCTACGGCAACAAGAACATGACCACCGCCGAGGGCGGCGCCGTCGTCGCCCGTGACCCGGCGGTGCTGGACCGCGTGCACAACCTGCGCGGCCACGGCATGACCACCAGCGTGCAGCAGCGCCTGAGCGGCCACGCCAGCGGCTATGACGTGATTGCGCCGGGCTTCAACTACCGCATGGACGAACTGCGCGCCGCCATCGGGCTGGTGCAGCTGGCCAAGCTGCCGGCATGGAACGAAAAGCGGAAGGACCTCACCGGCCTTTACCGCACCCGGCTGGCGGACGCGTGCCCGGACATCGCCGTGCCGTTCGCCGAACCGCGGGCGTCCGCCCACCACATCATGCCGGTGCTGCTGCCCGACGGGGTGGACCGTCCGCGTGTTGCGGACTCGCTGCGCGCCGACGGGGTGCAGACCAGCGTGCACTACGCGCCGCTGCATCACTTCACCTACTACCGCGAGCGCTTCCCCGGCGTCAGCCTGCCGCGCACCGAGGCGTTCGCCCGGCGCGAGCTGACGCTGCCGCTGCACCCGAAGATGGACGCGGCGGACGTCGATACGGTGGTGCGGGCGCTGGCCCGCGCCCTGTCCAGCCAGCGCGAGGGGATCGCCGCATGACCAGCGAGTCCGACGTCCGCGACCGGGCACCGGCCCGCATCGGCGCCGTCGGCCGGGCCGACGCCACGCTGCGGCGGATCTTCGACGTGGTGGTGGCGCTGGCCGGGATCGTCTGCTTCCTGCCGATCCTGATCCCGGTGGTGCTAGCCATCCGGCTGGATTCGCCCGGGCCGATCCTCTACGCGCAGAATCGGCTGGGCCAGCACGGGCGGATCTTCCGCCTGTACAAGTTCCGCAAGTTCCACGACGGCGCCACCGGCAAGGCGGTGACGGTGAAGAACGACCGCCGCATGACCCGCGTCGGCCGCTTCCTCGAGCGCACCAAGATCGACGAGGTGCCGCAGCTGTGGAACGTGCTGAAGGGCGAGATGTCGGTCATCGGCCCGCGGCCGGAGACGCTGGACTTCGCCGACGGGTTCGACGGCGTCTACCGCGGCGTGCTCGACCACCGGCCGGGCATCTTCGGCCCGAACCAGGTGTACTTCCGCAACGAGGGGGCCCTGTTCCCCGAGAACGTCGATCCGCACGTGTTCTACCGCGCGGTCCTCTTTCCCGCGAAGGCGCGCATCGACCTGGATTACTTCCCGCGCCGCAACCTGCCGCACGACGTGGTGTGGCTGGTGCGCGGCGTGTTCGCCGTCTTCGGCATCGGCCTGCCCTCGGAGGAGACGCTGCGCCGCTTCCGGAATCTGGAGAACCGCGCTGTGCTTCCGGACTAGCCCGACGCACGGCCTCCCCGCTCCTTCTTTTCCATAAGAAGACGCGCCGCAAAAGACAATACTGACGGCTCCGGACGCGGGGGACGCCGTCGGGGATCCACAGCGAAACCGACCACGCCACGGGCACACGCGGATCGCCGCCGCGCGCGTCCGCGCAGGGGGAAACGATGGACCAACTCGACAACACGACGACCGAAGCTCTCGAGGACATGCTGCGCCGCCGCCGGCTGACCGAGCACGCGCCCATGCTGCAACTCGCGTCCAAGCCGGACCTCGCGCGCACACCCGCCCAATCGTCCGATCTGGAGCACCTGCTCGCCCGCTACCGCGAGCGCACGGCGACGGTGGCGGTGGTCGGCCTCGGCTACGTCGGGCTGCCGCTGTCGCTGGCGGCCTGCGAGGCGGGCTTCAAGGTCATCGGCTACGACATCGACGCGCGCACGGTGGAGCACCTGAACGGCAGCCGCAGTCCGCTGCAGCACATCGCCGACGAGCGCATCGGGAAGATCGTCGCCGCCGAGCGCTTCGCCGCCACCACCGACGCCGCCCGCTTCAAGGAGGCCGACGCCATCCTGATCTGCGTGCCGACGCCGCTCGGGTCCCACCACGAGCCCGACCTGTCCTTCGTCGAGGCGACGGCGCACACCATCGCCAGGCACCTGCGCCGCGGCCACCTGGTGGTGCTGGAGTCCACCACCTACCCTGGCACCACCACCGAAGTGATGAAGCCGATCCTGGAGGCCTCCGGCCTGAAATCCGGCGAGGACTTCTTCCTTGCCTACTCGCCGGAGCGCGAGGACCCCGGCAACGCCCAGTTCGAGACGGCGCGCATCCCCAAGGTGGTCTCGGGCGACGGCGAGGCCGCGCTGGCGCTGTGCAATGCGCTGTACGAGCAGTTCGTCAAGACGGTGCCGGTCTCCTCGCCCGAGACGGCGGAGGCGGTGAAGCTGACCGAGAACATCTTCCGCTCGGTCAACATCGCCCTCGTGAACGAGCTGAAGATCGTCTACGACCGCATGGGCATCGACATCTGGGAGGTGATCGAGGCCGCGAAGTCGAAGCCGTTCGGCTACATGCCCTTCTACCCCGGCCCGGGCCTGGGCGGGCACTGCATCCCGATCGATCCCTTCTACCTGACCTGGAAGGCGCGCGAGCTGGGCATCGCCACCCGCTTCATCGAGCTGGCCGGCGAGGTCAACAACAGCATGCCGCACTACGTGGTGAGCCGGACCCGCGACGAGTTGGACCGCCGCTTCCACAAGGGGCTGTCGAACTCCCGCATCCTGGTGGTCGGCATCGCCTACAAGAAGAACGTCTCGGACATGCGCGAGAGCCCGGCGCTGACGATCATGGAGCTGTTCGACAAGGCCGGCGCCAAGGTCGACTACTACGACCCCTACTTCGCGACCATCCCGCCGACCCGGCAGCATGCGGACCTCGCCGGCAAGGCGTGCGTGCCGTTCGAGGATTACGCGCTGGCGCGCTACGACGCGGCGGTGATCGTCACCGACCACGACGACGTGGATTACGCCAAGCTCCTGCGCTTTTCCAAGCTGGTCGTCGATACGCGCAACGCGGTCGGCGCGCTGGGGCTCCCCGAAACCCCCGACACGGTGGCCAAGGCATGAGCAACGAACGGAACGACGCGGCCGTCCCGCGCGTCGCGGTGGTGGGGTGCGGCTACTGGGGCATCAACCTGGTGCGCAACTTCCACCTGACCGAGGCGCTGGCGGCGATCTGCGAAGCCAACCCGGCACGTGCGGCCGAGTTGTCGGCGCAGTTCGGCGTGCCGAACCGGACGCTGGACGAGGTGCTGGCCGATCCCGAGATCGACGCGCTGGTGCTCGCCACCCCGGCGGAGACGCACGCCGCGCTGGCGCTGCGCGCCATCGCCGCTGGCAAGCACGTCTTCGTGGAAAAGCCGCTGGCGCTGGCCGAGGAGGACGCCGCCAAGGTGCGCAAGGCCGCCGAGGCCGCCAAGCGCGTGGTCATGGTCGGCCATCTGCTGCAGTACCACCCGGCCTTCCTGCGCCTGAAGCAGCTGGTCGCCGAGGGGCGGCTGGGCCGGCTGCGCTACATCTACTCGAACCGGCTGAACCTCGGCAAATTCCGCCGCACCGAGAACGTGTTCTGGAGCTTCGCGCCGCACGACATCTCGATGATCCTGGCGCTGGCCGGCGAGGCGCCGGAAAGCGTGCACGCGGTCGGCCACAGCTACCTCTACAACGGCATCGCCGACGTCACCACCACGCAGATGAAGTTCGCCAACGGCATCAACGGCCACATCCACGTCTCCTGGCTGCACCCGAACAAGGAGCAGAAGCTGGTCGTGGTCGGCGAGGCCGGCATGGCCGTCTTCGACGACGGACAGGCGTGGACGCACAAGCTGGTGCTCTATCCGCACCGCGTCGCCTGGCGCGACGGCGCCGCCGAGCCCGCCAAGGCCGACGCCATCCCCGTCGAGGTGCTGCCGGCCGAACCGCTGCGCCTGGAGTGCCTGCACTTCCTGGAGTGCGTCCGCGACGCCAGGCGCCCGCGCACCGACGTCAACGAGGGCATCGGCGTGCTGTCCGTGCTGGAGGCCGCCCAGCGCTCCATGAAAACCGGCGAGTGGGTGGAGTTGAAGCGTCGGGAGGCCACGACCGAGGAGTCCGTGAAGCCGCCCTTCTTCGTGCACGAGACCGCCCGCGTGGACGAGGGCGCGGTGATCGGCGAGGGCACGCGGATCTGGCACTTCACCCACGTGCTGAAGAACACCGCGGTCGGGCGCGGCTGCAACATCGGCCAGAACGTCATGATCGGCCCCGACGTGACGGTCGGCGACCGCTGCAAGATCCAGAACAACGTCAGCGTCTATCCCGGCGTGATCCTGGAGGACGGCGTGTTCTGCGGCCCCAGCTGCGTCTTCACCAACGTCAACAACCCGCGCGCCGAGATCGAGCGCAAGGACGAGTTCCGCGTCACCCACGTCGGCCGCGGCGCCTCCATCGGCGCCAACGCCACCGTCGTCTGCGGCCACACGCTGGGCGCCTACTGCTTCATCGGCGCCGGGGCGGTGGTGACCAGGGACGTGCCGCCGCACGCGCTGATGGTCGGCAACCCGGCCCGCCGGATCGGCTGGGTCAGCCACGCCGGCGAGAAGCTGGGCGACGACCTGACCTGCCCGCGCACCGGCCAGCGCTACCGCATCGACGACAACGGCCAGCTGGCCGAGATCGTCGCGGACGCCGAAACCAAGATCGCCTGAGAAAAGGGAAAAACCGGCATGACCGATCCGATCCCCATGCGCCGCGCAGTCGAGTTCATCGACCTCGGCCGGCAGCAGCGGCGCATCCGCGACCGGCTCGACGCGGCGGTCGCCCGCGTCCTCGACCACGGCGCCTACATCATGGGCCCGGAGGTGGGCGAGCTGGAGCGCAAGCTCTCCGCCTTCTGCGGGGCGAAGCACACGCTGTCCTGCGCCAACGGCACCGACGCGCTGGTGCTGGCGCTGATGGCCAAGGGGCTGAAGCCCGGTGAGGCGGTGATCGTCCCCTCCTTCACCTTCTGCGCCACGGCGGAGGCGGTCGCCATGCTCGGCGGCGTGCCGGTGTTCGCCGACGTGCTGGAGGACACTTATAATATGGACGCCGACAGCCTGAAGGCGGCGGTCCTGACGGCGCGCGAGCAAGGGCTGCCGCTCGCCGGCGTCATCACCGTGGATATCTTCGGCCAGCCCTGCGACTACGACGCCATCGAACCGATCGTCCGCGAGAACGGCCTGTGGCTGGTCTGCGACGCGGCGCAGGCGTTCGGCGCCGTCCACCGCGGCCGCCCGGTCGGCACCATCGGCGACCTCACCACCACCAGCTTCTTCCCGGCCAAGCCGCTGGGCTGCTACGGCGACGGCGGCGCGGTGTTCACCGACGACGACGAGACCATGGCGGTCCTGAAGTCGCTGCGCGTGCACGGCCAGGGTTCGGACAAGTACGACAACGTCCGCATCGGCATGAACGGCCGCCTCGACACCGTGCAGGCCGCCATCCTGATCGAGAAGCTCGCCATCTTCGCCGAGGAGCTGGAGGCGCGCGCCCAGGTCGCCGACCGCTACGACGCGCTGCTGCCGCCCGCCCTCGCCCGCCCGGCGCTGCTGCCGGGCTGCACCTCGGCCTGGGCGCAGTACACGCTGCGCAGCGGGGCGCGCGACGCGCTGATGAAGCGGCTGAAGGAGAACGGCGTCCCCTCGGCGATCTACTACGCCAAGCCGCTGCACCGCCAGCGCGCCTACCAGCACTACCCGGTGGCCGGCGGCGCGCTGCCGGTGACCGACCGGCTGATGGAGACGGTGTTCAGCCTGCCGATGCACCCGTATCTCACCGACGAGGACCAGCGCTGCATCGCCGACGCGTTCGGGGCGGAGGTGGTGGCAACCCAGGCGGCGGCGGAATGAACATCCTGCTCATCAACCACTACGCGGGGTCGGACCGGCTGGGCATGGAGTACCGGCCGTTCTACCTCGCCCGCGAGTGGGTGGCCGCCGGCCATCGGGTGACCATCGTGGGGGCGAGCCACTCGCACCTGCGCGCCCGCCAGCCCGAGCCCACCCACGACCTCGCCACCGACGTCGAGGAGGGGGTGCGCTACCGCTGGCTGCGCACCCGCCCCTATTCCGGCAACGGCCTGGGGCGGGTCGCCAACATGGCGGCCTTCGTCGCCAAGCTCTGGGCCTACGCCCCGCGGCTGGCGCGGGAGGAGCGGCCGGACGTGGTGATCTGCTCCTCCACCTACCCGCTCGACATCTACCCCGGCGCGCGCATCGCCCGCCGGGCCGGCGCGCGGCTGGTGTTCGAGGTGCACGACCTGTGGCCGCTGACGCCGATGCTGCTCGGCGGCTATTCGCCCGGGCATCCGTTCATCCGGGCGATGCAGGCGGCCGAGGACTACGCCTGCCGGCATGTCGACACGCTGGTCTCGATCCTGCCGCACACCCGCGACTATCTGGTCGGACGCGGCCTGGATCCGGCGAAGTTCGTGCACATCCCGAACGGGATCCCGGCCGCCGCCTTCCGGAACGCCCCGGCCGGCGAGCTGCCGCCGGACCTCGCCTCCCGCATCGCCGCGGAGCGGGCGCGCGGGCATTTCCTGGTCGGCTACGCCGGCGGCATCAACCCGTCCGACCCGCTGGAGACGATCCTCGACGCGGCGATCCGGCTGAAGGACAAGCCGGTTTCCTTCATCTTCGTCGGCGGCGGATCGGCGGAGCGCGAATTCAAGGCGCGGATCGCGGCGGCGGCGCTGCCGAACGTCCACCACATGGGCGTTATTCCCAAGGTGCTCGTCCAGACGTTCCTGGCGGAGATGGACGCGCTGACCATGTCGTGGAAGCGCAGCCCGCTCTACGCCTACGGCGTCTCGCCCAACAAGGTGTTCGACTACATGCTGGCCGGCCGGCCGATCGTGCAGGCGTGCGAGGCCGGCAACGATCTGGTCGGCGAGGGCCGGTGCGGCTTCACCGTGCCGCCCGAGGATACGCAAGCCTTCGCCGACGCCCTGCTGCGGCTGTCCGGGATGGCGCCGGAGGAGCGCGCCCGCCTCGGCGGGAACGGTCGGCGCTTCGTGCTGGAACACCACGACTACCGCGTCCTGGCAGCCCGCTTCGCCGCCGTGACGGCTCCGCCGGTCCTTGCGGACCCCGCGCACACCCTCGCCAGGCGCACGGCGGTGGCCGACGCGCACGGCTGAAAGAGTCTAGGGGGGATTGACATGAATTACATCGCTTCGCCGGCGGACACGCTCGACCTCGCGGTCGACCGGGGCCGGCCGATGGTCTGCGTCCAGGGGCTGGGCTTCGTCGGCTCCGCCATGGCCATCGCCATCGCCAACGCGCGCGGGCCGGACGGCCAGCCGCTCTATACGGTGGTCGGTGTCGACCTGCCCAACGAGGCCGGCCGGCACCGCGTCTCCAGCATCGCCCGCGGCGCGATGCCGTTTCCCGGCGGCGACCCGGCGCTCGACGCGGCGCTGGTCCGCGCCCACGAAGCCGGCAACCTGACCGCCACCGACAACCCGGAGGTGTTCGCCATCGCCGACGTGGTGCTGGTGGACATCAACCTGGACATCGACTGGTCCGCCCCGCAGCCGGAGGTGCGCTTCGGCCCGCTGGAGCGCGCCATGGACGATCTGGGATCCCGCCTGCCTCCCGGCGCGCTGGTGATCGTCGAGACCACGGTGCCGCCCGGCACCTGCGAGCGGGTGATCGGGCCGCGCCTCGCCGCCGCGCTGGAGGCGCGCGGCCTGCCCGCGGACGCCATCCACCTCGCCCATTCCTACGAGCGGGTGATGCCCGGCGCGCAGTACTACGAGTCCATCGTCAACTACTGGCGCGTCTATTCCGGCCGCACGCCGGAGGCGGCCGACGCCTGCGAGCGCTTCCTGTCCACCGTGCTTAACGTCAGGGACTACCCGCTGACGCGGCTGGCCAGCACCACGGCGTCGGAGACGGCCAAGGTGCTGGAGAACAGCTACCGCGCCGTCACCATCGCCTTCATGGAGGAATGGGGCCGCTTCGCCGAGGCGGTGGGCATCGACATGTTCGAGATCGTCGGCGCCATCCGCAAGCGCCCGACCCACGCCAACATGCGCCAGCCCGGCTTCGGCGTCGGCGGCTACTGCCTGACCAAGGACCCGCTGTTCGGCGCGGTGGCGGCGCGCACGCTGTTCGGCCGCGAGGACCTGGGCTTCCCGTTCTCCAGCGAGGCGGTGCGCACCAACGCGGCGATGCCGCTGGTGGCGCTCGACACGCTGCGCCGGCGCTTCGGCGGCTCGCTGCGGGACAAGCGCGTCCTGCTGCTCGGCGTCTCCTACCGCGAGGACGTCGGCGACACCCGCTACTCGCCGGCCCAGACCTTCGTCGAGGCGGCGGAGCGCGAGGAGGCCAAGGTGGTCGCGCACGACCCGCTGGTCGCCTACTGGGCCGAGCTGGCCCGCCCGGTGTGCCGCGAATTGCCGGACCCGACGGGCTTCGACGCCGTCGTCTTCACCCAGGCCTCGCCGCCCTACCGCCGCCTCGACCTCGCGGCATGGCTGAAGGACGCGAGGCCCGAGGTGATCGACGCCAACAACGTTCTGACCGACGACCAGCGCCGCCAGCTCCGCGACCTGGGCTGCGGCTTCACCAGCATCGGACGGGGGTGACATGCTCAAGGCACTCGTGACCGGCGGCGCCGGCTTCATCGGCTACCACCTCGCCCGCGCGCTCGCCGGGCGCGGCTACGCGGTGGACATCCTCGACAACCACGCCCGCGGCGTGCGCGACGACGCGCTGCAGGAGCTGCTCGCCCAGCCCGGCGTGCGGATGATCGAGGCCGACCTGCGCGACCCCGCCACGGCGGACGCGCTGGACACCGACTACGACCGCATCTTCCACTTGGCCGCCATCATCGGCGTGCAGCACGTCCGCTCCCGCCCCTACGAGGTGCTGACGGCGAACGCCGCGATGCTCGACACGGTGATCCGGCTGGGCCGGCGGCAGCGGGCGCTGGGGCGCATCCTGTTCGCCTCGACCAGCGAGATCTACGCCGGCACCCTCCAGGCCTTCGGGATTCCGGTGCCGACGCCGGAGGACACGCCGCTGACCTGCGGCGACCTGACCGAGCCGCGCACCTCCTACATGCTGTCCAAGCTGTACGGCGAGGCGATGGTGCGCTTCTCCGGCGTGCCCTTCACCATCGTGCGCTTCCACAACGTCTACGGCCCGCGCATGGGGATGTCGCACGTGGTGCCGCAGCTGCTGGAGAAGGCGCAGCGGCTGACCGGCGACGCGCCGCTGGAGGTGGCGAGCGTCGAACACAGCCGCTCCTTCTGCTACGTGGACGACGCGGTGGAGTACCTGGTGCGCATGGTCATGCTGCCGGCCTGCGCCAACCAGACCTTCAACGTCGGCACCCAGGCGCCGGAGGTGCGCATCGGCGACGTGGCGCAGGTGATCCTCGACGTGGTCGGCCGCGCCAACCCGGTCCGGGCGCTGCCGGAGCATCCGGGCTCGCCGACGCGGCGCGCGCCGGACATGGGCAAGGCCGTCGAGGCGACCGGCTTCCGCTCCCGCGTCGATCTGCGCACCGGCGTGCAGAAGACCTACGACTGGTACCGCGAGCACGTGTTCGAACGCGCCGAGGTGTGCGCGGTGTGATGACGACGAAAGGGGTGGATGGGTACCCCGACCCGTCCACCCCTTTGCACATTCCTTATGCACCGAAGATTCGTTCCCCGAACCGTCCCGGTCTGCCAGTATTTCCCCAGCCGCGGGACAATGCCGGAAACCCAAGACCCTCATTGGCGGGAGGTGCGGCGGACCGGCCTCGGCAACAGACAAGGGCCGCTCTTTCGAGCGGCCCTTGCTTTTGTGCGTGACCCTTGCTGTCGTCAGTGCACCGCCGACGCCAGATCGTCGTGCAGCGTGTGCATCTCGAAGCCGGCCACCGCGTCGTACACCGGCAGCGCCTCGGCGTGGGCCACGGCGACCGTCTCGGCGGCGGCCGGCGCGGCGGCCTGCTGGACCAGCGTCAGGTGCTCGGGCACCAGTTCCATGGCGGCCGACGCGCTGGCGCCGGACTTCAGCTGCCAGTCGGTGCCGTTGGCGGTCAGCGTGTTGCCGCTGTAGACGTTGTGCGAGCCGACGTTGCCCGCCTCCTCCACACCCTTGCCGGCGTGGGTGATGACGTTGCCGGTCACCTTCGAGTAATCGTTCGGGGCGCTGCTGTTGTAGGTGTCGCCCGAGCCGATCATCACGCCGGCGCCGTGCACCCAGCCGATCTTGTTGCCGGTGATGCTCAGGTTGCTGGCGTCGTGCCACGAGGTGACGCCGTCGCCGATCACCCAGAACACCTCGTTGCCGGACACCTCACCGTTGGTGGCCATGTAGATGCCGTGCACCAGGCTGCTCGCCTCGCTGTCCGGGCCGATGCGGTAGACGTCGTTGTCGATGACCTTGATGTTGGTGCCGCCGTAGTAGCCGTCGCCCATGATGCCCGCACCGCCCTGGCCACCGCTCTTGGCCGCGTCCAGCGCGCTGTCGGTGTGGACGATGTCGTGCACCTTCATGTTCTGCACCACCGAGTTCGAACCGGTGGTGTACACCCCGAACAGCCACGGCGTGCCGCCCTTGTAGGCGCTGCCGTCGATCTCGAAGCCGTCGATGGTGACGTTGGTGCCGCGGTTGTCCCACGCCTCGGTGCTGTCGTTGCCGGCGCCCGGGACGATCTTCGCCGCCCCCTTCACGTCGGAGACGTAGGTCACGCCGCTCGTCGTCGTCTGGAAGCCGCCCTCGTAGGTGCCGGCGGCGACGTGGACGGTGCTGCCCGACGAGGCCGCATCCGCGGCGCGCTCGATGGTCCGGAACGGCGAAGCCTGGGTGCCCGCGTTGTTGTCCGAACCGTTGGTCGAGACGTAAAGGTCGGTCATGGCTCTACTCTTCCTACTGTTTTTTCACTGGGGGAGGGGGTGTCCCCCTCCGGGGCGCGAAGGCCCGTCGAAACCGTTTTGAAGGCGCCGCGGGGAGCAGCGCGTCGATGAGCAATTCATGCCTTGTTAAGGTTAACAACACGTAAAACTCGATCGGGTTTTGCACGAAACCCGCGCCGTACCCCATCTGGACAGGGTACCCCGCCGTGGATGTCGCACCGCGGCAGGGCCTTCCGGTACAGCTGTGGGCCTCCGTCGCCACCCTTCCCGAGACCCATGCCCGAACACACGCCCCTGCCCGCCCCGCTGCGCCGTCTCGCCGCAGCGCTGCTGATCGCCGCCGCCGCCTTCGCCTTCTGGGCCGCCCTGCAGCCGGGCCTGGAACCGCCCGGCCACGGCATCGACAAGCTGGTGCACGCCGGGGTGTTCGCCGTGCTGGGCGGTCTGGCGCTCGCCGCCGCCCCCGACCGCCGGTCGCTGCTGCTGGCGCTGGCCGGGCTGGCGGCGCTGGGCGGGATGATCGAGGTGGTGCAGGGAATGGTCGGCCGCGACGCCAGCCTGAGCGACCTGACGGGCGATGTCCTGGGCATCGCGGCGGGCGCCTGGGCGGCGCGTGCGGTCATCGAAATGGGGCGCGAGCGCTTCTTCCCAGGCTGACGCGTCCTCCTTAATTCGGGGGAGATTCCTGGCACGCGACCGTGTACGGTGTCGCCGGATGCCCCCGGGGGCATGCGGTGAAACGCGTCAGCCACTCAAAAAAACCTAAGCACCGCAGGGAAATCGACTTAGGAGGAAAAGGACATATGGTGACCGAACGCATTCAGGTCGGCGGGTTGCAGATCGCGGCTGAACTTCACCGGTTCATGGAGAACGAGGCGCTGCCGGGCACCGGCGTGTCGCCGCAGCAGTTTTGGTCGGCGCTCGACGCCATCCTGCACGATCTGGCGCCGCGCAACCGCGCGCTGCTCGCCAAGCGCGACGAGTTGCAGGCGAAGATCGACGCCTACTACCGCGGGCGCCGCGGCCAGCCGGCCGACTTCGCCGGCTACAAGGCCTTTCTGAAGGAGATCGGCTACCTGCTGCCCGAGGGCGCGGACTTCCAGGTCACGACGACCAACGTCGATCCGGAGATCTCCACCACCGCCGGCCCGCAGCTGGTGGTGCCGGTGATGAACGCGCGCTATGCGCTCAACGCCGCCAACGCGCGCTGGGGCAGCCTGTACGACGCGCTGTACGGCACCGACGCGATCCCCGACGCCGACGGCGCCGGGCGCGGCGTCGGCTACAACCCGAAGCGCGGCGAGAAGGTCATCGCCTTCGCCCGCACCGTCCTGGACGGCGCCGCCCCGCTGGCCGCCGGCTCGCACCGCGACGCCACCGGCTACACGGTCGAGGGCGGCGCGCTGAAGGTGGCGCTGGCCGACGGCTCTGCCACCGGCCTGAAGGATCCGGCCAAGTTCGTCGGCTACACCGGCGAGGCCGCGGCGCCCGCCGCCATCCTGCTCGCCAACAACGGCCTGCACCTGGAGATCCGCATCGACCGCGCCCACGCCATCGGCAAGACCGATCCGGCCGGCGTGGCCGACCTGGTCGTCGAGTCGGCGCTGACCACCATCATGGACTGCGAGGACTCGGTCGCCGCGGTGGACGCCGAGGACAAGGCCGTCGCCTACCGCAACTGGCTGGGCCTGATGAAGGGCGACCTGACCGCCACCTTCCCCAAGGGCAGCGGCACGGTCGAGCGCAGGCTTAACCCCGACCGCACCTACACGACCCCGGCCGGCGGCACCCTGACGCTGCACGGCCGCAGCCTGATGCTGGTGCGCAACGTCGGCCACCTGATGACCAACAGCGCCGTGCTGCTGAAGGACGGCAGCGAGGCGCCGGAGGGCATCCTCGACGCCATCTGCACCGCCGCCATCGCGCTGCACGACCTGAAGGGCCTGGGCACGCACCGCAACAGCCGCGCCGGCTCGATGTACATCGTCAAGCCGAAGATGCACGGCCCCGAGGAGGTCGCCTTCGCGTCCGAGCTGTTCGGCCGCGTCGAGGACGCGCTGGGCATGGCCCGCAACACCCTCAAGATGGGCATCATGGACGAGGAGCGCCGCACCACGGTGAACCTCAAGGAGTGCATCCGCGCCGCGGCGGAGCGGGTGGTGTTCATCAACACCGGCTTCCTCGACCGCACCGGCGACGAGATCCACACCGCCATGGAGGCGGGTCCGGTCATCCGCAAGGGCGATATCAAGAACGCCGCGTGGATCAAGGCCTACGAGGACTGGAACGTCGACACCGGCCTGCTGTGCGGCCTGAAGGGCCGGGCGCAGATCGGCAAGGGCATGTGGGCGATGCCGGACCTGATGGCCGACATGCTGAAGATCAAGATCATGCACCCGCAGGCCGGCGCCAACACCGCCTGGGTGCCCTCGCCCACCGCGGCGACGCTGCACGCGCTGCACTATCATCAGGTCAACGTCGCCGAGCGTCAGGCCGAGCTGGCCAGCCGCACCCGCGCCGACCTGGACGCCATCCTGACCATCCCGCTGGCCGACCGCCCGAACTGGTCGGAGGCCGAGATCCAGCAGGAGCTGGACAACAACGCCCAGGGCATCCTGGGCTACGTGGTCCGCTGGATCGACCAGGGTGTCGGGTGCTCGAAGGTGCCGGACATCAACAACGTCGGCCTGATGGAGGACCGCGCGACGCTGCGCATCTCCAGCCAACACATCGCCAACTGGCTGCACCACGGCATCGCCACCGAGGCGCAGGTGACGGAGACGATGAAGCGCATGGCCGCGGTGGTCGATCAGCAGAACGCCGGCGACCCGCTGTACCGCCCGATGGCACCCGGCTTCGACACGAGCGTCGCGTTCCAGGCGGCCTGCGATCTGGTGTTCAAGGGCCGCGAGCAGCCCAACGGCTACACCGAGCCCGTCCTGCACCGCCGCCGCATCGAGGCGAAGGCCCGCGGCTGACCATTGCCTCCCTCCCCTGCGCAGCGGGGGAGGGGTTGGGGGTGGGGGCAAGCGCTACATGACGAGAGGGGGCCGGGCCCAAACCCGCCCCCTTTTCCTTTGTGCGCGCCCCCAACAGATTCGGCTTGCGCTTTTCCACTAATATTCTAGTATAAAAGTGCCCTCGCGGTTTTTGGTGCAGTCCCGCGGGGCGCATGGTTGCGCTGACTGACGTTTTTCCCGAATACCTGGGCCGCCGGTTCCCCCGACCGGCGGCCCGATTTGTCGGTGGTGGCGGCGGCGGCGCGGTTCCATGCGGCTCGAAGGACGAGCCACCCGACGCACCCAAAAAATAGCGATAGGGGACGGACATGCTCCACGAAGACCGGCTCTTTGCGAGCGACCCGACGCAGCGCGCCATCGCGCGCCGGCTGTACGCCCGGGTCGGACACCTGCCGATCATCAGCCCGCACGGCCACACCGACCCGGCGTGGTTCGCGAAGAACAACGCCTTTCCCGACCCGGCGGCGCTGTTCGTGGTGCCCGACCACTACATCTATCGCATGCTCTACAGCCAGGGCGTCCGGCTGGAGGAGCTCGGCATCCCGCGCAAGGACGGCGCCGCGGTGGAGACCGACTCCCGCACGATCTGGCGCCGCTTCGCCGCGCACTGGCATCTGTTCCGCGGCACGCCGACCCGGCTGTGGCTGGAGCACGCGCTGGAGACCGTCTTCGGCGTCACCGAGCGCCTGAGCCCGGCCACCGCCGACCGCATCTACGATCAGGTGGACGAGCGCCTGCGCCGCCCCGAGTACCGCCCGCGCGCCCTGTTCGAGCGCTTCAACATCGAGGTCATCGCCACCACCGAGTCGCCGCTCGACCCGCTGGAGCACCACCGGGCGATCCGCGAAAGCGGCTGGAAGGGCCGCGTCGTCACCGCCTTCCGCCCCGACCCGGTCGTCGATCCGGAGTTCGAGGGCTTCCGGGCCAACGTCGAACGGCTGGGCGCCCTCACCGGCGAGGACGCCGCGACCTGGAGCGGCTACCTCGCCGCACTGGCCAACCGCCGCCGGTACTTCAAGGAGGTCGGCGGCGCCACCTCGACAGACCATGGCCACCCCACCGCCACGACGGCCGACCTCTCCCGCGCGCAAGCCGAATCCCTGTTCGCCAAGGCGCTGCGCGGCACCATCACCCCGGCCGAGGCCGAGCTGTTCCGCGGCCAGATGCTGACCGAGATGGCGCGCATGAGCCTGGAGGACGGGCTGGTCATGCAGATCCACCCCGGCAGCTTCCGCAACCACAACCCGCAACTCTTCGCCGCGTACGGCCGCGACAAGGGCGCCGACATCCCGACCGGCACCGAGTACGTGCGCGCCCTGAAACCGCTGCTCGACCGCGTCGGCAACGAGCGCGACCTGACCATCATCCTGTTCACCCTGGACGAGACCAGCTACAGCCGCGAACTGGCGCCGCTGGCCGGGCATTACCCGGCGCTGCGCCTCGGCCCCTCCTGGTGGTTCCACGACAGCCCGGAAGGCATGCGCCGCTTCCGCGAGATGGTCACCGAGACCGCCGGCTTCTACAACACCGTCGGCTTCAACGACGACACCCGCGCCT
>NZ_LGQZ01000251.1 GCF_003116015.1 Azospirillum sp. TSO22-1
TCGCCACGTAGGGATGCTTGGCCGGCACCATCTTCTCGAAGCTCGCCATCGGCCGGAGCTGAACCGCGTGCCAGCCGAGGAAGATGGAGATCAGGACGAAGGCCGCCAGAATCGGAATCCGGTTGCCGAACAGCCAGCGTTCCGCCGCCGCCTCCAGGGACCGCACCTTGCGGTGGTGGTCGAGATCGACGTCGCGGACCATGCCGGGCTTTCCTTGTTGCTTGTTCATGACGGTCACCCGGCCAGGGGGACGACGCGGGCGCCGCCCATGCCGACATGGATCAGCTTTTTGCCGGCGGCCGGCAGGATCGCGGTGACCGCGGTGGTGCCCGGCGGGCGCAGCGGGCGGAAGCTGGCGCCGCCGTCGGTGCTGGCGACGCTGCCGCCGGCGGCGTCCACCAGCACCAGCAGCTCGTCGACCGACGCCGCGCCAACCAGCGTGCGCGTGCCCGGCGTCGGCACCGGCCGCCACGTCCACCCGTCGTCGCTGCGGAAGATCCTCCCCCCGAAGCCGAAGGCCAGCAGCCCGCCTCCATCAAGCGCCCGCACGCCGTAGAGGTGCGACGGCGCGCCGGTGTCGAGCGTCTCCCAGCGCTCGCCGCCGTCCATCGAGCGGTACACCCGCCCGGCCTCCCCGGCGATCAGCAGCACGCCGGAGGACCCGGCGGCGATGGCGTTGTAGTGCAGGCCGTCCGGGTTGTTCAGCGCAACGCCCAGCGACGCCCAGGTCCGTCCTGCGTCGCGGGTGCGGAAGATCTGCCCGTAGGAGCCGACCACGAAGCCCTCGTCCGGCGCGCGGAACCAAACACCGAGCAGCGGCCGCGACGGACCGAACTCGGCGCCGGCCCTGGCGTCCTCGACGGCGGTCTCGGCCGCCTCGTCACGGGAAGCGGCAAGGTGCGCCTCAGCCTCGGCGAGCATCAGGGCGTTTGCGGCGTTGCCGTCGAAGCGCCGGGCCCAGCCCAGACCCCCGTCGGTGCTGTGCAGCACCACGCCGTCATGGCCGACCGCCCAGCCGACGGCCGGCGTGGGGAAATGCACCGCCGTCAGCGTCACCGAAACCGGCACGGCGGCCTGCCGCCATGTGGCGCCCTCGTCGTCCGAGAAGACGATGATCCCACGCTCGCCGACCGCCACCACGCGCTGCCCGGCGCGGGCAAGGCCGAGCAGCAGGGCCGAGGCGGCCTTCGCCGACGGCAGGGCCGGCGTGTCGAGCAGGTCCCTGCCCGCCCGCGCCGCCGATGGCAGAAGCGCTGCCGCCGCGGCCAGCTGCGCCAGAACCGTCCGCCGCCGCAGCGGGGCGGACTTCAACACACTCATTGAGAACTCCCGGACGAGATCGGTGGACGTGACTGGTGCGCCCCCCACCCCGCCCCTCCCCCCTGAGCGGGGAGGGGCGGGGTGGGGAGTTCGACCTCAGTTGCTGACGCGGCGCAGGGAGTCCGGCGAGAAGCGGCTGAGCTCGTACTTCACGCCGTACTGGGTCGGCTTCTCCTCGTTGGTCAGCTGGTGCACGAGGTAGCGCCGCGCCTGCAGGTCGTAGAGCACGTTGGCGGCGTAGTGCGTCATGGCCTGCTCGTAGTCCTGGAAGGTGTGCAGTTCGTGCACGCGCCACAGCTCGCCGCGGCCGTCGTACTGGTCCTTGTGGGCGATCTGCCAGGAATCCTCGTCCACGTAGAACTCGC
>NZ_LGQZ01000243.1 GCF_003116015.1 Azospirillum sp. TSO22-1
TGCAGCAGCGCGGTGCCGGCCAGCCACGGCATGAACGAGGCGTTCTCGACCGGGTCCCAGTACCACCAGCCGCCCCAGCCCAGCTCGTAATAGGCCCACCAGGAGCCCAGCGCGATGCCGGCGGTCAGGCAGATCCAGGCGGCCAGCGTCCACGGGCGCACCCAGCGCGCCCAGGCCGGATCGACCCGTCCCTCGATCAGCGCGGCGACGGCGAAGGAGAACGCCATCGAGAAGCCGACGTAGCCGGCGTACAGGAACGGCGGGTGGAAGGCGAGGCCGGGGTCCTGGAGGAGCGGGTTGAGGTCGTGCCCGTCCAGCGGCGCCGGGAAGACGCGGGTGAACGGGTTCGACGTGATCAGGATGAACAGCAGGAAGCCGACGGCGATGATTCCCTGCACCGCCAGCACGCGGGCCTGCAGCGTGGGCGGCAGGTTGCGGCCGAAGGTGGCGACGGCGGCGCCGAACGCCGCCAGCATCACCACCCACAGCACCATCGAGCCCTCGTGGTTGCCCCACACGCCCGACACCTTGTAGAGCATCGGCTTCAGCGAGTGGCTGTTGTTGACCACGTTGAGCACGCTGAAGTCGGACACCACGTGCGCCCAGGTCAGCGCGGCGTAGGCGACGCCGATCATCGTCACCTGGGCGAAGGCGGCGGGGCGGGCGACGTTCATCCAGGCCCGGTTGCCGGTGGCGGCGCCCACCATGGGCAGCGTGGACTGCACCAACGCCACGAACAGCGTCAGCACCAGCGCGTAATGGCCGAGTTCGGGAATCACCGAAACCTCACTGCTTCAGCGTCTTGGCGGTGTCCTTGAAGTGCTCGGCGCGCTTCAGCGCGTCGGTCACCTCGGGCGGCATGTACTTCTCGTCGTGCTTCGCCAGCACCTCGCGGGCGACGAAGACGCCGTCGGGGCGCAGCTTGCCCTCGGCGACCACGCCCTGGCCCTCGCGGAACAGGTCGGGCAGCTGGCCGCGGTAGGCCACGGCCACGCCGGCGACGCCGTCGGTGACGCGGAACTCCACCGACACGCCGTCGGGCAGGCGCTTGACGGTGCCTTCCTCGACCAGCCCGCCCAGGCGGAAGCTGCGGTCCTTCACCTCGGCGACCTTGGTCTGCAGGTCGGACGGGCTGAAGAAGAACACCAGATTGTCCTGGAACGCGGTCAGCGTCAGGGCGGTCGCCGTGCCGAGCCCCAGCAGGGCGAGCAGCAGCATGTACAGGCGGCGTTTCTTGCGAGTCATCCTTCACCCATCTCCGCCGCCGCGCCATCCGGGCCGGCAGCCTCTCGGCGGGAGCGGCGGCGGGTCGGCCGGCTCCCTTCCAGCGCCTTCAACGTCGCCTCGCGCTCCCGCAGGCCGCGCAGCGAAGCCACCAGGAGCCCGACCATCACCAGCGCCGCCAGCGCGTAGGCGGGCCAGACGTATGCGGCGTAGCCGCCCATCGCGAAGAACTCGGTCATGGCGTTCAACTGGTCGTGTCCGTTCGGCGGTTCAGATCGTGCCCACTGCATACGGCATCAATGAGGCCGTACGCTTTGATCGAAAGCAAACTGGTCCCCGTCAGCCGCGCGCCTCGGAGAAGCGCAGCGTCTGCACCTTGCGGCCGATGATCTCGGCCTTGACGCGCAGCAGCACGACG
>NZ_LGQZ01000110.1 GCF_003116015.1 Azospirillum sp. TSO22-1
CGGGCGAGACCAGGAACGTCGCACCGGCGTCGCGGGCCTGGGCGAAGTGCTCGGGCTTGGTCAGCGTGCCGAGGCCGACCAGCGCGCCGGGCACCTTGGCGGCGATCGCCTCGGCGCAGGCCAGCGCCTTGGGCGTGCGCAGCGTGACCTCCAGCGTGGTCAGGCCGCCGGCCACCAGGGCCTCGGCCAGCGGCAGGGCGGTGTCGACGTCGTCGAGCACCAGCACCGGGACGACGCGGGCACCGGACAGCGTGGGTTCGAGCAGCGGAACGGGCATGGGGACGGGTCTCCGTAAGGTCACGCCGCCTGGGCGACGGGCGCGGTGAAGGCGCTGGGGATGATGGCGCCGCGGTGCTGGATGACGACGGCGGCGAGGCGATGGGCGGCGCGCGCGGCCTCCACCGGGCTCTCCCCGCGCAGCCGCGCGGCGAGGTAGCCGGCGCTGAAGCTGTCGCCGGCCGCGGTGGTGTCCACCACGGTGGCGACGCGCTCGGCCGGGACTTCGGTGTAGCCGCCGTCGCGGGCGACGACGCAGCCGGGGGCCTCCAGCTTCAGCACGATCTCCGGCACGCCGGCCGCCTCGACCCGGCGCAGCGCCGCCGCGGCATCGGCGTCGCCGTACAGGCCCTGCAAGTCGGGGACGCCGGGCAGCGCGATGTCGGTGCGCCGGAGCATCGCGTCGTAGGCCCGGCGGGCCGTGGCCACGTCGGGCCACAGGCGCGGGCGCCAGTTGGTGTCGAAGGCGATGCGCCCGCCACGCGCGCGGATGCGGTCGAGCAGCGGGAACAGCACGTCGCGCCCCGCCTCGCCCCAGATCGCCAGGCTGATGCCGGAGAGGTACAGCAGGTCGTAGCCCTCCAGCGCCTTGATCAGCGCCGTGGACTCCGGCAGCACGAACAGGTCGCGCGCCGGCGCCCGGTCGCGCCAGTAGAGGAAGCGGCGCTCGCCGCTGTCGTCGGTCTCGATCATGTAGAGGCCGGGGACGCGGCCGGGCACGCGCAGCACGTGCCCGGTGCCCACCCCCTCGGCCTCCCAGGCGGCCGCCATGCCGTCGCTGTGCGGGTCGTCGCCGAGCGCGGTCACGTAGTCCGCCGCCGCGCCGAGGCGGGCGAGGTACACGGCCGTGTTCAGCGTGTCGCCGCCGAAGCCCATGGTGAGCGTGCCGTCCGGCCGGCGCACCAGCTCGAGCATGCACTCGCCGAGCGCCGCGACTTTGGGCATGGATGCCGTCATGGTGAGGTCCTCCGGGGGTTAGCGGCTGCCCGCCGCGGCCATGGCGACGGCGGTGTCGCTCATGCGGCAGGAGAAGCCCCACTCGTTGTCGTACCAGGACATGACGCGCACGAAGGTGCCGTCGATGACCTTCACCTCGTTCAGCGCGAAGATCGACGAGTGCGGGTCGTGGTTGAAGTCGCCCGACACCAGCGGCTCGTCGTAGGCGCCCAGGATGCCCTTGAGCGGACCCGCCGCGGCCTCCTTGATCGCGGCCTTGATCTCATCCGCGGTGGTGGCGCGCTTGGCGACGAACTTGAAGTCGACCACCGAGACGTTCGGGGTCGGCACGCGGATGGCGGTGCCGT
>NZ_LGQZ01000102.1 GCF_003116015.1 Azospirillum sp. TSO22-1
TGAAGAGCCAGAATTTGCCCATCGTGGTCATCGACCAGAACCGCCGACGGATCGAGGCGTTGCGTGAACGCGGCGTGCCGGCGGTCTACGGGGATGCAACGACGCCGGGCGTTCTGGAAGCCGCCGGCATCCGGCGGGCACGGCTGATCGTGGTCGCCACGCCCGAGGGCTACCAGACGCGTCGCGTTCTCGATCTTGCGCGCCGGATCAACCCCGGCATCGACACGGCGGTGCGGACCCACAGCGAGGCCGAGGTTGCCCATCTGGAGCGGCAGGGCGTGGGCGTGGCAATCATGGGGGAGCGCGAACTCGCCTTCGGGCTGATGGACTATGCTCTGCGCAGCCTCGGCACCTCGGACGACAGGACGCAGCGGGTGGTCCAGGGGGTCCGGGTCGCGGGCGAGGGTGGCGTCTACGAGCGGCGACACGGCGAGCCCTCGCGGGGGGCGCCGGAACTGCGCCAGCATCGCGACGAGGCCCCGCCGCCCGTTTGACAATCTTCTCTCGCACGGCCGGCAGAAAAATTTACAAAACCAGCCACCACGAAACCAAAGAGCAAGACATTTAATAGGACGCGAGTTCATTCCATTATATTCATACAATATTTTGCAACCATTGTTTTTTGAAATGGCGCCGATGATTTTTCAGATAATCACCATACATAATAATTGCCCACGCGAATTTACGGGAGGATGACATGCCGTTGCGCGCCGAATACACCCTGCACCAATCCGATCTGAACGAATTCCTGTCCGCTCCGCTCTGGGAGGAGAAGAACGGAACCCCGCTCAGTGTCCTCTCCGCACTGGCGCGGCTCGACATCGATCCCTGGGCCGAGGCGGCCCGCTTGGCGGCGTTGCCGAGGGACGCCGCGGCATCGGCGCTTGCCATCATCCTTCGTCGGCTTCCCGCACAGCAATCCGGGACTCCGGATGCCGGCACGGTCGCGGATCGCTTGGTGACGCTGCTGCCCGAAGGTGGCTCCGCCATGTCGTTCGACGGGAACGCCAGGCAACCTCCTGGCATGGGTACCACCAGCCTCTGGGTGGTGCTGGCGCTGGTGGCGATCCTCTTCGTTTGGACGATAAAGCGGTTGTGGTCCTGAAGCCTTTTGGGCGGCGCAGGATCACTTTTCCAGCACGTAGGCGCCGGGCGCGTCGGCGAGCGGAGGGTGCGCCGCGCTGCCCAGCGTCGGCGGCTTTCCCTTTTTCCCCGACCGCTTGGACAGCCACGCCGTCCAGTCCGTCCACCAGCTGCCGCTGTGCGCGGTGGACGTCTCGCGCCACACCTGGGCGGTTGCGCCGGGAGTTCCGGTGTCGTTGATCCAGTAGGCGCCTTTGCCGCCGGGCGGGTTGATGATGCCGGCGATGTGCCCGCTGGACGCCAGCACGTAACGCACCTTGGCCCCTTCGAGCAGCTGGGTGACCCGCCACGCGGCATCCCAGGGCACGATGTGGTCCTTCTCCGCGCCGACCGCGTAGACGTCCTGCGGGATGCGCCCGAGGTCGA
>NZ_LGQZ01000235.1 GCF_003116015.1 Azospirillum sp. TSO22-1
CTACGCCGGCGGCGAGGTGCCGGAGACCAACCTCGGCCTGATGCCGTGCCTGGTCACCAGCTACGAGCAGGGCATGAAGTGGCGCAACGCCGAGATCGGCCGTGAACTCTCCCGCATCCTCGAATCCAAGGGCGTCAAGCTGCTGACCTGGATCTGGCAGTCGGGCAGCACCGCGTCGCGCGGCGGCGCCATCGCCGAGCCGGCGGACGTCAAGGGCCTGAAGGTGCGCGGCGGTTCGCGCGAGATGGACATGATGCTGAAGGCCGCGGGTGCGGCGGTCAGCACCATCCCGTCGAACGAGCTGTACGCCGGCATGCAGACGGGCGCGGTGGATGCGGCGATCACCTCGGCGACCAGCCTGATCTCCTTCAAGCTGGAGGAACTGTCCAAGCACCTCACGGTCGGCCGCCGCGGCAGCTACTGGTTCATGCTGGAGCCGCTGATGATGTCGAAGGCGGTGTTCGACGGGCTGCCCGCCGACCAGCAGCAAGTCCTCCTCCAGGTCGGCGAGGAGATGGAGGCCTTCGGCTACGAGCAGGCCCGCGCCGACGACGAGCGCATCGCGCAGATCTACGGCAAGGCCGGCGTGCAGGTGCAGGAGATGTCGGAGGCGACCGTCGGCCGCTGGAAGGAGATCGCCCGCGAGACCGCCTGGAAGGACTTCGCCGAGCGCACCAAGGACGGCGCCCGCCTCCTCAAGCTGGCGGAGGCCGTGTGATGTCGGTCGCCGAACGCAACCTGATCCTCGACGCCTCCGCCGTTCCCGCCGAGCGGGCGCCGGCGCTGCGCTTGGTGGGGGCGCTGCTCGACGTGGTGAACCGCGTCGTCGCCGTGCTGGCCTCGGTGGCGGTGGTCGCCGCCGGCGTGGTGCTGACCCACGAGGCGGTGGTCCGCTACGTCTTCCAGCAGCCGGCGGACTGGCAGGACGAGATGGCGGTGTTCCTGCTGGTGGGCGCGACCTTCATGTCGGCCGCCTACGTGCAGGCGCGGCGCGGCCACGTCGCCATCGACGCGGTGGCGGAGCTGCTGCCGGCCGGGGTGGACCGCGTGCGCCGCTTCCTGGCCGACGTGGCGTCCTTCGCCTTCTGCACCTTCTTCGCCTGGAAGTCCTGGGCGCTGTTCCACGAGGCGTGGGAGGACGGCATGGTCACCCACTCCGCCTGGGCGCCGCCGCTGTGGATCCCCTACTCGGTCATGTCGCTCGGCATGACGCTGCTGGCGGTGCAGATCGCCCTGCAGATCCTCGAAGTCCTGATGTCCGACCGGGAGGTTGCGTGATGGGCGCCCTCGAACTCGGCCTGCTGTACGGCGCCGCCACCTTCGGCGTGCTGTTCTCGGGCATTCCGATCGCCTTCGCCCTCGGCCTCGTCGCCGCGGTGTTCATGTACTTCTTCATGCCGGCCGCCTCGCTGGATACGGTCGCGCAGAACGTCTACGAGGAGATGGCGAGCATCACGCTGCTCACCATCCCGCTGTTCATCCTGAAGGGCGCCGCCATCGG
>NZ_LGQZ01000238.1 GCF_003116015.1 Azospirillum sp. TSO22-1
CTACGCCGGCGGCGAGGTGCCGGAGACCAACCTCGGCCTGATGCCGTGCCTGGTCACCAGCTACGAGCAGGGCATGAAGTGGAAGAAGGCGGAGATCGGCCGGGAGCTGACCCGCATCCTCGACTCCAAGGGCATCGTGCTGCTGAGCTGGGTCTGGCAGTCGGGCAGCACCGCGTCGCGCGGCGGCCCGGTGGTCGAGCCGGAGGATTTCAAGGGCCTGAAGGTGCGCGGCGGCTCGCGCGAGATGGACATGATGCTGAAGGCCGCGGGTGCCGCGGTCAGCACCATTCCTTCCAACGAACTCTATGCGGGCATGCAGACGGGTGCCGTGGACGCCGCCATCACCTCGGCGACCAGCCTGATCTCCTTCAAGCTGGAGGAGCTGTCGAAGAACCTCACGGTCGGCCGGCAGGGCAGCTACTGGTTCATGCTGGAGCCGCTGATGATGTCGAAGCAGGTCTTCGACGCGCTGCCCGCCGACCAGCAGAAGGTGCTGGTGCAGGTCGGCGAGGAGGTCGAGACCTTCGGCTACGAGCAGGCGCGCGCCGACGACGCCCGCATCTCGGAGATCTACGGCAAGGCCGGGGTCAAGGTGCAGGAGATGTCGGCGGCCACCGTCAACCGCTGGAAGGAGATCGCCCGCGAGACCGCCTGGAAGGACTTCGCCGAGCGCACCAAGGACGGTGCGCGCCTGCTGAAGCTGGCGGAGTCCGTCTGATGTCCACCGCCGAACGGAACCTGGTGATCGAGGCGGCGGCCCGGCCGGTGCAGCGGGCGCCGGGTCTCCGCGTGGTGGGGGCGCTGCTGGACATCGTGAACCGGGTGGTGGTGGTGCTGTCGGCCATCGCGCTGGTGGTCGCCGGCGCGGTGCTGACCCATGAGGCGGTGGTCCGCTACGTCTTCCGCCACCCGGCGGACTGGCAGGACGAGTTGGCGGTGTTCCTGCTGGTCGGCGCCACCTTCATGTCGGCGGCCTGGGTGCAGGCGCGGCGCGGCCACGTCGCCATCGACGCGGTGGCCGAGCTGCTGCCGGCCGGGGTGGACCGGGTGCGCCGCTTCCTGGCCGACGTCGCCTCGCTGGTCTTCTGCGCGTTCTTCGCCTGGAAGTCGTGGGCGCTGTTCCACGAGGCGTGGGAGGACGGCATGGTCACCCATTCCGCCTGGGCGCCGCCCTTGTGGATCCCCTACTCGGTCATGTCGCTCGGCATGACGCTGCTGGCGCTGCAGATGCTGCTGCAGATCCTCGACTCGCTGCTGGGCAGCCGGGAGGAGGCGTGATGGGTGCGCTGGAACTCGGCCTGCTGTACGGCGCGGCGACGCTGGGCATCCTGTTCACCGGCATCCCCATCGCCTTCGCGCTGGGGCTGGTGGCGCTGATCTTCATGTGGATCTTCATGCCGGCGGCGTCGCTCGACACCATCGCGCAGAACGTCTACGAGGAGATGGCGAGCATCACGCTGCTCACCATCCCGCTGTTCATCCTGAAGGGCGCCGCCATCGG
>NZ_LGQZ01000245.1 GCF_003116015.1 Azospirillum sp. TSO22-1
TTGAGTTCCATACGCTTGATGTCGCCGACGACGAGGAGGTAGCTGACGGCGGCGATGAGGGCGTTGGCGCCGACGAAGACGAGGGCGCCGTTGAAGGAGCCGGAGGTCTGGATGATGTAGCCGATGATGATCGGCGTGGTGATGGACGAGATGTTACCGCACATGTTGAAGACGCCGCCGGACAGGCCGGTGATCTCCTTCGGCGCGCAGTCGGACATGACGGCCCAGCCGAGGGCGCCGATGCCCTTGCCGAAGAAGGCGAGCGCCATGAAGCCGACGACCACCCACTGCAGGTCGGTGTAGTTGCAGGCGATCATGCTCATGGAGAGCAGCATGCCGAGCACGATGGGGGTCTTGCGCGCCGCGGTCAGCGAGAAGCCCTTGCGCAGCATGGCGTCGGAGAGCACGCCGCCGAGGATGCCGCCGGCGAAGCCGCAGATCGCCGGGATCGAGGCGATGAAGCCGGCGCTCAGCACCGACATGCCGCGGGCCTGCACCAGGTACACCGGGAACCAGGTGATGAAGAAGTAGGTGATGGCGTTGATGCAGAACTGGCCGAGGAAGATGCCGACCATCATCCGGCTGGCGAACAGCTGGCGGATGTAGTCCCACTTGGCGCCGGCGGCGGCGTCGGTCTTCTTCCTGGCGGCGTCGTCCATGTTCACCAGGCCGCCGCCGGCGGCGATGTAGTCGACCTCGGCCTGGTTGATGCGCGGGTGGTCGCTGGGGCTGTAGACGGTCTTCAGCCAGACGGCGGCGACCAGGATGCCCAGCGCGCCCATGACGCCGAAGGCCCAGGGCCAGCCGAAGGAGTGGGTGAGCCAGCCCATCAGGGGTGCGAAGATGACGGTGGCGAAGTACTGCGCCGAGTTGAAGATGGCGGAGGCGGTGGCGCGCTCGTGGCCGGGGAACCAGGCGGCGACGACGCGGCTGTTGCCGGGGAAGGAGGGCGCCTCGGCCAGCCCGACGGCGAAGCGCAGGGCGAAGAGGACGGCCACCGCGGTGGCGCCGGTGAGGAAGCCGACGAGGCCCTGGAAGAGGGTGAAGACGGACCAGACGAAGATGCTGGCGGCGTAGACCCATTTGGAGCCGAAGCGGTCGAGCAGCCAGCCGCCGGGGAGCTGGCCGAGCACGTAGGACCAGCCGAAGGCGGAGAAGATGAAGCCCATCTGGGCCGGGGTGATGCCGAGGTCCTTGGAGAGCACCGGGCCGGCGATGGCGAGCACGGCGCGGTCGGCGTAGTTGATCGCGGTGACCACGAACAGCATGACGACGATGGTCCAGCGGATGCGCGTGCGGCGCGCCTGGACGGCGGCGGCGTCGGCTGGCGCACCGGCGATGGCGGATTCGAGACCAGCTTCGAGACTCATGGGGCTCCTCCTGTGGTGCCCGGCCACCGCCCGTGGTGTGGCCGTACCGGATTTCGGTGTGCGGGCGCCGCGTGTTCTTATATTGTTAGCGCTCACAATAGCGCTGCGATTGTTAGCGCTAAC
>NZ_LGQZ01000249.1 GCF_003116015.1 Azospirillum sp. TSO22-1
CGCTTCGCCGCCGAACTCCCGCTCTCGGCCGACAGCGTGCTGATCACCGACCCCGAGCAGGGCGAGGTCCCGGCGGTGCTCGCCGCCAGCGGCGCCCGCATCATCCCGATGCCGATCAAGGAGATCGCCGCCTCCATCACCGGCGGCCGCGTCAACATGGTGGGCTTGGGCGCCGTGGCGGCCACCGTCGGCCTGCCCCGCGAGGGCATCGAGGCGGTCGTGGACAGCGCGCTCGGCAAGAAGGGCCCGGCCGCCGTGCAGGCCTCGCTGGCCGGCGCCGAGGCCGGCGCCAAGGCCGCCGCCGGCTGGGGTCTCGGGCTGGAACTGGCGGCGCCGACGAAGAACGGCGTCACCCGCTGGAACATCTCCGGCAACGAGGCGGCCGGCTTCGGCGCGCTCAAGGCCGGCGTCAAGTTCTGCGCCGCCTACCCGATCACCCCGGCCACCGAGGTGCTCGAGTGGCTGGCCCCCAACCTCGCCAAGACCGGCGGCATCCTGGTCCAGGCCGAGGACGAGATCGCCTCCATCACCATGTGCGTCGGCGCCTCCTTCGGCGGCGTGCCGTCGGTCACCGCCACCGCCGGCCCGGGGCTGGCGCTGATGATCGAGGCGCTCGGCCTGTCGGTCGCCTCCGAGACCCCGGTGGTGGTGATCGACGTCATGCGCGGCGGCCCGTCCACCGGCATCCCGACCAAGTCCGAGCAGTCCGACCTCAACATCGCCGTCTACGGCCTGCACGGCGACGCGCCGCACCTGGTCGTCGCGCCCACGTCGATCGGCGACTGCCTGCAGACCGCCCAGTGGGCGGTGCACCTGGCCGAGGCGATCCAGACGCCGTGCATCGTGCTGTCCGACCAGGCGATGGGCCAGTCCCGCGCGGTGGTCGACAAGCCGGCCGACGCGCCGTTCAAGGCGCAGCGCCTGCTCGCCGAGATCGCCGAGGGCGAGGCCTACAAGCGCTACGCCAACACCGCGTCGGGCATCTCCCCGGCCGCGGTGCCGGGCATGCCCGGCGGCGAGCACACCGCCGACGGCCTGGAGCACGCCGAGAACGCGCTGCCCTCCTCGCAGTCCTCCGACCACCAGAAGCAGCTCGACAAGCGGCTGCGCAAGCTGACCGGCTTCGACTTCGGCGCGGCCTGGGCCGACATCGAGGGCGATCCGCAAGGCGAGGTGGCGGTGCTGACCTGGGGCTCGGTCACCGGCCCGGCCCGCGAGGCGGTGGCGAAGCTGAACGCCGAGGGCAAGCGGATCCGTCTGGTGTCCCTGCGCCTCATTGCGCCGCTCCAGCCGGAGAAGCTGGCCGCGGCGCTGGCGGGGGTGAAGAAGCTGCTGGTCCTGGAACAGACGCACGGCGCCCAGTTCCACAAGTACCTGCGGGCGCACGTGGACCTGCCGGGCGCGGTGACGGTGTTCAGCCGTCCCGGCCCGCTGCCGATCCGCGCCCGCGAGGTGCGTGAGACGCTGGTTTCCCTGGTCTGA
>NZ_LGQZ01000239.1 GCF_003116015.1 Azospirillum sp. TSO22-1
CGGCGACGGCACCCTCGCCGCCGGCGAGGTGCGGCTGCTGTCGAAGTTCAGCGGCGCCCCGGGCCTGGGCGCCGGCAGCCTCGGCTTCGGCTGAGGCGGCGGGCCGCGCGCATCCCCGTTCCCAGGCCCACCCGCACGCCGAGCCCACCATGAAGCACCCCGAATACAGCGCCGACACCAAGACCGTCGTCGTCATCGACAGCGGCTGGTCCTCCGGCTGGTCCACCGGCAACCGCGTCTACCAGTACGACTTCTACGACGGTGACGGCGACGCCCGCAGCCTGCAGGCGAACACGCACGGCGCCATGGTCACCAACGTCATCCTGCAGAGGGCGCCGCTGGTCGACATCATCGAGCTGAAGGTGTTCCCGGACGGCGGCGGGTCGACGGGCTACACGCCCATCGAGCAGGCGCTGCAGTGGGTCGTCGCCAACGCCGCGGCGTACAACGTCGTGGCGGTCAACCTGTCGCTCGGCTCCGGCAACGTCACCGCGCCCTCCGCGACGCCGCTGTCGGACGAGCTGGCGGCGCTCGACCGGCTGGGCGTGCTGGCGGTCGCCTCGGCCGGGAACAGCGGGGCCGGCGACGGCAAGCTGGGCGTGTCGGTGATCGCCGCCGACCCCAACGCCATCGCGGTGTCGGCCTCCACCGGCACCAGCGGCGGGCTCGCCACCTGGTCGCAGCGCGATCCCTGGCTCACCGCCATGGCGGCCGACGGCACGGACATCGTCGTCACCAACATGGCCGGCGTCTCGTACCGCGCCAACGGCACCTCCTTCTCGGCGCCGTACGTCACCGCCACGGTGGCGCTCGCCCAGGACGCCGCCGAGAAACTGCGCGGCAGCCGCCTCAGCCGCAGCGAGTTCATCTCGCTGGCCCGCGCCACCGGCCGGACGCTGAGCGGCGGCTACGTCGAACTGGACGCCGACGCGCTGATCGACCAGCTGGTGGCGACCTACGCCGCCGCACCGCCGGCGACCGAACGGCCGGGCGACCTGACGCTGGCCGGCGGCAGCGGGGACGACCTGCTGACCGGCGGCGACGGCAACGACACGCTGTCCGGCAACGGCGGCAACGACACCTTCGTCGGCGGGCTGGGCGGCGACCGGGTCCAGCTCGGCGCGCCGGGCGGGGTGTGCCTGGTCACCGGCGTCGAGACGCTGGCCGGCGGCGCCGGCAGCGACTGGGTGAACCTGGGGGACGACGGCAACGCCCTGCTGGTGAGCGCGGTGGAGACGCTGCGCGGTGGCGCCGGCAACGACGTCGTCACGCTCGGCGGCAACGGCAACGCCATGATCGTCGCCCGGCTGGAGGAGCTGACCGGCTCCGCGGGGGGCGACTGGATCACCCTGTCCAACCTGGGCAGCACCATGACGGTGACCGGGATCGAGACGCTGCGCGGCGGCGCCGGCAACGACGTCGTCACGCTCGGCGGCAACGGCAACGCCATGATCATGGCCGCCGTGGA
>NZ_LGQZ01000231.1 GCF_003116015.1 Azospirillum sp. TSO22-1
CTGCGCGCCCGGGTGGTCGGCGAGGGCGCCAACCTCGGCGTCACCCAGCGCGGCCGCATCGAGGCGGCGCAGCACGGCGTGCGCCTCAACACCGACGCCATCGACAACTCGGCCGGGGTGGACACCTCGGACCACGAGGTGAACATCAAGATCCTGCTCGGCGACGTGGTGGTGCGCGGCGACATGACGCTCAAGCAGCGCGACCAGCTGCTGGTGGCGATGACCGACGAGGTGGCGGGGCTGGTGCTCGCCGACAACTACCTGCAAAGCCAGGCGCTGACCATCGCCCAGGCGCGCGGGGCGGAGCTGCTGGAGGCGCAGGCGCGCTTCGTCCGGTCGCTGGAGAAGGCCGGGCGGCTGAACCGCGCCATCGAATACCTGCCCGACGAGGAGGAGCTGGCGGCGCGCATGGCCAACCGGCAGGGGCTGACGCGGCCGGAGCTGGCGGTGCTGCTGGCCTACGCCAAGATCACGCTGTACGACGAGCTGCTGGCCTCCGAGCTGCCGGACGACCCGTTCATGCACGAGGACCTCGTGCGCTACTTCCCCGCCCCGCTGCGCGAGCGCTTCGGCGAGGCGATCGGGCGGCACCGGCTGCGGCGCGAGATCGTGGCGACGGGGGTGACCAACTCGATCGTCAACCGGGTGGGGCCGGTGTTCGTCAAGGAGATGATGGAGAAGACCGGCATGGGCCCGGCGGACGTGGCGCGGGCGTACGCGGTGGTGCGCGACGCCTTCCAGCTGCGGCCGCTGTGGAAGGCCATCGAGGAGCTGGACACCCGGGTGCCGGCCGGGGTGCAGACGGCGATGCTGGTGGAGACGATCCGGCTGCTGGAGCGGACGGTGGCGTGGTTCCTGACCGGCGGCGCGCACCCGCTGTCGATCGCGGCGGAGGCGGAGACCTACCGGCCGGGGGTGGAGGCGCTGACCTCGAACCTGGACGCGGTGCTGGACGCCGAGGAGGCGGCGCGGCTGGCGGCGCGGGCGGCGGTGTACGCGGCGGACGGGGTTCCGGAGGATCTGGCGAAGCGGATCGCGGCGCTGCCGGTGCTGGCCTCGGCGCCGGACCTGGTGCGGATCGCGGCGCGGACGGGGCGCGCGGTGGCCGGGGTGGCGGCGGTGTACTTCCAGCTCGGGCGGCGTTTCGGGCTGGAGTGGCTGCGCGACAAGGCGGCGGCGGCGAAGACGGAGAACCACTGGCAGAAGCAGGCGGTGGCGGCGATCGTCGACGACCTGTTCGCGCACCAGACGGCGCTGACGGTGCGGGTGCTCGACGGCGTTTCGAACGGCGGGAACGGGCACCCGGTGGACGACTGGATCGCCCAGCGCCGCCCGGTGGTCGAGCGCGTCGAGCAGCTGGTCTCCGAGCTGCGCACCCAGGCCAACGTCGACCTCGCCATGCTCGCCGTCGCAAACCGCCAGCTCAGGGGGTTGACGGCGGG
>NZ_LGQZ01000075.1 GCF_003116015.1 Azospirillum sp. TSO22-1
CCATGGACGAGGGTCTGCGCTTCGCCATCCGCGAGGGCGGCCGCACCGTCGGCGCCGGCGTGGTTGCCAAGATCATCGAGTAACGGCCTAAACAGCCGTAAGGTGGAAGCCGTCGGCCTTCGGGCCGGCGGCTTTTTGCTTTTGTGACCATCTGTGGAATTCCGGTTGACAGCCGGTCCGCCAGGGCATAAACATCCGGCCTCTGGTTTGAGGGTTGGTGGTAGGCAGGTTCGGCCTAGACGCAGCCCGATACGAAGAAGCGCGCTGGAGTTCCAAGCGAACCCGGCCAAAAACATCCCGATCCGCGCAACCCGCGGCGGGGTGTTCTTTTTTCGTCATCGGTTCCTGCATTGCCGAGCACGCCGCCGCCGGGTCCTCCGACCGGGTCGGCCAGGGCGGAAACGCGCGGCCGGCCTGCCGGTCAAGGTTCAAGGTTCGGATGGCGCTCGGCGCCACCGCCACGTTGTGTAAGGGACGTTTGGACATGGATAGTCAGAACATCCGTATTCGCCTGAAGGCGTTCGATCATCGCGTGCTCGACCAGTCGACCAGCGAGATCGTGAACACCGCCAAGCGGACCGGCGCGCGCGTGCGGGGTCCGATCCCGCTGCCGACGCAGATCGAAAAGTTCACCGTCAACCGTTCGCCGCATGTGGACAAGAAGTCCCGCGAGCAGTTCGAGATCCGCACCCACAAGCGGCTCCTGGACATCGTGGACCCGACCCCGCAGACGGTGGACGCGCTGATGAAGCTCGACCTCGCCGCCGGCGTGGACGTCGAGATCAAGCTCTAAGTCTGGTTTTGAGTCGTTAAGGGACCTCTCCACCAACGGATGTCCCTGGCAAGGAGACAACAAGAATGCGATCCGGTCTGATCGCACAGAAGCTGGGCATGACCCGCATCTTCACGGATGAGGGCGAGCACGTTCCGGTGACTGTGCTGAAAGTGGACAACTGCCAGGTCGTCGCCGTTCGCACCGAGGACAAGGACGGCTACACCGCCGTTCAGCTCGGCGCCGGCGCGATCAAGGTGAAGAACGTGACGCAGCCGATGCGCGGGCATTTCGCCAAGGCGCGCGTCGAGCCGAAGCGCAAGCTGGTCGAATTCCGCGTCACCCCCGACGCGCTGATCGAGGTCGGTGCCGAGCTGTCGGTCGCCCACTTCATCCCCGGCCAGTTCGTGGACGTGCAGGGCACCTCCATCGGTAAGGGCTTCGCCGGCGCCATGAAGCGCTGGAACTTCGGCGGTCTGCGTGCCACCCACGGCGTGTCCGTGTCGCACCGTTCGCATGGCTCCACCGGTAACCGCCAGGATCCCGGCAAGGTCTTCAAGAACAAGAAGATGGCCGGCCACCTCGGCGACGAGACGGTCACCGTGATGAACCTGAAGGTCGTCTCGGTGGACGAGAGCCGCGGTCTCATCCTGGTCAAGGGCGCGGTCCCCGGCAGCGAAGGCGGCTGGGTCAAGATCCGCGACGCCGTGAAGCGCAAGCAGCCGGACGGCCTGCCGTTCCCGGCGGCGATCAAGGCTGCCCCGGCGGGTGAAGCCCCGGCCGCGGCGCAGGAGTGAGATCGATGAAGGCCACCATCAAGAACCTGAACAACGAAGCCGTGGGCGAGATCGAGCTCGCCGACGAGATCTTCGGCCTCCAGGTCCGCAGCGACCTGCTGCACCGCATGGTCAACTGGCAGCTGGCCAAGCGCCGCGCCGGTACCCACAAGACCAAGGGCATCAGCGAGATCCGCGGCACCACCAAGAAGCCGTACAAGCAGAAGGGCACCGGCCGCGCCCGCCAGGGCTCGACCCGCTCGCCGCAGTTCCGCGGCGGCGCGACCATCTTCGGCCCGGTCGTCCGCTCGCACGAGCACGGCCTGACCAAGAAGGTCCGCAAGCTGGCGCTCAAGACCGCCCTGTCGGCCAAGGCTGCCGACGGCAAGCTCATCGTCCTCGACGCGGCCACCGCCGAGTCGCACAAGACGAAGGAGCTCGTCGCCCGCTTCGCCAAGCTGGGCCTGACCTCGGTGCTGTTCATCGACGGTGCGAACCTCGACGAGAACTTCGTCAAGGCCTCGCGCAACATCCCGTTGGTGGACGTGCTGCCGGAGCAGGGCGCCAACGTCTACGACATTCTTCGCCGCGACACGCTGGTCCTGACCCGCAACGCGGTCGAGCAGCTGGAGGCTCGTCTGAAATGAGCAAGCAGTCGAAACCTGCGGTGAGCCGCGAGCGGATGTACGACCTCATCCTGGCGCCGGTGATCACCGAGAAGTCGACGATGGCGTCGGAGCACAACCAGGTGACCTTCCGGGTGCCGCTCTCCGCCTCGAAGCCGGAAATCAAGGCTGCCGTGGAAGGCCTGTTCAACGTCAAGGTTACGGCGGTGAACACGCTCATCTCCAAGGGCAAGACCAAGCGTTTCCGCGGCATCGAAGGCCGTCGCTCGGACTTCAAGAAGGCCGTCGTGACCCTCGCCGAGGGGAACAAGATCGACGTGACCACGGGCATCTGAGCGGGAGTGTGATCCGATGGCTCTGAAGCAATACCGCCCGATTACGCCGTCGCTCCGCCAGCTGGTCATCGTCGACCGCTCGGAGCTGTACAAGGGCAAGCCGGTCAAGGCCCTCACCGAGGGTCTGTCCAAGTCCGGCGGGCGTAACAACACCGGCCGCATCACCGCCCGTCGCATGGGTGGCGGTCACAAGCGCGTCTACCGTCTGGTGGACTTCAAGCGCCGCAAGTTCGACGTCCCGGCGACGGTCGAGCGCCTGGAGTACGATCCGAACCGGACCGCCTTCATCGCGCTGATCAAGTACGCCGACGGCACGCTGTCCTACATCCTGGCGCCGCAGCGCATCAAGGTGGGCGACACCGTGATCTCCGGCGAGCGCGTGGACGTGAAGCCCGGCAACGCGATGCCGCTGCGGAGCATCCCGGTCGGCTCGATCGTGCACAACGTCGAGCTGAAGCCCGGCAAGGGCGGCCAGATCGCCCGCTCGGCCGGCACCTACCTGCAGCTGGTCGGCCGCGACAGCGGCTACGCCCAGCTGAAGCTGCCCTCGGGCGAGGTTCGCGTGGTGCGCGGCGACTGCATGGCCACCATCGGCGCCGTGTCGAACCCGGACCAGATGAACACCAATCTGGGCAAGGCCGGCCGCAACCGCTGGCTCGGTCAGCGCCCGGCGGTCCGCGGCGTCGCCATGAACCCGATCGACCACCCGCACGGTGGTGGTGAGGGGCGCACCTCGGGCGGCCGCCACCCGGTCACGCCGTGGGGCAAGCCGACCAAGGGCAAGAAGACGCGTCACAACAAGAAGACCGACGGCCTGATCCTGCGCCGTCGGACGAAGTAAGGAGGTCGGACCGTGGCACGTTCCGTTTGGAAGGGTCCGTTCATCGACGGCTATCTGCTGAAGAAGGCGGAGAAGTCGCGGGCTTCGGGCCGCAACGAGATCATCAAGATCTGGTCCCGTCGTTCGACCATCCTGCCGCAGTTCGTCGGGCTCACGTTCGGCGTTTACAACGGCCATAAGTTTCTGCCGGTGCTGGTGACCGAGAACATGATCGGCCACAAGTTCGGCGAATTCTCTCCGACGCGGACCTTCTACGGCCACGCGGCGGACAAGAAGGCGAAGAGGAAGTAACCGATGGGCAAGCCCGCCAATCCCAGCCGCACCGCTGAGAACGAGGCCAAGGCGTTCGATCCGATGATCCGGACGAGCCCGCGGAAGCTCAACCTCGTCGCCCAGCTGATCCGCAACATGGACGCCAGCCGTGCCGTCGCCGAGCTGACCTTCTCCAAGCGCCGCATCGCCGGCCAGGTGAAGAAGGTTCTGCAGGCGGCCATCGCCAACGCGGAGAACAACCACCAGCTCGACGTGGACAAGCTCTACGTCGCGACCGCCACGGTGGGTAAGGCTCTCGTGATGAAGCGCTTCCACGCCCGCGCCCGCGGCCGTGGCGCCCGCGTCATGAAGCCGTTCTCCAACCTGACGATCATCGTGCGCGAGCGCGAGGAAGCCGCCGAAGGGGCCGAGTAAGATGGGTCAGAAAGTCAATCCGATCGGCCTGCGGGTCGGCATCAACCGCACCTGGGACAGCCGCTGGTTCGCCGGTCGCGACTACGCCAAGCTGCTGCACCAGGACCTGAAGCTGCGTGAGTTCCTGCAGGAGCGCCTCAAGCAGGCCGGCTGCTCGCGCGTCGTCATCGAGCGTCCGGCCAAGAAGGCCCGCGTCACCATCCACTCGGCCCGTCCGGGCGTGGTGATCGGCAAGAAGGGCGCGGACATCGAGAAGCTGCGCGGCGAACTGGCGAAGATGACGGGCTCGGAAGTGAGCCTGAACATCATCGAGATCCGCAAGCCGGAGATCGACGCCCGCCTGATCGCCGAGAACATCGCCAGCCAGCTCGAGCGCCGCGTCGCCTTCCGTCGCGCCATGAAGCGCGCCGTGCAGTCGGCCATGCGTCTCGGCGCCCAGGGCATCCGCATCAACTGCTCGGGTCGTCTGGGCGGTGCGGAGATCGCCCGCATGGAGTGGTACCGCGAGGGTCGCGTTCCGCTGCACACGCTGCGCGCGGACATCGACTACGGCATCGGCACCGCCAAGACCACCTACGGCACCTGCGGTGTCAAGGTGTGGGTGTTCAAGGGCGAGATCCTGGCCCACGATCCGATGGCCCAGGACAAGCGTATGGCCGGCGAGCCGGTCTCCACCGACGGCGAGCACCAGCCGCGCCGCGAGCGCCGCGACCGCGAGGATCGTGGCGACCGCCGCGACCGCCGCGATCGCCGCGGCGCCAGCGAGTAAAGGGATAGAGCGATGCTTTCCCCCAAGCGTACGAAGTACCGCAAGGCCTTCAAGGGCCGCATCCACGGCGTGGCGAAGGGCGGCTACGAGCTGAACTTCGGCGCCTACGGCCTCAAGGCCCTGGAGCCCGAGCGCGTCACCGCCCGGCAGATCGAGGCGGCCCGCCGCGCGATCACCCGCGCCATGAAGCGTCAGGGCCGCGTCTGGATCCGCATCTTCCCGGACGTCCCGGTCACCAGCAAGCCGGCCGAGGTCCGCATGGGCTCCGGTAAGGGTTCGCCCGAGTACTGGGCGGCCCGCGTCAAGCCCGGCCGCATCATGTTCGAGCTGGACGGCGTCCCGTTCGACGTGGCCAAGCTGGCGTTCGAGCTGGCGGCTGCCAAGCTGCCGATCAAGACCAAGATCGTCACCCGCCTCGGCGGTGCTGAGGAGACTGCGGCATGAAGGCCCAGGACATCCGTACCAAGAGCGTGGACGAGCTGAACGACCAGCTCCTCCAGCTCAAGAAGGAGCAGTTCAACCTGCGCTTCCAGAAGGCCTCCGGCCAGCTGGAGAACACCGCGCGGGTTCGTACGGTGCGTCGCGACATCGCGCGCATCAAGACCATCCTCGGCGAGCGTGCCAACGCCGCCGCGGCCGCGAAGTAAGAGGGAGACTGCCAATGCCTCGCCGCGTTCTGCAGGGCACGGTGGTCAGCGACAAGGGCGACAAGACGGTGATCGTCCTCGTCGAGCGTCGCGTGATGCACCCCGTGTACAAGAAGTTCATCCGTCAGTCGAAGAAGTACGCCGCCCACGACGAGAACAACTCGTTCAAGGCCGGCGATACCGTCTCGATCATCGAGTGCCGTCCGATCTCCAAGCGCAAGCGTTGGACGGTCGTGACGGAGTCCGCCGGCTCGACCGGCGCCGCGTGATTAGAAAGGTCTAATCCATGATTCAGATGCAAACCAACCTGGAAGTCGCCGACAATAGCGGGGCGCGCCGGGTGCAGTGCATCAAGGTGCTTGGCGGTTCCAAGCGGAAGGTGGCTTCCGTGGGCGACATCATCGTGGTGTCGGTCAAGGAGGCGATTCCGAAGGGCCGCGTCAAGAAGGGCGACGTGCATCGCGCCGTCATCGTCCGCACCGCGAAGGAACTGCGCCGCGACGATGGTTCGGCGATCCGCTTCGACCGCAACGCCGCCGTGCTGATCAACAAGCAGGGCGAGCCGATCGGCACCCGTATCTTCGGGCCGGTCACCCGCGAGCTGCGCGCGAAGAAGTTCATGAAGATCATCTCGCTGGCGCCGGAGGTGCTGTGATGGCCCAGAAGATCAAGACCAAGGACAAGGTCGTCGTCCTGTCCGGCAAGGACAAGGGCAAGACCGGCGAGGTCGTGAAGGTGCTCCCCAAGGAGGCGCGCGTCGTCGTTGCGGGTGTGAACGTCGTCAAGAAGCACACCCGTCCGTCGGCCCGCTCGCAGGGCGGCATCGTCGAGATCGAGGCGCCGATCCACGTCTCCAACGTCGCTCACGTCGATCCCAAGGACGGCAAGCCGACCCGCGTCGGCTTCAAGGTCCTTGAGGACGGCCGCAAGGTGCGTGTCGCCAAGCGGTCCGGCGAGACCATCGATCTTTGAGGGGCCGGACCATGGCTGCACGTCTTAAGGAAATCTACGACTCCAAGATCCGCGCCGCGCTCAAGAGCGAGTTCGGCTACGGGAACGATCTCGAAGTTCCGCGGCTCGAGAAGATCGTCATCAACATGGGCGTCGGCGAAGCCGTCGCCGACTCCAAGAAGATCCAGAGCGCCGTCGCCGAACTGCAGGCCATCTCCGGCCAGAAGCCGGTGATCACCAAGTCGCGCAAGTCGATCGCCCAGTTCAAGCTGCGCGAGAACATGGCGATCGGCTGCAAGGTGACGCTGCGCCGCGAGCGCATGTACGAGTTCCTGGACCGTCTGGTCACCATCGCGCTGCCGCGCGTCCGCGACTTCCGCGGCGTGTCGGGGACGAGCTTCGACGGCCGTGGCAACTACGCCATGGGCCTGAAGGAGCAGATCATTTTCCCGGAGATCGATTACGACAAGATCGATCAGATCCGCGGCATGGACATCATCATCGTCACCTCGGCGAAGACCGACAAGGAGGCCAAGGCCCTCCTCAAGGGCTTCGACATGCCGTTCGTGGCCTGATAGGCAGGAGCAAGTACATCCATGGCTAAGACCAGCGCTGTCGAGAAGAACAAGCGCCGCGCCAAGCTGGTGAAGCAGTTCGCCAACAAGCGCGCCAAGCTGAAGGCGATCGCCAGGGACCGCTCGCTCTCGCCCGAGGAGCAGTTCCAGGCCCGTCTGAAGCTCGCTGAGCTTCCCCGCAATTCGTCGAAGGTGCGTATCCGCAACCGGTGTGAGCTGTCCGGTCGTCCGCGCGCTTTCTACCGCAAGTTCAAACTGTCGCGCATCGCGCTCCGCGAGCTGGCCTCCACCGGCCAGATCCCGGGCATGGTGAAGTCGAGCTGGTAAGGAGGACCGCAAGATGGCTTTGAGCGATCCCCTCGGCGATATGCTGACCCGCATCCGCAACGGCCAGCGTGCACGCATGTCGTCTGTGGAAAGCCCGGCTTCCAAGCTCCGCACGTCCGTGCTGGAGGTGCTGAAGCGCGAAGGCTACATCCGTGGCTACGCCCAGGAAGAAGTGCGTCCGGGCGTGAGCAACCTGAAGATCGAGCTGAAGTACCACGAGGGAGAGCCTGTCATTAAGGAGATCTCCCGCGTGTCGAAGCCCGGTCGCCGCGTCTACTCGAAGATCGCCGACATGCAGCGGGTCTACAACGGCCTCGGCATCGCGATCCTCTCGACGCCGCGCGGTGTCATGTCGGACAACGAGGCCCGCGCCGCCAACGTCGGCGGCGAAGTCCTCTGCCGCGTGTTCTAAGGAGGCTCACCCGATGTCACGCATTGGCAAGCATCCGGTGGCCGTCCCGGCCGGAGTCGACGTCAGCGTCTCCGGTCAGACCGTCACCGCCAAGGGCAAGCTGGGTCAGCTCAGCGTGACCCTGATCGACGACATCCTCGCCTCCCTCGAGGACGGCAAGGTCGTCGTCAAGCCCCGCAACGACAGCAAGCGCGGCCGCGTCATGTGGGCCACCTCGCGGACCCTGGTGAACAACCTGGTCGTCGGCGTGTCGCAGGGCTACACGATCAACATGGAGATCAACGGCGTCGGCTACCGTGCCGCCGTGCAGGGGCAGGAGCTGGTCATGCAGCTCGGCTATTCGCACGACGTCAAGTTCCCGATCCCGGAGGGCATCTCGATCAAGTGCGACAAGCCCACCGCCATTTCGGTGAGCGGCTACGACAAGCAGAAGGTCGGGCAGGTGGCTGCCGAGATCCGCGCTTGGAAGAAGCCGGAGCCGTACAAGGGCAAGGGCATCAAGTACGACACCGAGACCATCCTCCGCAAGGAAGGCAAGAAGAAGTAGGCCCGCCATGCTGAACTCCAAGCAACTCCAGGAGCGTCGCAAGCAACGCGTGCGCGCTCAGATCGCGAAGAAGGCTGGCGGGCGGCCTCGCCTGTCCATCCACCGCACCAACCTGCACATCTACGCCCAGATCATCGACGATGCCGGCGGCCGCACGGTCGCCGCCGCCTCATCGCTGGAGAAGGATCTGCGGGCCCAGCTCAAGCACGGCGGCAACGTCGAGGCGGCCAAGCGCATCGGCGCTCTGATCGCCGAGCGTGCGAAGGCTGCCGGCGTCTCCGAGGTCGTCTTCGACCGCGGCGGCAACCTTTACCACGGTCGGGTCAAGGCCCTGGCCGAGGCCGCCCGCGAGGGCGGGCTGTCGTTCTAAGGGAGTCCCTGATATGGCACGTGAAAGAGAACGGGGCGACCGCGATCGGCAGCCGCGTGAGCGTGAAGAGAGCGAGCTGATCGAGAAGCTCGTCGGGATCAACCGCGTCGCCAAGGTGGTGAAGGGTGGCCGTCGCTTCGGCTTCGCCGCCCTGGTCATCGTCGGTGACGGCAAGGGCCGCGTCGGCTACGGCTCCGGCAAGGCCCGCGAGGTTCCCGAGGCGATCCGCAAGGCGACCGACCAGGCGAAGCGCGGCATGATCCGCGTTCCGCTGCGCGAGGGCCGCACCCTGCATCACGACACCTTCGGTCACTACGGTGCCGGCAAGGTCGTGCTGCGCGCGGCTCCGGCCGGTACCGGCATCATCGCGGGTGGCCCGATGCGCGCCATCTTCGAGGCGCTCGGCGTGGCCGACGTGGTGACCAAGTCGATCGGCACCTCGAACCCGCACAACATGATCAAGGCGACCTTCGACGCGCTGACCCAGGTGGTCAGCCCGCGTTCGGTGGCCGCCCGCCGCGGCCGTCGCGTCAGCGACATCCTTGGCAAGCGCGAGACCGGCGCCGGCGCCGGCGCCCAGGAGGCGTGATCATGGCCGACAAGAAGACCGTCGTCATCACCCAGACCGGCAGCCCGATCGGCCGCCGCAAGGACCAGCGGGACACGCTGGTCGGTCTGGGCCTGAACAAGCTGCACCGGACCCGCGAGCTGGAGGACACTCCGGCCGTGCGCGGCATGATCGCCAAGGTCGCGCATCTGGTCCGCGTCGAGAACGAGGGCTGAAGGCATGACCAAGCTCAATGATCTCCGGGACAACCCCGGTGCCCGCAAGGAGCGCATGCGCGTCGGCCGCGGTATCGGCTCGGGCAAGGGCAAGACCGCGGGCCGCGGCGTGAAGGGTCAGACCTCGCGCACCGGCGTCGCCATCAACGGCTTCGAAGGCGGCCAGATGCCGCTGCACCGCCGTCTGCCGAAGCGGGGCTTCAGCAAGCCGTTCCGCAAGGTGTACGCGGTCGTCAACCTGGGCTCGATCCAGAAGGCGATCGACGCGGGCAAGCTGGACATCGCCAACGCCATCGACGCCGCGGCCCTGCAGGCCGCCGGCCTGGTGGGCAAGGCGAAGGTGGACGGCGTCCGCCTGCTGGCCAAGGGGGCGCTCACCGCCAAGGTGAACGTCACCGTGACCGGCGCTTCCCAGGCGGCCGTCGAGGCCGTCGAGAAGGCCGGCGGCACCGTGACGGTGACCGAGCCGAAGGCCGAAGCGGCCGAGTGATCGGACGCGCTCGACCCTTGACGGGGGAGGGCGGTTCCCTCACCTAGAAGCGACCATGCGAGGGGCGGTCCTGGTCCAGGGCCGCCCCGTCCGCACGAGTGGCCCATACTCAATTCGGGCCCCATAAAGTTTGGATCGGGGGATAGCAGCCATGGCATCTGCGGCCGAACAGCTTGCCGCGAACATCAACTTCGGCGCGTTCGCGAAAGCGACCGAGCTGAAGAAGCGCATCTGGTTCACCCTGGGCGCCCTGATCATCTACCGCCTGGGCACCTACATCCCGCTGCCGGGCATCGATCCCAACATTCTCGCCGACGTCTTCCGCCGCCAGGGCGGCGGCATCCTCGGCATGTTCGACATGCTGGCCGGCGGCGCGTTGCAGCGCATGACCATCTTCGCGCTCAACATCATGCCGTACATCTCGGCGTCCATCATCGTGCAGCTGCTGACCGCCGTGTCGCCGCAGATGGAGGCGCTGAAGAAGGAAGGTGAGGCCGGCCGCAAGAAGCTCAACCAGTACACCCGCTACGGCACCGTGCTGCTGGCCACCGTGCAGGCCTGGGGCATCGCCGTGGGCATGGAGAGCATGACCGGGTCGCTGGGCCCGGCGGTGCACGATCCGGGGATGTTCTTCCGCCTGACCGCCGTGGTGACGCTGGTCGGCGGCACGCTGTTCCTGATGTGGCTGGGCGAGCAGATCACCGCCCGCGGCATCGGCAACGGCACCTCGCTGATCATCTTCGCGGGCATCGTCGCCGAGCTGCCGAAGGCGCTGGCCAGCACGCTGGAGCTGGGCCGCACCGGCGCGCTCTCCACCGTCTTCATCATCTTCATGCTGCTGATGGCGGTCGGCGTGGTGTTCTTCATCGTCTTCATGGAGCGCGCGCAGCGCCGCCTGCTGGTGCAGTACCCCAAGCGCCAGATGGGCAACCGCATGATGGGCGGCGAATCGACGCACCTGCCGCTGAAGCTCAACACCTCCGGCGTCATCCCGCCGATCTTCGCGTCGTCGCTGCTGCTGCTGCCGCTGACCGCGGTCGGCTTCGCCGGCGGCGAGGGGCCGGAATGGCTGCAGACGGTGTCGCGCATCATCGCGCACGGCACGCCGGTCTACATGTTCCTGTACGCCGCGCTGATCGTCTTCTTCTGCTTCTTCTACACCGCCATCGTCTTCAACCCGACCGAGACGGCCGACAACCTGCGCAAGTACGGCGGCTTCATCCCGGGCATCCGTCCGGGCAAGAACACGTCGGACTACCTGGACTACGTGCTGACCCGGCTGACGGTGATCGGCTCCGCCTACCTGGTGGTGGTCTGCCTGCTGCCCGAGTTTCTGATTGCCCAGCAGTCCGTTCCGTTCTATTTCGGCGGCACCAGTCTGCTGATCGTGGTGTCGGTCACGATGGACACGGTCGGTCAGATCCACTCCCATCTGCTGGCTCACCAGTACGAGGGGTTGATCAAGAAAGCGAAGCTTCGGGGGAAGAAATGAATTTGATCCTGCTTGGTCCGCCGGGTGCGGGTAAGGGAACCCAGGCCCGCCGTCTCGAGGACGCGCGCGGCCTCGTGCAGCTCTCCACCGGCGACATGCTGCGGGCGCTCGTCGCCAGCGGCAGCCCGCTCGGCCAGCAGGCCAAGGAGATCATGACGGCCGGCAAGCTCGTCCCGGACGAGCTGGTCATCCAGATGATCTCCGACCGGATCGACCAGCCGGACGTCAAGGCCGGCTTCATCCTCGACGGCTTCCCGCGCACGGTGGCGCAGGCCGAGGCGCTCGACAAGATGCTGGCCGACAAGGGCCTGAAGCTCGACCATGTGATCGAGATGAAGGTCGATGACGCGGCGCTGACCGAGCGCATCACCGGCCGCTACACCTGCGCCAAGTGCGGCAAGGGCTATCACGACTCGTTCGAGAAGCCGGCGGTCGAGGGCGTGTGCGACGTCTGCGGCTCGACCGAGTTCAAGCGCCGCGCCGACGACAACGCCGAGACGGTGAAGACCCGCCTCGACCAGTACCACGCGCAGACCGCGCCGATCCTGCCGTACTACCGGGAGCGGGGCGTGCTGAAGTCGGTGGACGGCATGGCCGACATCGACGTGGTGACCGAGCAGATCGGCGCGATCCTGGCCTGAGGCCCGGGTCGCCGAAGGAGTAGGGAAGGGGGGCGGCCGTCGGGCTGCCCCTTTCTGTTTTGCGCGCTTGACAAGCGTCCGCATTTTTCTATAGTCCACCACCTCCCGCGGCCAAAGTGGCCCCGGGCGACGTTTTGCGTCCCGAATCGTGCGCAACGGATTCGCGGCGTGATCGGTGTGTAGATGCCCGTCCGGGCATCGTTGAGATATCGAGGAGAGCAACGTGGCGCGTATCGCTGGCGTCAACATCCCCGCGCAGAAGCGCGTGGAGATCGGGTTGACCTACATTCACGGCATTGGCCCGGCCAAGGCTAAGGAAATCTGCAGCAAGCTGAGCATCCCGGCCGAGCGCCGCGTGAACCAGCTGACCGACGACGAGGTCCTGCGCATCCGCGAGACCATCGACGCCGACTACCAGGTCGAAGGCGACCTGCGTCGTGCAACGGCGATGAACATCAAGCGTCTGATGGACATGGCTTGCTACCGTGGCCTGCGCCACCGCAAGGGCCTGCCGGTCCACGGTCAGCGCACTCACACGAACGCCCGCACCCGCAAGGGTCCGGCCAAGCCGATCGCCGGCAAGAAGAAGTAAGGAACTCGGTCCATGGCCAAGCCGTCCGCCGCTTCGCAGCGCCTCCGCCGCCGCGAGCGCAAGAACATCACCGCCGGCGTCGCGCACGTGAACGCCTCGTTCAACAACACGATGATCACCATCACCGACGCGCAGGGCAACACCATCGCCTGGTCGTCGTCGGGCACCATGGGCTTCAAGGGTTCGCGCAAGTCGACCCCCTACGCCGCCCAGGTGGCTGCCGAGGACGCCGGCCGCAAGGCCCAGGAGCACGGCATGAAGACCCTCGAGGTCGAGGTGAAGGGTCCGGGTTCGGGCCGTGAGTCGGCGCTGCGCGCTCTGCAGTCGATCGGCTTCCAGATCACCTCGATCCGCGACGTCACGCCGATCCCGCACAACGGCGTCCGTCCGCCGAAGAAGCGTCGCGTCTGATTTCTGCGCCTACCCGCACCCGCGGGGCTCCCCGTTCCGGGACAGGCGGCCGCTGCCATCGCGGCCGCCGCTGCATTGGAACGGACCGGGCCCCGCGGGTTCGTTCCACTCCGATGGCATGAGGTACCTCCGTGGCCCTTCAGAAGAACTGGCAAGAGCTGATCAAGCCCTCCAAGCTCGAGATCAACCCGGGCGACGACGCCGACCGCGTCGCGACCCTGGTCGCCGAGCCGCTGGAGCGCGGCTTCGGCCTGACGCTGGGCAACGCGCTGCGCCGCGTCCTGCTCTCCTCGCTCCAGGGCGCCGCCGTCACGTCGGTGCACATCGACGGCGTGCTGCACGAATTCTCCTCGATCCCCGGCGTCCGTGAGGACGTGACCGACATCGTCCTGAACATCAAGACGATGGGCCTGCGCATGCACGGCGACGGTCCGAAGCGCATGCGCCTGCGCGCCGAAGGCCCGGGCGAGGTCAAGGCCGGCATGATCGAGACCGGCGCCGACATCCAGGTCATGGACCCGGATCTGGTCATCTGCACGCTGGACTCCGGCGCGCGGCTGAACATGGAGCTGACGGTCGAGACCGGCAAGGGCTACGTCCCGGCCAGCCAGAACCGCCCCGAGGACGCGCCGATCGGCCTGATCCCGGTGGACGCGCTGTTCTCGCCGGTGCGCAAGGTCTCCTACAAGGTCGACAACGCCCGCGTCGGCCAGGTCACCGACTACGACAAGCTGTCGATGAGCATCGAGACCAACGGCGCCGTCCGCCCGGACGACGCGGTGGCGCTCGCCGCCCGCATCCTGCAGGACCAGCTGCAGCTGTTCATCAACTTCGAGGAGCCGACGCACCACGTCGCCGAGGAGAAGCACGAGGAGGTTCCGTTCAACAAGAACCTGCTCCGCAAGGTGGACGAGCTGGAGCTGTCGGTGCGTTCGGCCAACTGCCTGAAGAACGACAACATCGTCTACATCGGCGACCTGGTGCAGAAGACCGAGGCGGAGATGCTCCGCACCCCGAACTTCGGCCGCAAGTCGCTGAACGAGATCAAGGAAGTGCTCGCCCAGATGGGCCTGCACCTGGGTATGGAAATCCCGAACTGGCCGCCCGAGAACATCGAGGAACTGGCCAAGCGTCTGGAAGAGCCGTACTAAGCACCCGTTGCCGCGCCGGGGCCGCAGGGCTCCGGCGTTCTTCCAGGGCCGCTTCGGCCCGCCCCGCACCGTACCGGCCGTTTTCGGCTCTAGGGGCGGTGGGGATCACCATCGGCTCCCCGAGGGGGGCCAAGCCATGAGAGGGAATCGCCATGCGTCACGGCGTTGCTGGACGTAAGCTGAGCAAGACCACCACCCACCGCAAGGCCATGTTCTCGAACATGGCGAACGCGCTGATCAAGCACGAGCAGATCAAGACCACCCTGCCCAAGGCCAAGGAGCTGCGTCCGATCGTCGAGAAGCTGATCACGCTGGGCAAGCAGGGTGGCCTCGCCAACCGCCGCCTGGCGTTCGCGCAGCTGCGCGACGACGTCATGGTGACCAAGCTGTTCACCACCCTGGCCGAGCGCTACAAGGACCGCCAGGGCGGCTACAGCCGCGTCCTGAAGGCCGGCTTCCGCTATGGCGACGCCGCCGCCATGGGCGTGATCGAGCTGGTCGACCGCGATCCGGAGGCCAAGGGCCAGGACAGCGGCCCGGTCGAGGTCGCCGAGGCTGACGCCGAGTCGTAAGACCGGTGTAACACTGTTGTGATAGACGGGTATCCCCATGCCCGCCGAGGATCGCCCCCTCTCCGGTTCGCCCGGGGAGGGGGTTTTCTCTTTCAGGGGACTGTTATCGTTCCATGTTGCGACCGCTGTACAACTGGATCCTGGCGCGCGCCGCCCGCAAGGACGCGGTGTGGTGGATGGCCGGCGTGTCCTTCGCCGAAAGCTCGTTCTTCCCGCTGCCGCCGGACATCATGCTGGTGCCGATGTGCCTGGCGCAGCCGAAGAAGCTCTGGCGCTACACCAACCTCTGCGCCTTCGCCTCGCTGCTCGGCGGCGCCTTCGGCTACGCGCTGGGATATTTCCTGTTCGAGAGCGTCGGGCGGCTGGTCATCGACCTCTACGACGCGCAGGAGTCGTTCGAGCGCTTCCAGGACATGTTCGCGCTGTACGGCCCGTGGTTCCTGATCCTCAAGGGCGTCACGCCGATTCCCTACAAGCTGCTGACCATCACCGCCGGCTTCGCCAAGCTGGACTTCACCATCTTCATGCTGTGCTCGGTGGTGGCGCGCTTCTCGCGCTTCTACATGATCGCCATCCTGCTGCACTTCTACGGCCCGCAGGTGCAGGAGATCATCGAGAAGCGGCTGATGCTGGTCACCACCGTGCTGCTGGTGATCGTCATCGGCGGGCTGCTGAGCTTCAAGCTGGTGTGACGACCTTCGGTCCCCGCCAAGCCGCTGGATGGACGACAAGAATCCACACGGATTGCACGGATTTTTCATGGATTACACGGATCTATTTTATTCATGCACCGCCACGGCTGGCGGGCAGGCCCAGGATTTGGCGAGCATAAAAATCCGTGTAATCCGTGCCTTAATCCGCGAAATCCGTGTGAATGTTGCCTCGGTCGCGTAACCCGCGGGATCTCCAGGTCGAGTCTCAGCGCGGCGTGCCCTGGTCCTGCCGGTTGCGTTCCTCCGGCGTCATGTGGGTGCGCTCGCGGCGCTCGCGCATCACGATGACAGCGAGCGCCGCCGCGATGAACACGCCGCCGAGAATCGGGAAGATCGCCTCGCCGACCGTGAAGCCGGGCAGCGCCAGCATCCGCCCGACCAGCATCAGCAGGCCGAGCCCCAACAGCACGGCGAAGAACACCACCGTGCTACGCCGTCGTGCCGGCTTGTCCTGGATGTGCGAGTTCATTTGGGCCGTTCCCTTTCCGCGTGCGATCCCGGCATAGTGCGTGTGTCCCCGGGCCGGATCCGGGGCGCCTTCCGGCACACCATACAACGATAAGGAAGCAGGCAAGCCGATGTTCCGTCCGATCCCCGCCCTGGCCGCCGCCATTGTGCTGACGCTGCTGGCCGGTTGCAGCATGCCGCTCCAGCGCTCGCAGCCGTCGCGCAGTTCTTCGTCGGAAGCCATCGCCGGGCCGGATTGCCGGGCGCATTGCGAGCGCAGCTACCGGGTCTGCATGGATTCGGCCGCTCCCCGCCGCGGCAGCGAGGACGAGCGCCGCGACCGCCTGTTCGGCCCGACCGCCGGCTGCGAGGAGCAGATGCGCTCGTGCTTCCGGGGCTGCGCGCCGGTCCAGTAAGCCCGACTCGGGGTGCCGTGATGGCCCGCAAACCGCCCGGCGACGCCGGGAACAGCCTGTTCGAATCGGAGGCCCCGCGGCCTCTGGCCGACCGGCTGCGCCCGCGCACGCTCGCCGAGGTGGTCGGGCAGGAGCACCTGCTGAAGCCCGACGGCCCGGTCGGCCGCATGGTGGCGGCGCACCGTCTGGCGTCGATGATCCTGTGGGGGCCGCCGGGCTGCGGCAAGACCACCATCGCCCGCCTGCTGGCGCAGACCACCGACCTGCACTTCGAGCCGCTGTCGGCGGTGTTCTCCGGCGTCGCCGACCTGCGCAAGGTGTTCGAGGCGGCGCGCGCCCGGCGCACGGCCGGGCAGGGGACGCTGCTGTTCATCGACGAGATCCACCGCTTCAACCGCTCGCAGCAGGACGGCTTCCTGCCCTACGTCGAGGACGGCACGGTGACGCTGGTCGGCGCCACCACCGAGAACCCGTCCTTCGAGCTGAACGCCGCCTTGCTCAGCCGCGCCCAGGTGTTCGTGCTGAACCGCCTGGACGACGCGGCGCTGGAGAAGCTGCTGGGCCGCGCCGAGGCGGAGGTCGGCCGCCCCCTGCCGCTCGACCCCGACGCCCGCGCCGCGCTGAAGGCGATGGCCGACGGCGACGGCCGCTTCTGCCTGAACCTGTGCGAGGAGCTGTTCGCCCTGCCGGAGGGCACCGTGCTCGACACCAACGCGCTCGCCACCACGATCCAGCGCCGGGCGCCGCTGTACGACAAGGCGCAGGAGGGGCACTACAACCTCATCAGCGCGCTGCACAAGTCGCTGCGGGGCTCCGACACGGATGCGGCGCTGTACTGGTTCGCCCGCATGCTGGCCGGCGGCGAGGACCCGCGCTACATCGCGCGCCGCCTGTGCCGCTTCGCGGTGGAGGACATCGGCCTCGCCGATCCCAACGCGCTGACCCAGGCCATGGCCGCCTGGGAGGCGTACGAGCGCCTGGGTTCGCCCGAGGGCGAACTGGCCATCGCGCAGCTGGTGATCTACCTGGGCACGGCGCCGAAGTCGAACGCCGCCTACACGGCGTACAAGGCGGCGGTGCGCGCTGCGGGCGAGACCGGCTCGCTGATGCCGCCCAAGCACATCCTGAACGCGCCGACTAGGCTGATGAAGCAGATCGGCTACGGCAAGGGCTACGAGTACGATCACGACACGGCGGAGGGCTTCTCCGGCCAGAACTACTTCCCCGACGGCATGGCGCGGCGAGAATTCTACCAGCCGGTGGAACGCGGCTTCGAGCGGGAGATCCGCAAGCGGCTGGACTACTGGGCCAAGCTCAGGGACCGGAAGGCGGGCGAGGGGTGATTGACGCCATATCCTTGAGGAAGGCTTCGCCCGGAGGGACCTATGCCTATCGTAAAGCGTTCCTCGTCTGAGGTGGACCTGTCCGGCATCGACTGGTCGAAGGTGGACGCAACCACGCCGGACGACATCGCGCGCCAGATCACCGACGACCCGGATACCGCGCCGGATCTCTCCGCTGTTCCCTCTGCCGAGGTTCGTCGCATTCACCCACCGGCATCTCCCGCCCGGCTCCGGCATGGGGCGCGCTGACGAACCTGGACACCGCCTTGAGTTTGCTGCGCCGGCTTGATAGGATGGAAGTCCTTCATCGTGCCTGGGGCCGCCGCATGAAACACACCTTCGAATCGCGTTTCGTAGCGTTTCATAGCGTCTCACCCGCCGCGCCATGATGACCTACCTCTGGGTCGCCGTCGGCGGCGCCATCGGGTCGGTCGCCCGCTACTGGGCCTCGGGCGTGGTCGCCAACGCGGTCGGGGCGACGTTCCCGTGGGGGACGCTGGTGATCAACGTCGTCGGCTCCTTCGTCATCGGCTTCACCGCCACGCTGACCGGGCCGGACGGGCGGCTGCTGGTGCCGTCGGACGCGCGGGTGTTCGTCATGGTGGGCATCTGCGGCGGCTTCACCACCTTCTCGTCCTTCAGCCTGCAGACGCTGAACCTCCTGCAGGATGGAGAGTGGGCGCGGGCCGGGGCGAACACCGTCGGGTCGTTCGTGTTGTGCATGCTGGCGGTGTGGGCCGGGCACGTCGCCGCGGCGCTGCTGAACAGGGGGACCTGAGCCATGCCGATGCCGGAAACCGCCACCCTGCTGCGCATCTTCGTCGGCGAACTGGACCGCCACGGCACCTTGCCGCTCTACGAGGCCATCGTCATGGCGGCGCGCGAGGCCGGGCTGGCCGGCGCCACGGTGATCCGCGCGGTGATGGGCTACGGCGCCTCCAGCCGCGTGCACACGGCGAAGATCCTGCGCCTGTCCAACGACCTGCCGTTCATCGTCGAGATCGTCGATTCCGACACGCGCATCCAGGCCTTCCTGCCGACGCTGGAATCCATGATGGGCAGCGGCCTCGTCACGCTGGAGAAGGCGACGGTGATCCGCTACGGCGACCACCGGCCGGCACCGTGATCCCCGCGTTCGACCGCTTCGTCGCCATCGACTGGTCCGGCGCCAAGGGCAGGCGCTACGCCGGCGTCGCCGTCGCCGAGTGCGTTGCCGGCGATGACCCGCCCACGCTCGTCGAGCCGCCCACGGGCTGGTGGTCGCGGCAGGCGGTGTTCGAGTGGCTGCGCGCGGGCCTGGAGCGCGGTCCGGCGCTGGTCGGCATCGACTGCGCCTTCTCGCTGCCCTTCGCCGTCGCCCGCACCTATTTCCCGGCCGAGGCCACCGCCTTCGACCTGTGGGACCTGATCGAGCAGGCCACCGCCGGCCACCCCGACTTCCTCGGCGGCCCCTTCGCCGAGCATCCCGCCTTCGCCGCCGGCTTCTGGACCGGCGGCCGGCAGCCGGCGTGGTACACCGACCCGCACCGCCTGACCGAGCGCGTCTGCCGCGCCGACGGCTACGGTTCGCCGCAGAGCCCGTACAAGCTGATCGGCTCCAAGCAGGTCGGCCGTGGTGCGCTGGCCGGCATCCGCATGCTGCGGGCGCTGCGGGCCACCGACCCGCGCGTCGCCGTCTGGCCCTTCGAGGAGCCGGCGCCGGGCCGGACCGTGTTCGCCGAGATCTACCCGCGCCTGTTCCTCAAGCGCGCCGGCTTCGGCCTGCGCAAGATCCGCGCGCCCGAGGACGTGGACGCCGCGCTCGCCCACCTCAAATCCCGGCCCGCCAAGCTGCCCGCGTCCGTCAGCGACCACGACGCCGACGCGCTGGTCTCCGCCGCCGGGCTGCGCTGGCTGGCGGCGCGGCCGGAGGTGTGGTCGCCCGCGGCGCTGGACGGCACCGCCCGCCGTCAGGAGGGCTGGATCTTCGGCGTCGGGGACCGGGCTAATGCGTCATAGCCAGCACGTCCGCCGTCTCGACGACCCGCGCGTACTCGCCGTCCAGGTTGGCGAGCGACAGCTCGTGCACCTGTTCGGCGGTCCACAGCCGGCCGGTGCGGTCGCGCTTGCCGAAGGTGAAGCACGCATCCGCCACCACCTGCGTGTCGAAGCCCAGGTTGCCGGCCATGCGGGCCGTCGCCTCGACGCTGTTGTTGGTGATCACCCCGGCGATGACCAGTGTCGTGCAGCCGCGCTCGGTCAACCACGCCTCCAGCCCGGTGCCGATGAAGGCGCTGTTGGTGGACTTGCCCACCACCAGCTCGCCGGGGTGGGGCTGCGCCTCGGGCTTGAAGGCGTGGCCGGCGCTGCCGGGGCGGTAGGTGGACTCCGGCTTCGCGGAATCGTGGCGGACGTGCACGACCGGCCGGCCGGTGCCCCGCCACGCGGCCAGCAGCGCCGCGACGTTGCCCTCGGCCTGCGGGTTGTTGCGCGGCCCGTGCACGGCCCAGCGCGGATCGTCGATGGCCTTCTGAAGGTCGATGATCAGCAGGGCGGCATTGGCGGGCAGGGCGGCGGGCAGGGCGGGCACGGTGGTCTCCGGGGTGTGTGGCGGGGCGCATGGTGCCATTGCGCGCCGCGCCCGACCACTCCGCGTGACAACGGCACCCGACTTCTGTCAAATGCGCCCACTTTGCGAGCGGAGCGGCACCATGGCGGTTGAGACACGGACGGTTTCGGCGGACGAGGCGGACATCCGCCTGGACCGCTGGTTCAAGCGGCACTACCCGGACCTCGGGCATGGCCACTTGCAGAAGCTGCTGCGCACCGGACAGGTCCGCGTCGACGGCAAGCGCGCCGACGCCGCCACCCGGCTCGAGGCGGGGCAGGCGATCCGCGTGCCGCCGCTGAACGTCCCGGCCGAGGCCGTCGGCGCCCCGCGCCCCAAGCCGGTCATCAGCGACAAGGAGGTCGCCGCCCTCCAGGCCCGCGTCCTGTTCAAGGACGACGACGTGATCGCCATCGACAAGCCGGCCGGGCTGGCCGTGCAGGGCGGCACCGGCACCTCCAAGCACCTGGATGCCATGCTGGACGCGCTGCGCTTCGGTTCGGCCGAGCGTCCGCGGCTGGTGCACCGGCTCGACAAGGACACCTCGGGCGTTCTGCTGCTGGCGCGCACGGTGTTCGCCGCCAGCCGGCTGGCCGAGACCTTCCGCGGCCGCGACGCCCGCAAGATCTACTGGGCGGCCACGGTGGGCGTGCCGAAGCCCTACCAGGGCAAGATCGACCTCGCCCTGGCCAAGGAGGGCAGCACCCACGGCGAGCGCGTCGCCACCGACGAGGACGAGGGCAAGCGGGCGCTCACCTACTTCTCGGTGCTGGAGAACGCCGGCAAGGAGGCCGCCTTCGTGGCGCTGTGGCCGCGCACCGGCCGCACCCACCAGCTCCGCGTCCACATGGCGGCCATCGGCACGCCGATCCTCGGCGACGGCAAGTACGGCGGGCAGGGCGCCTTCCTGCCCGGCGCCGAGGTGCCGAAGAAGCTGCACCTGCACGCCCGCCGCCTGATCATCCCGCACCCGCGCGGCGGCAAGCCGATCGACGTCACCGCGCCGCTGCCCGAGCACATGCAGGCGACGTGGAAGTACCTGGGCTTCAGCGGCAACCTGAAGGGCGACCCGTTCGCCGAGGTCGATTAACCTTGAGAGCGCCGTTGCCGCACCCCACCTGTCACCCCGCATGACCGGCCCCCTTCGCCTCGCCCTGTTCGACTGCGACGGCACGCTCGTCGACAGCCAGCACGCCATCGTCGAGTCGATGGCGGAGGCTTGGCGCGCCCACGGCCTGGGCGAGCCCGACCCGAACGCGGTGCGCCGCGTCGTCGGCCTGTCGCTGGTGCCGGCGGTGGCGGCGCTGCTGCCGGGCTCAAGCGACGACCTGCACGTCGCCGTCGCCGAATCCTACCGGGACGCCTTCGCCGCCCGCCGCCAGCGCGGCGTGCTGGAGGAGCCGCTGTTCCCCGGCATAGCCGAGACGCTGGACGCGCTGGAGGCGGCCGGCATGCTGCTCGGCGTCGCCACGGGGAAGTCGATGCGCGGCCTGCGCTCGGTGCTGGAGCGGCACGGGCTGACGCACCGCTTCGTCACGCTGCAGACCGCCGACACCGGCCCCGGCAAGCCGCACCCCGACATGGTGCACCGCGCGCTGGCCGAGACCGGCGTGGGCCCGGCAGCGACGGTGATGATCGGCGACACCACCTACGACATCCAGATGGCGCGCAACGCCCGCATCGCGTCGGTCGGCGTGTCCTGGGGCTATCACGAGGTGCCGGAGCTTCGGGCGGCCGGCGCCGACTGCATCGTCGATGACGGGGCGCAGGTCGCCGCGGCGGTGCTCGATCTTCTGGAAGGCAAGCGATGAAGCGTTTCTACAAGGCGGTGAGCGTCGCGGCGGTGGGCGGCGGCTGGGAGGTGCGGCTGGACGGCCGCTCGGTGCGCAGCCCGGCCAAGGCGCCGCTGGTGTTCCGCAGCGAACCCCTCGCCCAGGCCGTGGCCGGCGAGTGGGAGGCGCAGGGCGAGCAGATCGACGCGCACTCCATGCCGATGATGCAGCTGGCCAGCACCGCGGTGGACGTGGTGGCGAAGAATCGCGCGGCCATCGTCGAGGGCGTGGCGAAGTACGCCGAGACCGACCTGCTGTGCTACCGCGCCGAACACCCGCGCGAGCTGGTGGACCGGCAGGCCCGCCTGTGGCAGCCGATCCTCGACTGGGCGACGCTGCGCTACGACGCGCCGCTGCACGTGCACACCGGTCTGATGCCCAAGCCCCAGCCCGAGGATGCCACCCGCGCGCTGCGCAGCGCCGTGGACGCGTACGACGACTGGGTGCTCAGCGCCCTGCAGGACGCCACCGCCGCCTGCGGCTCGCTGGTGCTGGCGCTGGCCCTGATCGAGCGCCGCATCGATGCGACCGAGGCATTTGAGGCCTCCCAGGTGGACGAGACCTGGCAGATCGAGCAGTGGGGCGAGGACGCCGAGAGCATCAAGCGCCGCGCAGCGCTCAGGGCGGACATCGAGGCCTCGCGGCGGTTCGTGGATCTGCTGGCGGGGTAGGGGCGCGGAGGATCAGGGCTGCTTGGTTGTGGGCAACTGGCGCTTCAGCATTTCCAAATTTCGTTGGACCAATTCGGTGTTGGGGTGATTGCTGCCAAAAAATGCGAGAAGGATGCGCAGGGCGCGCTCTAGGCAGGCGTGTGCGTCGTTGATGAGGCCTTGCGCTGCAAGCACAGCACCGAGATTGTAGACTTGGTTGGCGACGTCAGGATGGTCCGGGCCATAGGCTGCCTCGCCAATGCGCAGGGCACGCTCTAGGCAGGTGCGTGCGCCATCGAGGTCACCTTGCTCTTGAAGCACAGCGCCAAGATTGTTGACGTCGTTGGCGACGTTAGGATGGTCCGGGCCATAGGCTGCCTCGTCAATGCACAGGGCACGCTCTAGGCAGGCGCGTGCGCCATCGAGGTCACCTTGCTCTCGAAGCACAGTGCCGAGATTGTTGACCCGAATGGCGACGTTCGGATGGTCCGGGGCATGGGTGGACTCGTCAATGCGCAGGGCACGCTCGTAGCAGGCGCGTGCGCCATCAAGATCGCCTTGCTCTTGAAGCACATCGCCAAGATTGTTGACGTCGGTGGCGACTTCGGGGTGATCCGGGCCATAGGCTGCCTCGTCAATGCGCAGGGCGCGCTCGAAGCAGGCGCGTGCACCATCGAGGTCACCTTGCTCTCGAAGCACAGCGCCAAGATTGTTGACCCGAATGGCGATGGTCGGATGGTCCGGGGCATGGGTGGACTCGTCAATGCGCAGGGCACGCTCGTAGCAGGCGTGGGCCGCCGAAAATTCGGCACGAGCGCGCAGATAGACACCAAGTTGGTTGAGAAGACGTGTCGCAGATCTCGCTTCTGCCGTGCTGTCTTTTAGACCGGCCAGCAGCGCTTCCGCGTGGGGTCGCAAGCGGGCGCAATGCGACCAAGTGCGGACATCGTTGGATTCGTGGGGAAACGCGGCATTCGTCAAGCGAATGGCAGCGTTTGTCCATTGTGCGTTGTCTTCGGATCCACTCCTTGCAACACGCTGGACGAGGCGGTGGACGAACAGGGCGTCTTCCGTAGCCCGGATCAACGAATAGCGCTGGAGAGCGGCGACGGCGTCGTTGAACATGAGCTGATCGGCGAGCGCGTCGAGTGGCGGGGCCAATTCACTGCCGTGCTCCAGGAACAGGGAGCGGGGGATGTCGTCGGGCGCGAAGACCGCCAGCAGGCGCATCAGGTCGCCAGCCGCGGCGCAGGCGCGCTCGGCGGCCTGCAAGGAAACGTTCCAGGTTGTTAGCAGAGGGGCAGGGTAGTCTCTCGGTGGGGAGCGCCCGGCGAGCGCGGTGAAGCGCTCCTGGAACAGGTGCCGGTAAGCGGCGAAGCCGATGCCCGACGCCTTGACGTAGGCGGCCGCCTGTTCGAGGGCGAGCGGCAGGCCGTCGAGGTCGCGCGCCAACGCCTCCGCCTCCGCACGGTTGCCCTGCCCGACGCGGGCGAGCAGGAAGTCGGCCGACTCCGGAACCGGCCACCGGTCGAGCGGCAGTGGCTTCGCGAAGCGGTCCCACTCGGGCGAGCGCGAGGTGATGATGACGTGCCCCGCCGGGCACCGCGGCAGGTGCCGCGAGAGCGACGGCATATCCTCGGCGTTGTCGAGGATGAGCAGCCAGTCCGACTCGCGTTCCAGCCAGTTGCGCACGGCCGCCCTTATCTCGGCCGTGTCCCGCGCCGCCGCCTCGGGCAGCCGCAGGGCCTTGGCCAACTCCGTGTAGGCTAGGTCGAGTCCGGCTTCAGTTTCCGCCTCCGCCCACCAGACGACACGATACTTGTCCTGGTTCCGGTGGGCATAGTGGAGCGCCGCCTGTGTCTTACCGACACCGCCCATGCCATGCGTTACCGCAGTGGTTCCGTCCTTGATCAGCGCTTCGGCGATGCAGTCGAGGATGCCGTGTGGATCTTGAAAGTATGGGTTTTCCGGCCAGGGAAGATTGTTGAGTGCTGCGCCCAGCGTATCAGCCCGGGCTTCGCGCTTCGCCTTGAATTGGATCTCCAGCGCGTCCATGTGCCGGCGTATTCCGGCGGCGACCTGCGCGTACGCTTCGTCCCGATTGCGCCAATTGTTAATGGGCCTACCGTCCTCCGGGAATGCCTTGAGCTTGCCAAAGATATCGGCATACCAGTTATCGACCGGGCGGACGATGACTGGAATGACGCAAGCCTCACCAGAATCGTGCCGTCGCATTGCCTCCTTCAGTTCGGTGCAGTAGCAGTAATCGGACGCGTAGAAATGCTGGCTGATCAACAGGACGATGACGTCTGCGGTCGTTAATTGCCGCTTCACCTCATCGTCGATGACCTCCCCGGCCAGGATCTTGCGGTCGGTCCAAACATCGAGGCCACGCATCCTGCGCAGCGGAGCCAAGTGAGCATCAAGGCTATCCCGAAACCTGCTGTCCTTGTGTGAATACGAAATGAAGACCTTCATGCCACACCCCCAAGAACCATGGGGCTATTGTGCCAGATGGTGCGGCTGTCTTCAACTTGGCGCTGTGCCGGCGTCAAGTCATTCACTATGGACGAAAAAAGAACCCCCGCAGGGATGGCTGCGGGGGTTCCTTCCGTGCGAAGCGCGTTATTGCTTCGGCTGGCTGGTACCGCTTGGCGGGGTCGCCGGGCTGGTCACGCCGGTGGTGGAACGGTCGGCCGGCGCCGTCGTGGCGCCGCTGCGCGTCGCGTCGCGGTTGCGGTTCAGCGACGTCATGCGGTCGTCGTACTTGAACTCGGACATGGCCTTGACGTCGTCGCGACCCAACGTCGCCACGTGCAGCCGGTTGTCGGCGTCGTTCCACTTGGCCTGGTTGAAGTCGATGGCGACCTTCTTCTCGCCGATGCCGAGGAAGCCGCCGGACGACACGACGAGCTGCTTGGCCTGGCCGGACGCCGGGTCGAGGATGATGTCATCGACCTCGCCGATCTTCTCGTCGTTCTTGCCGTAGACGTTCTTGCCCAGCAACTTCTCGGCGCTGGCGAGGACGGCGGGGCTGGCGCTGGTGGCCGAGGTGGCGGCCGTGCTGTCGGTCCGCTGCATCGCCGGCGAGTTGGTCGTCGTGCCGCCGCTGCCGGTCGAGCCGCCGGCGGTCGTGCCGGTGCTGGACTGGGCGAACGCCGCGCCGGTCATCAGCGCCAGCATCGAAACGGCCGCGATCAGTGTCTTGCGCATGGTTCTCTCTCCTCCTGCATGGTTCACTCGTCCATGGCAGCCCTAACAACACCGGAGGGAGCGGAATAGTCCCACGCTCAAGGATATCTTTCGGGGCACCCCTCGGTCAAAAGTATGGTTCCGATACCGATATTCATGAAGGGGTGTGTGGTGTGACCATGGTATCGCCGGACTGGAATGCGATTTGTTCTTTTGCGGCGCGGTCCAAATCTTCCAGGCGCAGCATGGCGAGCGCCCGATTCTGCAATCCACTTCGCATTTCGCCGACCTCCTGGTCGCCCAGGCGGACCGGCGTGCCGGGGGCGGGCAGGGGGCCGTCCAGCGTGACCGGCACCAGCTTCTTCTTGATCAGCGCGCGGTAGCGGGTGCGCGCCGTCAGCTCCTGGCCCATGTAGCAGCCCTTGTCCCAGGAGATGGCGTTGAAGACGTCCAGGTTGTTCTCCAGCGGGATCGCCTTCTCCACCTCCAGGTCGCGGCTGCCGTCCGGGATGCCCAGCTCCAGGCGCCGCGAGTCCCACGCCTCGAACGGCAGGCGGCCGAGTCCCAGCGCCGCGAGGTCGGTCCCGGCCGGCAGGATGGCGCGGGCGCCCAGATCCGCCGTGCGCGGGTCGGTGAAGGCGACACCGCCGGCGAACGCCCCCGCGGCACCCGGCTCGGCCGGCAGGCCGGCCCTGGCCAGCGCGTCCGGACCGACCAGTGCCACCACCATCCGCTCCGCCGTGCGGTCCTCCAGCGCGATCTTGGAGCGCAGCTTGTACATCCGCAGCCGCTTCAGCAGATCGTCGCGCCGCGCCGCTTCGACCTCCAGCAGCAGCGCGTCGCCCTCGGCGGCGACCATGAAATCGTGCAGGTACTTGCCCTGCGGCGTCAGGAACAGGCTGTAGACGGCGCGTTCCGGCGTCACCGCCTGCATGTCGTTGGACACCAGTCCCTGCAGGAACGCCACGCGGTCCTCGCCCGTCACCGCCAGCACGCCGCGCTGTTCCAGAACCACGTATCCGGTCGTCTCGGCCATTCCGTCCTCCGTGTCAGGCCTCAAACTTGGCGGCACGGGGGCCGCTGAGCAAGAGCCTCGCAACACCGGTCGTACCATCGGCGCTCAGCGGGAGTTGACGGCAGGGCGTCGGCCCGGCTTAGTGTGTCCTTGGCGCGTGCGCGCCCGCCAGACCGTTCCGGAACCGACACCCTTGGCCTCACCGACGCCCCGCCTCGACCTTCGCGGCATCACGAAGCGTTTTCCCGGCTGCCTCGCCAACGACCATGTCGACCTGGCGCTGCTGCCCGGCGAGATCCACGCGCTGCTCGGCGAGAACGGCGCCGGCAAGTCGACGCTGGTGAAGATCATCTACGGCGTCCAGCACGCCGACTCCGGCACCCTGCACTGGGAAGGGCGGGAGGTCACCATCTCCGATCCGCACGCCGCCCGCCGGCTCGGCATCGGCATGGTGTTCCAGCACTTCTCGCTGTTCGACACGCTGACGGTGGCGGAGAACATCGCGCTCGGCATCGAGGACAAGGCGACCTCGCTGAAGGACCTGTCGGTGCGGATCCGCGCGGTGTCCGAGCGCTACGGCCTCGCCCTCGACCCGGACCGCCACGTCTTCGACCTGTCGGTCGGCGAGCGCCAGCGGGTGGAGATCGTGCGCTGCCTGCTGCAGGATCCGCGCCTGCTGATCATGGACGAGCCGACCTCGGTGCTCACCCCGCAGGAGGTCGGGCGGCTGTTCGAGACGCTGCGCCGGCTGGCGGCCGAGGGCTGCACCATCCTCTACATCTCGCACAAGCTGGAGGAGATCCGCGCGCTGTGCGACCGCGCCACGGTGCTGCGCGGCGGCAAGGTGGTGGCGACCTGCGACCCGCGCAAGGAAACCGCCCGCAGCCTCGCCGAGATGATGATCGGCACCTCGCTGTCGACGCCGGAGCGCGCCGCCGCCGCGGTCACCGGCGCGCCGCGGCTGGAGGTGCGTCACCTCTCCACCACCACGGACGTGCCCTTCGCCACCGAGCTGAAGGACGTCTCGCTGGAGGTGCGCGCCGGCGAGATCCTGGGCATCGCCGGCGTTGCCGGCAACGGGCAGGCCGAGCTGATGGCGGCGCTGAGCGGCGAGACGCTGATCGGCGACGAGACCGCGGTGCTGATCGAGGGCCGCCCGGTCGGCCACCTCGGCCCCCGCGCGCGGCGCGAGCTGGGCCTCGCCTTCGTGCCGGAGGAGCGGCTGGGCCGTGGCGCCGTGCCGGAGCTGAGCCTGTCGGAGAACGCGCTGCTGTCCGGCTACGCCCGCGAGCCGCTGGTGCGCAGCGGCATCGTGCATTTCGGCCGGGCCCGCTCCTACGCCGAACGGATCATCGACCTGTTCAACGTGGTCACGCACGGGCACAAGGCCGAGGCGCGCTCGCTGTCCGGCGGCAATCTGCAGAAGTTCATCATCGGCCGCGAGATCCTGCAGAGGCCGAAGCTGCTGATCGTCGGCCAGCCGACCTGGGGCGTGGACGCGGGCGCCGCGGCGGCGATCCATCAGGCGCTGATCGATCTGGCGCGCGGCGGCACCGCAGTGCTGGTCATCAGCCAGGACCTGGACGAGCTGTTCGTGCTGTGCGACCGCATCTCGGTGCTGTTCCACGGCCGGCTGTCGCCGTCCACCCCGTCGCACCAGACGACGGTGGAGCAGATCGGCCTGCTGATGGGCGGCCTGTTCGGCGGCAGCGGGGAAGACGAGGGGGAGATCGGGCGTGTGGCGTAGCGTTTCCGCGGAGACCCGCGCATGAGCCTCCTCCGTCTCGAACCCCGCGGACAGGCGTCGCGGGCGATGGTGTACCTCACCCCCGTCCTGGCGGTGGCGCTGACGCTGGCCAGCGGGTTCCTGCTGTTCCTGGCGCTCGGCTTCGACCCGGTGAAGGCGCTGCATGCCTTCTTCATCCAGCCGATCTCGACCGCGCGCGGCCTGGGCGAGCTGATCGTCAAGGCGACGCCGCTGGTGCTGATCGGCGTCGGGCTGGCCATCGGCTTCCGCGCCAACGTCTGGAACATCGGCGCCGAGGGGCAGCTGACGCTGGGCGCCATCGTCGGCGGCGGCATCGGGCTGGCGTTCTACGGTGACGGCGGCTGGTGGGTGCTGCCGCTGATGGTCCTCGGCGGCGTGGCCGGCGGCATGCTGTGGGCGGCGATCCCGGCGTGGCTGAAGCTGCGCTTCAACGCCAGCGAGATCCTGACCAGCCTGATGCTGACCTACGTGGCGCTCCTGCTGCTCAACTACCTGATCAACGGGCCGTACCGCGACCCGGAGGGCTTCGCCTTCCCCGAATCGCGGATGTTCGAGCCGGACGCCACCCTGCCGCACCTGATCCAGGGCACGCGCGTGCACCTCGGCTCGCTGTTCGCGCTGCTGGCGGTGGCCGGCGGCTGGGTGCTGATGAGCCGCACCTTCATCGGCTTCCAGATCCGCGTCATCGGCCTGACCCCGGCGGCGGCGGGCTACGCCGGCTTCAACGAGAAGCGCATCGTCTGGCTGACGCTGCTGCTGTCCGGCGGGCTGGCCGGCTTGGCCGGGCTGGGCGAGGTGGCGGGGCCGATCGGGCAGATCACGCCGTCGATCTCGCCGGGCTATGGCTTCACGGCGATCATCGTCGCCTTCCTCGGCCGGCTGCACCCGGTAGGCATCCTGCTGGCCGGGCTGCTGATGGCGCTGTCCTTCATCGGCGGCGAGGCAGCGCAGATCGCGCTCGGCCTGCCCAAGGCGATCACCGGGGTGTTCCAGGGCATGCTGCTGTTCTTCCTGCTCGCCTGCGATGTGCTGATCCGCTACCGCGTCCGCCTCGGCGCCCGGAGGGTGGCGGCATGAGCGAGGTCGTCGTGTTCCTCGGCCCGGTGCTGGCGGCCATGCTGACCGCCGCGACGCCGCTGCTGTTCGCGGCGCTGGGCGAGCTGGTGGTGGAGAAGTCCGGCGTGCTGAACCTCGGCGTCGAGGGGATGATGCTGGCCGGCGCGGTGATCGGCTTCATGGTGGCGGCGAGCACCGGCAGCTCGACGCTCGGCTTCGTCGCCGCGGCGGTGGCGGGGCTGGCCATGGGGGCGCTGTTCGGCGTGCTGACGCTGGGGCTGCTGGCCAACCAGGTGGCGACCGGTCTGGCGCTGACGCTGTTCGGAGTCGGCCTGTCGGCCCTGGTCGGGCAGGGCTGGGTCGGCCGTCCCATCCAGGACGTGCCGGAGCTGCGCATCCCCGGCCTCACCGACCTGCCGGTGATCGGCCCGGCGCTGTTCGGGCAGGACGCGCTGGTCTATCTGGGCCTGGCGATGGTGCCGGCGGTGCACTGGTTCCTGTTCTCGACGCGCGCCGGGCTGGTGCTGCGGGCGGTGGGCGAGAACCACGCGGCGGCGCACGCGCTGGGCTACAAGGTGGTGCGAATCCGCTTCCTGGCGGTGCTGTTCGGCGGCGCCATGAGCGGCATCGCCGGCGCCTACCTGTCGCTCGACTACACGCCGATGTGGGCGGAGAACATGACCGCCGGGCGCGGCTGGATCGCGCTGGCGCTGGTCGTCTTCTCGACCTGGAAGCCGGGGCGGGTGCTGCTCGGCGCGTGGCTGTTCGGCGGCGTCACCATCGCCCAGCTGCACGTGCAGGGACATGGTTTCGCGGTGCCCTCACAACTCTTGTCAATGCTGCCGTATTTGGCGACGATCCTGGTACTTGTGGCGATTTCGCGGGACGTCGCCCGCATCCGGCTGAACGCGCCGGCCTGCCTCGGCAAGGTGTTCCATCCCGACGGTTGAGTGCCGCTTGACGCCCGTTCTGCGCGTTGCAAAAGTGCGCTACGCTGTTTCGTCGATCCAGGTATGGAGCCACCGATGACGCCGGAGCGGGAAGGCGAGCTGTTCGCGTTGCTGAGTGCGCTGACCGAGACGGCGCGCCGCATCGAGAACAAGGTGGACGACCTGGCCCAGCGCGTGTCGCGCGTGGAGGGCTGGATCGAGGAGCAGTCGCAATTCCTTCAGATCGCGCTGGCCGCCCGTCAACCGCGCCGTGCCGGCGGCGCGTGATTCCCGATTCATGCCCAACCAGTCAAATACAGGGAGCTCTCACGTGAACAGACGAACCATGGGCAAGGCCCTCCTCGGCCTCGCGGGCGCCGCGGTGGCGCTGGCGGTCGGTGCCGGCGGGGCGGTGGCGCAGGACAAGCTGAAGGTCGGCTTCGTCTATGTCGGCCCGATCAGCGACCACGGCTATTCCTATCAGCATGACCAGGGCCGCCTGCAGCTCGAGAAGGAGCTGGGCGACAAGGTCACCACCACCTACGTCGAGAACGTGCCGGAAGGCGCCGACGCCGAGCGCGTCATCGACCAGCTGGCCGCCCAGGGCCACAAGCTGATCTTCACCACCTCGTTCGGCTTCATGAACCCGACGCTGAAGGTGGCGCAGCGCTACCCCGACGTGAAGTTCGAGCACGCCACGGGCTACAAGCGCTCGGCCAACCTCGCCACCTACTCGGCGCGCTTCTACGAGGGGCGGACCATCGTCGGCGAGATCGTCGGCAAGATGACGAAGTCCAACGTCATCGGCTACGTCGCGTCCTTCCCGATTCCCGAGGTGGTCAGCGGCATCAACGCCATGACGATCGCCCTGCGCAAGGTCAACCCGAAGGCCGAGGTGCGCGTGGTGTGGGTGAACAGCTGGTACGACCCGCCGAAGGAGGCCGAGGCCGCCAAGGCGCTGATCGACCAGGGCGCCGACGTCATCGTCCAGCACACCGACAGCCCGGCGCCGATCCAGGCCGCCGAGGAGCGCGGCCTGTTCGCCGTCGGCCAGTCGTCCGACATGACCCGCTTCGGCCCGAAGGCGCACCTGACCGCCATCGTCGACGACTGGGGCGGCTATTACGTCGACCGCACCAAGAAGCTGCTGGCCGGCGGCTGGAAGTCGGAGGACACCTGGGGCGGCATCAAGGACGCCATGCTGCACCTCGCCCCGTACAACCCGGCGATCCCGGCGGACGTGGTGGCGACGGCCGACAAGACCAAGGCCGACATCGTGTCCGGCGCGCGCCATCCCTTCGCCGGCCCGATCAAGGACCAGTCCGGCAAGGAGGTGATCCCGGCCGGCAAGAGCGCCACCGACGAGCAGATCCTGAAGATGGACTACTTCGTCGAGGGCGTCGTCGGCAAGCTGCCGAAGTGACGTGACGCAGGGCGGGGCCCCGTCCCCGCCCTCATGTCGCCCGCCGGTCAGCCCGGCGGGTTGCGGCCGAGGACGCGCCAGCCCTCGTCGCCCATGCGCAGCACCTCGGGGCCCGAGCCGGCGGGGTTGGGTTCCAGCTTGACCAGCTCGCGGTCCTCCAGCCACGCCCAGCGCGGCACCTCGGCGGTGGTCGGCAGCCAGCCCCCGGCGATGCGCTCCAGCACCGCGCGGTCGCCGCCGTCCACCTTGAACTTCGCCTTGGGGATGGCCGTTTTGGCGGGATCGGCGAGCGCGGGAGCGTCGCCGCCGGCGCGGGCGCGGATCCATTCCGTCTGGTAGGCGCGCAGGCCCTGCTCCAGCTCGCTCAGCACCGGCTGGACCGGGCAGCGCAGGTAGGTCTCCAGCAGCGCGCGGAGCGCGTCCTTGGGGTCGGACATCGTCGTCAACTCCCGGAACGAAGAAATCGTGGGGCGCCCACCCTACGGCGCCGCGCCGCGGGCGTTCAAGCCCCCTACAACCACCCGATCCGCTTGAAGCGCCAGTACAGCACCCCGCACACGGTGACGATCGCCGTCAGCGCCATCGGGTAGCCGTAGGTCCACTCCAGCTCCGGCATGGTCTTGAAGTTCATGCCGTAGATGCCGGCCACCGCGGTCGGCACCGCCAGGATGGCGGCCCAGGCCGCCAGCTTGCGCGTCACGTCGTTCTGCCGCGCCGAGGCGAGCATCATGCTGGCCTCGAAGGCGAAGGACAGCAGCTCGCGCAAGGATACCACCGCTTCGTTCGCCCGGATCACGTGGTCGTAGACGTCGCGGAAATAGGGGTGCATCTCCTCGTCGATCATCGGCAGCGGGAAGCGCTCCAGGCGCGAGCACACCTCCGTCAGCGGCGAGGCGGCGCGGCGCAGCCGCTCCAGGTCGCGGCGGACGTGGGCGATGCGCTCCACCTCCGCCGGGGTCGGCGGGCGGTGCAGCAGCTTCTGCTCCATCCGCCCCACGTCGGCCTCCAGCGCGTCGAGCACCGGGAAATAGCAGTCCACCACATAGTCCATGACGGCGTAGAGCACGAAGTCCACGCCGTGGCGCAGCAGGTCCGGCGCGCTCTCGGCGCGGGTGCGGACCGGGGAATAGGTGGCCGACGCGCCGTGCCGCACCGTCACCACGTAGTTGCGCCCGGCGAAGACGTGCGTCTCGCCGAAATGGATGCGCCCGTCGGTCAGCCGCGCGGTGCGCAGCACCAGGAACAGCGCGTCGCCGTACACCTCGATCTTCGGGCGCTGGTGGGCGTGCAGCGCGTCCTCCAGCGCCAGATCGTGCAGGGCGAACTGCTCCTGCACGCGGCGCAGCAGCGCCTCGTCCGGCTCCAGCAGGCCGACCCACACGAAGTGGCCCTCGCGCGCCGCCCAGGCCCCGGCCTCCTCGACCGGCACGTCGGCGACGCGGCGGCCCTCGTGGTAGGCGGCGGACGCGACAACCTGGCTCATGCGTTTCCTCCGGTCCCAGAAATCTGCTAGGAGCCTAGACGCGCCGCCCGCCCCCTGTCGAGGCGGCGGCGGAGAGGGAAGGGCATTGGCATGGTGCGGATCAGCGTCTGGCTGCTGGGGATCGCCGTGGTGGCGGGGCTGGCGTACGCCCTGGTGCTCGGTGGCGGCGACGCCGACCTGCGCCCGGACCCCGACAACGCGCCGCTGGTGGCGCTGGGCAAGCTGACCTACGCGCAGCACTGCGCGTCGTGCCACGGCGCCGGCCTGGAGGGCCAGCCGAACTGGCGCGAGCGCCGGCCGGACGGCCGCCTGCCGGCCCCGCCGCACGACGCCGAGGGGCACACCTGGCACCACGCCGACGAGCAACTCCTCGCCATGGTGCGCGAGGGCATGGCGCCCTTCGCCCCGGCCGGCTACGTCAGCGACATGCCGGGGTTCAAGGGCGTGCTGAGCGAGCGCGAGATCGTTGCCGTGCTGGCCTACATCAAGAGCACCTGGCCGCCCGCCGCGCGCGAGCGGCAGGCGCGCGCCTCCGCGCAGGCGAAGCGCTGACGCGACGAAGGCGCGGATTTCCTGTTCTTCGCCCGAGGGGCCGGCGCAAGCGGTGCAATTCCGCCCGCTCGACCGGCCGGGGAAGGACGGGGACGCCATGCATCGTTCGCTGATCGCCGGACTGTCCCTGCTGGTGCTGGCCGCCGCGGCCGGCTGCGCGCAGGACAACTCCATGCCCACCACCAACGCCGGAAGCGCCGGATTCGGCCGCACCGACGCGGCCTGCCCGCCGGGCAACGTGAGCCCGGAGTGCACGAGCTCCAGCCGTCTCGGCCCCTCCGGCACCGGCCGGGCGGACCGCGGCGACGCGACCATGTACGGAACCAGCGACAACCCCGCCTTCGGCGTGCAGCCGTAGAATCGCCGCAACGGGAACCGACCCCCGAAACGGTTCGGCCCCGCCGGCGTTCCTGATGACGCCGGCGGGGCCGATGAGCGGTCATGGTCCCTCTGTGCTGCCCCGGACAACAGGGGACGGGGCGGGTGGTTCCCGCGCAGACGGGTTAGAGGTTCAGCCGGTCGGCGTAGCGCTCCTGCATGGCGGCCAGCACGCCGGGCGTGACGTAGCGGCCGACCACCTTCTCCCACCCGGCGTGCCCGACCAGCCCGCGCACGAAGCTGGAGCTAATCTCGCGCAGCTCGCGCGGCGGCATCAGCGCGACGGTCAGCATGTCCGGCGCCAGGTCGCCGTTCACGTGGCGCATGGTCATCTCGTAGGTGAAGTCCGACTCGTTGCGGATGCCGCGCAGCAGGATGTCGGCGCCGCGCGTGCGGGCGAAGTCCACCAGGAACACCCGCTCGAAGCTGTCCACCTCGATCCGGCCGTCCAGCCCGGCCTCGGCGATGCTGGTGCGGGTCAGCTCCAGGCGCTGCTCCAGCGGGAAGGTGGGCGTCTTGCCGGGGTTGTGGCCGATGCCGACGATGACGCGGTCGAACAGCCGCGCCCCCTGCTGGATCATCCACAGGTGCCCGCGGGTGATCGGGTCGAGGCTGGCGGCGTAGATGGCGGTGGCCATGGCAAGGGGCTCCGGAACGTCTGCCCTCAGGTGATAACACGGAAATGCCGACGGAAGAACGCGCCCGGCGCGAACGGACGGGGTCGCTTTCCGGCCGGCCCGCCGCGCCCCAGTTCAAGAAAAGGATCCCATCCCATCTTCCTTGAACTGGTGGAGGGCGCTTCATGTTCGATCCCGGGGACCTCGGCCGCATCACCGCCGACGAGCAGGCGGATGCGCTGCGCACGCTGATCGCGGTCTTCGCCACCTCGGTGCAGCGGCCCGGCCAGCCGGCGCGCAACGCCGTCACGGCCGAGATCCTCGACATCCTCGACGAGGTGCCGCCCGACCGCGCGGAGCCGGTGGCCCAGCTGTTCACCATGATGACGATGCGCCTGCGCCGCCGCACCCGGCCGCGCAGCACGATCTTCCGGCAGGCCATCGAGACGGCGCTGCTCGCCCGTGCCTATCATGGGGCGGCGACTCCGGACGGCGAGGTCGCCTACCTCAGGGCCGAGCACCCGACGCTGGCCGACATCGAGTCCGCCTGCGGCGAGCTGATGGAACGCCTGGACGAGGTGCCGGAGGACGAGCGCCGCGCCTGGATCACCGCCGAGGTGATCGCCGCCGCGCTGGTCCACGCCGAGGGCGACCAGCGGCTCGGCGGTCCGGACCGCGACGTCGGCGACCTCGCGGTGGCGGAGTTCCTGCTGAGGGCGGCGGCGCAGTACCTCGCGGCGACGGCGAAGCGGGGGGCGTGACGGGGCCCGCGCTCAGCGGCCGAACAGCCCCTTGAGCCCCTGTTCCACCGATCCCTTGGGGATCTGCGCCGGCGCGCCCTTCAGCGCGTTGCCGACGGGATCGGACGAGCCGTCCGTCCGCCCGCCGGGGGAGCCCGAGCTGCCCGAGCCCGTCAGGCCGCCGAGGATGTCGGCCGGGGAGGCGCCTTCCTTGAGGCGCCGCACCGCGTCGGCCGCCTTCGCCGGGTCGCCGATGGCTGAAGCCGCGACCGCGCTGAAGTCCGGCTGGATCGACGGGGAGTCGAAGGTCCCGGTGACGAGAACGGGGACCGTCACGCCGGCAAGGTCGCGCCGCCCGCCCTGACCCTTCACGGTCGCCGCGGCCGTCGGGTTGAGGCGGAGGTCGAGCGTCCGTGCCGGCAGCGACACCGCTCCCGCGCCGTCGAGGCGGAAGAGCGGCGCCTGCATGTGCAGGTCCGCCGTATGGGCCACACCGTTCTCGAGGCGGAAGTTGCCGCCGAACTCGGCGAAATCGGTCTCCTGGGCGGCGCCCTGCTGGCCGCCGGTGGCGGCCGCGATCGGATCGCGCAGGATGGCGGCGATGTTGATGCCCTTCAGCGCGCCATTGTGGAGGACGATGCGGGCGGTCCCGTTCAGGGCGGAGACCAGGGCCTTCTGGCTGGCCCCGGCGGCGGCAAGATCCGCTTCGAGCGACGTGGCGCCGCGCAGGCGGTCCGTTCCGGCCAGGGTGGCGAGCATCTGCTCTGCCCGCAGGCCGTCGGCGGAGGCCTTCAGCGCGAAGCCGGCCGGCTGGCGGGTGGCGTCGATCCGCACCGCGGTGCTGGTCCGCCCGCCCAGCGCGGGGAGGTCCGGCGTCTCGACCGCCAGGACGCCGTCCTGCAGGCGCAGCGTCGTCCGGCTCGGCCCGAGCTTGATGTTGCGGACCTGGAGTCCCCGGCTCTCGATCACCGCGTCGATATTCGCACGCCGCAGCGCCGAGACGTCGATCGGCTCGTCGCTCCACCCGGCGGAGCGCCCGCCGCGGTCCGGGGGGAGGAAGCGGTCGAGGTTCACCGGATCGACCGATGCGCGCACCGTCACCGCCGGCACCCGGCCGGACCAGTCGGCCGTCGCGTCGCCGCTCGCCTTGATGTCGTCGAGCGCCAGCGTCAGCCCGTCGAGCGCGGCCTGCCGCCCGCCGAGGCCGGCCTTGCCGGCAAGGCTCACGCTGCGCACGGGCAGGGTCTGCGGGTTCGGCACGCCGAGCCAGGCGGCCACGGCGCGCAGGTCCGGGACCGACACCGACAGCGGCCCGCCGGTGCGCCCGTCCGCCTCCGGCCCGGCCTCCAGCCTGGCCTCGAACAGGTCGGACGAGACCTCGCCCCGCACGGTCGTCGGCCGCTGCTCCGCCAGGGCGCGCGGCGACGCGACCGTGGCCCTCAGGACGAGCGCCCGGTCGTTGACCTTCGCGCTGCCATCGACCTGGGCGGGGGTGTCGAGATCGGGCATGGTGACGGTCAGCGCCCCGTCCGACACCTGCACGGACTGGCCGGTGCGCTCGTCCCGATAGGTGGCCGACGCGTTGCCGAGGCGGACGTCGCCGAGGCGGGTGTCGGGAAGGCGGACCGGCTCCGCGGACTTCGGCTGGGCTGCGCCGGCCTCCTGGGTGCCGCCCCCTTGGCCGAAGTCCCAGTTGGGCCGCCCCTCGGCGTCGACCAGGAGGTTGGCGCGAAGGCCATCGACCGTCAGGCGCCGCACCTCCACCGTGCCGCGCAGCAGCGGCCACACCGGGATCTCCAACTCGCTCGCCCCGAGTTCGAGCATCGGTGGCCGCCCGCTGCCCGGCACGTCCGAGAGCGCCGCCGTCTCCACCATCGCCCGGATGTGGGGAAACACCGACACCGAGGCGAAGCGGATGGACAGGTCGCGGCCGGTGCGTTCCTTCACCGCCGCCGCGAGACGCTCGGCGATGAAGCCGCCGGTGAGGACGTAGGGGAGGGCGGCCACGACGACGATGACGACGCCGACGATGGCGGCGACCGCGATCAGGAGCTTCTTCATGCCGCCCCCCTTCATGCCTGCTGCTGCGTTCCGGGTCTTTCCGCCGCGGCTATCGCTCGTAGGCGGCCATGGTGACGAGGGCTTGCGCGAGCCTGAAGAACTTGTTGCCCGCCATGTCCTCGATGGTGCGGATGCCGAAGGCGGACTTCAGCGCCTCGGCGTCCTTCTCCGTCACCCCCTGGAGCGCGGAGGGGGAAAGCTTGAGGATGTCGCGGAACGGCTTGCCTTCGTGCGCCTTGTCGAGCACCTCGCCGAGAACGAGATTCGTCATCGCCCTGTCCCCCTGGGATGTGTGCCTGGGTCCTGGTTATCCGGGCGCGCCCGCTCCCCACGGTCTCGCCCGCTACCCAGAACAGGGCCGCGGGCCGGACGTTCCGTGGCCCCCCGCTACCCACACGGGATACGGCGCCCCATGCTTCTGCGTACCCCCGGCGTCCGGCGCCGGAGCAGTATTCTCGGACGAGATCCCGCGACCGGGAGGGTGCCCATGCCCCGCAACGCCGTCGCCGCCGTTTGCCTCGTCCTGCTGTGCACCGCGCCGGCGGTGGCGGAGGCACAGTTCGTCACCTTCCAGGATCCCCGCGAAGGAGCCTTCACCGTCCAGGTGCCGGCCGGCTGGGGGGTGAGCGGCGGCACGGTGCGCCGCTCTGCGGTGGACGTCGTCATGCCGGTCGCCGCCGTGTCGCCGGACAACCAGATCGGCCTGTTCCTCGGCGACGCCGACGTCCCGGTGTTCTCCATCATGAACGACACGATGCGGATGCTCGGATTCCGCGAGGGCCAGCCCTACAGCCCGGGATACGGGCAGACCCTCATCCTGTGGAACTACCAGCCCGGCCACGTCTTCGCCCGGAATTACGGGCAGCGGCGGTTCGGCGCCTCGTGCGGCAGTGCCCTCGGGGTCGTCGACAACCGGCCGCGCCCGGACATGACGCAGCGGCTGAACGGCATCTTCCAGCAGGGCGGCATGGTGCAGCAGACCGTGCAGGCCGGCGAGGCCGCCTTCGCCTGCACCAACCAGTACGGCCGCTGGGCCGCCTACGTCTTCGCCGCCACCATGTTCACCGGCACGGGGCAGACGGGCGTCTGGGATGCCCACCTGCTGTACGGCTTCCACGCCCCGGAGCACCGCGCCGCCGAGGCGGCGGGCCTGCTCGCCCACATGGTCGGCAGCTTCACGCCGAACCCGCAATGGTGGGCCGCCCAACTCGGCACCACCGGCAACGTCAGCGGGATCGTCACCCGCACCGGGCAGGAGATCGCCGCCACCATCAGCGGCAGCTACTGGTCGGGCGTCGCCGCGCAGAACCGCATGAGCCAGAACCGCAGCGACGCCACCCGCGGGGTCGAGCGCTGGACCGATCCCGCGACCGGCCAGGACTACGAACTGAAGAACGGTCCGCGCTATCAATGGGTGAACCCGCGCGGCCAGACCTTCGGCAGCGATCACGACACCCCGCCGGGGCCGGACTGGCGCCCGCTGGCACGGCAGCCGTAGGCGTGCCGCGCCTCAGGCCGCCCGGATCCGGCCGAGGAACGTCTCCACCTCCAGGCGCAGCGTGTCGGCCTGCCGGAAGAGCTGGTTCGACGCGTCCAGCACCTGCGAAGCCGCGGTGCCGGTCTGCGTGGCGATCTGGTTCACCTGCACGACGGTGTTGGTGACCTCCTCGGTGCCCTGCGCCGCCTGCTGGACGTTGCGGGTGATCTCGCTGGTGGTGGCGTTCTGCTCCTCGATGGCCGCGGCGATGGCGGAGGCGATCTCGTTCATGGTCGCGATGGTCGTGCCGATCCCTTCGATGGCCTGGACCGTCTCCTGCGTCGCCGTCTGCACGTTGGTGATCTGCGCCACGATCTGCTCGGTCGCCCGGGCGGTCTGGGTGGCCAGCGCCTTCACCTCGCTGGCCACCACGGCAAAGCCCTTGCCCATCTCGCCGGCGCGCGCCGCCTCGATGGTGGCGTTCAAGGCCAGCAGGTTGGTCTGCGAGGCGATGTCCTGGATCAGCTTGACCACCTCGCCGATCTGCGCGGCCTCCCCGGCGAGGCTGCGCACAGAGCCGGTGGTCTGCTGGGCCTCGACGACGGCCTTCCCGGCGATCTCGTTGGAGCGCGTGACCTGCCGGCTGATCTCCTGGATCGACGCCACCATCTCCTCGGCGGCGGCGGCGACGGTCTGCACGTTGGCCGAGGTCTGCTCGGCCGCCGCCGCCGAGGCGGTGGCCTGCTCGTTGGTCTGCTCGGCCAGCGAGGCCATGCTGGCGGCCGTCCGGCCGAGTTCGCCGGAGGCCGACGTGACGCTGCCGAGGGTACCCGAGACGCTCTGGTCGAAGCGCCGCAGCAGGTCCTCGATGGCGGCGGCGCGGTGTTCCTTCGCCTGCCGCTCGGCCTCCTGCTCCGCCGCCAGCCGCCGCGCGTGGAGGGCGTTGCCCTTGAACACCTCGACCGCCGCGGCCATCGCGCCGATCTCGTCCCTCTGGCCGGCCGCCGGGATGCGGACGTCCAGGTTGCCGTCCACCAGTTGCGTCATAGTGCCCGTCATCGCCTTGATCGGCTGCACGATTCCGCGGACCATGACCGCGGCGATCGTTCCGACGGTCGCCAGCAGGGCCAGCACGATGGCGAGCACCGCGTAGAATTCGGTGGCCGCGTCCGCCGCGATGCGCTCCGCCATCTGCGTGAGGTCGGCGGTGAGGCGATCCTCCACCGACCGGATGAGGTCCATGCGCGCGGTCGTGACGCGAAGCCAGGACGGACCGTCGGCGCCCTTCAGGTTGCCGGAGAGGCCGCCCTCCGCGACCGCCTTGCGCAGGCGCTCCAACTCGCCCGCGGTCTCGTGCGCCATGGTTTGCCGGAACAGCGCGCGCTGGTCCTCGCGCGCGTAGGATTCGAACGTCCGGAAGTAGGAGTCCTGGGTTGCCGCGAGGAGGGCCAGCCGGCGCAGCAGGTCTTCGCTGAACGCGCCGGCGGAGAAGCCCTGCATGCCCGTCGCCCGTTCCTGTCCGGCGCGCTCCTTGCCCTGCATCAGGTTGACGTAGGCGAGGATCGCCCGCGGCACGTCGGCGTGCTTGATGGCGAAGGCGGCTTCGCCGATCACGTCCAGCAGGGTGCCGACGGTGGCCGTGTAGTAGGCGGCGACGTCCGCAGCCGTCAGGGTCAGGGCGAGGCTCTGCTTGCGCGTCGCGTCGAGCTTCGCCACGGCGGCCCGCGCCGTTTCGAGGTTGCGGATGAAGCCGCCGGGCACCGTCTGCCGGTCGATGCCGGCCACCGCCGTGTCGAAGAGCCGGAGCGCCCGGTCGGTGGCGTCCCGTTGCGTATCGAACTCGGCGCGGAACGTCTGGCCCTTGCTGCCGACGTAGCCGACGGAGACGGCGCGCTCCTTCTGCAGTTCGTGGGCGAGGCCGTTGATGTTGGACACGGCGTTGGAAAGCCGGACGAGCTTGTCCATCTCGCGCCCTTCCTGCCGCTTCTCCAGGAGCATTTCGCCGGCGAGCCCGAGCATTCCAAGGCATGGAAGCAGCGCGACGAGCAGGACGCGCGTTGCAATCTTCACATTGTGCAGCCTCATCGCCGCCTCCAGAGCTTCACCTCGAAGCTGGAGAATAGGCCTGGAAAAATTACCATAACATTGCGCTCTGGTTTGGATCTGGCAGTTTTTGAGTCACAATCGGATTGTGGGTTTTCTTGTGTTTGGGGCGTATGGTGTTGCATTTATTCGAAAGTTCTTTTGCAATCTCAGCGTATTGAATTGTGCGCTATGCTCTTTTGCCTGGGAGCCAACGACGCTTTTCCGGCAACTGGGAATAATGGCGCGACGATCTCCGTTCGACGTTTGTGTGCGGTGGCCGGTGCCGCCGTGCTGCTGCCATAAGCCGCAGCGCCCGACCTGATTTCGGTCATGGCACGCAACCCGCTGAAGGCGCAGACTTCTCCAGCCCGCATCGCCTGCCGAAGGGAAGCGCCATGCCGAACCCCGCCATCGCCATCATGGACGGCAACGAGGCCGCCGCGTCGGTCGCGTACCGCGCCAGCGAGGTCATCGCCATCTACCCGATCACCCCGTCCTCGCCGATGGGCGAGCTGTCGGACGAGTGGGCGGCGCACCGCAAGGCCAACGTCTGGGGCGCCATCCCCCAGGTGATCGAGATGCAGTCGGAGGGCGGCGCCGCCGGCGCCGTGCACGGTGCCCTCCAGGCCGGCGCGCTGGCGACGACCTTCACGGCGTCGCAAGGCCTGCTGCTGATGATCCCCAACATGTACAAGATCGCCGGGGAGCTGACGCCGTTCTGCATGCATGTGGCGGCGCGCACGGTGGCGACGCACGCGCTGTCGATCTTCGGCGACCATTCCGACGTCATGGCCTGCCGGCAGACCGGCTTCGCCATGCTGGCCTCGGCCAGCGTGCAGGAGGCGCACGACCTGGCGCTGGTGGCGCACGCGTCGACGCTGGCCGCCCGCATCCCGTTCCTGCACTTCTTCGACGGCTTCCGCACCTCGCACGAGGTCAGCCGCGTCGAGACGCTGGCGGACGACGACCTCCGCGCGCTGCTGAGCGACGAGGCGGTCACCGCGCACCGCCGCCATGCGCTGAGCCCCGACCATCCGGTGCTGCGCGGCACGGCGCAGAATCCCGACGTGTTCTTCCAGGCCCGCGAGTCCTGCAACCGCTTCTACGAGGCCTGCCCGGCCACCGTGCAGGAGATGATGGACCGGCTGGCCAGGCGCACCGGCCGCCGCTACCGCCTGTTCGACTACGTCGGCCACACGCAGGCGGAGCGCGTGGTGATCGCCATGGGCTCCGGCGCCGAGACCTGCGCCGAGACCGCGGCCTTCCTCGCCGCAAAGGGCGAGCGGGTGGGCTGCGTCGTCGTCCGCCTGTTCCGCCCCTTCTCGATCGTCGATTTCGTGGCGGCGCTGCCGGAGACGGTGCGGCGCATCGCCGTGCTCGACCGCACCAAGGAGCCGGGCGCCGTCGCCGACCCGCTGTACCTCGACGTGGTCGCGGCGCTGGGCGAGGCGCGGGCGGCGGGCAGCCTCAAGGACGAGCCGCTGGTGATCGGCGGCCGCTACGGCCTGTCGTCCAAGGAGTTCACGCCGGCCATGGTCCGGGGGGTGTTCGACGAGCTGGCGCGCGAGCGGCCGAAGCGGCGCTTCACGGTGGGCATCGTCGATGACGTGACGCACAGCTCCATCCCCTGGGACGAGGACTTCGCCATCGAGGGCGACGAGGTCTCGCGCGCCGTGTTCTTCGGCCTCGGCGCCGACGGCACGGTGGGGGCCAACAAGAACTCCATCAAGATCATCCAGGGCCACACCGGGCAGTTCGCCCAGGCGTACTTCGTCTACGACAGCCGCAAGTCCGGCTCGACCACCGTGTCGCACCTGCGCTTCGCGAAGACGCCGATCCGCGCGCCCTACCTGATCCGGCAGGCGCAGTTCGTCGCCTGCCACCACTTCCCGCTGATGGAGCGCATGGAGGTGGTGGAGATGGCCGCCCCCGGCGCCACCGTGCTGCTCAACGCGCCGGGCACGCCCGCGGAGGTGTGGGCGACGCTGCCGCGCGAGGTGCAGAAGGCCTGCATCGACAAACAGGTGAAGCTCTACACCGTGGACGCCACCGCCGTGGCGCGCGAGACCGGCATGGGCCGGCGCATCAACACCATCATGCAGACCTGCTTCTTCGCGCTGTCCGGCGTGATGCCGCAGGACGAGGCCATCGACGACATCAAGGCCGCCATCCAGAAGACTTACGGCCGCCGCAGCGAGGAGGCGGTCCAGCGGAACTTCGCCGCGGTGGACGAGGCGCTGACCCACCTGCACCGCATCGAGCTGCCGGCCGAGGTCACCGCCGGCCACGCCCGGCCCGCCGTGGTGCCGGCGCACGCGCCGGACTTCGTGCAGCGGGTCACCGCGGCGATCATCGCCGGGCACGGCGACCGGCTGCCGGTCTCCGCCTTCCCGGTGGACGGCACCTGGCCGACCGGCACCGCGAAGTACGAGAAGCGCAGCATCGCCACCGAGGTGCCGGCCTGGAACGCCGAGCTGTGCATCCAGTGCAACAAGTGCGCGATGGTCTGCCCGCACGCGGTGATCCGCGTGAAGGCGGTGCCGGAGGCGGCGGTGGCGGACGCGCCGGAGGGCTTCACCACGCTGGCCTACAAGGGCAGCGAGTTCGGGCCGAGCCGCTACCGCCTGCAGGTCTCGCCGGCCGACTGCACCGGCTGCACGCTGTGCGTCGAGGTCTGTCCGGCCAAGGACAAGGCCAACCCGCGCCGCAAGGCGCTGGAGATGCGCCCCTTCGCCGAGCTGGCGCACGAGCAGCCGCTGTTCGACTACTTCCTGGCGCTGCCCGAGGCGCCGCGCGCCCAGGTGCCGTTCACCGTCAAGCACACGCAGTTGCTGGAGCCGCTGTTCGAGTTCCCCGGCGCCTGCTCCGGCTGCGGCGAGACGCCTTACATCAAGCTGCTCACCCAGCTGTTCGGCGACCGGGCGGTGATCGCCAACGCCACCGGCTGCTCGTCGATCTACGGCGGCAACCTGCCGACCACGCCCTACACCACCAACGCCGACGGCCGCGGCCCGGCCTGGGCCAACTCGCTGTTCGAGGACAACGCCGAGTTCGGCCTGGGCATCCGCGTCGCGCTGGATGCGCTGGGCGAGCAGGCGCGCGACCTGCTGGCGCAGCTGGCCTCCGGCCTGAACCCCGACCTGGTGACGGCGATCCTGTCCGCCGACATGACGCGAGCCGACCTGAACCAGGAGGCGGCCATCGCCGCCCAGCGCGAGCGGGTGGCGGAGCTGCGCCGGCAGCTCGCCCGCCTCGACGGCCCGCCGGCGCGGCGGCTGGAGGAGCTGGCCGACCATCTGGTGCGCAAGAGCGTGTGGATCGTCGGCGGCGACGGCTGGGCCTACGACATCGGCTACGGCGGCCTCGACCACGTGCTGGCGTCGGACCGCGACGTGAACATCCTGGTGCTGGACACCGAGGTGTACTCCAACACCGGCGGCCAGCAGTCGAAGGCGACGCCGATCGGCGCCTCGGCCAAGTTCGCCATGGCCGGCCGCTCGGTCGCCAAAAAGGACCTGGGCATGATCGCCATGGCGTACGAGCACGTGTACGTCGCGCAGGTCGCCTTCGGCGCCAAGGACTCGCAGACGGTGGCGGCCTTCATGGAGGCGGAGAGCCACCGCGGCCCGTCCCTCATCATCGCCTACAGCCACTGCATCGCGCACGGCTACGACATGGCGCACGGGCTGAAGCAGCAGAAGCTGGCGGTGGACAGCGGGCACTGGCCGCTGTACCGCCACGACCCGCGCCGGCTCGACACCGGGGAGGCGCCGCTGGAGATGGACAGCGGCCCGCCGAAGGTCAAGCTCGGCGACTTCATGGCCGGCGAGGCGCGCTTCCAGGTGGTCGAACGCGACGACCCCGAGCGCTTCCGCGAGCTGCTGAAGCGGGCGGAGGAGAACAACCGGCTGAAGTACGACCTCTACAAGCACATGGCCGGCTTCGCCGAACCGCTGCCCGGCATGCCCAGCGACGACGACTAAGCGGGAGGAACGGCCATGGACCTGACGACCGAGTACCTGGGCCTGAAACTGGCCCACCCGCTGATGCCCGGCGCCTCGCCGCTGGTGGACGACCTGGACGTGGTGCGGCGGCTGGAGGACGCCGGGGCCAGCGCCATCGTCATGCACTCGCTGTTCGAGGAGCAGATCACCCGCGTCGAGATGGGCGCGCTGGAGGCGCGCGAGAGCACCGCGTTCCTGTCGGCCGAGGCGCGCGGCTTCTTCCCGCCGCTGGACCGCTACGCGCTCGGCCCCGACGCCTACCTGGGGCAGGTGGCGCGCATCAGGGAGGCGGTCTCCGTGCCGGTGATCGCCTCGCTGAACGGCATGACGCCGTCGGGCTGGACCCGCTACGCCGGCCTGATCGAGCAGGCGGGGGCGGACGCGCTGGAGCTGAACCTGTACTTCATGGCGACCGATCCGGACGTGTCGGGGCAGGCCGTCGAGGACCGCATGGTCGAGCTGGTGCGCATGGTCCGCGCGGCGGTGGAGATCCCGCTGGCGGTCAAGCTGTCGCCCTACGTCACCGCGCTGCCGGCGCTGGTGAAGCGGCTGGAGGCGGAGGGGGTGGACGGGCTGGTGCTGTTCAACCGCTTCTACCAGCCGGACATCGACGTCGAGGCGCTGGAGGCCGCGCCGACGCTGGAGCTGTCGCGCCCCGACGAGCTGCGCCTGCGGCTGCGCTGGCTGGCGGCGCTGTCCGGTCGGGTCACGCCGTCGCTGGCGGCGTCCGGCGGCGTGCACACGGCGGTGGACGCGCTGAAGGCGGTGATGGCCGGCGCCCACGCGGTGCAGGTGGTCTCCGCCTTGCTCAGGCACGGTCCGGAGCGGCTGGCGGTCCTGCGGGGCGAGCTGACCCGCTGGCTGGAGGAGCACGAGTACGAGTCCCTCGCCCAGGCGCAGGGCAGCATGAACCTGCTGCGCTGCCCCGATCCCGCGGCGTTCGAGCGCGGCAACTACCAGAAGATCCTGCAGGGCTGGAAGCGCGAGGGGTGGTGAAAAACCCTCTCCCGCCCCGGGAGAGGGAGGGGCCCGCGCGGAGCGCGGGAGGGTGAGGGTAAGTCCAAGGATCCTCGCAATGACCCTCACCCGGCCGCTGCGCGGCCACCCTCTCCCGGGACGGGAGAGGGGTATATTCCCCCCTCCGCCTTGACCGCGCCCGGATGCCTTTGCCAAGCTGCCCATCGTTTCGGCAACCGAGCCCATCATGCTGACGCTGCGCTATCTCGCGATCGACACGTTCCGCGAGAACGTCGCCTTCCTCAACCGCCAGTGCGCCGCCTACAAGGTCGAGGACTTCCTTGGCCTCGGCCGGGTCGAGGTGCGCGGCAACGGCAAGGCGCTGCCGGCGGTGCTCAACATCGTCGATGACTCCTCGATCCTCAAGCCGGACGAGATCGGCCTGTCCGCCCCGGCCTTCCGCCACCTCGGCATGCCCGACGGCGCGCGGGTCGAGGTGCGCCATCCCCACCCGCCGGTCAGCTTCGAGATGGTGCGCGCCAAGGTCACCGGGGCCGAGCTGGACCAGGCCGCCCTGGACGCCGTGGTGCGCGACATCGCCGCGCAGCGCTATTCGAAGATCGAGGTCGCCGCCTTCCTGGTCGCCTGCGCCGGCTTCATGACCACCGACGAGGTGCTGGGCCTGACCCGCGCCATGGTCGCGGCCGGCGCCCGCCTCACCTGGGACCTGCCGCGGGTGGTGGACAAGCACTGCATCGGAGGCATTCCCGGCAACCGCACCTCGATGATCGTGGTGCCGCTGGTGGCGGCGCACGGGCTGCCGATCCCGAAGACCTCGTCGCGCGCCATCACCTCGCCGGCCGGCACCGCCGACACCATGGAGGTTCTGGCCAACGTCGACGTGCCCGTCGAGCGCATGCAGGAGATGGTGCGCACGGTGAAGGGCTGTCTGGTCTGGGGCGGCCACGTCAACCTCTCCCCGGCCGACGACGTGCTGATCGCCGTCGAGCGCCCGCTGGCGGTGGACACGCGCGAGCAGCTGGTGGCTTCCATCCTGTCGAAGAAGGTGGCGGCCGGATCCTCGCATCTGCTGGTCGACATCCCGGTCGGCCCCTCGGCCAAGGTGCGCTCCATGGCCGAGGCGGTGCGCCTGCGCAAGCTGTTCGAGTTCGTCGGCGACAAGCTCGGCCTCGTGCTGGAGGTGGCGATCACCGACGGCTCGCAGCCGGTCGGCTTCGGCATCGGCCCGGTGCTGGAGGCGCGCGACGTGATGGCGGTGCTGCGCAACGAGCCGGCCGCCCCCGCCGACCTGCGCGAGCGCGCGCTGCACCTCGCCGGCACCATCATCGAGTTCGACCCCGCGGTGCGCGGCGGCACCGGCGTCCGCCGTGCCCGCGAGCTGCTGGAGAGCGGCGCCGCGCTCGCCGCCATGGAGCGCATCATCACCGAACAGGGGCCGCCGCCGCGGCCGTCCCGGCTGGGCGACCTCGTGCACGAGGTGGCGGCGTCCGGGGACGGCGTGGTGACGGCCATCGACTGCTACCGCATCGCCCGCATCGCGCGCCTCGCCGGCGCGCCGTCCGAGAAGGGGGCGGGCATCGACCTGTTGCACAAGGTCGGCGCGACCGTCCGCAAGGGCGAGCCGCTCTACCGCATCCACGCCCACACCGCCCCGGATTTCGCCTTCGCCCGCGGCCACGCCGACGAGGACAGCGGCGTCCGCATCAACGGCGGCAACGGAGAGAACCACCCATGAGCCGCTACACCGGCGTCTACGGCTTCCCGGAATCGGCGGAGGGCGCACAGCGTCTGGCCGCGGCGCTGGGCGTCCCCTGCGCCATCGCCGAGCTGCACCGTTTCCCCGACGGCGAGAGCCTGGTGCGCGTGCCGGAGCGCATGGAGCGCGCCGTCGTCTACCGCTCGCTCGACCGTCCGAACGACAAGCTGATCGAGCTGGTGCTCGCCGCCTCGGTGCTGCGGCGCGAGGGCGCGAAGGAGCTGTGCCTCGTCGCCCCCTACATGGCCTACATGCGCCAGGACGCGGTGTTCCGCCCCGGCGAGCCGGTCAGCCAGAAGGTGGTCGGCGCATGGCTGGCGCAGCACTTCGACCGCATCCTCTGCGTCGAGCCGCACCTGCACCGCACCGGCCAGCTCGACGAGGTGTTCCCGGGACGGCGCACCGACGCGCTGTCCGGCGCCCCGGTGATCGCCGCCGCGCTGCGCGGCCTCGACCCCGACAGCGTCGTCGTCGGCCCCGACGAGGAGGCCGAGCCGCTGATCGAGGCGACCGCCCGCGGCCTCGGCGTGGCGTGGACCTGCGGCCGCAAGGAGCGGCGCGGCGACCGCGACGTCACCGTGGTGCTGCCGGAGACCGCCGATCTGCGCGGCCGGCCGGTGGTGATCGTCGACGACGTCATCAGCTCCGGCGAGACCATCTTCTCCTGTGCCCGCGCCGCCCGCGCGCTGGGCGCCGCGTCGGTCCGCGTGGCGGCGGTGCACGCGCTGTTCACCGCCGGAACGGCGGCGCGCTTCCCGATGGAGGGGATCGACAGCGTGATGTCCTGCGACGGCGTCCCGCACCCGTCCAACGCCCTGCCACTGGCGCCGATGATCGCCGAGGCGCTGAATCGATAGAAGGGGCCGCACATGAAGCTCACGCTCACCTTCCACGGGGCGGCCGGGACGGTCACCGGCTCGTGCTTCCGGCTCTCCACCGGCAACGGCGACGTGCTGATCGACTGCGGCCTGTTCCAGGGCACCAAGACGGTGCGCGAGCTGAACTACCGGCCGTTCCCGTTCAACCCGGCCTCGTTGCGCGCCGTGCTGCTGACGCACGCGCACATCGACCATGCCGGGCTGGTGCCGAAGCTGGTGCGCCAGGGCTACCGCGGCCCCGTCTACGCCACGCCGGCCACGGTCGACCTGCTGGAATACATGCTGCCCGACAGCGGCTACATCCAGGAGACCGACGTCGAGCGCCTGAACCGCCGCAACCGCCAGCGCGGCCGGCCCGCCGTGCAGCCCATCTACACCGAGGAGGACGCCCGGGCCTCGCTGAAGCGCCTGAAGCCGGTCGGCTACGACCGCTGGGTGGACGTGATCGCCGGCGTGCGGGCGCGTTTCTGGCAGGCCGGACACCTGTTGGGTTCCGCCTCGGTCGAACTGGAGGTGGCGAACCACGGCCGGGATCCGGTCCGCCTGCTGTTCTCCGGCGACGTCGGCCCCGGCGGCAAGGCCTTCCACGAGGGCGCCGAGGCGCCGGTGCACCCCGACTGGCTGGTCATGGAGACCACCTACGGCGACCGCAACCGCGAGGAGCTCGGCCACGAGCAGCGCCGCGCCCTGCTGGCCGCGGAGGTGCGCGCGGCGCTGGAGGCGGGCGGGCCGCTGCTGATCCCGGTGTTCGCTGTGGAGCGTACGCAGGAACTGCTCTACGACCTCGACCGCCTGTTCGACACCGGGGTGCTGCCGCCGGTGGAGGTGTTCCTGGACTCGCCGCTGGCCGATGCGGTGACCGGCGTCTTCCGCCGCCATCTCGCGGAGATCGGCAGTGCGGGGGACGATCCCTTCGTGCGGCCGAACTTCCACCGCGTGCTCAGCGTGGCGGAGAGCCAGACGCTCAACGCGCTGAGGGGCGGCGCCATCATCATGGCGGCCAGCGGCATGTGCGACGCCGGCCGCATCCGCCACCACCTGAAGAACCACCTGTGGCGGCCGGGGACGACGGTGCTGCTGGTCGGCTATCAGGCGCCCGGCACGCTGGGCCACACGCTGCGGCAAGGCGCCCCGCGCGTGCGCATCCACGGCGAGGAGGTCGAGGTGCGGGCGCGCATCCGTTCGCTCGACGTCTATTCCGGCCACGCCGACCGCGATGGGCTGCTCGACTGGCTGGAGGCCCGGCAGGGCGTCGGGCGCGGGCTGTTCCTGGTGCACGGCGAGCCCGGCGCCCGCGAGGCGATCCGGCAGGCGCTGCTGGCCAAGGGCTGGGATCCGGCGAGCATCCGCGTTCCCGACCTGGACGAGACGGTCGATCTGACGCAGCCGCGTCCGCAGACGGCCGGGGACGGCGCGCCGCGCCTGCCGGCCGCGGCGATGGGCGGGGCCGACTGGCACAACCGTTACGCCGAGGCCCTGCTGGAGTTGGGCGAGGCGCTGCGGGCGGCGCCCGACGACCGCACGCGCGACCATCTGCTGGAGCGTGTCCGCAAAGCAATCCCGCAATGATTTCGTCCTGCCGGGGTGGAGGTGCGATGTTTTGTTTCTCCACATTATTGTCGCTTCGGAGTATGACTCCTTGAAGACGCTTGGGTGAGGGTTGGGGTAGCAAGGGGTTTCCGATGGCGGAGAAGAAGCCCGCGGATCCGCGCGTGGCGAACGTCGTCAAGCAGATGGCGCGCAAGCTCCAGGCTGACATTGCCGAGATAGGCAGGCTGCGCAACGGGCCGCCGCCCAGAACCTTTCCGCAGTTCCGCGAGATCCGAAACCGGCACCGCGAGATCCAGGGCCTGATGTTCTCCATCCAGGAGCGCATCGCCGAGAGCGGCGATCTGCTGCCGCCCAACTTCGCGCAGTGGCTGGTGCGGCAGAAACTGAACGAACTGGCCTTCTTCACCGACATCAGCCACGCCTTCATCAGCGACCCGCCGATCGCGCTGACCCACTCGCTGGGGGCGTTCGACGTGCTGACCTCGGAGCAGACGTCGTTCAACGAGGTGCTCGGCTACTTCGACATGATGCTCTTCGAGGCGGGCATCGACGACAAGACCGCCGACGAGCTGGACGCCACCCGCACCAAGATCGAGCACACGCTGGCGATGATCGACCGCCTGCTCGACCAGAGCCCGAAGGTGCTGCAGGAGTTCGACTGACGGCCAGCTTGGAGGGCGCCGCGGCGGCCCTAGCTTCCTCGCGTGCGGTCAACACGAGGGAGGCACACCATGGTGATGCGCAGTTCCGATGCCGAGTGGCGCGGCGATCTGAAGAGCGGCAAGGGTTCGATGCGGCTCGGGTCCGGGGCGTTCGAGGGCTCGTACTCCTTTCCATCGCGGTTCGAGAGCGGCCAGGGCACCAACCCGGAGGAGCTGATCGCGGCGGCGCACGCCGGCTGCTTCTCGATGGCGTTCTCGCACGGGCTGGCGTCGGCCGGGCACACCCCGACCAGCGTGCGCACCACGGCGCGCGTGCACCTGGAGCAGGCCGGCGGCGGCTTCGCCATCACCCGCATCGAGCTCGACTGCCAGGCGCAGGTCCCCGGCATCGACGAGGCGGCGTTCAGCAAACTCGCCGACGAGGCCAAGAAGAACTGCCCGGTGTCGAAGGCGCTGGCCGGCACCGAGATCACGCTGAACGCCCGGCTGGCATGACAACCCTCTCCCGTCCCGGGAGAGGGTGGCGCCGCAGGCGCCGGGTGAGGGTATAGGCAAGGATCCTTGGACTTACCCTCACCCTCCCGCTCTCCGAGCGGGCCCCTCCCTCTCCCGGGGCGGGAGAGGGAGACTATCCCTCCAGCACCACCTCGACCTCGCTCAGATCGCTGAGGCGGCGGGCGAGGCGTTCGGTGCACAGGACCTCCAGGATGCCGAAGGCGCCCGACGGCAGGATCGAGTGCAACTCGCCGGCCATGCCCTGTTCGGAGACGAAGCGCTTCAGGCGGTCGACGTGCAGGTCACGCTCCGACCGGCCGCGCAGGCCGCTGGTGATGCGGCTGAACTGCACCTTGTAGGGCTTGAAGATCGCTGGAGCCAAGGCGGCACCCCCTTCCTGGATGCGGCGTTCCTACCACGCCGCGGTCCCGGCGCGCACGCTTCAATTCGTCCGGCCGTCCGGCGGCGCACTACGACCAAAGGGGGATCCTGAAACGGTGCGCCGGGCTGAGGATTGTTCACAGGTTGCCGAGACGTTCGCTTGACTCCGGCAAGGGCCGTCGGCAACCCGGAAACACGCCTGAAAAATGGGCGCATGCGCCATTATGTCAGGATTTCCGCCATTTTCCGCGCCGCCTAAAAAGCGGGCAAGGTGTCTTCCGTCCTTAATCTGTCACAGGCGGAGTGATTCGTCCCGGGATTCGCCAACAGGGTTATCCACAGTTTTTGGGGATAATCCCTCCGAGGCCGGAATATCCTTTGGTATAAACAGGTTATGCCGTCCGCTCAGGCGGCGGTGGGGCGGCGTCCGGTCGGCTGCCGTGCGGGCGCCTGGGGCTCCAGCGCGGCGGCGGCGGTGCGCCGGGCCAACTCGCAGCGGATCAGGATGGAGCCGGACAGCAGCCGGCGCAGCGTTGGGCCGTCCGGGTCGCTCATGGTCTCCAGGCGGTTGCGGTTGAGCGTGTTGCGCAGGGTGCTCTCGCTCCAGCCCTGCAGCAGCGTCCGCTTCCGTGCCACGTCCGTGGCGTTCTCGAAATCGACGAGGAAGGCGGTGGCACCCATTCCGAACCCCTGGCGCAAACCCCCGGAGGAAGACCCGGCGCGCTGGAGAAGTCCCACGGCGACTCCGGTCTTGGGTTCACCATAGCAGTGCAAGCGCCCGGCTTCGCCTTGGCTTTTCGCTCAAATGCGCCTGAACGTCCGGCGGCTGCGGGAGGTGGTAGGAGGGGAGGAAGGGCGCTACGACCGCGGCCAAAGCCGTACGCGGATCGGTACGCCGTCAGGCGACCCGGGTCTCGATCTGGCTGAGCATGAACAGCAGCTCGTTCGGGGTGAACGGTTTCAGCATCCGGTGCCAGCCGCGGGCGAGGATCTCCTCGCGCACCTCCGGGGCGGAATCCCCGGTCAGGATGATCACCGGCACCCGGCCGGCGATGGCGCCCATCGCTTCCGGCACCGCCTCCAGCGCGGTGCAGCCGCCGAGCCGGAAGTCGCAGAGCAGCACGTCCGGCTGCACGCCGGATTCGGCGATCTTCCACGCCAGCTCGCCGCCGGTCGCGCCGGAGATCACCAGATAGCCGGCGGCGCGGAGGAAGGCCTCCGTGCCTTCGCGGACCATTGCGTCGTCTTCGATGAGCGTGACGTTGATCATGGCTCGATGATCTGCCCCGACGGGGCGCCTTGACCGGGAAGTCACAAGCACATCACAGGTTGCGGAAAGTCGCAACCATGCCGGACCGCATACAACGGTTGCATGACGCGCTGCCGGAAGGCCGCGTCCGAATGCCGTAAAAATATCGGAGGGGGGAGGGGAATGGTGCTGCCAGAGAGGATTGAACTCTCGACCTCTCCCTTACCAAGGGAGTGCTCTACCACTGAGCTACGGCAGCCCCGTCCTGAGGTGGCGCGGGTTATACGACAGGCGTCCGGCCCACGCAACCCCTTAAAAGCAAAAAATCACGCCTTCGCGTCGGCCAGCGGAACCACCGCCTCGGCGCGGAAATCCGGCACGATGTTGGCGACGATGGTCAGCACGCGTTCGGCGTCGCCGCCGCGCGCCGCCGCCTCCAGCTCGCCCAGCGCGCGGTTGACCAGCGCGTAGTCGATGACCCGCGGCGAGGCCAGGAAGACGCCGTCGGCCTCGGTGCGCGTCGGCGCCTCGGCGGCGGACAGGATCTCCTCGAACAGCTTCTCGCCGGGGCGCAGGCCGGTGAACTCCACCTTGATGTCGACGTCCGGCCGGTAACCGGCCAGCCGGATCATCTGCCGCGCCAGATCGACGATCTTCACCGGCTCGCCCATGTCGAGCACCAGCACCTTGCCGCGCTCCTCGGCCCGGGCGGCGCCGTGCGCGGAGGCCTGCAGCACCAGCTCCACCGCCTCGCGCACCGTCATGAAGTAGCGGCGCATGTCCGGGTGGGTGACGGTCAGCGGCCCGCCGGCCGCCAGCTGGCGCTGGAACAGCGGCACCACCGAGCCCGAGGAGCCCAGCACGTTGCCGAAGCGCACCGTCATGAAGCGCGTGGTCGTGGCGCCGTCGCGGCCCGGCAGCACGTCGAGCGCTTGGCAGTAGCACTCGGCGAAGCGCTTGCTGGCGCCCATCACGCTGGTCGGGCGGATCGCCTTGTCGGTCGAGATCATCACCATGGCGAGGCAACCCGCCGCGCGCGCCGCATCGGCGACGTTGCGGGTGCCGACGACGTTGGTCAGCGCGCCCTCGGTCGGGTTCTCCTCGACCAGCGGCACGTGCTTCAGCGCCGCGGCGTGGAACACCATGACCGGGCGGTGCTCCTGGAACAGGCGGTGGACGCGGTCGCGGTCGCGCACGTCGGCCAGTACCGTGTGCACGGCGAGATCCGGGAACCGCCCGCGGATCTCCAGGTCGATGGCGTAGAGGTTGAACTCCCCGGCATCGACCAGCACGAGGTCGCTCGGCTCCAGCGCCGCGATCTGCCGCACCAGCTCGCTGCCGATGGTGCCGCCGGCGCCGGTGACCAGCACGCGGCGCGCGGCGATCAGTTCGCTGATGGCGCCGCGGTCGAGCACCGACTGTGGCCGGCCCAGCAGGTCCTCGATGGCGATCGGGCGGACCTCGATCTTGCCCTCGTCGAGGGCCGACTTGAACTCGGTCAGGCTGGGCAGGCGGGACAGCGTGAGGCCCAGCGCCTCCGCCTCGTCCAGCAGGGCGCGCACGGCGGCGCCCGTCACCTCGGCGTGGCCCTTGGTGAGGATCAGGCGCTGCGGGCGCTCGCCCTTGCGGGCCAGCGCCTCGACCACGCCGCGCAGGTCGTCGGTGCCGCCCAGCACCGGCACGCCGCGCACCGACTGCCCCATGCGGCGGTTCTTGTCGTCCAGCATGCCGACGACGCGGTACACCGTGTTGGCCTGCGAGCGGATGAACAGCTCCGCCGCGTCGCCGACGCCCAGCAGCAGCACCGGGATGCGCGGCACGCCGGACAGCTCGTCGCGCAGCGCCAGCCGGCGGTCCTTGGTCAGGCGGTAGGCGAAGCGCGGCCCGCCCAGCAGCACGATCTGCACCAGCCAGAGGATCGGCGGCAGCGAGCGGGGCAGGGCGTTCAGGCGGGTCATCATGAACATGACCAGCACGAAGGTCAGCACCGACACCGTCACCGCGCGCACCACATGGGCGAGATCGGGGATCGAGGCGTAGCGCCAGATGCCGCGGTACAGGCCCAGCGTCATGAACACGATGCCCGAGATGCCGACCATGATCGGCGCGGCCAGCGTCAGCACGTCGGCGTACTGATCGAAGGCCAGCATGCCGACGCGCAGGTAGAGGGCCACCACGAAGGCGACGCCGGTCATCACGAGGTCGTGCAGGTAGACGAGGAACGCCCGCGGCGACGGGATGCGCATCATGGACCCTTCGGAACGCTCAGCCGTGCGAAGCTTTGAACCATTCGGCGGTGGCGCGCAAGCCGGACGCGGCTTCCGCCGGCGGAGACCAGCCCAGCGCGGCGCGAATCGCCGCATCGTCGAGAACCAGCGAGCCGCCCACCCGGTCCCAGGCGTCCCGCCGGCCGAGCAGCGCGGCGGCGAGCCCCAGCAGCGCCGGCGGCACCGGCAGCAGGCGCGGACGGACGCCGAGACCGGCGCTGAAGTGGCGCACGAGGTCGGCGGTGGACAGCGGCGCGCCGTCGCTGACCAGGAAGGTGCGGCCGGGCGCCGCCGGGTGGCTCAGGCACAGGGCGACCGCGTCGGCGAGGTTGCCGACGCCGATCAGGCTGCGCCGGTTGGCCACGCGGCCCAGCGGCAGAGGGACGCGCTTCCGGCACAGGCGCAGCAGGGCGCGCAGATTGCCGGCCACACCCGGGCCGTACACCAGCGGCGGGCGCAGGATCACCGGGTCGAGCGCGCCGCGGGCGTGCAGGTCTTCCAGCGCCTGCTCGGCCTCCCGCTTGGAGATTCCGTAGGGGGAGTGCGGGTCGGCCGGAGTGGCGTCGGTGACCGGGTCGGGCCGGCTCTCGTCCACCACCGCCTTGATCGAGCTGAGATAGACGAAGCGGCGCACGCCGCGCCCGGCGCACGCCTCGGCGAGGCGGCGGGTGCCGTCGGTGTTGGTGCGGCGGAATTCGGCGAGCGGGTCGGACGCGGTGTCGCGCATCACGTGCACGCGGGCGGCGAGGTGAGCGACGGCGTCGACGCCCTCCAGCGCCTCGGCCCAGTCGGTGTCCGGGCCGATGTCGCCGACGGCGACGAGGTCGGCGCCGGGTACCTGGGCGTCCGGATGGCGCACGGCGGCGCGCACGGCGAAGCCACGCTTCACGAGCAACGGCACGAGGGCCCTGCCGACGAAGCCGGTGGCGCCGGTGACGAGGATGCGGGTCATGCTTGCCCCCACCCCCGACCGCTCCCCCGCTGCGCAGGGGAGGGCGACCTCCCCTCCCCTGCGCAGCGGGGGAGGGAGGGGCCCCGCGCCGAAGGGCGCGGGGAGGGTGGGGGCAAGTGCGTCACGCCGGAACCCTCCTCACAGCCCGCCCCAGATGCGCCAGCAGCAGCAAAATCACCGCTGCGCCGGCCGGCAGCGCGGCCCAGCCGATGCTGAGCGACGCGGCGGCGAGCGCCACCAGGGCGGCGTTGGCGGCCAGCACGGCGCGCACCACCTCGGCGTGGCTGCGGCCGCGCTGGGTGGCCTTTTGATAGAAGTGCTCGCGATGCGCCTGCCAGACCTTCTTCCCCTCGGCGGCCCGGCGCAGCAGGGTGACGGTCGCGTCGGTCAGGAAATAGGCCGGCACCAGCAGCGCCGCCGCCCACATCCCCTTGGCGGCCACCGTCAGCAGCAGCCAGCCCAGCGCGTAGCCCAGCGGCACGCTGCCGACGTCGCCCATGAAGACCTTGGCCGGGTCCCAGTTCCAGCGCAGAAAGCCCAGCGCCGCGCCGGCCACGGCCAGCCCGTACAGCGCCAGCTCCGGTTCCAGCCCGGCCAGCGCAGCGACCAGCGCCAGCCCGCCGCCGACGGTCGCTGCCTCGCTGCCGGCCAGCCCGTTGATGCCGTCCATGAAGTTGAAGAGGTTTACGAACCACAACCACGCGAAGCCCGCCAGCACGCGGTCCAGCCACAGCGGCGCCAGCCCCTGCAGGACCAGCCCATCCGGCGGCAGCGCCGCCATGCCGACCACCACGGCGCCGATCTGCGTCAGGAAGCGCGGCGCCGGCCCCAGCCCGCGGCGGTCGTCCATCCACGAGATCGCCATCAGCGCCGACGCCCCCGCCAGGATCGGCAGCACGGCGCGCAGATCGCCCAGCCCGCCGCCGATCAGTGCCCAGGCCGGCAGCAGCGCCAGCATGACGCCCCAGCCGCCGCCGCGCGGCGTCGGGATGGTGTGGCTGGAGCGGTCGTTGGGATGGTCGAGGATCGCCTTGTGCCGCAGGTACGCGGTCACCCGCCCGACCAGCAGCCAGGAGGCGGCCAGCGTCCCGGCCAGCGCCAGCAGGGCCGCCAGGGCGCTCACGGCGCGGTCCTCGCGCGGGGGATACCGGCCAGCAGCGAGCGGTACAGCTCCACCGTCTTCGCCCCGACGCGGTCGGCGGCCATGTCGGATTCGACCAGCGCGCGGCTGGCCTTGGCGAAGCGGCGGCGCAGTTCGGCGTCGCGGGCCAGCGTGCCGATCGCCTCGGCCAGCGCGCCGGCATCGTCCACCGGCACCAGCAGCGCGTTCCCGCCGGCATGCGCCACCTCGCGACAGCCCGGTACGTCGGTGGCGACGATGGCGCGGCCGCAGCTCGCCGCCTCCAGCAGGCTCTTGGGCAGGCCCTCGCGGCGCGACGGCAGCACGGCGATGTGGGCGCGCTTCCACACTTCGCGCACGTCGGCGATGTGGCCGGGCAGCTCGATGCCGGGCAGGGCCTTCCAGCGCTCCAGCTCGGCCGGCTTGATGGAGGTCGGGTTCTCCGGGTCCGGCGTGCCGGCCAGGATCAGGTTGATCTCCAGCCCCTCGACGCGGAGCCGCTGGTGCGCCTCGACCAGCGGGCGCACGCCCTTGTCCTCCAGCAGGCGGCCGACGAAGCCGACGGTGACCGGCCCCTCGGGCTCGGGCAGCACGGCGAAGTGCTTCACGTCGATGCCGGAGCCGCGGATCAGGCTGACCGCGTCCGGCTTCACCAGCTTGCGCTCGACCAGCAGGTCGCGGTCGTCGGAATTCTGCAGGATCAGCCGGCTGTTCGGCCGCTTCAGCACGACGCCGAGCAGCGGCCGCGCCACCAGCCCGGCGACGCGCCCCTTCAGCCCGCCCTTGCCCATCAGCGCCGAGCCCAGCCCGGTCAGCCCGTTGACCACCGCCGGCACCCCGGCGGCGATGGCGGCCAGCCCGCCCAGCAGGATCGGCTTCAGCGCCACGTGGTGCACGATGGCCGGGCGCTCGCGGCGGTACACCGCGTCGATCTCGCGGATGCAGGCCAGCGCGTGCGACGGGCTGACGCTGCGCCGCCGCCAGTTCAGCGGGACGACGCGGAAGCCCTCCGCCTCGATGCGCTCGCGGTGCTGGTCGACGCGGGTGGCGACCACCACGTCGAAGCCGGCCTTCTTCGCCGCCCGCGCCATCGGCAGGCGGTGCGACCAGAAATACCAGTCCTCGGTGACGAGGTAGAGCAGCGTCGGCCGGGCCTCAGCTTTTCCAAGGGGCCTCAGCGCGGCGGTCCTGACCGGAACGGAGGTCGCCTTCTTGCGGCGCGTGGTGATGGGCACGGGAGGGGCCTTACTTGACGCCGTGATACTCTTTGTACCACTCGATGAACCGCGGGATGCCCACGGACACCGGCGTGGCCGGCTCGAAGCCGAGGTCGCGGCGGCTCGCCTCGATGTCGGCGTAGGTGGCCGGGACGTCGCCGGGCTGCATCGGCTCCATCTGCTTGATGGCGGCGCGGCCGAGCGCCTGCTCGATCACGCCGATGAAGTCCAGCAGCCGTTCCGAGCGGTGGTTGCCCAGGTTGTAGACGCGGTGGCGCACGCCGCTCTCGTCCGGTTGCACCGGGCGGTCGAGCGCGGCCAGGATGCCGGCGACGACGTCGTCGATGTAGGTGAAGTCGCGCTGCATCTCGCCGGCGTTGAAGACGCGGATCGGCCGGCCGGCGAGAATGGCATCGGCGAACAGGTACGCCGCCATGTCCGGGCGGCCCCACGGGCCGTACACGGTGAAGAAGCGCAGCCCGGTCGCCGGGAAGCCGTACAGGTGGCTGTACGCGTGGCTCATCAGCTCGTCCGCCTTCTTGGTGGCGGCGTAGATGGACACCGGGCTGTCGACGCGGTCCTCGACCGAGAACGGCAGCACCTTGTTGCCGCCGTACACCGACGACGAGGACGCGTACACGAAGTTCCGCACGTTCGGCAGGTTGCGCACCATCTCCAGCATGCAGAGATGGCCCATCACGTTCGCCTCGACGTAGGCGTACGGGTTCTCCAGCGAATAGCGTACGCCCGCCTGCGCGGCGAGGTGGACGATGCCGGTGACGTCGGCCAGCTGCGGGCGCAGGGCCTCCATGGCGGCGCGGTCGGCGATGTCGACCTTGAGGAAGCGGAACGCCGGGTTGGGCGTCAGGCGGGCCAGCCGCGCCTCCTTGAGGGCCACCGAGTAGTAGGCGTTCACGTCGTCGATGCCGAGCACCGTCTCCCCGCGCGCCATCAGGGCCGCGGACAGGTGCGAGCCGATGAAGCCGGCGGCGCCGGTGACCAGGATCGTCATGTCGCTTCATGTCCTATGCGGGAAACGGCTGCCGTTATGCCCCAGCCGCGTGCCGGATGCCAGCCCCGCGCTTGACAGGGCCGATGATCAGCCGATCTACTGCCGCACCCGAATGAACGGCGGCGAAAGCACCCATGGCCCCCAAGAAGAATCCGCTGAACCTGAACCCCCTGCAGCTCAAGACGCTGACGCTGCTGCAGGAGATCGCGCGGCTCGAGAACGCGCCGGCCGAGGAGCCGGGCGGCTTCAAGGTCACGCAGCTGCCGCATGCGCACGGCAGCCATTTCCATGTCGGCGACGCCGTGGTGTCCGGGCGTGACGCCACCGGCCTCAGCAACCCGGCGGTCTGGGTGGTGCTGGAGCGCAAGGGGCTGGTCCTCTCCAACGAGAGCGGCGGAGTCGTGCTGACGGCGGAGGCCATGACCTACGACACCGGCCTGCGCGATTCCATCCTGCACCGCTCCGACCACTGAGGTCGACGCGCCGTGTGCGGCTTCTGCGGATTCCTGACGCCGTCCCCCGATAGGGGGATGGAGGCGGCCGTGCGCCGCATGAACGACACCATCGCCCACCGCGGGCCGGACGGCGACGGCGTCTGGGTGGACGAGGCGGCGGGAATCGCGCTGGCGCACCGGCGCCTCGCCATCGTCGACCTGTCGCCGCTGGGCCGGCAGCCGATGGAGTCCGCCGACGGGCGCTGGGTCGTCGCCTACAACGGCGAGATCTACAATTACCAGGACCTGCGCGCCGAACTTGAGGCCGCCGGCCACCGCTTCCGCGGCCATTCCGACACCGAGGTGCTGATCGAAGGCGTCGCCCGCTGGGGCGTCGAGGCGACGGCGCGCCGGCTGGTCGGCATCTTCGCCATGGCGCTGTGGGACCGGCGGGAGCGCGCTTTGCACCTCGTCCGCGACCAGATGGGCGTCAAGCCGCTGTACTGGGCGCGCTTCGGCGACACGGTGCTGTTCGGCTCGCAACCGAAGGCATTGCGGGCCCATCCCGCCTTCCGCGCCGAGATCGACCGCGACGCGCTGACCGCCTATTTCCGCTTCGCCTACGTGCCGGCGCCGCACACCATCTATGCGGGCGTCCACAAGCTGGAGCCCGGCAGCATCCTCACCATCCGTCCCGACGCGGAGCCGGTACGGACCGCCTACTGGTCGCTGGAGGGCGCCGTGCGAGCCGGCCTGTCGGACCGGCTGGACCTGCCCGACGAGGAGGCCGCCGACCGGCTGGAAGCCCTGCTGATGGACGCCGTCGGCCGGCAGATGGTCGCCGACGTGCCGCTCGGCGCCTTCCTGTCGGGCGGGGTGGATTCCTCCACCGTGGTGGCGCTGATGCAGGCGCAGTCGTCCCGTCCGGTGCGCACCTTCACCATCGGCTTCCGCGAGACCGGCTACGACGAGTCCGCCGATGCGCGGGCCGTCGCCACGCACCTCGGCACCGACCACACCGAGCTGACCGTCGAGCCCGCCGACGCGCTGGCCGTCATCCCGACGCTGGCCGACTGGTACGACGAACCGTTCGCCGATTCCTCGCAGGTGCCGACCTTCCTGGTGTCGCAGCTGACCCGCCGCTCGGTCACCGTGGCGCTGTCCGGCGACGGCGGCGACGAGCTGTTCGCCGGCTACCGCCGCTACCTGCTGGGGGCGCGGCTGTGGCGCGGCATGGGCCGGGTGCCGGCCGGCCTGCGCGCCGCCGCCGCCGGGCTGATCCAGGCCGTGCCGCCGGGGCGCTGGGACGCGCTGCTCGGCCGCCTTCCCGGCATGCGCATGGCCGGCGACAAGGCGCACAAGCTGGCGGGGATCCTCGGCTCCGCCGACGCCGACACGCTGTACCGCACGCTGGCCAGCCAATGGCACCACCCCGAGGCGCTGGTCCTCGGCGGGCGCGAGCCGCACGGCCTGCCGTGGGACGCCCGTGCCGCCGCCCTGGTGCCCGACTTCACCGAGCGCATGCAGTACCTCGACACCGCGACCTATCTGCCGGACGACATCCTCGCCAAGGTGGACCGCGCCAGCATGGCGGTGGCGCTGGAGGCGCGGGTGCCGCTGCTCGACCACCGGGTGGTGGAGTTCGCCTGGCGCCTGCCGCTGCACCAGAAGCTGCGCGACGGGCAGGGCAAGCACCTGCTGCGCCGGGTGCTCTACCGCCACGTCCCGCGTGACCTGATCGAGCGCCCCAAGATGGGCTTCGCCGTGCCCATCGCCGACTGGCTGCGCGGCCCGCTGCGTCCCTGGGCCGAGGATCTGCTGGACGAGCGCCGCCTGCGCGAGGACGGTCTGCTGGACGCCGCCACGGTGCGCCGCGCCTGGGCCGAGCACCTGTCGGGGCGCCGCAACCGGCAGCACCAGCTGTGGGCGGTGCTGATGTTCCAGGCCTGGAAGGCGCGCTGGGGCAAGGCTCCCGCCGTCACCGAACCGGCCGCGAGCGCCGCATGAGCGAGACGCCGCCGCCCAAGCCCGGAAAGGTCAAGAGCCCGGACCGCCAGGACCGCCTGGCCGAACGCCTGCGCGACAACCTGAAGAAGCGCAAGGAGCAGGCGCGGGCGCGGGAAGCCAAGGACGACGATCGCGAAGCCCAGGATTGAGCGCAGGGCGCATTTCCATCCCTTGAGCCCCCCGTCCGCGTCCGCTACAACCCCCTGATCCGATTTCGTACGAGGAGAATGGGCCCATGGGCATCATGCCGGACAGCTGGATTCGCGAGATGGCCTCGACCAAGGGGATGATCGAGCCCTTCGTCGACCGCCAGGAGCGCGCCGGCGTCATTTCCTACGGGCTCAGCTCCTACGGCTACGACGCTCGCGTCGCCGACGAGTTCAAGATCTTCACCAACGTCGATAACGCCATCGTCGATCCCAAGCTGTTCTCGGAGAACAGCTTCGTCGACCGCAAGACCGACGTCTGCATCATCCCGCCGAACAGCTTCGCGCTGGCCCGCACGGTGGAGTACTTCCGCGTGCCGCGCGACGTGCTGGTGATCTGCCTGGGCAAGAGCACCTACGCCCGCTGCGGCCTGATCGTCAACGTCACCCCGCTGGAGCCGGAGTGGGAAGGCCACGTGACGCTGGAGATCTCCAACACCACGCCGCTGCCCGCCAAGGTCTACGCCAACGAGGGGCTGTGCCAGTTCCTGTTCCTCCGGGGGGACACGGTCTGCGAGACCTCCTACGCCGACAAGTCCGGCAAGTACATGGGCCAGAAGGGCGTCACCCTGCCGCGCCTTTGAGCGCGGCGGGCCATCTTGTAAACCGGCTCCGCCGGCACCATCCCTACAGCATCAAGCACTCATAGGTCCCATGGACAGGATCCGTATCCGCGGCGGTAACCCCCTGCGCGGCGCCATCGAAGTCGGCGGCGCCAAGAACGCGGCGCTGCCGCTGATGACCGCCAGCCTGCTCACCGACGAGACGCTGGTTCTCAAGAACCTGCCGATCCTCGCGGACATCAACACGCTGTGCAACCTGCTGCTCCAGCACGGCGTGGCGATCCATCTCGCGGGCGCCGGCGGCAACTGTGCCGGCCGGGTGATCGAGTTGACCGCGCGCAACCTCACCAACACCACGGCCCCCTACGACCTGGTGCGCAAGATGCGCGCCTCGGTGCTGGTGCTGGGGCCGCTGGTCGCGCGCTGCCGCGAGGCGCGGGTGTCGCTGCCCGGCGGCTGCGCCATCGGCGCGCGTCCGGTGGACCTGCACATCAAGGGCCTGCAGGCCATGGGCGCGGAGATCGAGCTGGACCGCGGCTACATCGTCGCCAAGGCGCCGAACGGCCTGAAGGGCGCGGAGTTCGTCTTCCCCAAGGTCTCCGTCGGCGCCACCGAGAACCTGCTGATGGCCGCCACGCTGGCGAAGGGCGAGACCGTGCTGGTCAACGCCGCGCGCGAGCCGGAGGTGAGCGACCTCGCCCACTGCCTCGTCGCCATGGGCGCCGACATCCAGGGCATCGGCAGCGACACGCTGCGCATCCGCGGGGTCGAGCGGCTGCACGGCGCCACCCACGCGGTGGTGCCCGACCGCATCGAGACCGGCACCTACGCCATGGCCGCGGCGATCACCGGCGGCGAGCTGGACATCATGAACACCCGGCTGGAGCTGATCCAGTCGCTGGCCACCACCTTGCAGCCGGCCGGCGTGGTGTTCACCGAGATCGAGAACGGCGTGCGCGTCGCCCGCGCCAACGGCGAGCTGCACGGCGTCGATACGATGACCGAGCCGTTCCCCGGCTTCCCGACCGACCTGCAGGCGCAGATGATGGCGCTGATGTGCACGGCGCGCGGGGCGGCGATGATCACCGAGACGATCTTCGAGAACCGCTTCATGCACGCGCCGGAACTGATGCGCATGGGCGCGCGTATCACCGTGCACGGCTCCTCGGCGCTGGTGCGTGGGGTCGAGCGGCTGACCGGCGCGCCGGTCATGGCCACCGACCTGCGCGCCTCGGTGTCGCTGGTGCTGGCCGGTCTGGCGGCGGAGGGGGAGACGACGGTCAACCGCGTCTACCACCTGGACCGCGGCTACGAACGGGTCGAGGAGAAGCTGGCCGCCTGCGGCGCCGACATCGAGCGCATCGGCGGCGGCGGCGAGGACTGACGGGTAGGGGAGGAGCCATGACCACGCCGTTGCGGATGCGCGCCGAGGACCAGGAGGACCTGAAGGTCGTCTCCGCCTGCCTGCAGGACGCCATCGTGCCGATTGGCGACATGTGCTACCTGCCGGACGAGAAGCGCTTCGTGGCGGTGGTCAGCCGCTTCCGCTGGGAGGCCAGCGACCGTCCGCGCGAGGCCTCCGGCCCCACCGCCGAGGACGACGAGCTGTACCCGTTCGAGCGCGTCAACTGCGGCGTCCGCTTCGAGGGGGTGACGGCCGTCAAGATGCGCGGCCTGGATCTCAAGGACCGCCGTCAGTTCCTCGAACTGCTGTCGGTGGAGACGGTGGAGGGCGGAGGCGTGGCGCTGCATTTCTCCGGCGGCGGCTGCATCCGCCTGGACGGTGCCTCGTGGCGCTGCTTGGTCGAGGATCTCGGCGAGCCCTGGCCGACCTCCTGCAAGCCCTGCCATCCCATTGAAGAGTAGGGGGTGAGGAGTAGAACGGTCGGGGATTTGCCAGTCCCGCGTGTCGATGATATATTGTTGGAGGTGGCCGGCGGGTGCTGCGAACACCCACCGGCTCGCCCCTAGGCCTTCCTGCGGCGGCGCTTGGTGATCGCGATCACCCAGTCCCGCCACGCGAAGACCAGGAGAAAGGGCATCTTCTTCATGCCTTTTGCCTCCTTTGATGCGGCGGCCGGCCTATTCCGGCCGCCGTCATCATTTTTGCACACAAGTGCATGGGCGAATCCACCGAAGCGTGTATGTGGCGACGGATCGTCGCGCGCGCCTGTTGTCGGGGCATGAACAGGCTGAGCGAACCCTGGCCGACCACTGAGGCCGACGCGATCTCACGGATGCACGGCCAGCACCACCCGCGCCACCAGCGGCAAGAGGGCGTCCCAGCCGTCCAGCTCCACCGTGCCGTCCACCTTCGGCGCGCCGGCCAATGCGAAGACCGGTTTGCCGAACTGCAGGCCGAAGGCGATCTCCGACAGCGTGCCGACGCCGCCGCCGATGGCGATCAGGCACAGCGCGGCGCGGGCGATCAGCGCGTTGCGGGCGACGCCGATGCCGGTGGCGATGGGCACGGTGACGTAGGGATTGGCGCTCTCCCAGTCCTCGCCGGGCAGCAGGCCGACGGACAGGCCACCCCGGCTCGCCACGCCGCGGCAGGTCGCCTCCATGACGCCGGAACGGCCGCCGCACAGCACCACCAGCCCGAGGTCGGCCAAGCCCGCGCCGACCGCCTCGGCCATCGCCTCCTGCTCCCGCGTCGGCTCGCGCGGGCCGATGACGCCGACCGGCGGACGGCAGGGGGAGCCGCTCTCCCGTTGCAACCAGCGCACCGTCTCGGCGTCGCCAAGCGGCAGGCCGTCCGGCGGCGGCCGGTCGGGGGTCCAGGTGCGGCGGGCCGGGTCGAGGCGGCGTCCGGCGGCATCCCAGAGGGTGCGGCGGTCGGGGGCGAGGGTCCACATGCCGGCACTATGCCACAGACGCTGGTCTGGGTGGCCCTCGAAGAATGGGCTGACGGCGGAACCCCCGGCGCACGCTCTGGTTGGGGCGGTATCCCCAACCGAGACGGAGGACCGCATCATGGCCAAGAGCCTGAACGGAAAGACCGTGGCCGTGCTCGCCACCGACGGCTTCGAGCAGTCGGAACTGACCGAGCCGGTGAAGGCCCTGAAGGAGGCCGGCGCCACCGTGCACATCGTGTCGCCGAAGTCCGGCAGCATCCAGGGCTGGAAGCACCACGACAAGGGCGACACCGTGCCGGTCGATGCGACGCTGGAGTCCGCCGATGCCGGCCGCTACGACGCGCTGATGCTGCCCGGCGGCGTGATGAACCCGGACGCGCTGCGGCTGGAACCGAAAGCCATCGCCTTCATCCGCGCGTTCGTGCAGGCGGGCAAGCCCATCGCCGCCATCTGCCACGGCCCGTGGACGCTGATCGACGCCGATGGCGTGCGCGGCCGGCGGATGACCTCCTGGCCGTCGCTGAAGATCGACCTGACCAACGCCGGGGCGACCTGGGTGGACGAGACGGTGGTGACCGACCGCGGCCTCGTCACCTCGCGCAACCCGCAGGACCTGCCGAACTTCTGCCCGAAGATGATCGAGGAGTTCGCCGAGGGCCGCCATGGCCATCGCCACGCGGCTGAATGAGCCGCCATCCCCCTCCCCCATGCGGAACGGGGGAGGGGGCGCCGGGTCAGGCGTTCACCAGCGGCGACAGTCCGTTCTGGATCGCCCACACCGCAGCCTGCGTGCGGTTCTGGGCGTTGATCTTCCGCATCACGTTCTTGAAATGCATCTTCACCGTGCTCTCGGTGATGTGCAGGTTGCGGGCGATCGCCTTGTTCGACTGGCCGGCCAGCAGGCAGCGCAGGATCTGCACCTCGCGCTTCGACAACTCGTTGTTGGTCGGCGTGGCGCGGGTCGGGGTCGGGCGCTCGTTGGCGGTGGCGATCAGCAGGCTGGCGACGTGCGTCGGGTACACCACCTCGCCCAGCATCACCAGTTGCAGCGCGCGCAGCAGCGATTCGCTGCTCATCGACTTGTTGAGATAGGCGTCGGCGCCGGCCCGCAACGCCAGGGAAAGCGACCGGTCCAGCATCTCGTCCGCCAGCACGGCGATGCGCGCGCCGGTGGCGGTGCGCAGCCGCTTGATCCCGGCGAGTTCCTCGGCCGAGCCGTCCTGCAGCGCCATGACGATGAGGTCGGGCTCGCTGCCCCGCTCGACCGCCGTCGCGGCGTCACCGGTGTCCGCCGCATAGTGGCAGATGCGGAACGGACCGCTGCTGATGAGCGTGCCAAGCGCCGCCGAGAACAGCCGGTCGTGGTCGATCAGCATCACATTCCAGGTGTCCATAAAGCCTCCTCCATGAAGCCGCATTCGCGCCCGTTTCGTTTTGTAAATTGCGTATCGCGCAATGCCCGCATATAGGAAAAATACAAGACATATTGTCTTGTAAATGCGGGCTTTACCATGAATATGGAAGTGTTTTATACGAGTGAGCGTTGTCGCGGCAAGCGACATCGAAATTGCGCATGATGATAGCGCAAGGATAACGCAGCTAGCAGGACAAAAAGCCGGGAAAATCGAAAGTGGTATCTTTCGGTGAAATCGGAGATGTCGCGGCGCGTCGGTGGCGAATAGGCTGTCGGAACCGGGTGTGACACCGGATCATTTGCGAGCCGCGACCGGAGGAAGGTAGAGACACGATGGAAGTACAGGTGCGTTCGATGGGCGGTGAGCGGGCGATGCGCGCCAAGCCGCGCAAGTTCCTCGTCGTGGACGATCACCCCCTGGTGCGGCACGGCTTCGCCCTGTCGGTGGGCGAGATCCACCCCGACGCCCAGATCATCGAGGCGGGTTCGCTGGTCGAGGCGCTGGAGGTGGCGGCCCGCGTCCGCGACCTGACGCTGGTGCTGTTCGACCTCAGCCTCGCCGACCGGCAGGGACGCGACGGGCTGCGCCGCATGGTCGATGCGCTGGCCGGCGTGCCGCTGCTGGTGATCTCCGGCTCCGACGACGTGGCCGACATCGTCGACAGCGTGCGCATGGGGGCCAAGGGCTACATCCTCAAGACCAGCTCCACCGCGGTGCTGGAGCACGCCATCTCGCTGGCCCTGACCGGGGAGACGTTCCTGCCGCTGCCGCGCGCGGTGCTGAGCGGCAACGTGGCGGCGGACACGGCGCGGCCGACCGGGCAGATCCTCGACCGCCTGACCGACCGCCAGCGCGACGTCTTCCAACTGCTGCTGGCCGGCCATTCCAACAAGGAGATCGCGCGCGAGCTGGGCGTGCTGGAGGGCACCGTCAAGGTGCATGTGCGCGCCATCATGCAGAAGCTCGGCGTGCGCAACCGCACCCAGGTGGCGGTGGTGGCCGCCCGCGCCGGCTGCTTCCCGGAAGAGGTGTAGCCGCTACGCCGCCCAGAAAGAGTATGGCGGCTACGCCGCCGGCGGGTGCGCGGCGCGCGCCCGGCGCGCCTGCCGCACCCAGAAGCGGGCGGCGATCACCGACAGGAAGAACGCCGCCCCCATGCTGGCGTAGATCATCACCCCCAGCGACACCACCACCAAGCCCGGCAGGCTGAGCAGCAGGGTCGTCAGCGTCTGGTGGACGCCGTCCACCTCCCCGAAATACTCGGGAAAGCGCTCGACCACCGTGGCGATGGTGAACAGCACGTAGAACAGAAGCGCGGTGCGGCTGCCGATCACCAGGTCGGCGCGCGGACGGTTCAGCACCTCGTCGCCGGGCGGGCTCGGCCACGCCATCGTGGCGGAGATCGCCCCGCACATCCCGGCCGCCACCATCGCCAGCGCGTCGGAGCGCAGCCCCAGCAGGTGCGTGTACCCGACGAAGAAGAGGGTCGCCCCGACCGCGATGGTCAGCGCGTACCCGAGCCCCGTGGCGATACCCCGCATGCACCCTCCATGCCTCCGCCCCTTCGTATGACGTGAAACCGACTTCTATCCCTTTCGTTCGTGGAGGTAAGTGCAGCCTATTGGTCTATTGCTGCGACGCACGCTCCCGCGCATCATTCTTTCTGCGACAGACTGTCGCACAACAGGGAAGGAAAAGCCAATGCCGAACCGGCCCATCCGGGAGATCGTCCGCAACCAGCGCGTCGTCACCGTGCCGCGCACCGCGTCCGTCCGCACTGCGGCGCACATGATGAGGGAATACCGCATCGGCGCGTTGCCGGTGGTCGATGGCGAACGGCTGGTCGGCATCTTCACGGAGCGCGACGCGCTGTTCCGCGTCCTCGCCGGCCGGCTCGACCCCGACCGTACCCAGGTGGACGAGGTCATGACCTGCGACCCGACCACCATAGGGCCGGACCGCACCATCGTGGACGCGCTGCACTACATGCACGACGGCGGCTTCCGCCACCTGCCGGTGGTCGAGCGCGGCCGGCCCATCGGCATGGTGTCGATCCGCGACGCCGTCGGCCCGGAGCTCGCCCGGTTCGAGCACGAGGTGCACGACATGGAGGCCATCGCCGAGATCCTGGCCTGAGGCCGCATACCGCCGGCGGGGACCACCATGAGTGGTCCCCTTTCGCGCCTTTCGCGCTATGATCCCGCGCCATGCGGGTATCCATCATCACCTACGGTTCGCTGGGCGACGTTCGCCCCCTCGTGGCGCTCGGCGCCGGTCTCGTGCGGGCCGGGCACAGCGTGGTCTTGCCGGCCGACCGCGAGTTCCGGCCGCTGATCGAGCGCCACGGCCTGGAGCACCGTCCGCTGTCCGGCGACGTACGCGCCGTGACCCAGGGCGACGCCGCCGACGCGCTGTTCCGCCGCGGCGTCAACCCGGTGCAACTGACCCGTGCCCTGGTGCGCATGGCGCAGGACTATGGCGAGGCGTGGACCCGCGAATACCTCGAGGCGTCGCGCGGCTGCGACCTGCTGGTGACCGCCGGCCTGGGCTTCTACACCGGTATCGGCATCGCCGAGTCGCTCGGCGTTCCCTGGGCAGGGGTCGGCTTGCAGCCGATGGGGCCGACGCGCGCCTTCCCGCCGCCCCTGATGAAGCCGCCGGCCATGCGGCTGCCGGGGGCGGTGAACATCATGCTGCACGTCGCCCTCATGCAGGTGATCTGGCAGGGCTTCCGCCCGTCCATCAACCGGGCGCGGCGCAGCGTGCTCGGCCTGCCGCCGATTCCGCTGATCGGGCCGGGGCCGCGGATGATGCGCGAGACGCCGCCGGTGCTCTACGCCCACTCGCCGCAGGTGCTGCCCAGGCCGGCGGACTGGCCGGAGTTCTGCCACGTCCCCGGATTCTGGTTCCTCGACGAGGGCATGGATTGGGAGCCGCCGGCCGGCCTGCGGCGCTTCCTCGACGATGGCCCACCGCCGGTGTACGTCGGCTTCGGCAGCATGGGCGGCTACGACCCGGCCGCCACCACCGCGCTGGTGCTGGAGGCGCTGGGCGACCGGCGCGCCGTGCTGTCGGCGGGCTGGGGCGGGCTGGACGCCAAGGCGCTGCCGCCGACCGTGCACGGGCTGGAGTCGGCGCCGCACGACTGGCTGTTCCCGCGCATGGCGGCGGTGGTCCACCACGGCGGCGCCGGCACCACGGCCGCCGCCTTGTGCGCCGGGGTGCCGGGCTTCGTGGTGCCGTTCCTCGGCGACCAACCCTTCTGGGGAGCGCGTGTGCACGCGCTGGGTGTCGGCCCGGCGCCGCTGCCGCGCACGGAGCTGACGCCGTCCCGGCTGGCGGCGGCGCTGGCGCTGATGGACGATCCGGACATGCGGGCGCGCGCCGCCGACCTGGGCGCGCGGATCCGGGCGGAGGACGGCGTCGGCACGGCCGTGAACATCCTGGAGCAGACGGTGCGCTGAAGCCTTGGCTCCGCCGTCGGGCGTGGCATACTCCCGCGCCCAACGATTTCACACCCGTTTCCGGCGGCAATCCGGAAACTGCGGCTTTCCGTTTCCCTGTGGGGGTTTTCCAGTGGCGATCGGCGTCTTCGATTCCGGGCATGGCGGGCTGACGGTGCTGCGGGCGCTGACCGAGGCGGCGCCGGGCCGGCCCTTCGTCTATCTCGGCGACAACGGCAACGCCCCGTATGGCCCGCGCAGCGACGAGGAGATCTACCGCCTGACCGTGGCCGGCGTGGAGCACCTGTTCGCGCAGGGCTGCGGGTTGATCGTGGTGGCCTGCAACACCGCGGCGGCGGTGGCGCTGCGCCGGATGCAGCAGACCTGGCTGCGCGACGCGTACCCGGGGCGCAACGTGCTGGGCGTTCTGGTCCCGATGGTCGAGGCGATCACCCGCGTGCCCTGGATGGTCGAGGCGCCGCTCGCCGGCCGGCTGCCGGAGCCGCGCACCGTGGGCGTCTTCGCCACCGCGGGCACGGTCCGCTCCGGCTCCTTCCCGCGCGAGATCGGCAAGCGGGCGCCGGACGTCACCGTCGTCCAGCAGGCCTGCCCGGACCTCGTGCCGCTGATCGAGGAGGGCGCCCCCGACGCCGCGATCCGCCCGGCGGTGCGCCGCTACGTCGCCGAGCTGACGGAGCGGCTGGACGGCCGGCCGCTGGATTCCGTGGTGCTGGGCTGCACGCACTACCCGCTGGTGGCGCACCTGTTCGCCGAGGCGCTGCCGCCCGGCGTCGAGGTGCTGTCGCAGCCGGCGCTGGTCGCCCGCTCGCTGGAGCATTACCTGGAGCGCCATCCGGAATACGCGCCGGCCGGCGGAACCGCCGAAGGCCCGCGTTTCTTCACCACCGGCGACGCGGCGCGGGTGAGCGCGCTGGCCGGGCGCTTCTTCGGGCGGCCGACGCCGTTCGAGACGCTGTTCGAGACGCTGGGCGGCTGATCTCCGCCGGGCGGGAACCTCCGCCTTGAGCGCGCCGTTCAAGGGGCACGGGATCCGTTCCCGCGGGAGACCCATATGGCGCATCATGCCCACGTCGACGACTTCGACCGGATGATCAACGTCGGCCACGCCGAGCGCGTGGCCTCGCTGGTCGGCGGCGGCATCCTCGCGGTGCTCGGCATCCGCCGGCCGACCATCGGCGGCGCGGTCATGGCGCTGGCCGGCGGCGCGCTGGTGGCGCGCGGCCTGACCGGCTATTGCCCGGCGTACGGGCTGATGGAGAGTTGGCGCCGTCCCGCCTCCGCGATTCCCGCCCAGGACGTCGACGACGGCCGCCATCGGTACTCCCGCAACCCCGGCGACATCTACGGCGACGCCGACGAGCGGGTGGACGAGGCATCCGAGGAATCCTTCCCGGCCAGCGATCCGCCCTCCTTCACCCCCGGCACCGCTTGAGCGTACCGCGTCGATTCGCGAATTACCCAAAACTTGTCAATTTTGTTGCAGTATTCGCGCGTTGCACGTCTTGATTATCTGCTCTATGCTGCGCCGCACAAACGTAACGCTGCGGGTGGGGAGGAAGGACGAACCGTCGGCACACCTGCATGAGTACTTCATCATGTAAGGATGCGATGCACGGAACGACCATCCAGTCAGCGGTCTGACGTCAATCCCCGACTTTCCAGATGGGACACTTCTGATGACCACCATGATTCCTGCGGCCGCCAGCCTTGCCGGCAAGAAGGGCCTGATTCTCGGCATCGCCAACGACCAGTCGATCGCCTGGGGTTGCGCCAAGGCGTTCAAGGCGCTGGGCGCCGACCTGGCGATCAGCTACCTGAACGACAAGGCCAAGCCGCACGTCGAGCCGCTGGCCCGCGAGGTCGAGGCCGAGATCTTCGAGCCGGTGGACGTCACCGGCGAGGGCCAGCTCAAGGCCATGTTCGAGAAGATCGAGCAGAAGTGGGGCAAGCTCGACTTCGCGCTGCACTCCATCGCCTTCGCCCCGCGCGAGGACCTGCACGGCCGCGTCGTCGATTGCTCGCGCGACGGCTTCTCGGCGGCGATGGACGTGTCCTGCCACTCGTTCATCCGCATGGCCCGCTACGCCGAGCCGCTGATGAAGGAGGGCGGCACGCTGTTCACCATGTCGTACTTCGGCGCCATCCGCGTCATCGACAACTACGGCGTCATGGGCCCGGTGAAGGCCGCGCTGGAGGCCAGCGTGCGCTATCTGGCGGCCGAGCTGGGCCCGAAGGGCATCCGCGTGCACGCCATCTCCCCCGGCCCGATCAAGACGCGCGCCGCCTCGGGCATCGCGCACTTCGACGAGCTGATGGCCAAGGCCGCCGACCGCGCGCCGGAGCACCGTCTGGTGACCACCGAGGAAGTCGGCTACACCACCGCCTTCCTCGCCACCGACGGCGCCAAGGGCATCACCGGCGCCACGACCTACGTGGACTGCGGCTACTCCATCGTCGGCTGACGGCGGACGCTGCGCGGAAAGGGGCGGGGGCTTCGGCCCCCGCCCCTTTTTGCGTGCGGGAACGGGTGCGTCAAATTGCCGTGCGCCTGCATGGTTCCTTCTGTGCCGCGCTGCACCGCACGCATAATCCGGCCAGTGGATGCCCGCCAAAAGGGTGGGCGCTGGTCCGGAGGTGGCATGGGTGCGATAGCGTGGCGGCGCCAACTCAGTGTTGGACAATCGTCCATCGACGACGATCACAGGCACCTGATCGAGTACCTGAACGAACTGGACGCCGCGCTGAACGCGCGGGTCTACATGCCGGCGCGCGTCGCCAAGACGCTGATGAAGCTGCTGGAGTACACGCATCAGCATTTCCAGCGCGAAGAGAAGATCATGGAGAAGGTGCACTTCCCCAAGATCGAGGAGCATAAGCGCCGCCACGCCGACGCCGTGAAGGCGATCGGCGATCTCTCCAACGTCTTCGCCAAGGAGCCGACCCGCGCCAACGGCGAGCGGATCTACGCCTTCACCGCCGACTGGCTGGTGAACCACATCATCATGGAAGACACGCAGATCGCGCCGTACGTTCGCGGCGTGTGGGTATGATCAGACCGCCACCCGCGCCGCCCGCGCCTGCTCGCGGGTCCATTCCGCGATGACGCCCAGCAGGCGTTCCAGCAGCGGGCGCACGTCGCCGGCCAACTCGTCGCGGTAGCGGAAGGGCGGCGCCTCTTCCATGTAGGTGCGCTGGCCGAGTTCGAGCTGGACGGCGTGGATGCCGTCCTCCGGCTTGCCGTACGCGCGGGTGATGTAGCCGCCCTTGAAGCGGCCGTTCAGCACCGAGCTGTACGTGCCGGTCGCCGCCAGCACGTTCATCAGCCGGCCGACCAGCTTCGGCGCGGCGGTGGCGCCGTCGGCGGTGCCGAGGTTGAAGTCGGTCAGCCGGCCCTGGAAGAAGCGCGGCACCTCGGAGCGGATCGAGTGCGCGTCGAACAGCACGGCGACGCCGAAGCGGTCGCGCAATGCCTGCAACTCGCGCTGCAGCGTCTCGTGGTAGGGGCGCCAGTAGGTGTCGATGCGGCGCTGCACCTCGGCGGCGTCGGGCTCGTGGCCGGGGCGGTAGAGCGGTTTGCGGTCGAAGGTGGTCAGCGGGCACAGCTCGGTGTTGTCGGCGCCGGCGTACAGCGCCGCCCCGGCCGGGTCGCGGTTGAGGTCGATCACGTAGCGCGAGCACGTCGCCTTCAGGAAACCGATGCCGAGCGCCGGGGCGAAGTGGTACAGGCGGTCCAGGTGCCAGTCGGTGTCCGGCGTGGCCAGCGCCGCCTCCGTCATCCCGGCGGCGGCGTCGGGCGGGATGGCCGTGCCGACGTGCGGAATGCTCAGCAGGATCGGAGTTTCACCCGGCTGGAATCGGAAGGTTTCCATCGAAACACCCTGGGGGACCGGCTCGGCGCGCAGCATCATGCTGCGTTGCACAACGACTATGGGGGCGGGCGCCGCCGCCGTCAAACTCAATTGCGATTTTATTACATTTGCTAAGGAAATTCTACGCCGGGGGATCGTTTGGCTCGTCCGCGTCCAGATCGTCGCTTTCGGCGACGTGATCGACCATATCGGACAGCACCCGGCGGATATGCTCGTCGGTGATCAGGTAATAGACGCGGTTGCCGCGCCGCTCCGCCTGGATCAGGCGTCCGGCGCGCAGCAGGCGCAGGTGGTGGCTGACCAGCGAGGGCGACAGCCCCAGCGCCGTCGCCATGTCGCCGACCGAGGTCGGCGTCTCCAGGCAGGCCAGGATGATGCGCAGCCGGCTGGGGTCGCTCATCAGGCGGAACATGTCCGCCAGTTCGGCGGCCTGGTCCTCGCTGACGCGCGCCAGCGCGGGTTTTGCGTTTGGCATGAAACGGGCTCCGGAAGGTCGCAGCGGCTGGAGATAGGACCATCATGCCGGTCCGGCGCCCCGGCGTCACCCCACCTTTGCCTTGCTGCGCCCGTCGGTGGGGGAACGGAGGGGAGTTGACGGCGGGGCCGGAGTTGGGAACAATTCGCCCCAAATCAGAAGAAGGCCGCAAAAGGCCGCTGCGGATCCACCGCACCGGGAGGAAACCATGACGACACGCCGTCGGGTCTTGTTGCCTTTGGCGTTGGTGCCGATCGCCGGGATGGCCGTGTGGGCCGGCGGCGCGGCGGAGCCGACGCACCCCGCAGGGCGCTTCCATCTCGCCCTCGACGAATTCACCGCGCTGTGGCGCGACCTTGCCGGCGTCCGTCTGGCCGGCGCCGCCGCGGCCCCGCAGTTCCCCGACGCCGTCACGGCGCTGGACGGGAAGACGGTCAGCCTGCGCGGCTTCATGGTGTCGCTGACTGAGGGCGGGCCGCAACGCCGATTCATCCTCGCCGCCAACCCGGTCGGCTGCCCGGCGTGCGAGCGCCCGGGGCCGGCCTCCATGTTGCACGTCCACGCCAGGGTTCCGGCGCCGGAGACGCGCAACGCCGTCATCGTGTCGGGCACGCTGCGCCTCAACCCGCACGAGGGGCTGTTCTACCGGCTGGAGCAGGCGACCGTCCGCTACGCCTAATCGAACAGCAGGCCGCGGCCGGTCCGTTGCAGCGGCTCGCGGCCGGCGATCGAGGCCACCAGCTCGCCCATCCCGGCGAAGCGGCGGTTGCTGCGCGCCATGAGGATCCCCGCCGTGCCGGCGCGCAACGGGGTGCGCGCCTGTGCCGGATCGGCGGCGCTGGGATCGACGATGTCCGCCACCAGATCGCCCGGCGCCACCCGTTCGCCCACCGCGCGGTGGAAGGCGATGACGCCGGGGTGCGGCGCGGTCAGCCGCTCCAGTCCGGCCAGCGGCGTGGCCTCGCACGCCGGGGGCGGCGGAGCGGTTTCGCCCGCCACCACGCCGCGGCGGACCAGGATGCGCAGCAGGGCGCGGGCGTCCGCCTCGGCCAGCGCGTCCGACACGTCGGCCTTGCCGCGCAACTCCACGGTGGCGGCGGCGCAGCCGAACGGAACCGGGGTTTCGGAGCCGAAGCGCCCGGCCAGACGCCACCACGGGCCGGAGCACGCCTCGTCGAACGGCGTGCCGCCGGAGTCCCGCTCCAGCAGCACCGCCTCGCAGCCCAGTTCGCCGGCCACGTCGGACAGCGCCGGCCACAGCGCCTCGCCGGTGTAGAGGTGCGGCACCGCCTCCTGGTCGCAGTGCAGGTCGAGCACGAGGTCGGCGTCGAGCGCCAGCCCGAGCAGCGCGTGGCGCAGCGCCGCCACCTCGGTCGCCGGCGTCAGGTCGGCGTGCGCCGCGCGCAAGGCCGCGCGCACCAGCCGCACGTTCTCTGCCGCATCGTCGCCGAGCGCGCCGGACAGCCGCTCGGCCGCCGCGTCGGTCAGGTCGGGGAACTGCCGGTTGAAGTTGCCGCCGCCGTCGAGGGCGTAGCGGCCGACGTGCGTGCCCTCCACCACCTGGGCGAGGCCGATGGGGTTCGCCACCGGCACGACGACCACCTCGCCGGTTACCGCGGCCTCGCGCAGCAGGCGGATCAGGTGGTGCGCCACCAGCATGCCCGGCGTCTCGTCGGCGTGCAGCGCCGCCTGCAGGTACGCCCTGGGGCGGGCGCCCGGCGCGCCGAAGCGGTGCACCGCCAGCACCCGCCGCGTGCCCAGCCGCGCGCAGGGGAGGGGGATTTCCTCGATCATGGGGGCGTCTCCGGTGCAGCCTCGCGTCAGCAGATAGCGCGGCTCGAACCGTCCGTCGAGGGTGGTGTTATAACTATATAGTATTTGATATAAAAACGCTTAACTGCCAATGTTTGCTGCCTTGGACGCCCCTTGGACATGTGGTGAGGGCAAAAGCCATGCCGCTGGACACCGACGATATCTCGGACGGATGCTGCGGCCTCGGAGCAGGGGCCGTGCCGCCGGCCGCTCCGCTGATCGTCATTGCCGATGTGGAGGGCCGCAACGTTTATGCCGACGGTGCGGTGCGGGCCTACACCGGCCTCTCCGGCGAGACGTTGAAGGGGCACGGCTGGCTGGACGTGCTGCACCCCGACGATCAGGCGCGCGCGGCGGCGGCCTGGGCGCAGGCCGTGGCGTGCGGCGGGCGCTACGAGGCCGACTATCGCTACCGGCGCCACGACGGAGCGTACTGCTGGTTCCACGCCAAGGCGATCTGCGACCGCGACGCCTCCGGGCGGATCCGCCGCTGGTTCATCGTGTCGGAGGAGATCCCGGAGCGGGGCAGGGCGTGAGTTCCGCTCGCCCCGGTTGCAGGGGCGTGGCATGCTGCCGGCATGGACCTTACGGCGACAGGACGCGGCGCGGCGCTGCTCGGGGCGCTGGCGCTCTACGGGATGCTCAGCGCGCCGGCGCCGCCGGAGGTGCGCGCGGTGGAGGCCGTCATCGGCGCTCTGCTGCTCGCCGCGCTCGGCTGGCGCCGGCCCTGCGCGGTGGTGAGCGGCCACGCGCTGCGCGGCCCGGCGCTGCCCGGGTGGGAGGCGGTCGGAATCCTGGCCTTCGCGTGGCTGCTGTGGGCGCCGCTGGTGCGCGGGCTGACGTTGGGTTGGGAGCCGGGCGCGGTGCTGCGCGACGTGGTGCCGCTCGGCTACCTGTTCCTGCCGGTGCTGCTGGTGCCGCTGCTGCGGCGGGGCGACGGGCGGGCGGAGCGGCTGCTGGCGGCGGGGCTGGCGCTGGCCGGCGTGCTGTTCGCCCTGCGCTGGTGGCGGCAGGCGGAGTGGGGATTCGGCGCGGTCGGCGTGCGGGCGATGGCGGACGGGCTGCGCTACTTCCTGAACGCGCCGTCGGTGCTGTTCGCCGCGCTGGCGCTGCCGATGGCGGCGCTCGGGCTGGCGGCGCGCGGCGGCTGGGCACGCTGGCTCGCGGCCGGACTCCTGTTGTTGCCGGCGGCGCTGTGCCTGGGCGCGCTGGCGGGGGCGGTGCACCGCATGGCGCTGGGGCTCGCGCTGCTGGGGGGCCTGGCCACCGTGCCCTGGTGGTGGCGCCGGGCACCGCGGCTGGTGCTGGGCGTGGCGGTGCTGTCGGGCGCGGCGCTGCTGCTGCTCGGCGACACGCTGGGCGGGGCGCTGGCGCAGGTGGCGGAGAAGAACCGGCTGACCGGCACCAACGCCCGGTTGGACGAGGCCGCGGCGGTGCTGGAGCAGGTCGGCCGCTCGGCCGAGGCCTTCCTGTTCGGCGACGGCTGGGGCGCGCTGATCGCCAACCCGGCGGTCGGTGGCTGGCGCGTGGCGTACACGCACACGCTGGCCAGCTACACGCTGTTCAAGGCCGGGGCGCTGGGCCTGATGGCGCTCGCCGCCTACCTCGCCGCGCTGGCGCCGTCGGCGTGGCGGTTGCTGCGCGCCGACCCGCCGCTGGCGGGGGCGGGGCTGGCGCCGGCTGCGATGGGGCTCGGCGC
>NZ_LGQZ01000154.1 GCF_003116015.1 Azospirillum sp. TSO22-1
TCTTCTCGGTCTGGCCGGCGTTCTCGGCGTTCTGCTTGACGTTGGAGGCCATCTCCTCCATCGACGAGGACGCTTCCTCGGCAGCCGAGGCCTGTTCGGTGGCGCCCTGGCTGAGCTGCTCGGCGCTGGCCGACAGCTCCTGGCTGCCGGCGGAGACGTTGGCGACGGCGGTCGAGATCTCCGTCACCACGCCGCGCAGGCGCTCGACCATCTGGTTGATGTGGCCGACCAGCTCGCCGATCTCGTCGCGGGTGGTCACCTCGGCGACCGCGGTCAGATCGCCCTCCGACACCGCCTTGGCGAGGCCGCCGACGCGGGTCAGGCTGCTGGTGATGCCGCGGCCGATGAGATAGGCGATGGCGAAGGTGATGACCGCGAAGGCCAGAGCCATCAGGCTGCCCTGCACCGCGCTGGCCCAGAACAGGGCGTCGACGTTGTCGATGTAGACGCCGCTGCCGATCACCCAGCCCCACGCCTTGCTCTTCTCGGCGTAGCTGACCTTCGGCATGGGCTGCGGGGCGCCGTCCTTCGGCCACAGGTACTCGACGAAGCCGCCGCCCTCCTGCGCGCGGGCGACCAGGTCGCGGACGAAGTACTGGCCGGCCGGGGTCTTGGCGTCCCACTGGCTCTTGCCTTCCAGTTCCGGCTTGGCGCCGTTGAGGATGACGTCGCCGTTATCGGCGAAGACGAAGACGTACTCGTTGCCTTCGTAGCGCACGGCGCGCAGCGCGTTGCGGGCGGTGGCCTGCGCCTGTTCGGACGGGAACTCGCGCCGTTCGGCGCGGACCTCCAGGTCGTTGACGATGCTACGCGCCTGCGCGACCACGGCCCGCACCTTGGCCTTCTGGTCGTCCATCATCTGGGTGCGGGATTCGGCCAGGAAGATCGCGCTGAGGATCAGCATCGCCACGATCGAGACACATGGCAGCAGGAAGAGTTTCGCGCGCACACTCATTCGCGACAGGCTGATCATCGTTTCCTCCACTCGTCTCACCCGGCGCGGGAGATCCGCGGCTCGGGTCGTAAGTCACACGCGGCGCGGGTCAGTGCCGCTGGAACTGGGCGTCCAGGGCGTCGCCGGCGTCGTTCAGGTTCAGGGCGAAGCCGCCGTTGGCCTTGCCGTTGCCCAGCCGCGCCTTGGCGGCGCGGGGCGGCGTCGGCTTGGCGCCGCCGTTCGCGCGCACCGGTTTCGCGGCCGGGGCCGGTTCGCTCCGCGCCGGCGTGGCGGCGCCCTGCTCGTCGGTGCGGAAATAGGCGATGGCGGTCTGCAGCTGCTCGGCCTGCGAGGCCAGCTCCT
>NZ_LGQZ01000241.1 GCF_003116015.1 Azospirillum sp. TSO22-1
GCCAGATCGATGGCGTTCTGCACGATGTCGACCTTGTCCTCCAGCGTCGGGTAGATGTTGATCGCCGCATCGGTGATCAGCAACGCCCGCGGGTAGGTCGGCACGTTCATCACGAAGACGTGGCTCAAGCGTCGGCCGGTACGCAGGCCGGTCTCCTTCTTGACGACCTCGACCATCAGTTCGTCGGTGTGCAGCGAGCCCTTCATCACCGCCTCGGCCTCGCCCGAGTGGGCGAGCGCCACGGCGGCTTCGGCGGCGGCGTGGCTGTGCTTGACGTTGACGATGAGGTACGGGTCGATGTCCAGCCCGTGCAGACCGGCGAGCGCGCGGATCTTGCCCTCGGGGCCGATGAGGATCGGCTCGATCAGGCCGGCCTCGGCGGCCTCGACGGCGCCCCGGAGCGAGCTTCCATCGCAGGGGTGGGCGACGGCGGTGAGCACCGGCGGCAACGCCTTGCACTTGTCCAGCAGCGCGTCGTGCTTGTCGTGGCGGATCATCTGGATCTGCGGCAGCTCGTGCGCAGCGCGGCGGACCTTGTTGCTCGGGGCGATGACCTTAGCGATGCCAGTGGTAACGACTTCGCCGTTTTGGTTCACGCACACACAGTCGAAGACAACGACTTGCTTGTCCGGCCGTTTCTCAGTGACGGTTATCACGGCGGTAACGACGTCACCCAGCCCAACGGGGCGACGGAACTGCATATCCTGGCTAACGTAAATGGTGCCTGCACCCGGCAGCACCGAGCCCAACACGCCGGAGATCAAGGACCCTGACCACATGCCGTGGCCGATAACCTTCTGGAACCGGCTGTCGGCCGCAAACTTCTCATCAAGGTGGGCGGGGTCGATGTTGCCTGAAAGTGTTGCAAACAGCTCGACGTCCGTGAGCGTTAATTGACGAGTGAGGCTGGCCGATTGACCAATTGCGATTTCGCCGAAGGTCACGTTCTCAACCACGGATTCCGGCGTATTATCGGTTGTTTTCATAATGCCGTTCTCCACAATAAAGTGATCAGTGCTTCGGAAACACGTGCCGCGGGGCCTGTTGCGCAGGCGACATGCGTTCAGTTTTTGAGGATTGCCCGTCCGGCGAAGCGCGAAGCGGCGCCGAGCTGCTGCTCGATGCGGATCAGCTGGTTGTACTTGGCCAGACGGTCGGAGCGGCTGAGCGAACCGGTCTTGATCTGCCCGCAGTTGGTCGCCACCGCGAGGTCGGCGATGGTCGAGTCCTCGGTCTCGCCCGAGCGGTGCGACA
>NZ_LGQZ01000248.1 GCF_003116015.1 Azospirillum sp. TSO22-1
CGCGGCGCACGCCCAGCGCGCCGTCGATTTCCTGCACGCGCTTCAGCCGCCGGTGCAGCAGGCGGCATGAACACCGACCGGGGACCGGTGCGGACGACGCACCGGTCCCCGGCCCAGGGGCAAAGCCCGTTCATCATGCGATGCTGAAGAATATCCGGAAAGTTTAGCCAAACCCCGCCAGATGCGCTGTTGGCAGCAGGCCATTGCAAAGCATCTAAAGACACGGCGGCGCTGTGATATTTCGATGCGCGGCGTCGCCGTTCCGGATCTACGGATTTCCGGCAATCCGCGCAAGGTAGGGGTGATTGGGGGGAAGTTCCAGAAGATCGCTGGGAAGCACCGAAAGGGCGGCCGCCAGACGGCCGACCATGACGATGGTCGCCTTGTGCTCGGCCCGCTCGATGGTGCCGAGATAGCTGCGGTCCATGCCGGCACGGTGCGCCAACTCCTCCTGCGTGATGCCCTTGGCGTGGCGCAGGCGGCGGACGTTCCAGGCCAGGATCTCGGGCATGTCCTCCATCCGCAGGATGGAGCCGGATTGCGGGGCAAGTCTCCACGGGATAGATCTCCCATTCGGAGCGGACGGGATGGTATCATGGGCCGTGGCTGTGCGACCGGTGCGGACGGTGCCTACATATGATGGTGTGCAAAGCGCGGTCGTTTCAGAGCGAGACCACACGAAGGGGAGAGACCAGCCGATGACGTCGCCTCAGCTCGAACCGCCTGTCGCCGACGCGCCGCCCCATTCGGAGAGCCTGACCGACTACGACCGTCTGCACCTCGTGACCTACCTGCGCCTGCTCGACGCCGAGGCGGACGGGGCCGACCCGGACGAGGTCGCCCGCATCGTGCTGCGCATCGACCCCGCCCGCGAGCCCGAACGCGCCCGGCACGCTCACGCCACCCATCTGGCGCGGGCGCAGTGGATGACCCGGGTCGGCTACCGGCACCTTCTCCAGCAGGGTATGCACTGATCCGCAACGCCGGATGTCCGGAAATCCGCCGTTCTGCCGTCCCGAATCGGCGGAGCCTGCGGAAGTACGCCATTCTTGTTCCCGTTGTACACCGTCAGCGTCGTCGCAATTTCAGGGTAGGTGCTCACCTTTTGATTTGGGCGCAACCTGACGCTGCGCACGAGCGACAAGGTCATGACAGCAAAGAACGATTGGCGCGCATCCGCCGCCTACCAGTACGCCTTATCCGTGCCTGTTTCCTGCTGGGCGTGGGAGTTCCTGCGCCGCGACGGAGCCTATC
>NZ_LGQZ01000207.1 GCF_003116015.1 Azospirillum sp. TSO22-1
GATAGGCTCCGTCGCGGCGCAGGAACTCCCACGCCCAGCAGGAAACAGGCACGGATAAGGCGTACTGGTAGGCGGCGGATGCACGCCAATCGTTCTTTGCTGTCATGACCTTGTCGCTCGTGCGCAGCGTCAGGTTGCGCCCGAATCAAAAGGTGAGAACCTACCCTGAAATTGCGACGACGCTGACGGTGTACAACGAGAACAAGAACGGCGGATTTCCGGAAATCCGGCGTTGCGGATCAGTGCATACCCTGCTGGAGAAGGTGCCGGTAACCGACCCGGGTCATCCACTGCGCCCGCGCCAGATGCGTGGCGTGAGCGTGCCGGGCGCGTTCGGGCTCGCGGGCGGGGTCGATGCGCAGCACAATGCGGGCGACCTCATCCGGGTCGGCCCCGTCCGCCTCGGCGTCGAGCAGGCGCAGGTAGGTGACGAGGTGCAGGCGGTCGTAGTCGGTCAGGCTGTCCGAATGGGGCGGCGCGTCGGCGACAGGCGGTTCGAGCTGAGGCGACGTCATCGGCTGGTCTCTCCCCTTCGTGTAGTCTCGCTCTGAAACGACCGCGTTTCGCACACCATCATATGTAGACACCATCCGGGCCGGTGGCACGCCCATCCCTGATGGTACCACCCCGTCTGCTCCAAATGGGGGATGTATCCCATGGAGACGTGCCCCACACTCCAGCTCCCTCCTGCGGATGGAGGACATGCCCGAGATCCTGGCCTGGACCGTCCGCCGCCTGCGCCACGCCAAGGGCATCACGCAGGAGGAACTGGCGCACCGCGCCGGCATGGACCGCAGCGATCTCGGCACCATCGAGCGGGCCGAGCACAAGGGGACGGTCGTCATGGTCGGCCGTCTGGCGGCGGCCCTGTCGGTGCTTCCCGGCGATCTTCTGGAACTGCCCCCAATCACCCCTAACCTCGCGTGGCTTGCCGGAAATCCGTAGATCCGGAACGGCGACGCCGCGCATCGGAATATCACAGCGCCGCCGTGTCTTTAGATGCTTTGCAATGGCCTGCTGCCAACGGCGCATCTGGCGGGGTTTGGCTAAACTTTCCGGATATTCTTCAGCATCGCATGATGTACGGGCATTGCCCCTGGGCCGGGGACCGGTGCGTCGTCCGCACCGGTCCCGGTCGGTGTTCATGCCGCCTGCTGCACCGGCGGCTGAAGCGCGTGCAGGAAATCGACGGCGCGCTGGGCGTGCGCCGCG
>NZ_LGQZ01000172.1 GCF_003116015.1 Azospirillum sp. TSO22-1
GCGCGGGCGCCGAAGAACTGCATCTGCTTGCCGATCCGCATGGCCGAGACGCAGCAGGCGATGCCGTAGTCGTCGCCCCAGTGGGGCCGCATCAGGTCGTCGTTCTCGTACTGCACCGAGCAGGTCTTGATCGAGGTCTCGGCGCAGAACGCCTTGAAGCCCTCGGGCAGCTGCTCCGACCACAGCACGGTGAGGTTCGGCTCCGGCGCCGGGCCGAGGTTGTTCAGCGTGTTGAGCACGCGGAAGCTGCTCTTGGTCACCAGGGTGCGGCCGTCGAGCGCCATGCCGCCGACGCACTCGGTGACCCAGGTCGGGTCGCCGGAGAACAGCTGGTCGTACTCGGGCGTGCGCAGGAAGCGCACCAGGCGCAGCTTGATGACGAACTGGTCGATCAGCGCCTGCGCCTCGACCTCGGCCAGCGTGCCTTCCTTGAGGTCACGCTCGATGTAGGCGTCGAGGAAGCTGGAGACGCGGCCCAGCGACATCGCGGCACCGTTGGCCTCCTTCACCGCGGCGAGGTAGGCGAGGTAGGTCCACTGCACCGCCTCCTGCGCGGTGGCGGCCGGGCGGGTGACGTCGAAGCCGTAGGAGCGGGCCATCTGCACCAGCTCGCCGAGCGCCCGGATCTGCTCGTTGATCTCCTCGCGCAGGCGCAGCGTCTCCTCGGTGAGCTGGTCGAGCTCCAGCGAGGTGAGCTGGGCCTTCTTGTCCTGGATGAGGAACTCGGCGCCGTACAGGGCGAGGCGGCGGTAGTCGCCGATGATGCGCCCGCGGCCGTAGGCGTCGGGCAGGCCGGTGATGACGCCGGACTTGCGGCAGCGCAGGGCTTCGTCGGTGTAGGCGTCGAAGACGCCGTCGTTGTGGGTCTTGCGCAGGGTGGGGAAGACCTCCTCCAGCTTGGAGCTGGGGGTGAAGCCGTAGGCCTCCAGGCCGTTCTTGACCATGCGCCAGCCGCCGAAGGGCATGATGGCGCGCTTCAAGGGCTTGTCGGTCTGCAGGCCGACGATGGTCTCGAGGTCCTTGTCGATGTAGCCGGGAGCGTGTGCGACGATGGAGGAGAAGACCTCGGTGTCGGCGTCGAGCACGCCGCCCTTGGATGCCCGCTCCTGCTTGAGCAGGGCGGCGACGGTGTCCCACAGCGCCTTGGTCTTGCCGGTGGCGCCGGCCAGGAAGGCGCGGTCGCCCTCGTAGGGG
>NZ_LGQZ01000240.1 GCF_003116015.1 Azospirillum sp. TSO22-1
CCGGCGTGATGCTCTCCGGCCCGCGCACCTCGCCGGCCAGCACCACCTGGTTGGTGGTGGTCAGCGTCTCCACCGCGACGCGGGCAAACGGGTCGTGCGACAAGTAGAGGTCGACGATGGCGTCGGAGATCCGGTCGGCGACCTTGTCCGGATGGCCTTCCGACACGGATTCGCTGGTGAAGACGTAGTTCTGCTTGGCCACGGCGCCCTCGACTGTCTGCTGCACACGCAAGAGGATCCGTGTTTACGCGCCCCGCCGCCTTGGAACAAGCCCTCTATGATGCGGCACGCCGCGCCGCGAGCTTCGGCAGCAGCACGGACAACGCCAGCATGGCGACGCCGGCGGCGGTCGGCAGCAGCCAGTCCGGCTTGCCGGACAGGACGCCGTTGCCGGCGGCGCCGAACTCCACGAAGGCGACGGTCATCGGCAGCTGCCCGACCAGCGAGCCCAGGGCGTAGGCGCCGAGCGGCAGCCGCGTCAGGCCGAGCGCGTAGTTCGCCGCGCTGTGCGGGATGACCGGCACGAGGCGCAGCATCGCCACGGCGCGCCAGCCGCCGCCCTCGACCCGGCGCAGCACGTCGGCGAAGCGCGCCATGACGGCAGTGTCCGCGAGACCGCCGGCCACGCAGCGCGTCAGCAGGAAGCCGGCCACTGCCCCCAGCACGCTGCCGAGCGCCGCCCAGGCCACGCCCCAGCCGGCGCCGAAGATCGCCCCGGCCACCATCGCCATCATCGTGCGCGGCAGGAACAGCAGGCTGACGGCGATGTGGATCAGCAGGAACATGGCCGGAGCCGCCGGGTGGTGGCGGATCAGCGCCTGCAGCTCGGCGGCGCCGATCCCGCTGTGCGCCACCCAGGCACTGCCCGCGGCGACCGGCCCCAGGACGACGAGAAGCCGGGCCAGGGTGCGCAAGGAGGGCATGCGCAGGGCGGGGCGGAGACGGACGGGCGGTTCGGCCATCGAACGGGCGCTCTCGTGGTGTTCGCGGCTTCCCATACCATGGCGCGTGCGGTGCGGCGAAAGGCATTTGCGCAGCCCAGGCATCGGCTTCCTTCCCGGACCCGGCCCCGGCGCAGTATAGGCATGGGATCGACGCAGCCACCGGTGCCGCCGTGACCGCCTTGCCCGCCGCCCGCCTGACCCACCTGCAACGCCTCGAGGCCGAGAGCATCCACATCATGCG
>NZ_LGQZ01000168.1 GCF_003116015.1 Azospirillum sp. TSO22-1
GCCGCACCGGCGGCGCGCGCGCCGGAGTACGCCCCTCCCGCCCCCGCGGCCCCGCCGCTCGACGAGCACCCGCTGGGCGCGGCGCGCGCCCAGGTGCACAACACCTACATCGTCGCCCAGACCAGCCAGGGCATCGTCATCGTCGATCAGCACGCGGCGCACGAGCGCCTCGTCTACGAGAGCATGAAGGACGCCATGATCAGCGGCGGCGTGAAGCGCCAGGGCCTGCTGATCCCCGAGGTGGTGGAGCTGGACGAGGCCTCCGCCAACCGCCTCGCCGCGCGCGCCGGGGAGTTGGCCGAGCTGGGTCTGGTGCTGGAGCCGTTCGGCCCCGGCTGCCTGATGGTGCGCGAGGTGCCGGCACTGCTTGGTCAGGCCGACGTCAAGGGGCTGGTCCGCGACCTCGCCGAGGAGCTGTCGGAGTTGGGCGACGCGCTGTCGCTCAAGGAGAAGCTGGAGGAGGTGTGCGCCACCATGGCCTGCCACGGCTCGGTGCGCGCCGGCCGGCCGCTGAACGTCGAGGAGATGAACGCCCTGCTGCGCCAGATGGAGGCCACCCCCCACTCAGGCCAGTGCAACCACGGCCGGCCGACCTATGTCGAGCTGAAGCTGGCGGACATCGAGAAGCTGTTCGGGCGGCGCTGAGTTTGTCGGTATCGGGCCACAGTGAGACTGACCCTGAACCACACGAATTGACCCCGAAACCTCATTAGAACGGGTTCGGAGACGGTACTCAACGGCATGCCTGTCAACCGGCATCGGCTTGGGGTTCACCCGCCTGGCCGCCTCCGCATAATATTCATTCCATGTCAGCCGCAGATGGACCCGCTTGCGTCGGCTGAAGTCAACAAAAATACCATAACGAGCACTTAAAAAGTGCTGCTATATAAATAACCGTCATTATCATTGCCGCCTACTCCTGAAGACAACATGACGAATTAAACTATTTGTATGGCGAGCACACGCCTTGAAGAACACTGGGGACTCAATTTTCCTCCGAGGATCTCGCGTCCAGAGCATCGAGTGCATTAGCCAGCCATTTCCCAGGATCAACGCCAAGGGCACGGCTGTAGCGAACGAAGTCCATGATGCCTAACAGCCCGTTTCGAAAGTCGGTGCTGACGGAGTGAAGGTTTGACGCGGCGGCTGTTGGCAGGGAACCTCTTCCCTGCCGGAGGCCGC
>NZ_LGQZ01000214.1 GCF_003116015.1 Azospirillum sp. TSO22-1
TACTCGATGATCTTGGCAACCACGCCGGCGCCGACGGTGCGGCCGCCCTCGCGGATGGCGAAGCGCAGACCCTCGTCCATGGCGATCGGGGCGATCAGGTGCACCTCGATGGCGACGTTGTCGCCCGGCATCACCATCTCGGTGCCCTCCGGCAGAACCACCTGGCCGGTCACGTCCGTCGTGCGGAAGTAGAACTGCGGACGGTAGTTCGAGAAGAACGGCGTGTGACGGCCACCCTCCTCCTTGGTCAGGATGTACGCCTCGGCCTTGAACTTGGTGTGCGGCGTGATCGAGCCCGGCTTCGCCAGAACCTGGCCGCGCTCCACGTCCTCACGCTTCGTGCCGCGCAGCAGCGCGCCGATGTTGTCGCCCGCCTCGCCCTGGTCGAGCAGCTTGCGGAACATCTCCACGCCGGTCACCGTCGTCTTCACCGTCGCCTTCAGGCCGACGATCTCGACTTCCTCGCCGACCTTGACGATGCCGCGCTCGACGCGCCCGGTCACCACCGTGCCGCGGCCCGAGATCGAGAACACGTCCTCGATCGGCATCAGGAACGGACGGTCCTTCGGACGCTCCGGCTGCGGGATGTAGGCATCCACCTCAGCCATCAGCTTCAGCACCGCGTCGCGGCCGATCTCCGGGTTGCGGTCCTCCAGCGCGCACAGCGCCGAACCCTTGACGATCGGAATGTCGTCGCCCGGGAACTGGTACGACGACAGCAGCTCGCGCACCTCGAGCTCGACCAGCTCGAGAAGCTCGGGGTCGTCCACCATGTCGACCTTGTTCATGAACACGCACAGCGCCGGAACGCCGACCTGGCGGGCCAGCAGGATGTGCTCGCGCGTCTGCGGCATCGGGCCGTCGGCCGCCGACACCACCAGGATCGCCCCGTCCATCTGCGCCGCACCCGTGATCATGTTCTTCACGTAGTCGGCGTGGCCCGGGCAGTCCACGTGCGCGTAGTGGCGGTTCGACGTCTCGTACTCGACGTGCGCCGTCGAGATCGTGATGCCGCGCGCCTTCTCCTCCGGCGCCTTGTCGATCTGGTCGTAGGCGGTGAACGTCGCACCGCCGCTCTCGGCCAGAACCTTCGTGATGGCCGCCGTCAGCGACGTCTTGCCATGGTCGACGTGACCGATCGTGCCGATGTTGCAGTGCGGCTTGTT
>NZ_LGQZ01000247.1 GCF_003116015.1 Azospirillum sp. TSO22-1
CTGGTCGCCTTGACCGCCCTCAAGCGGTTGGAGTCGGACCGTCTCGGGGTGCGGGACACGACCCGCGACGCCGTGCGCAAGGCGCTGGAGGAGCACGGCGTCATCTTCCTGTCGTCGGCCCGCGGTCTCGGCGTCATGCTGGTCGATCCGCCGGAGGACGTGCCGGCCGTGCAGCAGGACACGGTCGGGCCGCCGCGGCAGAAGCGCGGTCAGGGCGTGCGCTCATAGACGCTCAGGACTGTCCGCTTGCGGGGTGAAGCTGACGTTCAAAATCAATGGCGTCACGCCCGCCTTCTGACCGACGAGGCGTACGTTGCCCTTAGCGACGGCCAGGGCGAAACGGCCCTTCCGGGGGTGGAGAAATGCGCTTGGACGACCCAACCCGGAAGACAGCGGATGGGAAGATAGGGCTGGAATTTGACCTCAAAGCGGAAGGACACGTGATGGCAAAGAACACGATTTGCCTCTGGTTCGATAAGGACGCCGAGGCTGCTGCCCGCTTCTATGCCGAGACCTTTCCCGACAGCGCGGTGGTCGCCGTTCACCATGCGCCCAGCGACTATCCGTCCGGCAAGGAGGGCGACGTGCTGACGGTCGAATTCACTGTGGCCGGGGTCGCTTGTCTCGGCCTCAACGGCGGTCCCGCGTTCCAGCACAACGAAGCCTTCTCATTCCAGATCGCCACCGACGATCAAGCCGAGACCGACCGCTACTGGAACGCCATCGTCGCCAATGGCGGCCAGGAGAGTGCGTGCGGCTGGTGCAAGGACAAGTGGGGCGTCTCCTGGCAGATAACGCCGCGCGTGCTGACCAAGGCGCTGGCGGCTGGCGGCGCTGAAGCGAAGCGCGCGTTCGAGGCGATGATGGGCATGACGAAGATCGACGTCGCCGTGATCGAGGCGGCACGGCGCGGCTGACGGTCCTCTGTTGATCCATCAAGGATTTTGCGGCTGTTCAGGTCCAAGGGATACGCCGCGCGGGAAGAGCGGACATCGGGTTTTATGAGGACACGCCCGACCTGTTCGCCGCTCGGCCTTCCACCTCCTTCTTGTTGACGGAGCAAGGCTTCCGCCGGGCGGACACCTCCGCCGCGGTGCGGCGGACCGGGCTCTAGGGG
>NZ_LGQZ01000228.1 GCF_003116015.1 Azospirillum sp. TSO22-1
GGTTGCAGCTTTCGCAGAAATTGTGCGTCAGCGGCGTGATGAAGCCGACGCGGCAGCCGGTCTCCTTGACCCGCACGTAGCGCGCCGGGCCGCCGGTGCGGTAGTCGGTGTCCTCCAGCGTCCAGCGCGTCTCCAGCTCGGAGCGCACCTGGGTGAGCGGGAGGTACTGGTCGAGGCGGGAGACGTCGCCCAGGTCGCCCAGCGGCATCACCTCGATGAAGGTGAGGTCGAAGCCGCGCTCGCCGCACCATTCCACCATCCGGTGGAACTCGTCGTCGTTGACGCCCTTCAGCGCCACGGCGTTGATCTTGATGTGCAGTCCGGCGTCCTTGGCGGCCTGGATGCCCTCCACCACCTTGCCGAACTTGCCCCAGCGGGTGATGGCCTGGAACTTGTGCGGGTCGAGCGTGTCGAGCGACACGTTGATGCGCTTCACCCCCGCGTCCACCAGCCCCTCGGCGTACTTGAACAGCATCGAGCCGTTGGTGGTCAGCGTCAACTCGTCGAGGTCGCCGGCCTTGACGTGGCGGCCGAGCGACGTGATCAGGTTCATGATGTCGCGGCGCACCAGCGGCTCGCCGCCGGTCAGGCGCAGCTTGCGGGTGCCGAGCTTGACGAAGGCGGTGCAGAGCCGGTCGATCTCCTCCAGCGACAGCACCTCGGCCTTGGGGAGGAAGCTCATGTCCTCCGCCATGCAGTAGACGCAGCGGAAGTCGCAACGGTCGGTCACTGAGACGCGCAGGTAGGTGACGGCGCGGCCGAAGGGGTCCACCAGAGGAGCGGGCAGGGGAGCGGGGCGTTCAAGGCGCGTCGCGTCGGTCATCGTCAAGGCGTCCTCCCGAGCGTCGGCGCTCTGCGTGTCGGGTGGCGAAGGTAGCGCACCGATCGTTCTGCCCAATATAGGCCTTTCGACGGATGATTTCTTCCCCGAGCCGACTGCGGATAATGGAAGCACGTATGCGCCGGACGCCGCCTTGATGATTGTCAAGCTTCGGCCGGACCTTGCCCCCCACCCCATCCCTCCCCCGCTTCGCAGGGGAGGGTGCCTCTCTCCCCCTCCCCTGCGAAGCGGGGGAGGGGTCAGGGGT
>NZ_LGQZ01000005.1 GCF_003116015.1 Azospirillum sp. TSO22-1
CGCAAGTCGGGCGACCGCGCTCCGCCTACGATCGCCTTCGGCGCTCGTTGCCTATGGCACCGGCTCCACGCCCCCAGCGGGGATGGGGGAGGGCTTATGAGGGCTTTACCCCTTCATGGATGCAGGCGATGCCGAAGCTCAGGTTCCGGTAACGCACGTCCGCCAGCCCGGCCGCCTCGAACATCCCCTTGAAGGTCTCCTGGTCCGGGAAGCGGCGGATCGATTCCACGAGGTACACGTAGGCCTCGGGGTTGCGCGCCACCAGGGCGCCCAGCGCCGGGATCACCGCGTAGGAGAATGCCGTGTAGAAGGGGCGCAGCGGCGCCACCGGGCGCGAGAACTCCAGGCACAGCAGCCGGCCGCCGGGCTTCAGCACGCGCGCCATCTCGGCCAGCGCGCGGTCCAGGTGGGTGGCGTTGCGGATGCCGAAGGCGATGGTCACCGTGTCCACCGAGGCGTCGGCCAGCGGGATGTGCTCCGCCTCGCCGGCCAGCCACTCGATGCCCTGGGAACCGCGGGCGCGACCGGCGCTCATCATCGGAAGGCTCGGGTCGCAGACCGTCACGTGCCGAGCCGGGCCGGCGAGCAGGCGGGCGACATCGCCGGTGCCGCCAGCCACGTCGACGATCACCTGGCCCGAGCGCGGAGCCGCCATGCGGGCGAAGGTGCGCTTCCACAGGCGGTGGATGCCCATGCTCATCAGGTCGTTCATCAGGTCGTAGCGCGGCGCCACGGCGGTGAACACGCGGCGCACGCGGGCGCGCCGCTCGTCCGGCGAGACGGCCTGATAGCCGAAACTGGTGGACAGATCGAAGGTCATGCGCCGCCCCGGATGCGCTGGATGATCTTCTCGGCCAGCTTGTCCGGCGTCAGGCGGTGCGGCAGGCGGTCGAGCAGCTTTCCGTCCGGCCCGATCAGGAAGAAGGACGCGGTGTGGTCCATGGCGTAGGCGTCGGGATCCTCGGGGCGGACGACGACCTTGGCGTACTTCACCCGCATCTGCTTCGCAAAGTCGGCGATGGCCGGCTCGTCGCCGGTCAGCCCGATCAGGTGCTTGTGGAACAGCTCCACGTAGCCGGACAGCTGGGCCGGCGTGTCGCGCTGCGGATCGACCGTCACGAACGCGGCCCGCACCTTGTCGGCCTCCGGCCCCAGCGCGTCCAGCGTCGCCGCCATGGTCTGCAGACCGGTCGGGCAGACGTCCGGGCAGGCGGTGTAGCCGAAGGTGAGCAGCAGGAAGCGGCCGGCGAAATCGGCCTGCGTCACCGCGCGGCCGGTGTGGTCGGTCAGCGCGAAGCGCGGGCTGACGTCCTGCGCAAGGGCCGGCGACAGGCCGGCCAGCAGCACGATCAGGGCGAGGAAGGCACGCATACGGGGTCCCTCAGGCGGCGGCGGGCGAGCACGACGCCCACCGCGGTGACGTTCATGACCAGGGCGTACAGGATGGCCGGCACCACCATGACCGGGTTGCCCAGCAGCACGGCGCACACGGTGATCGCCGTCGCGGCGTTCCGCAAGCCGCATTCCAGCACGATGGCGGTGGCGCGGCGGTCGTCCAGCCGCATCAGCCGCGCCCACAGGAAGGCCAGCGCCATGATGCCGACGTTCAGCGCCGCGACCGCCGGGCCGACCTCGGCGCCGTACTCGATCATCTGCGGCGCCTGGCTCCAGAACGCACCGAGCACGATGGCGGCGAAGATCGCCACGGCGACGCGCCGCAGCGCGCCGGCCAGCCGCTCGGCGGGAGCGGGCCGGAACCGCCGCAGCAGCATGGCGGCGGCCAGCGGCAGCCCGGTGGTGAGCAGCACGCCGCCGAGCGTCGGCAGCACCGGGAGCGAGACCAAGCTGCCGCTGCCGAGGAACAGCGCGGTGGCGGCGCTGGTGATCAGCGGCAGGGTGAGCATGGACACGCTGTTGGTCACGGCGGTGACCGACACCGACAGCGCCACGTCGCCGCCGGCCAGCAGGGTGAGCAGGTTCGACGTTATGCCGGTGGGGCTGGCGGCCAGCACCATCAGCCCGACCGCGAACTCCGGCCGCAGCGGGTGGATGGAGAGGATCAGCAGCGCCAGCAGCGGCAGCAGCACGAGCTGGCTGCCGAGGCCGACCAGCATGGCGCGCGGCTGTTCGATCAGCCGCACGAAATCGGCCACGGTCAGGCGGAGCCCGACGGTGAACATGATGACGGCCAAGCCGATCGGGAGCAGCACCGCAATGGGCAACGGTCAGGACCTCCGGGCGGGAATACGGCGGAACGGCCGTATCCTGCCACGTGCGGCGGCGGCCAGGGTTGACGGTGGTCAAGTGGAGTTGCTCCTTCCCTCCCCCTGCGGAGCAGGGGGAGGGAAGGAGGGGGCAGCGGCCTTTCGGGCAGGCCGTAGCCCCCACCCTCCCGCGTTCCGCGGGTCCCTCCCTCCCCCTGCGGAGCAGGGGGAGGGGCAATCTTCCTAATCCGCGGCTTCCAGCGCCTCCACGGTGCGCTTGCGGGCGATCCAGTCGCTGAGCTGCCGCTGGGCGGCGTCGAAGGCGTCGCGGATGGCGGCGCGCGGGTCGGTGTGGGCGTGGCTGTCGTCGCCGCGGACCGCGATGCGGCCGCCGGGCACCGTCAGGTCGATGCGGACATGGTACATCCAGCCCTTGCGCTGGTCGTGGTGCGGCCGTTCGACCACCACGTCGCAGCGGGTAATGCCGTCGAAGACCTTCTCGAGCTTCGCGGCCTTCTCGCGGATCTTGGCCTCCAGGAATTCGGACGGGTGCAGGTTGCGGAAACTCACCTGAAGCGGCAGACGCATGATGCGGTCTCCTTGCTCGAACCCTCCGCCGGACGGAAGGGGGCGAAGCCGCGCGGGCACCGGTGCTCGTCGTGATCGGGTGCCGGCGGGGCGGCCCTCGCTTCGTCGCAACGACGGAACGATGTCAGTATGACTCAAGCCCGAGGCCTCGTCCATGCCGCCAAGTCCATAGGACCCGACGGCCTGCCGCGTCATCCGACCGCACCCACGAAGTCGAGGTAGCGGTACCCTTCGGCGTAGTCGATGCCGTAGCCGACGACGAACAGGTCGTCCACCGAGAAGCCGACGAACTCCACCGGCACCGGCACCACGCGGCGGCTCGGCTTGTCGAGCAGCGCGCAGATGCGCACCTCGGCGGCACCGGCCTCCTCCATCAGGCGCACCGCGGCGTTCAGCGAGCGGCCGGAGTCCGCGATGTCGTCCACCAGCAGGATGCGGCGCCCGGCCAGCCCCTCCGGCACGTCGCCGATGATGCGCACGATGCCCGAGCTTTCCTTGCCCGCGCCGTAGCTGGCAAGGCGCAGGAAGTCCACCTGCGGCGTCATGCCGGCGCGGCCCAGCGCCCGCACGAGATCGGCGGCGAAGATGAAGCTGCCCTTCAGCAGCACCATGACCGTCACGTCGCCGGGCATGGCGGCGGCGATCTCCGCCGCCATCCCGTCGATGCGGCGGGCGATGGTCGGAGCGTCGAACAGGGGCGTGACGGGGGCGGTCTCGGGCGTCGGCATGGCACTCTCCGGCCGGGCGTGAAGGCGCCCGTTGTGCCGAAGCCCGACCCTCCCTGTCAATCGGACCCTGTCGACCGGGGTGCGATCACCCCTCCGGCGCGCCGGGGTCGTGGTGCAGCTTGTGGCGCGCGTCCTCGATGACCGAGGCGAGGTCGTCGCGGCTCAGGCCGTCGCCGTTCAGAAGGATGTCGATGATGGGATCGTCCAGCAGCTCGGCCAGCGTGGCCGCTTGGTCGCCTTGCGTCATGGCGTTTCCTCCCCATGGAGTCCGATGGGGTTGGGCGCCCGAGACCGGGGTCTCTCCCGTTTTTGTGCTGATCTTGCCCCGGCCGTCCGGCGGGCGCCCCACCGAACCACAGCACGGTAGCGTACAAAGCGGGCGTGACCAAAGCGTGCCACGGTGCGTCACGGTGCCGCGCGCAAGAATCGTTCCAAGAAAGACCCTACTCTGCGGAGGTTCTTTCGGGCGTCGGCCGGGTGACGACATAGACCGCGACCGCCGCCATGACCACGCCGGCGATCACCGGCACGGTCGGCCGCTCCGCCCCATAGGCCACCAGACACCAGCTGCCGGCCATGCCGGCCACCGCCGCCGCCTTGGCGCGCCGGGGGATGGCGCCGCGGTCGCGCCAGTCGGTCAGGAACGGGCCGAAGCGCGGGTGGCGGTACAGCCATGCTTCCAGGCGCGGGCTGCCCTTGGCGAAGGCCCAGGCGGCGACCAGCAGGAACGGCGTGGTCGGCAGCAGCGGCAGCACCACGCCGGCCGCCGCCAGCCCCAGCGCCGCATAGCCGATGCCGAGGTACGCCCAGCGCCAGGGGTGGCGCAGGTCGGGTCCGCCGCTCCGGCTATCGCTTTCCTGCTCGGTCATGTGGGCCTTCTGCGCTTCGCCGCTGTTTATATGTCCCATGTTCGGCAATCCGGCGAGGCTTATCCGGCCGAGCATCATCGAAAGTGGTTCACCCGCATGAAGACGTTGCTGGGTGAAAATCCCGCGCCACCTCAGTCTTGCGAACGGGTCCTTTCGAGTGCGGCGGAGGCTGACCGGCATGCTGTTCGAATTCGAGCCCTCGGGCGTCAACGACACCTATCTGCGCATCACGCGCAACGCGGTCTCGTGCATCCTGGCACCGGCGGACGCCTGGAACGGGCTGGTCCGCCTGAACTACGTCGTCGCCGGCACCATCGGCGGCCGCGAGCCGCACGTCATCTTCCGCTCGCTGGACGTGGGCTGGGACGACGGGCGCTTCTACTGGAAGGGCAAGGCGACGCCGGTGGTGGTCTCCACCGCCATGGTGGACGTGCTGAACGACCGCGGCCTGCTCAGCGACGACGAGGCGGAGCGGCTGGTCTTCGGCACGCCGGGCGCCGTGGCGGCCGGCGGCGGCTCGGACGAGGGGCTGATGCTGCGCGCCATGCTGGCGGGCTGCACCTTCGCGCCGGTCTACGACACCAAGCCGGGGATCTTCGACGGCACCCCGCCGAAGGTGACGGGCTTCGCGCTGAAGACGCTCAACGCGTCGGACGTGCACGTGCTGGAGGCGCGCAACGGCCTGCCGGTGCTGTCCACCGAGGCGCGCGACGCGCTGAAGCGCGAGGTGGGCTGAACTGAGCCGGTCTGCCCCCTCTCCCCAACCCCTCCCCCGCCAGGGGGGAGGGGCTTAGCCCGCCAGCCGTTCGAACAGCTCGGCGTTCGGGCAGAAGTCGCGGTGCGCGGTGTCGGCGGCCGGACGGCCCAGCCATGCGGTGCAGGTCTCGACGGTGCGGCACTGGCTGCACCGCCGCGCCGCCCGGGCGATCATCAGACCCAGGCCGCAGCCGTACGCTGCCTCGCTGTCGACGCCGAGGCGGCGCATCATGCGCGGCATGTTCAGCGCGCGCTGCTCGATCTGGTCCACGCGGGCCTCCATCCTTCGGTCCCTGGCGCAGCGTATACTCGCCTCCCGTGTGTTTCCCCGTGCGGCATTGCGCCTCATGCCACCATTTCGCCCCCGCCCCGTCACCGCCGCCCGTACGGCATCACCGTCTGGTCGATCGCCCCGAAGATGCTGCGCCCTTGCGCGTCCATCATCTCGATGCGCACGCGGTCGCCGAAGCGCAGGAAGGGCGTCGCCGGCTTGCCGTCCAGGATGGTCTCCACCGTCCGCACCTCGGCGAGGCAGGAATAGCCGACGCCGCCCTGGTCGATGGGCTTGCCCGGCCCGCCGTCCAGCCTGTTGGACACGGTGCCGGAGCCGACCACCGTCCCCGCGCCCAGGTGCCGCGTCGCCGCGGCGTGGGCGATCAGGCGGGCGAAGTCGAAGGTCATGTCCACCCCGGCCTCCGGCCGGCCGAACTCCCGCCCGTTGATCCAGGACAGCAGCGGCCGATGCACCGTGTGGTCCCGCCACGCGTCGCCCAGTTCGTCCGGCGTCACCGCGACGGGGGAGAAGCTGCTGGCCGGCTTCGACTGGAGGAAGCCGAAGCCCTTCGCCAGCTCCGCCGGGATCAGGCCGCGCAGGCTGACGTCGTTGACCAGCATCAGCAATTTGATGTGCCGCCCGGCCGCCTCCGGCGTCACCGCCATCGGCACGTCGTCGGTGATCACGGCGATCTCGGCCTCCAGGTCGATGCCGTGGTCTTCCGAGATGGCCTCGATGGGGTCGCACGGGCCGATGAAGCGGTCCGAACCGCCCTGGTACATCAGCGGATCGGTCCAGAAGCTCGGCGGCATCTCGGCGCCGCGGGCCTTGCGCACCAACTCCACGTGGTTGACGTAGGCCGAGCCGTCGCACCACTGATACGCCCGCGGCAGCGGGGCGGCGCATGTCGCCGGGTCGAACGGCACGGCGCCCTCCCCGTGCCCGGCCTCCAGCCGCTCGGCGATGATGCGCAGCGCCGGTTCGGTCTCCTCCCAGCGGTCGAGCGCGGATTGCAGGGTCTCGGCGATCTCCGGCACCGCCACGGCGCGGGTCAGGTCGCGGGAGACGACGACGAGGGTGCCGTCACGGCCGCCGGCCTTCAGGGACGCGAGCTTCATCGGGTCACTCCGCCGCCTTCGGGGGAGCCGGCGTCTTCCACGAGTCCACGTAGCCGGCGAACTCGACGCCGGCCGCCGCCTCGCCGACCTCCAGCGCGTCGCGGGCGTCGAGCATCACCGCGTACTCGTCGGTGGCCGGCTTCTTCGGCGTGAAGGCGTTGTTCAGCGCCTTCGGGTGCGGGCCGTGGGTGAAGCCGCAGGGGTGGAAGGTCACCATCCCCGGATGGATGTTGTCGCGCGAGAAGAAGTCGCCGGCGTGGTAGAACAGCACTTCGTCGAAGTCGTCGTTGTTGTGGTAGAACGGCACCTTCAGCGCCCCTGGATCGCTCTCGAACGGGCGCGGCGCGAAGGTGCAGACGACGAAGCGGTCGGCCACCCAGGTGGTGTGCGCGCTGGGCGGCAGGTGGTAGCGGTGGCTCATCACCGGCCGGATGTCCGCGACGTTCACCCGCACGACGCTGAGGTCGCCCTTCCACCCCACCGCGTCCAGCGGGTTGAACGGGTAGGTCACGGTGGTGACGGCGTTGCGGCGCTTGATGCGCACGGTCCACTCGGCCTCGTCCTGCTGCGCCCGGAAGGCGTCGTCGAGCTGCGGCACGTCGAGCACCGCCGGGTCGAAGATGGCGTGCGGGCCGAGCATGCCCTTCTCCGGCAGGCGGTAGGTGGAATTGGTCGCCTCGATCAACAGCGCGGTCACCGGCTCCGCACACTCGATCCGCCACATGGTCGAGCGCGGCAGCACGATGTAGTCGCCGGCGCGGAACTCCAGGTGGCCGTAGTCGCAGAACAGGTCGCCGCGGCCGGTGTGGATGAACAGCAACTCGTCGCCGTCGCCGTTGCGCGCCAGATGGTCCATCCGCTGGGGCGACCGCCACAACCGCATGCGCAGGTGCGCGTTGTGCAGCACGAGGGCGGCGTCCCACGGGCTGGGGTGCTCCCCGTTCAGCCTGGTCAGGTCGAAGGCGCGCGGCTTCAGCGGGCCGTTCCAGTTGGTCCAGCCGGTCGGCGGGTGGCGGTGGTACATGTGGGTCGCCGGGCCGAAGAAACCCTCCTTGCCCAGCTCGCGCTCGAACGTGCCGGGCGGCAGGTCGGCGTGCGCCTGGCGCGACGCGCTGCCCTCGACGCGCGGGAATTGGATGTAGCTCTTCACGGTTCCCCTCCCATGGCCCCGTTTACCGGGGCTTGACGCTGCATGCTCCCTCAGTAGGATTGTTTCAAACGAAACCGTTCGCAAGCCCCCCAATGGCGCAGATCACCGATGAGCCCGTCGCGGACGAGGAGAACGACGCCCTCGAACTGGGCCGCTTCCTGCCCTACCGCCTGTCGGTGGTGTCGAACCTGGTGAGCAAGGCGTTCGCCCGCCGCTACGAGGCGGCGTTCGGGCTGTCCATCCCGGAATGGCGGGTGATGGCGGTGCTGGGGCGCTACGCCCCGGCCTCCTCGGCGGACATCTGCGCGCGCACCGCGATGGACAAGGCGAAGGTCAGCCGCGCGGTGGCCCGGCTGGTGGCGGGCGGGCTGGTCAGCCGCAAGGACAACCCGCTCGACCAGCGGCAGAACGTGCTGGCGCTGTCGAGGAAGGGCCGCGGCGTCTACCAGCAGATCGTCCCGCTCGCCCGCGCCATGGAACGTGAGGTGCTGGAGACGCTGTCGGCCGACGAGGTGCGGCAACTGGACACGCTGCTGACCAAGCTGCACGCACGGGCCGAGGCGATGGCGCCGGGCGGCGGCGAGGGGGTGGACTGACCGCCCGACCAACAGTCCGTCTTGACAGCGGCCGGGCGCCGCCCGCTTCATCCGGACCCGACCGCCCGATCCCACTTTGACGCGTGGTGCACCATGAAGCTGTACGGTTACTTCCGCTCCTCCGCCGCCTACCGGGTGCGCATCGCGCTGAACCTCAAGGGTCTGGCGCCCGAACACGCCTTCGTCCACCTGCGCAAGGGCGAGCAGCAGGCGGCCGCCTACGCCGCGCTCAACCCGCAGAAGTTCGTGCCCGCTCTGGAGACCGACGACGGCGCGCTGCTCACCCAGTCGCTGGCGATCGTCGAGTACCTGGACGAGGTGCACCCCCACCCCGCCCTGCTGCCCGCCGACCCCGCCGACCGCGCGCGGGTGCGGGCCATCGCGCTGGCCGTCGCCTGCGACATCCACCCGCTGAACAACCTGCGCGTCCTCAAGCACCTGGGCAAGGCGCTGGGCCTGGACGAGGAGGCACGCAACGCCTGGTACCGCCATTGGATCGCCGAGGGCTTCGACGCGCTGGAGGCGATGCTGGCGAACGACCCGCGCACCGGCCGTTTCTGCCACGGCGACCAGCCGACGCTGGCGGACGTCTTCCTGGTGCCGCAGGTGTCCAACGCCGAGCGGTTCGACTGCGACCTGACGCCCTACCCGACCGTCGTGCGCATCGCCGCCGCGGCGCGCGCCCTGCCGGCCTTCGCCGACGCCGCCCCCGAACGCCAGCCGGACGCCGAATAGACCTCGCTTCGGAGGGAATGAACCACAGAGACACAGAGATTGGTTTTCCCTGTGCCCCTCCGTGTCTCTGTGCCTCTGTGTTTTCCGTCCCAACCCGAGGATGTTGCGCCGGCTTGACGCCGCGCCCCCGCTCTGGCCCGATGGCGCCAGGAGGATTCCGGGACATGGTTCAACGCGTCGACGTGGTGATCGTCGGCGGCGGCGTGATGGGGTGCGCCACCGCCTATTTCCTGGCAAACGACCCCGGCTTCCGCGGCAGCGTCGCCGTGGTCGAACGCGACCCGTCCTACGCGACGGCCAGCTCGGCACTGTCGGCCAGTTCGATCCGGCAGCAGTTTTCGACGCCCGCCAACATCGCGCTGTCGCGCTTCGGGCTGGAGTTCCTGCGCAACGTGACCGCGCTGCTGTCGGTGGACGGCGACGCGGTCGACCTCGGCCTGCGCACGCCCGGCTACCTCTACCTCGCCACCGCGGCGGGCGAACCGGTCCTGCGCGGGAACCACGCCATCCAGCGCGCCTGCGACGTGCCGGTGGCGCTGCTGACCCCGGATGAACTGGTCGCCCGCTTCCCGTGGCTGAGCACCGGGGGGATCGTCCTCGGCTCGCTGGGCCTGGAGGGGAGCGAGGGCTGGTTCGACGGCTACGGCCTGATGCAGGCGTTCCGCCGCAAGGCGAAGGCGCTGGGCGTCACCTTCCTGACCGGCGAGGCGGCGGGCATGGAGGTGCGCGGCCGCCACGTCGCGTCGGTGAGCCTCGCGGACGGCACGCGGCTGGAGTGCGGCACGGTGGTGAACGCCGGCGGCCCGCGGGCGCGCTCGGTGGCGGCGCTGGCGGGAGTGGAACTGCCGGTGTCGGCACGCAAGCGCTGCGTCTTCGTCTTCGACTGCCGGCAGGAGCTGCCCGGCTGCCCGCTGGTCATCGACCCGTCGGGCGTGTGGTTCCGGCCAGAGGGCAGGACCTTCATCTGCGGTGCCCCGCCGCCGCCGGACCGCGACCCCGACACCTTGGACCTCACCGTCGAGCACGACCTGTTCGACGATCACCTGTGGCCGGCGCTAGCCGGGCGCGTGCCTGCCTTCGAGGCGGTCAAGGTGACCGGCGCCTGGGCCGGGCACTACGAGTACAACGACGTCGACCAGAACGCGATCATCGGCCCGCACCCGGAAGTGACCAACCTGCTGTTCGCCAACGGCTTCAGCGGACACGGCCTGCAGCAGGCGCCGGGGGTGGGGCGCGGCCTGGCGGAGCGGATCGTGTACGGGGAGTACCGCACGCTGGACCTGACGCCGTTCCGGTACGAGCGGCTGGCGGAGGGGAAGCCGCTGCGGGAACTGAACGTGATTTGAGGTGGGCATGCGGGCCCTCCCCCAGCCCCGCTGGGGGAGGGTTGGGTGGGGGCAACGGCTTCGCGGAAAGGCCGCTGCCCCCACCCTTCCCGCTATGCGGGCCCCTTCCATCGGTCGCCCGCAAGTCGGGCGACCGCGCTCCGCCTACGATCGCCTCCGGCGCTCGTTGCCTTCGGCACCGGCTCCACGCCCCCGCCGGAGGCGAGGGAGGGAGAAATCCACCTCGCCAGGAACTCGTCCTCCGGCGGGACATCCACCGGCCGCCGCGCCGCCATCAGCACCTGCAACAGCGCGGTGTGCAGCTCCGTGCACGGCCCCAGGTCCAGGCGCGCGTCCGGCGTCGCCAGCAGCCAGTCGCTGAGCGGCAGCGCCTCCTCCACGCCGCACAGGCCCTCGAAGCGGGCAACCACGCCGTCGTAGCGGACCGGCATCACAGCAGCTCCCTCAGGTTGATCACCGGCAGCAGCCGGCCGTCGGACAGCTCCGCCGTGCCGCTGTAGCCGCGCAACGTGGCCAGCACGCCCGACAGCGGCTTCAGCACCGCGTCGAGCCGGTCGCGGATGCCGTCCACCACCAGCCCGATCGGCTCGCGGTCGAGGCGCAGCACCAGCACGGTGACGGTCCCGCCCCCGCCCTCGCCGTCCGGCAGCGCCAGCAGCCGGCGCAGGCGGAACACCGGAATCAGCTGGCCGCGCAGCACCACGCTCTCCGCGTGCTTGACCCGCCGGATGTCCGTGGCCGGCACCTTCGCCACCTCCGCCACCGCCGAGGTCGGGACACCGAACAGGCCGTCCGCCGCCTCCACCACCATCACCGGGGTGATGACCATGGTCAGCGGCAGGACCAGCCGCACCCGCGTGCCCCGCCCCAGCTCCGAGGCGATCTCCACCCGCCCGCCGGCCAGCCCCACCGCGGTGCGCACCGCGTCCATGCCGACACCGCGGCCGGAGACGTCGGTCACCGCCCTGGCGGTGCTGACGCCGGGCAGCAGGATCAGCGGCAGCGCCTCGGCGTCGGACAGCGCGGCGGCGCGCGCGGCGTCGATCACGCCGTTCTCCACCGCCTTGCGCCGCACCGCCGCGGCGTCGATGCCGCCGCCGTCGTCGGCGATCTCGATGACGACGCTGTCCTTGTCCTGGCGGGCGTCGATGCGGATGGTGCCCGCCTCCGGCTTGCCGGCGGCTGCGCGGCGCTCCGGCGCCTCGATGCCGTGGTCCACCGCGTTACGGACGAGGTGGATCAGCGGCTCGCCCAGCACGTCCAGCACATCCTTGTCGGCTTCGGTGCGCTCGCCGCCGACCAGCAGGTCGATCCGCTTGCCGAGCCGCTGGGCGAGGTCGCGGACCATGCGCGGCAGCGGCTGCAGCACCGTCGCCAGCGGCAGCATGCGCAGCCGCAGCACGGCGTTCTGCAACTCGTCGGACAGGCCGTCGATGGTGTCGGCGACCTCGCGCAGGGTGCGCGCCAGCGCGCGGTCGCCCTCGGCCTGGCGGACCAGCGGCGGCAGCCGGTTCTTCGCCACCGCCAGTTCGCCGACCAGCGCCAGCAGGCGGTCCACCCGCTCCGGCTCGACGCGCAGCGCGCGGCGGGCGGCGCGGGGTTCGGCGTGTTCGTTCAGCTTGGCCTCGGTCGCCTCGGCGGCCACCGCGGCGAGCAGCGTGGCGAGGTGGTTGGCCAGCGGCCCCGGCCGCCCGACCGCGCGCGCCGACGCCGCGGCGGCCTGCACCGCCGCCCCCTCGGCCGCGCGGCCCAGCGCCGTCAGCACGTTGAGCGCCGTCCGCTCCACCGAGGCGAACCGCCCCTCCAGCTCCCCCGGCGCGGCGTCGAGCGCCAGGATGCGCCGCTGCTCGCCGAGGATCGCCTCGGCCATCGCTGCGGCGCCCGGGGCCGGGGCGGCGGGCGGCGGCGCGGGGGCGGGGCCGACGAGGTCGGCGGGCACCGGGGCGACGCGCACCTGATCGGGCGCGGTGCGGAACACCGGCGCCACGTCGCCGGCCGGCGCGGCGCTGACCGCGCGGAAGCGCAGCCGGCAGCGATAGGGGTCGAGCGCCGCAAGGTCCGGCAGCGGTTCCGCCGCCTCGACGCGCAGCAGCACGAGGCGCGGGATGCGCCGGCACAGCGCCAGCGGATCGTCACCGTTGAAGAAGCACTCCGGGTCGGGATCGTAGGCGACGGCGGTCAGCGACGGCCCGGCGGCGCGCAGCGCCTCGCGCTCCTCGCGCGACAGGTCGCGCAGCCAGCCGAACGCGTCCGGCAGGGCGGTCTCCGGCGCCGCCTCGCCGGGCGCGGCGCGCAGGCGTTCCTCCAGCACGCGGGCCCGCTCGCCGGCGTCGGCGGGCAGGCCGCGGTGCTCGGCGATGTGGTCGATCCAGCGCGAACTCTGGTCGGCCACCGCGAACAGCCGGTCGATGAGGTCCGCCGTCGCCGCCACATCGCCGGACCGCACGGAGGCCAGCAAATCCTCCGCCGCGTGGACGAGGTGGGTGAAGGCCGGCCAGTCGAACAGCGCCGTGCCACCCTTCAGCGTGTGGAAGGCGCGGAACAGCTCGTTGATCGCCGCCTTGTCCTCCAGGCTGCGCTCCAGCCGCAGCAGCCCGGCGCCGATGCCGTCCAGCAGCTCGCGCGATTCGACGAGGAACTGGTCGAACAGCTCGCTCACGAGGCACCCCCGGCCACCGGGCGCCCGGTCAGCAGCCGCGCCGACAGGGTCAGCGCGTCGGGGCGCGCCGGCTTCACCAGATACCAGTTGGCGCCGGAGGCCAGCGCCTTCTGGCGGTCGGACTCCTTCGCCTCCGTGCTGACCATCAGGGCGGGGATGGCGCGCAGGCTCTCCTCGCGGCGCACGGCGCGCAGCATGGCGTAGCCGTCCATCTTCGGCATGTTGACGTCCACCAGCAGCAGGTCGGGCGGGTCGAGCAGCGCGCGCTCCAGCCCCTCGATGCCGTTGACCGCCTCCTCCACCGTGAAGCCGTCGGCCTCCAGCACCTGGCGCGTGTAGGCGCGCACGGTGACGGCGTCGTCCACCACCAGGACCCGGCGGGTCGCCTCGCTCATGCCTGCCTCCCCTCCTGGTGGCCCTTCTGGTAGACGATCGCCTCCGGGAACCGGCGTGGCACGTACAGCGACGACATGCGGGCCATGCTCTCCGAGTGGCCGAGGAAGACGAAGCCGCCCGGCGCCAGCGCGTCCCAGAACCCCGCGGCGGCCTCGCGCCGTCCGAGATCGTCGAAATATATCAGCATGTTCCGGCAGAAGATGACATCGAGATCGCGGAAGCGCCCCATCTGATCCGGATCCCGCAGGTTGAGGTGCGAGAAGTCGATGGACTCGCGCAGGTCCTGCATGATGCGCCAGCGGCCCGGCGCCTCCAGCGTGAAGTACTTCGACACGAGGTGCGGCGGGAGGAATTGCAAGGAGCGCTCCTCGTACAGCCCGGCGCGGGCGGCGTCGAGCACGCGGCTGTCGATGTCGGAGGCGTGCAGCTCGATCTCGAACTCATCCACCCGCTTCCAGAACTCCAGCAGCATGATGGCGATGGAGTACGGCTCCTCGCCGGTCGAGCAGCCGGCCGACCAGATGCGGATGCGGTCGCCCGGCTTGCGGTCGCGCACGATCTCGTCCAGCGTCGAGTTCACCAGACAGTCGAACTGGTACTTCTCGCGGAAGAAGTACGTCTCGTTGACCGTCATCAGGTTGACGAGCCGCTGCAGCTCCTCGCCCGACGCCTGGAAGCGCAGCAGGGTCAGGTAGTCGCGGAAGTCGCCGGCGCCGACCGCGGCCATGCGATCGACCACGCGGCGCTCGACGTAGTAGCGCTTGTTCTCCCCGAACGACAGACCGGTGCGCTGGCGCAGGAAGTCGCACAGCAATTCGTAATCCTCCGGCGAGGCACCGGAGGACGGCTTCTTTCCCTTGGCGTCGCGCGGCGCCAACCGGCTCAACCCTGCGCGAAGCGGCGGTGCGCCGCGTCCACCGAGAAGGCGACGACCGGGTCGTCCGGAAAACGCGCCTTCAGCCGGTCGAGCGCCGGCAGCGCCTCCGGCCGCCCGGCCTCGACCACGCCCTCGACGGCGGCGAGACAGACGTTGACGTGCGGCTCGTGGTCCAGAACGGCGGTCAGGCGGGCCATGCGTTCGGGGTGCGGCAGCTTGGCGACGAGCTGCACGGTGAAGATGCGCACGTCGGAATCCTCGTGCGCCAGCAGCGCCCCCACGTGCGGCAGCACGAGGTCGGGTGGCATCTGCTGCAAGGTCTCGATGGCGGCGTTGCGCAGGCCGGCGTCCTCGCTCTCCAGGAACGGCAGCAGGCCGGGGACGGCGTCCGGCGGGTGGCCGTGCAGCAGCGCGGTGAGGATCGCCTCGCGCACGCTCAGGTCGTCCTCGCGCGCGAGGCGGGCGCACAGCGCCGCCGCGGCGCCCGGACGGGAGGCGAGCTGGTGCGCCGCGCGGCGGCGGGCGGCGGGATCGCGGCTCTCCAGCAGCTCCAGCGGGTCGCCGGAGGGCGGCGGCGCGGTGCCGGCGGAGTCCTTCCTGGCCTTGATCAGTCCCATGGAAGCCAATCCCTTTCCTTCTTCGTCATCCCCGCGAAGGCGGGGATCCAGCGCTCGCGTCCGCGAGCCAGATGACTCATATCGCCCCTGCCGGGGCTCTTCCTGGATCCCCGCCTTCGCGGGGATGACGGTAAAAAATGCACTAGCCGCGGGCGGCCGGCTTCAACCACCGCACCAGCTGTCCCGCCACCTGCTCGGCCGGCAGCACCACGTCGGCGCCACCGCGGCGGATCAGGTCGGCGGGCATGCCGAAGACCACGGCGCTCGCCTCCGATTCCGCGATGGTCCGGCCGCCGCGGGCGTGCATCCCGGCCATCGAGGCGCCGCCGTCCACCCCCATGCCGGTCAGCAGGACGCCGACCAGCCGGGACGGCTCGACGTGCTGCACCGCGCTCTCCACCAGGCGGTCCACACTCGGGTGCCAGGGCCGCGCCGGGTCGGCCGGCACCGGCTGCACCACCAGCCGGCCGGCGCGCCGCGTCAGCACGGCGTCGGCGCCGCCGCGGGCGATGCAGACCATGCCGGGCTCCAGTGCCGTCGGCTGCGCCGCCTCGACCACCTTCAGGGCGCTGATGTCGTCGAGCCGGCGCGCCAGCGTGGCGGTGAAGGTCGGCGGCATGTGCTGCGCCACCACCAGCGGCCAGGGAACGTCCGCCGGCAGCTGGGGAATGATCTCCTCCAGCGTGCTGGGGCCGCCGGTGGACACGCCGACCAGCACCACCCCCGGACCGGCAGCGTCGGGCGGCGTCTCCGCCGGTTCGCCGGGCCGGGGGACCGCGGGCGACGGCAGTTCGCGGTCGCCGACGATGCTGGCCCTGGTGCGTTGCAGGCGCTCGCGCAGGCCGTGTGCGCGGCGCAGCCTGGCGCCGGCCGCGCCCTGGACGATGCGCACCAGCTCGCCGGCCATGCGGCGCAGGCCGACGCCGGCCACGCCCTGCTTGTGCACCACCTCCACCGCGCCCAGGCGCAGCGCCTCCATGCTGGTCTCGGCGCCGGCGTCGGTGAGGGCGGAGATCATCACCACCGGGCGCGGGCTCTCGGCCATGATGCGCTTCAGGCAGGACAGACCGTCCATCTCCGGCATGGCGACGTCGAGCGTCACCACGTCCGGCTGGAAGCGTGCCACCAGCTCCAGCGCTTCGGTGCCGTTGCGGGCGGTCTCCACCCGCATGCCGGCGGTGGTGAGAATGTCGGTGAGCTGGCGGCGCATCAGCGCCGAATCGTCCACCACGAGCACCTTCATGCCGGACTCCTCAAGCGGCTTCGAGGAGGGCTGCCAGGTGCTCCATGTCGAACAGGGCCTCGACCTCCAGCAGCAGCACCATGCGCTTCTGGCCGTCGAGGGTCGCGACACGGCCGATCAGCTGGCGTTGCGCCTCGCTCACGGCGGGCGCCGGCTCGATGGCATCCGCCGGGATGCGCAGCACGCCGCTGGTGGAATCGACGATCAGCCCGGCGCGGAACTCGCGCACCGCCAGGACGACGACGCGCTGGCGCTCGTCCAGCGCCGCCTCGCCCAGGCGCAGGATGCGGCGCAGGTCCACGACCGGCAGCGCCGATCCCCGCAGGTTGACCAGACCGGTGACGAACTCCGGCGCCTTGGGCAGCGGCGACAGCGTCTTCGGCCGGCGCTGGATCTCCTGCACGGCGGAGACCGGCAGACCGTACTCCGCCTCGCCCAGACGGAAGACGACGAAGGACTCGTCGGACCCGCCCGCGCTCCGCTCGGCCATGGTTGCCTCCCCTCCGCTGTGCTCCTCCAGCGCCGCCGCCACCTCGGCCGCGTGCGCCAGCATGCGCCCGGCCGACAGCACCGACACCAGACGCTTGCCCCCCTGCAGGCGGACGATGGACTGGATGTCCTCGAACTCGGCCTCGCGGGCGAGGATGGCCGGGACCGGGGCGACCAGGGCCGGATCGACGCGCAGGATCTCATGCACGCCGTCCACCGCCAGCCCCACCTGCGCCCCGTCGCCCAGCCGGACGACCACGACCCGCCCCTGGCCGGCCTCGGTGTTCCCGAGGCCGAACAGCTCGCGCAGCCCCACCAGCGGCAGCAGCCCGTCGCCCAGCGCCATCACGCCCAACAGGTGGGCGCGCGCCTTCGGCATGCGCGACACCTCCGCCGGGCGCGGCACGATGCGCTCGACGTCGGATACCGGCAGCGCGAACTCCTGCCCGGCGACCGCGAAGGTGACCAGCCCGACGGTCGCCGCCTTCGCCCCGGCCGCGACGGCGGCGACGCCGTCGTGCGCGGCGGCTCGCTCGGCGGGGCGGGCCAGTTCGGCGAACTGCCGCTCGACCAGCGGTCCGGCGTCGAGGATGGCCGCCGCCGCACCGCCCCTGGGGTCGCGGATCACACCGGCCAGCAGTTCGGCATCGACGCCGGCGTCCACGGCGTCGCGATCGATGCGCGTGTCGGCGACGGTGACGATGCCCTCGACGCGGTCCACCGCCAGCCCAATCGGCTGCCCCCTGTGGCCGACCACCACGACGCGCGCGTCCTTGTCGGCCGCCGTGCCGGGCAGGCCGAGCACGCTGCGCAGCCCGATCACCGGCAGCACCACACCGTGCCGCCGCGCCAACCCGTCCAGGCTGGGCGGGCTCAAGGGGATGCGGACGATCTCCGGCCGCCGGACGATCTCCCGCACCTCGGACAACGGCAGCGCCAGCACGCTGACGCCGACGCGCAGCGTGACGAAGCGGGCACCGCCCGCCGCCGCGCCGGCGCTGCTCCCCGCATCGGGAGCCGCGCGGGCGGCCTTCTTGCGCGGAGCGCGGGTCGCCATCACGCGGCGCCCTGCAGCTCGTCGGCCATGATGGCGATCTCCTCGACGGCGGCGGCCAGCTCCTCCGCCCCCTTGGCCTGCTCGCGCGCCGCCTTGGCGGCCTCGCCAGCGGCCATGTTGGCCTGGGTGGCGCCAGCGGCGATCTGTTCGACGCCGGCCTGAGTCTCGCGCACGGCGTTCATCATCTCCTCGGCGCTGGCCAGGATGTCCTGGTTGCTGGCGACGACGGTGCCCAGATCCCCGGCCGCGGCGGCGAGGCTGGCGGCGAATTCCTGATGCCGGGCGGCCTCGGCCAGCGCGGTGGCGGCGATCTCCTCGATGTCGCGGCGCACGCGGATCACCTGGTCCTGGATGCCCTTGACCAGATCCTTCACCCGGTCGGCGTTGTCGGAGGCGTCCTGCGCCAGGGTGCGGATGTCCGAGGCGACAACGTTGAAGCCGCGCCCGAACTCCCCGGCGCGCGCCGCCTCGACCGAGCCGGTGACCGCCAGCATGCTGGTCTGGATGCCGATGACGGTGATGGCATCGACGATCTTGTCGATGCGCCGCGCGGCCAGCTCCAGCTCGCCGATCTGCTCGGCGCTCCGGCGCCCGGCCTCGACCGACTGCGACACGCCGGTGGCCAGCTGCGTGACCGACTCCCGCATCCCGTCGAGCTGCGCGGCCATGGAGCGGCTGCGCTCCAGCGCGTCGGTGGCGCGGCCGACGCTCAGCTTGGCGCTCGCCTCGATCTCGGCGATGGCGGAGGAGGACTGCTGCGTCGCCGCCGACTGGGTCTCCGCGGCACGGGCGATCTGGGTGATGGCGATGGTGATCTGCGCGGCGGCGCGGTTGATCTCCTCGATGGCGGCGGACAGCTCCTCGGCGGCCGAGGCCACCTCCTCGGCGCTGCGGCGCACGTCGGTGCTGGCGGTCAGCTCGTCGGCGATCTCCGCCAGCTGCGAGGCGGTGGATTCGCTCTGGTTCAGCGCCTCGGCCTGCTGGCCGACGGTCTTCAGCGCCTCTTCGGCGGCGGCGGACTGCTCCTCGGCGGCGGCGGCGATGTTCTCTGCGCCGCGCTGCGCCGCGCGCACCGCCTGTTCGGCCTCCAGGGCGGCCTTCACCGTCTCCTGGCCGCCGCGGGCGATGACGGCCATGTCGCTGCGCACCCGCTCCAGTTGTCCGGTGACGTGACGGCCGCGCTCGACCTCGGTCTTGGCCGCTGCGGCGGAGCCGACAATGCCCTGGGCGATGGTGCCGACCGCCGCCTGGATCCGCGCCACGAGGTCCTGGATGTCGCGGGTGCAGCGCTCCGACCGCTCAGCCAGCGCCTGCACCTCGTCGGCGACGACGGCGAAGCCCTTGCCGGCCTCGCCGGCGCGCGCCGCCTCGATGGCGGCGTTGAGGGCCAGCAGGTTGGTCTGGTCGGCGATGGCGGCGACGCCCTGGACGATCTCGCCGATCTCGCCGGCCTGCCGCTCCAGCCGCCCGACCAGGACCACCGCGCCCTCCTGCCGCTCGGCGGCGCGGACGATGGCGTCCACGGAGCCGAGGATGCGGCCGGCGATGCCGCCGATCAGCGTCTCGAGCGCCTCGACCCGGACGATGGACGCCTCGGCGCTGCGGCGGGCACGCCCGACGTGCTCGGCCGAGCGGTCGATGGCGCGTTGCGACTGCTGGGTGGTGGCGGCGGCCTCGTCCGCGCTCGCCGCGACCTGCTCCATCGCCTTGCGCAGTTCCTCCGCCGCCGCCGCGGCCTGGGCGACGCCGCCGGCCAGCTGGGCGGAGGCCGCGGCGATGCCCTCGGCCGCCTTGCGGCGGCGGGTGGTGGCGCGCACGCGGCGCTTCTGCGCCTCGGCATCCGCCGCGTCCGGCGCGCCGGCCACGTCCTCGATGACCGGCGGCGCCTTGGCGGCGCCGGACTTCGCGATCTGCGTCTTCTTCACGAGGGCCATGGAAGGTCGTTCCTCTCTGCCCGGCTTCAGCCGGTGATTTTCCTTATGGTGTGGGCGATCCGTTCGCGCAGCGCCGCCTCGGCCGAGGCGTCCATGGCGATGAGGATCTGCCCGGCGATGTTGGTGCCGTGCACATGGAAGCGGATGGTGAAGACGATGGTCGGCGCCTCATCCCCGGCCGGCGCGCCGCAGCCGGCCAGGATCGCCGCGCCATCGCCGCGCAGCACCGTCGGCAGCGCCGTGTCCAGCCTGGCGTCGAGCATGTTGGCGACCACCGCCAGCCAGTTGTTCAGCACGATGTTGCCGACCTCGGCCAACGCCTCGCCCTCCAGCGCGGGGACGTCGGCGGCCCCGACCTCGGGCGGCAGCACGGCGCGCACCAGTTCGTGGCAGTGCCGTTCCGGGAAGACCAGCAGCGCCGCCCCGGTGAGCGCCCCGTCGAAGCACTCGGACACCGCGACGAGGTGCGTGGAGAGCGCCTCCTCCAGCCCGCGCGCCGCCGCGCCGCGCGGCATGACGCGGACGTCCGGCACGGACATCCGCACCTCGCCGCCCACCAGCTTGGCCAACGCCACCGACGCCTTGGCGACGCCGATGTTGCCCAGTTCGGTCAGCGCGTCGCGCTCGATCTCGTTCAGGGTGGCCATGCCGGGTCCGGTGCGGGGGTCAGGCGGAAGCGCCTGGACGGCGCGGCAGCAGCGTGGAGGCCAGGAAGCGCGCCACCTGCTCCTCGTCCACCGGCTTCGGCAGGAAGGCGGCGTGCAGCTCGCGGATGCCGGCGACCACGGAATCCTGGGCGTTGGCGGTGACCACGGCGATGTGCACGTCGCCCTGCCGGCGCTTCAGCTCGGCCGCCACATCCAGCCCGTTCATGCCCGGCATGTTGTAGTCGATTATGGCAATATGGATAGGACCTTCAGCCAGGGCAGAGAAGAGTTCATCACCGCTTCCCGCCTCCTTCACGGTCCAGTCCGGACGATGGCGCAGAACAATGCCGCGCAGATGCATTCTGGATAGCTTGCTGTCATCGACTATTATTATTGTTCTATTCACCGCATCACTCCACTGGACCTTCGTGACGGAGAATTCCCGCCAACCGACTATAGCGTGCGGAAAAGCCGCATAACCAGCATTCTGCGCCGGAAGGCGGTCGGTGGGAGCCATATGGGGACCGGCCGGAGGGAACGCCAGCGATTCCACGGCACGACAACGGATAGGAGTCCGCCAGCGCGCATTGGTTGCGGGGCGACTCGGATGATTGCGTAGCAAGACAACAGTTCCTCCCCCGCCCCCGGCGGGGGAGGTTAGGTGGGGGCAGCGGCCTGCCAGCAAAGCCGCAGCCCCCCTTCCCGCTTTGCGGGCCCCTTCCCTCCCCCTGCCGGGCAGGGGGAGGGAGAATTAGACCTCCTTCAGCACGCCGCGCTTGATCTGGTCGCGTTCGATGCTCTCGAACAGCGCGCGGAAGTTGCCTTCGCCGAAGCCCTCGTCGCCCTTGCGCTGGATGACCTCGAAGAAGATCGGGCCGATCACCGTCTTGGTGAAGATCTGCAGGAGCAGGCCGCCGCCCGGCGAGCCGTCGATCAGCAGGTTGTCCTTCTTCAGCCGCGCGATGTCCTCGCCATGGTTCGGCAGCCGTTCGGCCAGCATCTCGTAATAGGTGTCGGGCGGCGGCGGCATGAACTCGTTGGCGCGCCCGCGCATCGCCTCGACGGTGGCGTAGGCGTCGCCGGTGCTCAGCGCCACGTGCTGGATGCCCTCGCCGTGGTAGGCCTCCAGGTATTCCTCGATCTGATCCTTGCCGCCGTGCCCGGCGGACTCGTTGATCGGGATGCGGATCTTGCCGCACGGGCTGGTCATCGCCTTCGACCTGATGCCGGTCAGCTTGCCCTCGATGTCGAAGTAGCGGATCTCGCGGAAGTTGAAGAGCTTGGTGTAGAAGTCCGCCCACTCGTCCATGCGGCCCTTGTGGACGTTGTGCGTCAGGTGGTCGATGCACTGCAGGCCGACGCCCGCGGGCTCGGCCGGTTCGGTCTCGTCGAACTCGAAGTCGACGTCGTAGATGCTGCGGTCGCCGTAGCGGTCGACCAGATAGATCAGGCTGCCGCCGATGCCCTGGATGGAGGGGATGTTCAGCTCCATCGGCCCGGCGGTGCTCGGCCCAGGCCGGGCGCCCAGCGACAGCGCCCGCTTGTGCGCGTGCGCGGCGTCGGCGACGCGGAAGGCGATGGCGCAGACGCTGGGGCCGTGCACCCTGGCGAAGGCCTGGGCGTAGCTGTCCGGCTCGGCGTTGACGATGAAGTTGATGCCGCCCTGCCGCCACAGCGTGACGCTCTTGGAGCGGTGCCGCGCCACCGGGCGGAAGCCCATCTTCTCGAACAGGGCGGCGAGCTGGGCGGGATCGGGGGCGGTGTACTCGATGAACTCGAACCCGTCGGTGCCCATCGGGTTGATGTCGGAGATCATCTCCGCCATCCGTCGCGTGCTCATGCGTCTCTCTCCCTGGGATGCTCGAGGCTGTGCCATGGCCTTGATCTGGGGCGCGCGCGCCCGGCCGGCAAACGGCCCCCGTCCATTGGCCGATAGTATGATCCGTCAGGCCCCCTCCCCACCTTGCCGGGTCTGGAGTGAGGGTATACGCTTCGCATTACAAACAACTGATAAGGGCGACCCTTCCGTCGACGTCTTCACGAAGACCCGGCGGAAAAAATCGGTCGCCCACTGGGTACTGGTCACACCGTCCGAGGAGTGCGCCGATGCAGCGTTCGCTGAACATCGACCCCGGCAAATGCACCGGGTGTCGGCAATGCGAGATGGCCTGTTCGTATGAGAACGAGGGCGTCTTCAATCCTTCCAAGTCACGGATCCGCGTCTTCACCTTCGACGCCGAGGCGCGGTTCGTCCCCTACACCTGCACGCAGTGCGCCGAGGCGTGGTGCATGCAGGCCTGCCCGGTGGACGCCATCAAGGTCAACGCGCTGACCGGCGCCAAGGAAGTCCTCAACGAGCTGTGCGTCGGCTGCAAGGTCTGCACCATCGCCTGTCCGTTCGGCACCATCAACTACAACGCCTCCTCCGGCAAGGTCATGAAGTGCGACCTGTGCCAGGGCTCGCCCGCCTGCGCCTCGGCCTGCCCGACGCAGGCGATCACCTATGTGGACGCGGAATGGACCGGCCTGGACAAGATGCGCGCCTGGGCGTCCAGGACCGCGTCGGCCGCGGCGAACTGAGGGGGGCACGACGATGGGATGGGCTGGTAAGATCCTGCGCGTCAACCTGACCGCCGGCACGATCAAGAGCGAACCGCTGAACATGGACTGGGCCCAGAAGTACCTGGGCTCGCGCGGTCTCGGCACCAAGTACCTGGTGGAGGAGATCGACCCGAAGGTCGATCCGCTGTCGCCGGACAACAAGATCATCTACGCCACCGGGCCGCTGACCGGCACCATGGCCTCGACCGGCGGGCGCTACACCGTCATCACCAAGGGGGCGCTGACCGGCGCCATCGCCTGCTCGAACTCCGGCGGCTTCTTCGGCAACGAGCTGAAGAACGCCGGCTGGGACATGATCATCGTCGAGGGCAAGGCGCCGGCGCCCGTCTACCTCTACGTCGAGAACGGCGAGGCGCGGCTGCTGCCGGCCGACGACCTGTGGGGCACGTCGGTCTGGCACACCGAGGAGGCGATCAAGGCGAAGCACCAGGACCCGCAGATCCGCGTCTCATCGATCGGCCTCGCCGGCGAGCGCGGCGTGAAGTACGCCTGCATCGTCAACGACCTGCACCGCGCCGCCGGGCGTTCGGGCGTCGGCACCGTGATGGGCTCGAAGAACCTCAAGGCGGTCGCGCTGCGCGGCACGCTGGGCGTCAAGGTGCGCGACTTCCCGGCCTTCCTGAAGGCGGCGGAAGCCGGCAAGGCGGTGCTGTCCGGCAACGCGGTGACCGGCCAGGGCCTGCCGACCTACGGCACCCAGGTGCTGATGAACGTCATCAACGAGACCGGCGCCATGCCGACGCGCAACCACCGCGACGTGCAGTTCGAGGGCGCGCGCGCCATCTCGGCCGAGGCGATGGCGGAAAAGCGCCCGAGCGACGGCAAGCCCAATCTGGTGAAGAACGCCGCCTGCTTCGGCTGCACCATCGCCTGCGGCCGCATCTCGCAGATGGACAAGACGCACTTCTCGGTCTCCAACAAGCCGGAGTACTGGGGCGCCTCGGGCGGCCTGGAGTACGAGGCGGCGTGGGCGCTCGGCTCCAACACCGGGGTCGATGACCTGGAGGCGCTGACCTACGCCAACTTCATCTGCAACGAGCAGGGCTTCGACCCGATCTCGTTCGGCGCCACCGTGTCGGCGGCGATGGAGCTGTTCGAGACCGGCGCCATCACCACCAAGGAGACCGGCGGCATCGAGTTCCGCTTCGGCTCGGCCGAGGCGCTGGTCAAGGCGGCGGAGCTGACCGGCAAGGCCGAGGGCTTCGGCGTCGATCTCGGCCTCGGCTCCAAGCGGCTGTGCGAGAAGTACGGCCATCCGGAGTTCCACATGGGCGTCAAGGGCCAGGAGTTCCCGGCCTACGACAGCCGCGGCATCCAGGGCATGGGCCTGACCTACGCCACCTCCAACCGCGGCGCCTGCCACCTGCGCAGCTACACCGTGGCCTCGGAGATCCTCGGGATTCCCGAGAAGACCGATCCGCTGGCGACCGACGGCAAGCCCGGTCTGGTCAAGGCCTTCCAGGACGCCACCGCGGCCTTCGACGCGGCCGGCATCTGCATCTTCACGTCCTTCGCTTGGACCTTGCAGGACGTGGCGCCGCAGGTGGACGCGGCCATCGAGGGCGGCTGGTCGGTCGAGCGCATGGTCGAGACCGGCGAGCGCATCTGGAACCTGGAGCGCCAGTTCAACCTGGCGGCCGGCTTCACCGCCAAGGACGACACGCTGCCCAAGCGCCTGCTGACCGAACCGGCGAAGACCGGCCCGGCCAAGGGGCTGACCAACGGTCTGGCGAAGATGCTGCCGGAGTACTACGAGCTCCGCGGCTGGACGCCGGACGGCGTGCCGACCAACGAGACGCTGGCGCGGCTGGCGCTGTGACGTAAGCCCCTCCCCCCTCGCGGGGAAGGGGTTTGGGGAGAGGGGGCGCGGGCGAAGCCCGCAAGGTACGTCCGCCACCCTCTCCCCAACCCCTCTTCCGTCAAGGGAGAGGGGCTTTAAGGAATCTCACCCAAAGAACATCGGGTGCCCCATGCACTACGTCGTCCTAGGCGCCGGCCCGTCGGGCGTGGTCGCCGCCGAGACCCTGCGCAAGACCGACCCCGCCGGCACCATCACCCTGGTCGCCGGCGAGCCCGAACCGCCCTATTCCCGCATGGCCATCCCCTACGTGCTGACCGGCAAGGTCGGCGAGGACGGCACCTATCTGCGCAAGACGCCCGGCCACTACGCCGCGCTCGGCATCGAGGTGCGGCACGGCCTGGCGTCGCGGCTCGACCCCGACCACAAGCGCATCGACTTCCAGGACGGCAGCCACCTCGGCTACGACCGCCTGCTGATCGCCACCGGCGCGCGGCCGGTGCGCCCGCCGATCCCGGGACTGGAACTCAAGAACGTCCACCACTGCTGGACGCTGGAGGACGCCCGCAACATCATCCGCCTCGCCGAGCCGGGCGCGCACGTGGTGCTGATGGGCGCCGGCTTCATCGGCTGCATCGTGCTGGAAGCGCTGGCGGCGCGCGGCGTGCAGCTGACCGTGGTCGAGATGGGCGACCGCATGGTGCCGCGCATGATGAATTCCACCGCCGGCACCATGATCCGCACCTGGTGCGAGAAGAAGGGCATCCGCGTCCTCACCTCGACAAAGATCAAGAGCCTGCAGTCGGTGGCGGCGGAGAAAAGCCGCGGCATCTTCGGCTTTCTCCGGCGCCGCGAGGCGACCACCGAGGGCGACACCATCGACGTCGAATTGGACAGCGGCGAGCGCATCGGCGCGCACCTCGTCGTCGTGTCGGCCGGCGTGACGCCGAACGTCGACTTCCTGAAGGACAGCGGCGTCAAGGTGGAACGGGGCATCCTGGTCGACCGCTACATGCGCAGCAGCGTCAACGACGTGTACGCGGCGGGCGACGTGGCGCAGGGATACGACTTCTCGACCCGCGCGCACGACGTGCACGCCATCCAGCCGACCGCGTCGGAGCACGGCCGCATCGCCGCCATGAACATGGCCGGGCGCAACGTGCAGTACAACGGCAGCCTGCAGATGAACGTGCTGGACACGGTGGGGCTGATCTCCAGCTCCTTCGGCTTGTGGGCCGGCGTGGACGGCGGCGACAGCGTCGAGGTGGTGGACCACGCCAACCACAAGTACCTCAGCCTGCAGTTCCAGGACGACGTCCTGGTCGGCGGCACCGCCATCGGCCTGACCCAGCACATCGGCGTGCTGCGCGGCCTGATCCAGGCGGAAACTCGGCTCGGCCCCTGGAAAGAGCGGCTGAAGAAGGACCCGCACCGCATTATGGAAGCGTACGTCGCGCATTCCCAAGTGAGATAGATGCAGATCACGGTCAAGCTGTTCGCCACGCTCGCCGGCCACCTGCCCGCCGGGGCGCGGCACAACGCCGCCGAGTTGGACGTGGACGACGACGCCACCCCCGCGACGATCATCGAGCGGCTGAACCTGCCGCGCGAGAAGTGCCACCTGGTGCTGGTCAACGGCGTCTACGTGGTGCCGAGCCAGCTGGAGTCGCACCGGCTCAAGCCCGGCGACGCGCTCGCCATGTGGCCGCCCGTCGCCGGGGGATGATCGCGTCCGTCGTCAAGGAGATGGCGCTGACCCGCGCGGAGTTCCTGCGCCTGCTGCCGGGGGCGGCGGGCGGTCTGCCCGTGCACGAGGACGGTGGGGTGGTGTGGGTCGGCGACGCGGTGGAAATCGTCGCTGAGCCGCTGCCGCCGCGCCGGCTCGGGCTGTTCGAGATTCCGGTGATGCGGGTGACGCTGCGCTTCCATGGCTGCGGAGAGGAGGACGCGTGGGCTTTCGTGCGGCGCTTCGACCGGGCGTTCCAGAAGGGTGGCGGCTGAAACCTTTGCAAACCACGTCGAATGGTCGAGACTGCGCTGCCGTAGCGCCCCTTCGCACGGTGTCCCGCCCATGTCGGCCCTCCTCCGCATTGCCGCCGCGCTTCTGATCCTGACGGCGCCCGCCGCCCTGGCGGTGGAGAACCCCAGCTTCTCGCCGGCCGGTCCGGATGCCGACGCCTACGGCGCGGCGGCGGGGTATCCGGTCGGGCGCCGCGGCGCGCGCGAACAGCGCGTGCTGGTGGGCACCTTCAGCCACTTCGACCGGATCTACGACAGCCGCCCGGTGGCGCGGGCGCCGGTGGCATCGCCCCTGAAGCGGACGGACCACGGCGTCACGCTCCGCTACCGCTACGAGCGCCGCGACCGCAGCATCGAGGACTATCTGGCCGAGCACCCGGTCACCGGCTTCCTGATCGCCAAAGGCGACACCATCCTGGACGAGCGCTACCAGTACGGCCGCACCGACCGCGACCGCTTCACCTCGCAGTCCATGGCGAAGACGATCACCGGCATGCTGGTCGGCATCGCCGTGTCCGAGGGCGCCATCCGCTCCATCGACGAGCCGGCAGCCGCCTATGTCCCCGGCCTTGCCGGTACGGAGTACGGTGCCACGCCGATCCGCGCCCTGCTGCACATGGCCTCCGGCGTGGCGTTCCGCGAGGACTACGGCGGCGCCGACGACATCGCCCGGATGGGCCGCGCCCTGTTCGGCAAGGCGCCGCCGGACCCGGTCGCCACGGTGGCCCAGTTCAACACGCGCGACGCACCACCGGGCACGCGCTTCCGCTACGCCAGCATCGAAACGGAAATCCTCGGCCTGATCCTGCGCAACGCCACCGGCATGCCGGTGGCCGACTATCTGCGCACCCGGATCTGGCAGCCGATGGGCGCCGAGTCCGACGCCACCTGGGTGGTGGATTCCGCCGGGCAGGAGGCGACCTATTGCTGCTTCAACGCGGTGCTGCGCGACTACGCGCGGTTCGCGCTGCTGCTGGCGCACGACGGCGCATGGCAGGACCGGCAGATCATCCCGCGTCAATGGCTGCTCGACGCCACCACCGTGCACGCCGGTGAGGAGTATCTGGCGCCCGGCACGGCAACCTCCTACAGCGGCTACGGCTATCAGGTCTGGCTGCTTCCGGGCGGGCGGCGGATGTTCGCGCTGCGCGGCGTGTACGGGCAGGTGATCTTCGTGGACCCGGCGTCGAAGCTGGTGCTCGTGCACACCGCGGCCCGCCGCGTGCCCGCCAACGACCCGGCGGCCCGCGAGCTGCCGGCGCTGTGGAGCGCGCTGGTGGAGCGCTTCGGCAACTGATCCCTCAGACCACCGGCGCGCCATACCCCCAGGAGAACGGCACCGGGCCGGAGAGCGCCACCACGTCGCCGTCCTCCAGCGTGCGCTCCTGGTTGACCATGTCGCCAAGCGTCGGCGTCGGGTCGCGGCCGTTGATCAGCACGAGGTAGACGTCCCGCGGCGGGATGCCGAAGCGGCGGATCACGTCGCCCACCGTGCTGCCGGCCGGCAGCGGCACCGTCTGCACCGGCCGGCCGTGGCCGTGTGGCACCAGGCTGTTGAACAGCCGCACCTCCACCCGGATCTGGATCGCCCCGGAGTTGTCGCCGACGGAACGGTCCTGAACGAGGTCCTGCACGGGTCGATCCTCCACGCTGTTTGCCCGGCCTACGGTCATCCTGCCCCGCCGCGCCGCCCTTGACCGCCGTCAAGGCTGCCCCGCTCACGCGGTGGTGGTCGACCAAAGTATAAGGCCCCATATTGCTGCCCACCAACGAACAGGGAGAGCAGGGATGGTCGAGACGGTTCCGGGCCTGGAGAAGTACACCGCCGACATGAAGGCGTGGCGGCACGACCTGCACGCCCATCCGGAGACCGCCTTCGAGGAGCAGCGCACCAGCGACGTGGTCGCCGGCAAGCTGGAGAGCTTTGGGCTGGAGGTGCACCGCGGCCTCGCCAGGACCGGCGTCGTCGGCATCCTGCGCAACGGCGAGGGGCCGTCCGTCGCCTTCCGCGCCGACATGGACGCGCTGCACATCGACGAGCAGACCAACCTGCCGCACGCCTCGCGCCACGCCGGCCGCATGCACGCCTGCGGGCACGACGGCCACACCACCATGCTGCTGGGCGCCGCGCGCTACCTGGCCGAGAATCCGAATTTCCAGGGCTCCATCGCCTTCGTCTTCCAGCCCGCCGAGGAGAACGAGGGCGGCGGCCGGGTGATGGTCGAGGAAGGGCTGTTCGAGCAGTTCCCGGTCACCGAGGTCTACGGCATGCACAATTGGCCGGGCCTGGACGTCGGCCGGATGGCGATGCGCCCCGGTCCGATGATGGCGTCCTACGACGTGTTCGAGCTGACGCTGACCGGCAAGGGCACGCACGCCGCCATGCCACACCTGGGCACCGACGTGATCGTCGCCGGCACGCAGATCGTCAACGCCTGGCAGACGATCGCCAGCCGCAACACGCACCCCGTCGATTCGGCGGTGGTCAGCGTCACCCAGTTCCACGCCGGCGACACCTGGAACGTCATCCCGGCCAGCGCCGTGCTGCGCGGCACCACCCGCAGCTTCCGCGCGGAAGTGCAGGACACCATCGAGCGCCGCATGCGCGAGATCGCCCAGGCCATCGCCACGGTGATGGGTGTCGAGGCGTCCTTCCGCTACGAGCGCCGCTACCCCTCCACCGTCAACACCGCCGACGCCACCGAGAAGGCCCGCCGCGCCGCCGCCCGCGTCGTGGGCACGGAGGCGCTGGACCTCGACCCGATGCCCAGCATGGGTGCGGAAGACTTCTCCTTCATGCTGCAGAAGCGGCCGGGGTGCTATGTGTGGCTGGGCGCCGGCCCGTCGGATGGCGGGCGCAACCTGCACAGCCCGCACTACGACTTCAACGACGAGGTGCTGCCCATCGGCGCCAGCTACTGGGTGCGGCTGGCCGAGACGGTTCTGCCGAAGGCAGGATAATACGCATTACTAATGTGAATAACAGCCATATCCCGCATTTTAATCGGGGGATTTGCATCGTACCCCGTTCTGCCCCATAGTTCGGCCCTGAAGGAACTGGTCGGACCAATTCGGACGGCGCACGTGGCAGAGACGACGAACAGCATCCCCGGACAGGGCGGTATTTGGGAACGCCCCAACTCGCTGTGGGAGGCGACGGCCCCGCCGCCGCCGGCCCTGCCCGTCCTCAAGGACTCGGTGGAGGCCGACGCGCTGGTCATCGGCGGCGGCTTCACCGGTCTGTCGGCGGCGCTGCACCTCGTCGAGGCCGGCAAGCGCCCGGTGGTGCTGGAGGCGTCCGAGCTGGGCCGCGGCGCCTCGGGCCGCAACAACGGGCAGATCATCCCGACGCTGACCCGGCCGGACCCGGACGACCTCGTGGCGCGCTTCGGGCCGGTGGACGGCGAGCGATTCGTGGCGTTGGTGCGCGACAGCGCCTCGTACCTCTTCGACACGGTGCGCCGCCTGGGCATCGACTGCGCGGCGGAGCAGAACGGCTGGATCCAGCCGGCGCACACGCCGGGCCGAATCAAGATCGCGCAACGCCGGGTCGAGCAGTGGGGCCGCCGCGGCGCCGACGTCGAGCTGCTGGACCGCGACCGGGTCCGCGGCCTGCTCGGCTCCGAGTATTACCACGGCGGCTGGATCAACCGCACCGGCGGGCACATCAACCCGCTGGCGCTGGTGCGCGGGCTGGCGGCCAAGGTGGTGGAAGCCGGTGCGTCCATCCACGTCAACTCCCCCGCCCTGTCGGTGGAGCGCCGCGGCGACCGCTGGGTGGCCCGCACACCGGAGGGCGAGGTGACGGCCGACGCGCTGATCCTCGGCACCAACGGCTACGCCTCCAGCGTCTTCCCGACGGTCCGCACCGAGGTGGTGCCGATCCTGTCCTGGCAGATGGCCACGGCGCCGCTGGGCGACAATGTGCGCAAGACGGTGATCCCCGGCCGGCAGGCGATGTCGGACACGCACGGCGACCTGCGCTTCATGCGCTGGACCGCGGATAACCGCTTGGTCACCGGCGGCGCGCTGCTGATCCAGGTCAACGGGCCGGAGCGGCTGAAGACGATCGTCGGCGCGCGGCTGGCGGAGATGTTCCCGCAGCTGGCCGGCGTCACCTTCGACTATGTGTGGAACGGCCGCATCGCCATGACCACCGACTATTTCCCGCGCGTCCACCGGCTGGGGCCGAACGGCTTCGCCTGGGCGGGCTGCAACGGGCGCGGCGTGGCGCTGTCGGTGTCGCTGGGCCGCGAGCTGGCCCAGGCCGCCGCCGGGCGCGACATCCGCGAACTGGCGCTGCCCTTCACCGAACCGACGCCGCTGCCCTTCAACAGCCTGCTGCAACGCGTCGGGCCGCTGAAGCTGTTGCAGTACCGCTGGAACGATTCCCAAGAGATCTGAACGAGAGCATCATGGCCGACACCCCCGATTATCCCACCCTGCTGCGCAACTCCTACGCCATGCGCGCCGCCGCCTACGCGCACATGTTCGACGTGCTGCGCGAGCGCTTCGGCACCGAGACCGCGCTGGAGGTCGGCAAGGAATCGACCCGCCGCCTCGGCGAGCAGATGGGCACCAAGTACGCCGGGCACGGGCCGGGCGACCTGGAGGGCCTGTGCGGCGCCTTCCTCGACGGCATCCCGCTGCGCGACCAGATGTTCGCGCCGGAGATCAAGCGCTGCGACGGCGAGATGCTGGAGATCCACTTCCACCGCTGCCCGCTGAAGGAAGCCTGGCAGGGGCAGGGCCGCAGCGACGAGGATCTGGAGCTGCTGTGCAAGATGGCCGGCGCCATCGACGGCGGCCTGTTCGAGTCCGCCGGCTTCACCTTCAAGGGCGAGACCTGGAAGCCCGGCGACGAGGGCTGCTGCCGCCTGAAGGTCGTGCCGGGTCCCGGCGCTGCCGCCAAGTAAACCGATAAACGACAACGACTTCAGGGAACCGCAACGATGACCCTCCGTCTCGCCGCTCTCACCGCCACCGCCGTGGTCGGGCTGTCCGTGTCCGCCCACGCTGCCGACGTCAAGATCGGCTACCAGCTGCCGCTGACCGGCGACACCGCCCAGTATGGCCAGGACTTCCGCAAGGCCGCGGAGATCGCGCTGGACGAGTTCAAGGCCGCCGACAAGCCGTTCAAGGTGGAGATCGTCTTCGAGGACAGCCGCTCCGACGCCAAGGAGGGCGTGAACATCGCCCGCAAGTTCGTGGACGACAAGGCGATCGTCGGCGTGCTGGGCGACTTCACCTCGGGCGTGTCGATGGCCGCCGCGCAGGTCTACAAGGAGGCCGGCCTGGCCCAGCTGTCGCAGACCGCCTCGCACCCCGACTACACCAAGATCTCCAAGTACCAGTTCCGCAACATCGCCACCCAGGCGCAGGAAGGCCCCTACAACGCCAAGTGGATGGCATCCAAGGGCTTCAAGAACGTCGCGGTGATCGCCGAGCAGACCGACTGGGGCCAGTCGGTGGTCGCCGGCTACACCGAGGCGGTGAAGGCCGGCGGCGGCCAGGTGGCGTTCAGCGAGTTCTTCAACCGCGGCCTCAAGGACTACCGCTCGCTGATCTCGAAGATCGAGCGCGCGAAGCCCGACGCCATCTACACCGGCTTCTTCTACGAGGACGGCGCGCAGTTCCTGAAGCAGCTGCAGCAGCTGGGCGTCAAGACGCCGGTCTACTCGACCTCGGCTGCCTACAGCCCGAAGCTGCTGGAGCTGTCCGGCGACGCGGCGGACGGGCTGCACCTCACCTCGAACTTCCTGCCGACCAACCCGGACCCGGCCGTTCAGAAGTTCGTGGCGGAGTGGAAGAAGCGCTCCAACGGCGCCGAGCCCGGCCAGTTCCCGGCGCAGGCCTATGATGCGGTCCGCATCATGCTGGCCGCGGTGGAGAAGGCGCAGCCGAACCCGACGCGCGAGAGCGTGCGCGACGCGCTGGCCCAGACCAAGGACTTCCCGGGCATCACCGGCAAGACCACCTTCGACGCCGACCGCGAGGCCAACAAGGAGCTGACCAAGGTCGAGGTCAAGGGCGGCCAGTTCGCGCCGGTGAAGGAGTAAGGACGGAGATGGGGCGCGGCGCGCGCTTCACGCGCCGCCGCGCCTTCTTCTTTCGTCATCGTCTTTTCTTTCGTCATCCCCGCGAAAGCGGGGATCCAGGCAGCTTGGCGAAACCGTGCCTTGCAAGCGTCCCTGGATCCCCGCTTTCGCGGGGATGACGAAATGACGAAGGAATGCAGAACGGAGCGTCGCCCCGGTGGATTTGTTCGACCCCTACTACCTCCAGCAACTCGCCATCGGCCTGTCGCTGGGCATGACCTACGCGTTGATGGCGATCGGCTTCACGCTGATCTTCGGCGTGCTGAACGTCGTCAACTTCGCGCACGGCGAGATCTACACGCTGGGCGCCTTTGCCGGCCTCGTGCTGATCACCGCGGCTGCCCCGCCCATTGCGGCGGTGGTCTTCGCGGCGCTCGCCATCGGCGCCTTCGCCGGCTTCTCGCTGGAACGGCTGGCGTTCAAGCCGTTCCGTCGCTTCACCGACGAAGCGTCGCTGAAGTCGCGGGCGATGCGCGAGTCCACCCTGCTCTCCTCGCTCGCCGTGTCGATCGTCGTGCGCGAGGCGCTGGAGATCGTCTTCGGCTCGCAGATGCGCTCGGTGCCGTTCGAGTACCTGATCAACACGCCGGTGCGCGTCGGCCCGGTGATCCTGGTGACCGGCGACTTCATCATCCTGGGCGTCGCCGCGGCCATGCTGATCGGCCTGCAGTACCTGCTGACCCGCACCCGCATCGGCCTGTCGATCCGCGCCGTGTCCAACAACCCGCTGGGCGCCAAGTACGTGGGCATCGACACCGACCGCACCATCATCATGACCTTCGTGGTCGGCTCGATGATGGGCGCCGCCGCCGGCATCCTGGTCGGCCTGTACTACGGCGCGATCTTCCCGGCCATGGGCTTCGTGCCGGGCATCAAGGCGTTCGTCGCCATGGTGATGGGCGGGTTGTCCTCGATCCCCGGCGCGGTGATCTGCGCGCTGATCCTCGGCATCTCGGAGAGCATGGCGACCACCTTCGTCTCCTCCGGCTGGTCGGACATGGTGGCTTACGGCTTCCTGATCCTGACGCTGATCTTCTTCCCCAACGGACTGTTCGGAGCGGGCCGTGAGCGCGTCTAAGTCCCGCCCGCAATGGGTTCTGCCGGTCCTGATCGGCCTCCTGGTGTTCGCGGCATTGCCGGCTGTGCTGGCGTCGTTCGACCGCGGCTACTTCTATCAGATCGCCAATCTGGCGCTGATCTTCGTGCTGCTGTCCGCCTCCATGCACCTGGTGACCGGCGTCGCCGGGCTGCTGCACCTGGGGCACGCGGCGTTCTACGGTGTGGGCGCCTACACCGCGGCGCTGCTGACCACCAAGCTCGGCCTGGGGTTCACCTGGACGCTGCCGCTGTCGGGCCTCGTGGCGGCGCTGGTCGCCTTCCTGGTGGCGCTGCCGACCATGCGGCTGGTCAGCATCTACTTCGCGGTGGCGACGCTCGCCATCGGGCAGATGCTGTATCTGGTGATGCTCAACTGGGTCGAGTTCACCAAGGGGCCGAACGGCATCATCGTCACCAAGGGGCTGGAGCTGTTCGGCTTCAGCCTGTCCGGCCGGCTGGCCACCTACTACACGGTGGCCGCGGTGGTGGTGCTGTGCGTGGTCGCCATCGGGCGGCTCAGCCACTCCTACTACGGCAACGCGCTGCGCTCGATCCGCGAGGACGACCAGTGCGCCGACGCCATGGGTGTCCGCACCGTGCGGCTGAAGATGGAGGCGTTCACGCTGTCCGCCTTCTTTGCCGGCGTGGCCGGGAGCCTGTGGGCGCACATGACCGGCTACATCTCGCCGGGCGACTTCAAGTTCTCCGAATCCATCCTGATCCTGGCGATGGTGGTGGTGGGCGGCCTGGGCAGCCTGCCGGGCGCGGTGATCGGCGCGCTGCTCCTCATCCTGCTGCCCGAGGGCCTGCGCGGCTTGGGCGACTTCCGCAACATCATGGTCGGCATGGTGATGTTCCTGTCCATCCTGTTCCTGCCCAAGGGGCTGCTGGGCGAGGTCTCGGCGCTCAGGCTGGTCCGGCAGCAGCTGGGCGCGGCGTGGCGGCGCACCGACAACGGCATCGGGATCGGCTGGCGATGACGCACCTCCTGGAAATCGAGAACGCCTCGCGGCGCTTCGGCGGCGTGCTCGCCGTCAACGACGTCACCGCGCACGTGGACGAGGGCGAACTGGTCGGCCTGATCGGCCCGAACGGCGCCGGCAAGACCACGCTGTTCAACCTGATCTCCGGCTTCACACCGCTGTCCGCCGGCACCGTGCGCTTCGCCGGCACGCCGATCAACGGGCTGCGCACCAACCGGGTGGCGCGGCTGGGCATCAGCCGCACCTTCCAGAACCTGCGCGTCTTCCCGAACATGTCGGTGTTCGACAACGTGTCGGTCGGTGCGGTCGGCACGCTGCCGCAGGGACCGCTGGACGCGCTGTTCGGCGCAGCCAAGCGCGCCGATGCCATCAGCGAGCGGACTTGGGCCGCGCTGGAGGCGGTCGGCCTGACGCACGTCGCCGACGAGCTGGCGGCCAACCTGCCCTACGGCCGACGCAAGTACCTGGAGATCGCCCGGGCGCTGGCCATGCAGCCGCGCTTCCTGATCCTCGACGAGCCGGCCGCCGGCCTCAACGACACCGAGACGCGCGAGCTGGCCGCCTTCATCAAGCGCCTGCACGGCCAGGGCCTCACCATCATGCTGGTCGAGCACGACATGAACCTCGTCATGAGCATCTGCCAGCGCGTGCTGGTGCTCGCCACCGGCCGCAAGATCGCCGACGGCCCGCCGGAGGTGATCCGCCAGGACCCGGCGGTGCTCGAAGCCTATCTCGGAGTGGACGCATGACGACGCTGCTGTCCGTAGACGACCTGCACGTCGCCATGGGGCCGCAGGAGATCCTGCACGGCGTCAGCCTGACGGTGCCGGAAGGCGCGATCGTCGCCGTGCTCGGTTCCAACGGGGTGGGCAAGACGACGCTGATGCGCGCCATTTCCGGCGTCTACCGGGCGCGGCGCGGCAGCATCACCTTCAAGGGTGAGTCCATCGCCAACCTGCCGGCGCACCGCATCGTGCAGGCGGGGCTTCTCCAGGCGCCGGAGGGGCGGCAGATCTTCTCCAACATGAGCGTGCGCGAGAACCTCGTGCTCGGCGGTGGCGAGCACGGCCTGGGCGAGCTGGACCGGGTGTTGGCGATGTTCCCGGTGCTGGGCGAGCGGTTGAAGCAGAACGCCGGCTCGCTGTCGGGCGGCGAGCAGCAGATGCTGTGCATCGCCCGCGCGCTGATGCGCAAGCCGACGCTGCTGCTGATGGACGAGCCGTCGCTTGGCCTGGCGCCAAAGATCGTCGCGCTGATCTTCGATCTGGTGCGGCGCATCCGCACCGAGGGCGTGTCGATCCTGCTGGTCGAGCAGAACGCCCGCGCCGCGCTGCGCGTCGCCGACCACGCCGCGGTCATGGAGGATGGCCGCATCGTGCTGGCCGGCCCCGCCGATCAGCTGCGCGACGACCCGCGCATCGCCGAGGCCTACCTCGGCGGCCACGTGCATTGAGGAGACGTTTATGGCTGACCAGATGGGCATCCTGGAGCGCCGCCGCATCGAGGCGGAGATCCTGAAGCCGGTCTACGAGGAGATGGTCGCCCGCTTCGGCGAGGCCGCCGCGCAGGAGGCGCTGGACGCCGCCATCACCAGGGCGGCGATGACCGCGGCGTCGAACTTCGCCAAGGCGGAGCCGGAGGGGACGAGCCTGCAGAGCTTCGCCGACCTGATGCCGCTGTGGCAGAAGGACGACGCGCTGCGCATGGAGGTGCAGCGGCAGGACGAGACGCACTACGACTTCAACGTGACGCGCTGCCGGTATGCCGAGATGTACCGGGAGATGGGCCTCGGCCACATCGGCCACCTGCTGTCCTGCAACCGCGACGGCGCCTTCTGCGAGGGCTATGACCCGAAGATGAAGATGACGCGGACGCAGACCATCATGCAGGGGGCGAGCCACTGCGACTTCCGGTACACGTACGAGGAATAGCGAACACTTGCCCCCACCCTAACCCTCCCCCGCTCTCGGCGGATCCGAAGGATCCGCCTGTCGCGTCAGCGCAAGCGAAGCTTGCGCGAGAGCTTCGCAGGGGAGGGAACTCCGCCGCTCTGCCCCCTCCCCTGCGAAGCGGGGGAGGGATGGGGTGGGGGCAATTACGCCGCCGCCACCCGCCGCCGCAGCAGCGCCAGCGGCTCATCCTCGCCGACGCTCGCCTGATAGGCGATGGTCACGGTGTTCAGCGTGCGCGCCCAGGTCTCCACGTCGGTGCCGTCCGGCACCTCGACGGTGCTGACGCCGCAGCGGACCAGCAGCGGGTACTGGTCGGCGATGATGTTGCCGACCGCGCGGATCTCACCCGTGTAGCCCCAGCGCTCGCGCAGTTCGCGCGCCGTGGTGAAGCCGCGGCCGTCGCGGAACTTCGGGAACTCCACCACCACCAGGGCGAAACGCTCCAGGTCCGGCGCGACGGCGCCGGCGGACACGGTGCTCGGCAGCCGCACGCCCAGCGGCGCGGAGCGCGCCAGCAGCGCGTCGCGCTCGGCCTGCCAGCGGGCGAAGCTGACGATCACCCCACCCTCGGCGGGCAGCGCCGCGTCGTCGGCCAGCGACACCCAGCGGTCGGCGACGGCGCGCCCGTTCTCAATCAGCGGCATAGGCCGTCTCCTTGAAGGGGGCCTGCCCGAGGCGGGCCAGGGTGGCGAGGAAGCGCTCGCCCGGCTGGCGGCGCTCCAGGTAGCGGTCGACGATGCGCTCCACCGCGTCCACCGCCTCGTCGGCGGTCAGCGCGGGACCGAGGATGTCGCCGATGGAGGCGTCCAGCTCGGCGTTGCCGCCCACCGTGATCTGGTAGAACTCCTCGCCCTTCTTATCGACGCCGAGGATGCCGATGGCGCCGACGTGGTGGTGGCCGCAGGCGTTGATGCAGCCGCTGATCTTGATCTTCAGGTCGCCGATCTCCGCCTGCTTCGCCGGGTCGGCGAAGCGCTCGGACAGCGCCTGGGCGATCGGGATCGAGCGCGCGTTGGCGAGCGAGCAGTAGTCCAGCCCCGGGCAGGCGATGATGTCGCCGATCAGCCCGGCGTTGGCGGTCGCCAGCCCGACGGCCGACAGCGCCTGCCACAGCGCGTACAGGTCGTCCTGCTTCACGTGGGCGAGCACGAGGTTCTGCTCGTGCGTCACGCGGATCTCGCCGAAGCTGTGGCGGTCGGCGAGGTCGGCCACCGCGTCCATCTGCTCGGACGAGATGTCGCCCGGCACGCCGCCGGCCGGCTTCAGCGAGATGGTGACGCTGGCGTGACCCGGCGCCTTGTGGTCGCGCACGTTGGTGCGGACCCACGCGTCGAACGCGGCGTCGTCGGCGCGGCGGCGGACGGCGAGGTCCGACGCCGGCGGCAGCTCCTCGAACGGCGGCGGCGCAAAGTGGCTGCGGATCGCCTCGACGATGGCGGAGTCCAGGCGGAACTTCGGGCCGCGGATGCGCGCGAACTCGTCCTCGACCAGGGCGATGAACTTGTCGAGCTTGGTCTCGTGCACGAGGATCTTGATGCGCGCCTTGAAGGCGTTGTCGCGGCGGCCGGCCTGGTTGTAGACGCGCAGCACCGCCTCGATGTAGGCGATCAGATCCTCTTCGGGCAGCCAGCCGCGGGTCTTCGGCGCGATGAAGGGCGTGCGGCCCAGGCCACCACCGACGTACACTTCGAACCCGGTCTCGCCCTCCGCGTTCTTCTTCACCACCAGCCCGATGTCGTGCACGCGCACGGCGGCGCGGTCGGCCTCGCCGGACGCGCTGATGGCGATCTTGAACTTGCGCGGCAGGAAGGTGAATTCCGGGTGGATGGTCGTCCACTGGCGCAGGATCTCGGCGTAGACGCGCGGGTCCACCACCTCGTCCGGGGCGGCGCCCGCGAATTGATCCGTCGTGACGTTGCGCACGCAGTTGCCGCTGGTCTGGATCGCGTGCATGTCGATCTCGGCCAGCTTGCCCAGGATGTCCGGCGTGTCCTCCAGCTTGATCCAGTTCAGCTGCAGGTTCTGGCGCGTGGTGAAGTGGCCGTAGCCCTTGTCGTAGCGGCGCGCGATCTCCGACAACCCGCGCAGCTGGTGCGAGGCCAGCGTGCCGTAGGGGATGGCGATGCGCAGCATGTAGGCGTGCAGCTGCAGGTACAGGCCGTTCATCAGCCGCAGCGGCTTGAACTCGTCCTCGCTCAGCTCGCCCTTCAGCCGGCGCTCCACCTGGAAGCGGAACTGCTCGACACGCTCGCGGACGAACTGGCGGTCCAGCTCGTCGTAATGATAGATGCCGGCGTGGTTGCGCGGATGCACGTAGGTCATGGTGTGGATCCTCAGGCAGCGGCGCGGGCGATGGGGTCGGCCTGCTTGCCGACGTCGGCGCGCACGCTGGGGCCGAGAGCGCGGATGCGCTCCTTCGTGCGCAGCGGCGACGGCGCGCCGTCCAGGATCTCCACGTCGAGGGTGTAGATCGCCACCACGAGGTTGCGCGCCTCGTCCTGCTGGGCCTGGGCCAGCGCCGCGGCGGCGCCCGCCTCGTCGTAGGTGGCGGCGGCGTCGATCCGCTCCACCCAATCGCCCTTCTGCCCAAGCCAGACGACGGCGCCGTCGCGCAGCCGGTTCGCGGTGATCGCCTTCAACGCCATCGGATCCATTCTCCCGACCACATTCTACAGAACGCCACATTCTACAGAACGAAAGTGGTATTAACATGCTGTGTGAGGGTATTTAAACGCCCCGCCCCGGACATTTCAACACCAAATTCGCCGCTCAATTCTCTATTAAACACATAGATAAGTGTAAATGCGTTGCAACGTGATTTTGTGGGTGGTAGTGTTCAGACGCACACGATCAACTCATCCTATATGTAGAATTGCCGCCATGCCCGAAGGAAACCTCACGCCTCCCGAAGTTCTCCGCGCGGCCGAGCTGACCGAGCGCTACGGAACCCTCGACGGCACCGCACTGATGCAGGCGGTGTTGAAGGAGGAGTTCCCGGATACCATCGCGCTGGTCTCGTCCTTCGGCACCGAATCGGCGGTGCTGCTGGCGCTGGCGGCCGAGGTGGATCCGACCGTCCCGGTGATCTTCGTCGATACGGGGAAGCTGTTCGGCGAGACGCTGCGCTACCGCGACCAGCTCATCAAGCGTCTCGGCCTCACCGACGTGCGCACCGTGGGGCCGGGCAAGGGCGACCTCGCGGCGGCCGACAAGGACGGCCTCTTGTGGCAGAAGGCGCCGGACGCCTGCTGCCACCTGCGCAAGACGCTGCCGCTGCGCGAGTCGCTGCACGGCTTCGAGGCGTGGATCACCGGGCGCAAGCGCTTCCAGGCATCGACCCGCGCGGCGACCCCGCTGTTCGAGACGCAGGACGGCCGGGTCAAGGTGAACCCGCTGGCGCTGTGGGACCGCGAGCGCCTGGACGAGGAGTTCGCCCGGCGCGACCTGCCCCGCCACCCGCTGGAGGAGGACGGCTTCCTCTCGATCGGCTGCTACACCTGCACCGAGCGCGTCGCCCCCGGCGCCGACCCGCGCTCCGGCCGCTGGGCCGGCCTCGGCAAGACCGAGTGCGGCATCCACACCACCAACTCGACCTACAGCGACGCCTGGACGATCTGAGCAACGGCCCTTTGCGCACGTCAGTCACCACGAAGGCACGAAGACACGAAGGTGGGGAGCGCGCACCCGCCACCTTCGTGTCTTCGTGCCTTCGTGGCGAAAAACGCTGCTGGCGTTCCGCTCCCTCCCCGCCCCGGGCGAGGGGCTTGACGTGTCTTCCGCCCTGCTTTAGCGGGGACATCCGAACATAGGAGTGGTCATGTCCATCAAGACCCGCGCCCTGGCGCTCGCCCTCGCCGCGATGGCCGCGTTCACCGCGCCGGCGCGCGCTGCCGATCCGGTGAAGCTGGACGTCGGCTACATCCCGATCCTCGCCGCCGCGCCGCTGTTCGTGCTGACCGGCGAGGGCTGGGCCAAGCAGGAGGGGCTGGACGTCAAGCTCACCCGCTTCGTCGACGGCCCCGCCGCCATCCAGGCGCTGGCCGCCGGGCAGATCGACATGATCTACGCCGGCGTGGCGCCGGTGATCGTCGCCCGCTCCAAGGGCGTGGACGTGTCGGTCGTCGCCAACTCCGGCATCGAGGAGCTGGTGCTGGTCGCCCGCGGCCCGCTCGCCAAGCTGGCCAAGGAAAAGCCGGCCGCCGACGCGGTGAAGGAACTGGCCGCCGCCACCGGCCGCAAGATCAAGTTCGGCACTCAGCCGGCCGGTTCGGTGCCTGACACCGTGCTGCGCCACTGGCTGTTCAAGGTCGCCAAGCTCGACCCGGCCATCGTCGAGATCGTGCCGATGGGCATCGAGAAGACGCAGCAGGCGCTGATGGCCGGTGCGCTCGACGCCGCCGACATCCGCGAGCCGACCATCACCATCGTGAAGAAGACCGACCCGCAGGCGCACATCATGGCGCTGGGCGGCGAGATGTTCCCCGGCCAGCCGGGCACCGTCGTGGCCGCCCGCGGCGAGCTGCTGAAGAAGCACGAGGACGCCATCAAGCGCTTCGTGAAGATCCATGCCCGCGCGGTGGATGTCGTCACCAAGGACCCGAAGCGCGCCGCCACCCTGTCCAACGAGCATCTCGGCAAGGGTATGGTCGAGCCGGAGGTGCTGGAGGAGGCGCTGACGTCCCCCGCCAGCAAGTTCGCCGCCGACCCGCGGGTGATCGTCGAAGCGGTCAAGCGCATGCAGGCGTTCCAGCAGGAGATCGGCACCGCCCAGGGCGGCGGCGCCCCGGTGGACGAGGCCTTCGACCTGCGCTTCATCGACGCGGCGAAGTAAGCGATGTCGAAGCGGACCGCCGCCCTGCTTTCCGCGGCGGGCGTGATCGTCTTCCTGCTGGCCTGGGAAGGGCTGGGGCGCAGCGGCATCGTGCCGCAACGCCTGCTGCCCTCCCCCAGCGCCGTGCCGGCGACCTTCATCGCGGAAATCAAGAACGGCCAGTGGCAGGCCATGGTGCTGGCCAGCCTGTCGCATTACCTGAGCGGCCTGGCGCTCGGCTCCTTCCTCGGCATCGCGGTGGGGACGGCGGCGGCGCTGTGGCCGCGCTTCAACGCCTTTCAGGCGGGCATCGTGCGCATGCTGCGGCCGATCCCGGCCATCGCCTGGATCCCCTTCGCCATCATCTGGTTCGGCGTGTCGGAGGCCTCCGCCGCCTTCCTGATCGCGCTGACGGTGTTCTGGATCAACTACTTCGCTGCCTACGCCGCGGTGGCGTCGGTGGACAAGGACCTGATCGAGCTGGGCCACGCCTTCGGCCAGGGGGCACTGATCCCCAGGCTGTTCAAGATCATCCTGCCCGGCGCGCTGCCCGGCATCTTCGCGGGTTTGCGCGCCGGCCTGGGCCAGGGCTGGATGACCGTCGTGGCGGCCGAGCTGTTCGGCATCCCCGGAGTCGGCATGCGGATGATGGAGGCCTCGGGCCTGCTCGCCACCCACATCGTGGTTCTCTACATGATCACCATCGCCGTGCTGTACGGCATCTCCGACTTCCTGTTCGTGCGCGTCCAGTCGCGGGTGTTGGCATGGCAGCGGTGATCGCCCTCAAGGGCGTGTCGATCGGCTACGGCGCCGACGCGCCGCCAGTGCTCGCCGGCCTCGACCTGGAGGTGGAGCGCGGCAGCTTCGTCGCCATCGTCGGCCCGTCCGGAGTCGGCAAGTCCACGCTGCTGCGGGTCGTCGCCGGGCTGCACCGGCAGCGCGCCGGCACCGTGGTGCTGAATGCCTCGGAACGGCCGCAGCACCGCCCCTTCGGCCTCGTCTTCCAGGACCCGCGCCTGCTGCCCTGGCGGCGGGTCGAGCGCAACGTGCAGCTCGGCCTGGAGGGGCTGCCGGTCGGCCGCGCCGAGCGCCAGGAACGCGCCCGTACGGCGCTGAAGCTGGTGCGGCTGGAGGAGTACGGGACGCGCTGGCCCTACGAGCTGTCGGGCGGCCAGCGCCAGCGCGTCGGCATCGCCCGCGCGCTGGCGGTGGACCCGGACATCCTGCTGATGGACGAACCGTTCGGCGCGCTGGACGCCATCACCCGGCGCGGCCTGCAGGACGAGCTGAAGCGCATCCACCGCGAGACCGGCAAGACGACGCTGTTCGTCACGCACGACATCGAGGAGGCGGTCTTCCTCGCCGACCGCGTGCTGCTGCTGTCGGGAACGCCGGCGCGGGTGGCGCAGGACCTCGACACGCGCAACGGCACCAGCGCCGAGAATGTCGAGCGGATCCGGGCCGGGCTGGCGGGGGATTACGAGATCTGACGGTGTATTGCCCCCACCCTACCCCTCCCCCGCTTCGCAGGGGAGGGAACTCCGCCGCCCTGCCCCCTCCCCTGCGCCAGCGGGGGAGGGATGGGGTGGGAACACGTGGCGCGGCCTACACGTGCTCGCTGACGATCCCCGTCACCGTCTTCGCCACGTCCTTCAGCCGGTCGGCGACCAGCGCCACGAGGTCGTAGGTCTCCTCGACCAGCAGCTTCTCGCCCGACGACAGGGTGTTCCCGGTGCTCCACAGCTGCGCCAGGCCGGAGTCGCGCAGGTCGTTGACCACCTTCTTGGCGCGCTTGACCTTCTTGAAGTTCTCCAGGAGCGGCTCCGACTCCCGGCTGACGGATTCCAGCATCGGCATGCTCTCGCGCACGATCTCGGCGCAGCGCACCACCTCGTCGGCCATCTGCTTCATTTGCGGGGTGAAATCGTGGATGCCGCGCAGCAGGATGCGGCGCGAGGCGTCCTTCATGGTGTCCACCGTGTCGTCCAGCCCGTCGATCAGCGCCTGGATCTGCGAGCGGTCGAAGGGCGTGATGAAGGTGCGGTGGGTGGCCTCGATGGTCTCTTCGGTGATGCGGTCGGCCTCGCGCTCCATCTTGCGGATGATGGCGACGAGGTCCTCGCGCGTGCCTTCACCGTGGATGATGGCGCGGAACGCCCGCGCCGCCTCGGCGACCCGGTCGGCGTGCTCGACGAACTTGTCGATGAACGGCTCTTCCTTCGGCATGAGCCGGTTGAAGAGGCCGATGAAGGTGCGCAGCATGCCGGTCCATCCGATCTGGTCGTTGTGCCGGCGCGCACTCTAGCCGCGCATCATAAAAACGCAACATTCCGGGGCGCAGGCCAGAAGCGCATCAAGGCCGCCGCCCGCCTCGAAGGCTGGAGCGGCGGCCCGATGGAGGTCAACACCGTAACCGGAAGGAGCATCAGCGCCTTTTGCGCCTCGCTGACGCCACTGTCGCGAATTCCACCCCGGGCCGCAGTGACGGCCGTCACACCCTAGCAACTGATCGACAGGCCGGACGTGGACGGCGTGGCGACGTCGGCGTCCGCAGCGGGGGAGCGGTCGATCGACGCCGCGGCCTCGTAGGCGGCGGCGCTGCGCTTGGCCAGGGCCGGCGACGGCAGAACGGTGCGCACCGCCGGGCGCGGCGGCGGGACGGCCTCGGCCAGGGGGCGGGACGGCGGCGGCGGATTGAGGGTGGCGCGGCCGATGGTGGCGACGACCGCCGGCTCGGTCGACAGCGCGGACGCGAAGTCGCGCTGCGGAGCGGGCGCCCGCTGGGACTGGATGGTGTCCGCCTCGCGGTAGCGCCGCGTGACCGCCGACGCCACCGATGCGGCCCCTATGCCCGACTGCGCAACCACGCCTTACGCCCTTCCTCCGGTCATTCCCCGCGATCATCGCACACGCACGGCCGGTCCGCAGTGACGGCCGTCACAGCTCACCCCTGCGTGTTTCGGATTTGACGAATTTGGCCGCCATTCGTCGGAAAATTCTTCGTCTTCGAAGCTTACCCGACGCGCTACCTTCTACCCCACGAGGATGGAGGGAGTCATGAGCGTGTTGGGCCGGACCGTGATCGGCGTGCTTTTCCTGTCCCTGTGCGGGGCGGCGGCACCGGCATCGGCGAGCGACGGCGCCGCGTCCGCCAACGCCTGCCCGTACGACATGGCGGTGACGGTGGCGCTCGGCCGGCAGTCGCTGACCATCCCGCAGAGCGCGCTGCTGGAGGGCGGCGACGTCATCGACGGCTATGAACTGCGCCCGGACCACAGCCGACTCGTGCTGGAAATCGTCGGCCGGCGCGGCGAGGTGTGGCACGCCCCGATGACCAAGCTGGTGCGCGGGAAGCGCTGCCAGGGCATCTTCCTCGGCCGCCCGGTGCAGGCGGCGGCGCGCAGCGACTAGCACCCGCGCACCACTCCGACGGCGCGGACGATCTGATCCCCCCAGAACGGCTTGTGGATGATGACCAAACGCCCTGTGGAGGCGTCGGGGAAAACGTCGCTGTAGCCGGTCATGACGACGATGGGCAACCCGGGGCGCCGTTCGCGCATCCGGGCGATCAGGCCGATCCCGTCGAGCCGCGGCATACGCAGGTCGGTCACCAGAACGTCGGCGGGGTCGCGCGCATCCAACTCCAGCGCCTCGATCCCGTCGCGCGCCAGGGTGACGCGGTAGCCGCTCTCCTCCAGCATGCCACCGACGGTGACCGCGACCAGTGGTTCGTCTTCGGCGATGATCACATGCGGGAACGAAGACATCGGAACCGGCCTGAAAACGCATCACGACTGCGCGGTTGTACCCTACTTGGCCCCGGCGCCGTTATTCGCCATGCGGCAGAGCGACACATCCTGGAAGGCATACCGAAAGACGGACCGCACGCCCCGCCCTAGTCCGCCGCACCGCCGTCCTGGCTGCCGCCGGGCCGGTGCAGCAGCCGCGCCTGATTCTGCCGGGCCGTCTGCGCCGTGGCGGCGCGCAACAGACGGATGCCGTCCCAGGCTTGGGCGTAGGCGGCTTCAGCCCGCGCCAAGCTCTCCTCGACCTGCATGCGCAGTTCCTCCGCCCGGTCGACGATGATGCGGGCACGCCGCGCCCGCTCCGCGGCCTCGGGATTGCCGGGCAGCGCGTTCCGGCCAGCTTCCGCCGCGATGTGGCGGGCCAGATCCTCCGCACGCTTGGCGGATTCCAGAAGGCGGCGCTGCGAATCGATGGAGGCGGGCATGTCGGGGTCACGCATCGGGTTTTGCTAAAACCTGGGAATGATACGTGCGCTTCGGCGGCGGCGAAGGCAACTTGGTCCTTCGGCAATTTTCGGCATAGGCCTCGACGAAATTGTTACCCCGTCCGGCGATGCCCTCCTCGCCCGGCGCACAAAGAAAAAAGGCCGCCGGTTCGCACCCGCGGCCCTGAGTCTAGGGAGGAAACGCCCTGTAAAGGGCATGCCGCCGAAGCGACAACTGATATACTAATACCGCGCCGCACAAAAGCCAAGCCCCCACCGGCCGCCTTTCGGCGCCTGTGTCTGCGACGCAACAACGCAGCGTCCCAACCGCCGTCAGACCGCATACAACGAAGTTCATATTGAAGTGTCTAAACAGTTTTGTATGCTAGCAGCTGAGGATATGCACTATCGCATCTAGGATGCCATGTTACCTCGGGCCGCCGGGCGCACGCTCCGGCGGCCTTTTTTCTTCCGATGCCGGCAGTGCCCCGGTCTTTTTCCACGATGCGGAAATCCCGGCGGCGAATTGCGCCAAATCAATCACCGGCGCCCGCAGCCGACCCAATGTTTGCTCCACCAACCAACAGCCGAGGGGGAGTGAAACGATGAAAGCCATGGACCTGATGACACCACAGGTCATCACCGTTGGCCCGGACACGACCATCGCCGACGCGGCCAGGACGATGCTGGAGAACCGCATCAGCGGCATGCCCGTGGTAAACGCGGCGGGCCAGGTCGTCGGCATCATCAGCGAAGGCGACCTGCTGCGGCGTGTCGAACTGGGCACCGAACGCCATCGCTCCTGGTGGCTCGGCATCGTGTCCGGCGGCACCCTGCCCGCGGAGGACTTCATCAAGTCCCATGCCCGGAAGGTCGCGGACGTGATGACCGCCCACGTCGTCAGCGTGGACGAGAACGCGACGCCCGAGGAGGTGGTGCGCCTGATGGAGACGCGCCGGATCAAGCGCGTCCCGGTGGTCCGCAACGGGACGCTGGTCGGCATCGTCAGCCGCGCGAACCTGCTCCGCGCGCTGGCCAGCGTTGCGCCGGAGACGGCACCGGCCAGCGCGGACGACCGTGCGCTGAAGGACCGCGTGGCCGCCGCCGTCAAGGGCTTGGCCTGGGATCCCCGCGCCCACGACGCCATCGTGGTCCGCAACGGCGTCGTCCACCTCTGGGGCTTCGTCAGCACCGAGTCCCAGCGGGACGCCGTGCGCGTCGCCGCCGAAGGCGTTCCCGGTGTCAGGGGGGTGGAGAACAACATCCAGGTCGTCGATCCCGTCGAGAGCGGCGCCTGGGGCCTCTGACCGCGACCATCATACCCGACAAAAAAACGGCCGCCCTCCTGGGCGGCCGTAGTCGTGACAGGAAGAAACATAGCAGTGCTGGTCAACGCTCATGCCCCACCACCGCCGTCGACGCAATCGACGGCGCTTGGCGTTTTCACGGAACGGAAATTCGGGGTATCCGCTTGGGGAAATGGCGGCCCCGGCGAACGCCGTCGCAGACAGCCCGACGGTGCGCGGGGAGCAACCCGACCCGACGGCTGTACCGCGGTGGCGCCGGCTCATTCCGAAGCCGTGGTCCCGATGATGCGCTCGAAAGCCGCAAGGGTCTCGTCGCTCACGTGATGCTCGACGCCTTCGGCATCGCGCTCCGCCGTCTCGGCGCTCACCCCGATTGCTTTCAGGAAGCCGACGACGATGGCATGCCGCTGACGTGACCGCTCGGCCATCGCGCGCCCGGCCTCGGTCAGGAAGATGGAGCGGTATGGCTGGCTCTCGACCAGTCCGTCCCGTTGCAGGCGGGCGATCGTCTTGACCACGGTCGGGTGGGCGACGCCGAGACGCCGGGCTATGTCGGCCGCGCGCGCCTCGCCTGCGGTGTCGATCAGGTCGGCGATGAGTTCGACGTAGTCCTCGGCCACCTCGGTCTGGTGGGCCTCCCGGACCCGCTGGAAGTTCGCCGCCTGCCGGTCCGCGTCCGGCAGCGACACCAGCACCCTGCGCGTGCGCTCTGCGTTCACCGCTCCGTCCTCCCATCGCCTGCGCAGTGTGCCACAACGCCCAAGGGCGCGGCGGCGCTTCAGTGTCGCCCGAAGGAAAATCCGGGCGGCGGTTGAGAATTATAGCCGAAGCTACATGTTATGGCATCGGGTACATCGCCGGACCGGTGCGGGATCGGTCGCGGTGCGGATGCGCCCTCGTGCCAGGGGTGGAAGAGCGATGCTTCATCGGGCCAGCGAACCCTTCACGGAGGTGCCCTCCACCATTCCCCCCAGCCTGCAGGAGGTCTACCGCAGCGTCCGCGTCCCCGCCGCGGCGAGCGCGGGGCGGCGCCTGTTCGCCTTCGTCGGCCCCGGCTACCTCGTCGCCGTCGGCTACATGGATCCGGGCAACTGGGCCACCTCGCTGGCCGGGGGATCGGCGTACGGCTACACGCTGCTGTCGGTGGCGCTGCTCTCCTCGCTGATGGCGATGCTGCTGCAAGCCCTGTGCGCGCGGGTGGGCATCGCCACGGGACAGGATCTCGCCCAGCTGTGCCGGGACCGCTTCCCCCGCCCGGTCGCCTGGGGGCTCTGGGTGCTGGCCGAGGTCGCCATCTGCGCCACCGACCTGGCCGAACTCATCGGCACCGCCATCGCGCTCAAGCTGCTGTTCGGCATCCCCCTGCTCGGCGGCGTCATGCTGACGGCGCTCGACGCGCTGCTCGTCCTCTGGCTCCAGCATCGCGGCATGCGCTGGCTCGAGGCGTTCATCGTCGCCATGATCGCCCTCATCGCCGGGTGCTTCCTGATGGAAATCGCGCTGGCCGACCCGGACTGGGCGGCCGTGCTCTCCGGCTACGCGCCGTCGGCCTCGCTGCTGAGCGACTCCACGCAGCTGTACCTCGCCATCGGCATCCTCGGCGCCACCGTCATGCCGCACAATCTGTACCTGCACACGGCGACGGTGCAATCACGGGCATTCCGACAGGACGAACAGGGGCGGCGCGAGGCCATCCGCTTCGCGACCGTCGACTCCACGGTGGCCCTGTCGATCGCTCTGGTCATCAACTCCGCCATCCTGATCCTGGCGGCGGCGGTGTTCCACGCCGCCGGTCGGACCGAGATCGCCGAGATCCAGGAGGCCCACCAGCTGCTCACCCCGATGGTCGGCGCCGGGACCGCGGCGACGCTGTTCGCCGTGGCGCTGCTCGCCTGCGGCCTCACCGCGACGGTGACCGCGACGCTCTCCGGGCAGGTGGTGATGGAGGGTTTCCTGCGCTTCCGCCTGCCGCCGGTGTTGCGCCGGTTGGTGACCCGGCTCATCGCCATCATCCCGGCCGTGATGGTCACCTGGCAGTATGGCGAGAGCGGAACGGCGCAACTGCTGATCCTGTCGCAGGTCACGCTGTCCCTTCAGCTGCCGTTCGCCGTCATCCCGCTGATGCTGTTCGCCACCGACCGCTCCCGGCTCGGCGTCCTGGCGGCGCCGCGCTGGCAGGCTGTCCTCGGCTGGGCGGCCACGGCCCTGATCGTCGGGCTGAACCTGAAGCTGCTGTACGACACCGCGGTCGGTTGACGGCAGCCCGGCGCGGCCACCGCGCCCGACCGGCCGCACGCGCTCCGCCCTTGCGGACGGCCGGGCTTGGGATCATGATCCGGCCGCATCGCCGCCAGCCTTCGCGGCCCGATCCAAAGCGTTGTCATGTCTTTGCCCCGGCCAGCGGCCACGATCCTCGGCTGTGTCCTGCTGACCTGCTCAGCGCCGAGCCTTGCCCTCGCATCCGTCGGGATCACCGGGAGCGACTTCCGAACCGTTCCGAGCGCCACCGACGCCATCGGCTCCGCGCCCGCCGCGTGGCGGCCCGTGGGCGGCGCGCCGGACGGGGCGACACCGATCGACGAGCCGGAAGGGGATGCCGCCGAAAGTGGCGAAGCCGGGATCGGGCGCTCGGACGCCGCCGCGCCGGTGACTGCGGAGCTTCGCAAGGAGGCGGAAGACGGCGACGCCGAGGCGCAGTACGAGCTCGCGACCGCCTACGCCGTCGGCGGCGGCGTGCCGCGCGATCCGGCCACCGCCGCCCAATGGATGGAGAAGGCGGCGCTTCAGGACTTTCCTCCGGCCGTGGCGGACCTCGGGGTCATGTACCTGCACGGCGACGGGGTGCCCCGCGACCTGGTCAGGGCGTGCGCCCTCCTGACGGCCGCCATCGGTCTCGCTGTGCCGGCGGAGATCCGGCCAGAGGTGGCGTGCGGCGAACTGTCGGCCGACGACCGGAAGAGGGCCGAGGCGATCGCCGCGGACCGGGCGCTCTGGCGCGGCCATGCGGAACCGCCGTCGGGGCTTCCGTAATCCGGTCTGCCCGGTCAGGCGGCCGAGGGGCCGGCGCGGTGGCCATGGCGGTGGTGGATGTCCGGGTAGTGCGGATGGGCGTGCACCACGGGGGCGTGGGCATGCGGATGGCTGTGCGGCTCTGGCCCCTCCCATCCCTCATGCTCGTGCCGGTGGTGTTCGTCGTGGACGTGGCGGTGCTCGTGCCGCATCGGATCGTGCCGATGCCGGTGCTCGTGGCGCTCGGTAAGGTGCAGGTACAGCCCGACGCCCATCAGCACGGCCGCCGCCGCGAACCGCACCGTCATCGGCTCGCCGAAGGCCAGGATCGCCACCGCGGCCCCGGCGAAGGGGGCGAGCGAGAAGTAGGCGCCGGTCCGCGCCGAGCCCAGGTGGCGCAGGGCCAGCACGAACAGGGTGAGCGACACCCCATAGCCCAGGAAGCCGATGGCCGCCGCACCCAGGAGCGGCCCGGTCGACGGCAGCGCAGCACCGACGGACAGGGCGAGGGCGACGTTCACTACCCCCGCGACGGCGCCCTTGAGCATGGCGATCTGGAGCGGGTCGGCCCTCGACAGCTTGCGGGTCAGGTTGTTGTCGATGCCCCATGCCAGGCACGCCCCGGCGATGGCGACAGCACCCCGACCGACCCCTTCGGGTCCACCGCTCCACGACAGCAGAAGCGCCCCGGCAAGGATCGCCGCCGCCCCGAGGGCGATGCGCCGATCGACGTTCTCGCGGAACACCACCCAGGCAATCCCCAGGGTGAACAGGCCCTCCAGGTTCAGCAGCAGCGACGCCGTCGAGGCGGGCGTCGTGCTCAGGCCGACCATGAGCAGCACCGGCCCGGCGACACCTCCGGCCGCGATGACGGCGGCCAGCCAGGGCAGGTCCCGGCGGCTCAGCGGCGCCTCGGACGACCGCCCGCTCCCGAGGCGGCGGGCGGCGTGGAGCGCGGCCAGCCCGAGGCCGGAGGCGAGGTAGAGCAGCCCGGCGAGCATCCACGGACCGACGTCGCCGAGCAGCGCCTTGGCCAGCGGTGTGCTGGCGCCGAACAGCAGCGCGGAGAGAAGTGCGGCGGCGATGCCCTGCCAGCGGGGATCCATGGCGGCGATCCTCCTATACGACCTCAACCGGAGCGAGGTGACAGCCATCCCCGTCGTGCTCAACCTGGATGGTCGCGTGCCCGATGCCGTACCGCTCCTTCAGGTCGTGCGCGACCCGCCTCAGCAGCTCGTCGTCGATCCCGGCGCCGGGGCGCACGAGGTGCGCCGTGAGCGCCGTGTCGGTCGTGCTCAGGCCCCAGATGTGCAGGTCGTGGACCGCAACGACGCCCGGCAGTCCCGCGAGGTAGTCCTCGACCTCGGAACGGCGGACACCCTCGGGGATGGCGTTCATGGCGAGATTGGCGGATTCCCGCAGCAGCCCCCAGGTGCCGACGACGATGACCGCCACGATGGCGAGGCTGACCAGCGGGTCGAGCCAGAGCCAGCCCGTCCAGCCGATCAGCAACGCGGCCACGACGACGCCGAGCGACACGCCCGCGTCGGCGACCATGTGCAGGTAGGCTCCCTTGACGTTGAGGTCGGCGTCCTTGCCGCCCATGAAAAGCCACGCCGTGACGGTATTGATCGCGATGCCGACGGCGGCCACCCACATCACCACGCCGCCCTCGACCGGCTCGGGGTGCGACAGGCGCCCGACCGCCTCCCAGGCGATGGCGCCGACGGCGACCAGCAGGACCACGGCGTTCAGCAGCGAGGCCAGGATCGAGGAACTGCCGAACCCGTAGGTGTGGCGCTGCGTCGGCCGGCGCCGGGTCAGCCACGCGGCTCCCCACGCCAACAGCAGTCCGAGGACATCGGAAAGGTTGTGCCCGGCGTCGGCCAGCAGGGCGACCGAGTTGGCCACGACGCCGTAGAACGCCTCGACGGCCACGAAGCCGAGATTCAGCGCGGTGCCGATGGCGAAGGCGCGGTCGTGGCGCACCGGACCATGGTGATGGCCGCCGATGCCGTGGGAATGGCCGCGATCATGGCCCTCGTGGGGGTGCCTGTGGCCGTGGGCGTGGTCGTGCGGCACGGATGTCGTCTCCTCGTCACTTGGGGCGCATGGCGCTGGACTTGCCGACCATTGCAGGCACTTCCAAGGTCCCGGCCCTCCCGAAGGTGACCGCGAGTGGGAATTCCTGGCCGGGCTTCAAACCGCCCTTCTGGTCCATCAACATGACGTGCGTTCCTCCCGGCATCGTATCGAGTACACCTCCAGGCAGAACCGTCAAGAGTCCGAACCCCTCCATCGTCAGCACGTCGCCCTCCTGCTTTGTTTCATGCGCCATGACGTGCCCGGCGACCGGTGCCTGCATGGCGGCCAAGCGGCCGGGGTGCGGGCCGGCGTTGCGGATCGTCAGGTAGGCGGCGCCGGTCTTCGCGGCAGGCGTGGGCGCGCGCCACGACGCCTGCCGCGAGTTCGACGACGAACATCGCGGCGTTGATGCCCAGCGCGGTCCAGAGGACTCGGCGGTAGCCCGTGTCGACCGGCGTCCGCAAGGACGGGCAGCCGCCGTTGCAGCACGATCCCGCCACGGCGGATCTCCTTGCGTTCGTGTGTGCCGCCCCTGAAGATGGACCCTCTAGCAACTGCAGGGTCAAGGGGGATATTCCGATGAAATCCGGGCTGGGCATCGGGGCCTTGGCGAAGGCTACCGGGACGAAGCCGGAAACCATCCGCTTCTACGAGCAGATCGGCATCCTGCCGGAGCCCGCGCGCACAGCCGGGAATTACCGGACGTACGGCACGGAGCACCTCCGTCGACTGAGCTTCGTGCGCCGGGCTCGGGATCTCGGGTTCCCGCTCGACGTGGTCCGGGCGATGCTCGCGTTGGCCGACCAGCCGGATCGTCCGTGCGGCGAGGTGGATGATCTCGTGCTCGGGCAGTTGCGTGAGGTCGAGCGCAAGATCACCGACCTCCAGCGCCTGCGCGATGAACTCGACCGTCTGGCCCACCAGTGCCGCCGCGGGGGGCGCATGGCGGACTGCCGCATCATCGAGGCACTGTCGCCGCAGAACGCCGATATGGAGAGACGACCATGAACGCATTGGCCGTCTACGCTGCTCGGCGGTCGGCGGTCGGCGGTCGGCGAGATCGCGGAGATGGAAGACGTTTCCATCTATACCGAAACCACCGTGAAAACGCTGCGCCGCGTCCACCGCCAGCACGTGCCGGACATGCGCGACCGCGTTTTGAAGGCGCTGGGGAGGGGGGAACGGGGGTGTTAGCGTGGATACAAACCGTATCTTCGCTGAAAACTGGCGGACCCGGCGGGATTCGAACCCACGACCTCTGCCTTCGGAGGGAAAGCAACAACCAAATATTATTGTCAGGATGACTTTACATATACCTAGTATACTTTAATTATCAGAAAAATAAATGTAGATGGCGTTAGCGTTTATTCGCAGAAATAGTGGCTAAATTTCCCTTTTCTGCGCGATTGAGCGGTATTGATTTGACAATGCTGCATGCGCCTTTCGTGCCCGTTAACCGATACGAGGCGGAAAGCAGGCGCCAGGATTTTTTCTGCACTTCGCCAGGAGGCGAGTCGCCTCACTTGGCGGTGGCGCCTTTCTCCTTGGAAGCCCGCTTTGCCTTGGAAGTACTTTTTCTGCCCTTTAGCCCCTTCAGCGCTTCAATACCTTCACGGAATGTCCCGCCACCGACTACCGTGGCGAGTGGGATGAAAGCCTCCCACGCTGGTATCCCGCACAAAGAAAGGAACGAAGTCCCAATACCAAGCATGCCCGTCTTTGCGCCATAGTCAATTACCAGCTTACCATTATCATCGATCCATGACCTAACCTCATCCCCCAGTCTCTTGGCAGTTAGCGCCGCAAGCGATAGCTTTTCCTCTTTCTTAGACGCAACAACTTCTTTACTAGCCTCCAGCAACGCTGCGTGAATCTGGCGCAAGCCGTCTGCAATGGCGCTCAGGAAAGATGTATACTGCTCATGAAACTCTAAAGCCTGTGGGTCATTAGGCTTTTTCTCAGCCAGTTCATCAAGGTGCTCGTCAATTGCAAAGGCAAGTGCAGCAGCCATTGCAGAGACTTCGTTCGACTGGCTGGCGATCTTCTGGCGAATCACCGCTACAGAGGAGGCGGGGGCTGCGGCATCAATTCCAGGCTGAGAGATTACCTTTAGCCGTAAAAATTGCTCTGGTCGCTCTTCAGCGTCTGTGATACGCACGAGCTTCCCAAGTTCGACACGGTAAAACCGGAATACATCCTCCTTTGCGAGTGGGCGAAAGATCGTTGCACCATCAAATAGGGTGTTCGCGTCCGCAAAGGCCCCTTTGAAAGAGGTTCCCTCTTCAAATACTGCATCCCTAAAGTCCGCGCCGCGGAAATTTACCCGGTCGAAGTTCACTTTTTCAAAGCGGGATCTAGAGAAATTGCTTTTTGAGAAATTAGCCCCCGAAAAATTAACCCCCCAATAGCTTGTCGATATACCTTCGGCTTCTGAGAAATCTGCAGAGGCAGCGTCTAATTGCATCATGTGTGCATCTGTCACCTTGGCGCGACGGAAACGCGTGCCCCGCGCCACAGCTTTCTCCAAATGCGCCCCGATGAAAATTCTAGCGGACAGGTCCATGCCTGACAGGTCAGCTTCGCGCAGATCTGTGTGCGCAAAGTCAATGTCACCCGCTTGTAGGCGTAGCAATTCTTCTACGTCAGCCATGCGTCCTCCTTTAGGAGGTATGCCGCAAGAGAGATGAGTCGACAAGGATGGATCTGCACAAGTTCAGCGCTTTTTACCGATCCGTGCGCTGCCTCGCCTGAGGCACAACGTTTGTACCGCGCCTCGCTGCCGCGATTTATGCGCCGATCCGCTCTAAAAGGTTGGCGACGCTCTGCGGCGCCCACGCTTTGCCGCGCGGTGTAGGAATGCCGCGATCATTCAGCGCCTTGGCAATCCCGCGCACGCTGGTCACGCCGCTGGCGCGGATCTCACTCACGATAGGCACCAGGTCATTGGCGCGACGGCTCGCCTGTTGCCTGATGACGGTGCTGCCGGCCGCACTGCCCTGGCGCTGCACCTGAGACAGGTTGCCCCTATCCCCACCCAGTTTGACACCGCGTGCCTTAGCTGCAGCGAGAGCGGCCTTGGTGCGGGCGCTGATATCCCGCGTCTCTTGCTCTGCGATGGACGCGCGGATGTGCCATTCAAACCGGCTGGCGTGAGGCATGTCGGCCGCAACGAACGGTACGCCGCTTTCCATCAGAGTGGCGATAAAGGCGACGTTGCGGCTCAGGCGATCCGCCTTGGCGATCAACAGGGTTGCGCCATGAATGCGGCACACCTGAAGGGCTTTGGCGAGTTCGGGCCGGTCCCCGCGCTTTCCGCTCTCCGTCTCAACGTACTCAGCGATAAGGGTCCAGTTGCCGCCGTTCAGATGATCGGTGACGGCCTTGCGCTGCGCTTCGATGCCAAGGCCGCTACGCCCCTGACGGGCCGTCGAGACGCGGAGGTAGGTGACGAACTGCCCCTCTGCCATGATCCCGCCTCTCTGTCAAAAATCAATCAACGACCGTTGTAGGGATTTTGACGGAGCTGAGACTCGGCGTCAAGCTTGATCTTGGTCGGTACCATGGGGCTGGCGACAAAACGCTCGGCAAAGCCGCCCCGCGTTGTGCTCAGGTGGCTTTGCACCGCCAGTCCCAACGTTTCTGGGCCGCCCAGACGCAAATTCTCCCAACGCTTTCGTGCCAGATCTGCGGGCTTCCGGAATGCCGGTGGAATGCCGGCCCAACGCCTCCACGGGGGCGATGGGAAGGGTTCCCAGGGCCGGGGGTAGGGTGCCGATCCGGCTGGGCGGCAGGTGGCGTGGGTGGGGTGAGGTAAAGCGGCCCTGTTCAGGGTGGTGTTCGCGCTCAAGTTCAGAAGGGATATGCCGCCCTCCACCCCCATAGGTCTTCAGCGCCTCGCTGCGATCTGCCGCGGCGTGAGGTGACGGTTTAGCGCCAGACCATACCGTTGCTCTCCGACAACAAACTCCAGCGTCGCCCAATCGAACGCTGTACCGGGAGCATGCGCAATGGCGTGCCAGTTCGGTGACAGGGCGATCATGTTCGACGGGTGGTCCACGCCGCCGGCGCACAGAAAATTGATGTGGTGAACGTGAGTAAGATCAGTAGCAAGCCCTGCAAGCACTGGCTCCCCGCTGACTTGGCACCGGCCGCCATACAGACGGCGGATGTGGGCCACATGCCCGTCATTCCGAGCGAAGATTTCGCGCTGCACCTCTTGGCGCATCGGGGCCAACGGCTCATTGTAGGTCAGCCGCAGGGGAGGCGCCTCAGCTAGGTCTAAAAGGCGGTTGCCGGCAGGAACGTACCGATAGGGCACCGGCAGGTTGGGAAGATCCAGTTCGTTCAGGCTGAGCGGCGGGTCAAACACGCTGAAGTCAGACAGAATAATGTTCCCGATGGTAGTGTCCGGTTCGGCGGCGCCCTTCCGAGCCGCGCCAATCGACGCCAATAGGGCTTCTTGTGTTGGCGCCCCGGTTGCGCGTCCGTACCTTGACCAGAGTTCCACCGGGGTGGTGCGCTCGCGCTCCACGAAGCGGCCGTATCCGAGAACCCGCGGCGCTCCCCATTCTTTGAAGAACCACGCCTCACCGGGAGCAATGTTCGTCGGCGCTGAATCTGTCGGCCGCCAGAACGCAACCAACGTGGGTACGGGCTGAAGCGCCGCGAGGTGTGCAAACCATTGCGGAGACGTTGAGGCGTAGACGGCTGGCATGGTGATCCCCTGAATTGGCCCCAAGGCGCTACCATGACGAGTATACCTCATGAAAGCGCCGCGCCACATACATCCGCGTCTCTCTGTGCATCGCTTGGGGAGCGCAAAGCAGTCATGCCGCGCCCGTGCGCCTTCCCTTCATTTATGTGGTGCCCCTCCTCCCCATGGAGCGTGGGATGCTCACTACCTTGGCAGCGGCGCCGCCCAAACCTGCTGTGATCCCTGGAACGCCCTCACCGTCACGTCCAACCTGCCACAATCCCTGACCAGCTATCCGTGCCCCCACGTGTCGGCGCTTGGACTCGGCAGTGTAAAGTACTTTACGGGTCACAGAAGGGGAAAAAGTTTTCAACTAATGCACCCTTCGCGGCAGTAGAGGCAGCTCCCCGAAATAGAGCCCCACATAGAGAGAGGTCGCGCGATCGCTTCCGAGTGGCCTTTGGGTCCTGCGCGTCGCAGCAATACATAGATCCTCAATCTTCACTCCCGATCAAGAAAACCTGGACACAAGAAATCAATGAAAATACAGGAATCGTTTGCTAAACACGTTACGCTGCTGCGCGCGCTGGACAACACCGGAAAGCCTCGCTCTACTGCCAAAGTCATCAAGCGCCGAGATGATGGCCGATTGCATGCTGAACCTCAAGGTGCAGCAAACGCAACTCACTTCCAAGGCGCTGTTCTGGAGTTTAACGACTTTGACAGCTTCGCCGTAGCATTAAATACGGCTGAACGGTACGACGCCGCAATCGTTCATGGCGAAATCATCGAAGGCGTAGACCGAGCGAAGATGCGCCGCCTCTCTGTTCCACAGAGCGATGGAACACAACCGACCATCCGTGACCGGCGTTGCCCCTACATCGTGGTTGATCTGGATGAACTGGAGATTCCTATCGGACTGTCAATCCTCGACACACCGGACGAGGTCACCGCGTTTGTTCTTCAGTCTCTACCTTCTGAGATGCAGGGGGCTTCGGCGTGGTTCCAGTTCAGCAGTGGTGCTGGCCTCGGGAATCGAAAGGCCAAATGTCACATTGCCTTCATGCTGGAGGAGCCTCTGTCCTGCAGAGACCTTGAGCGATGGGTTAAATACCAGAATGAACAGGCCGGCTTCAGGCTTCTCGACCCAGCACCCTACAGCCCAAATGACGTGATCTACTTGTCCAAACCGGTCCTGGCCAAGGGCGTCACCGACCCCATCCCTAACGGCAAGCGCTGCAAGGTGATCAAAGGCGAACGGGACGCGGTAAAGCTGTTGCTCCCACCTCCGGAATGGCTTCCGGCAGGTCTGCGCCGGAATCGGGAGGAGCAGGGTGACGAACGGACACAAACGGGTATCGGCATTCGCGGCATCGCCGGGCACCTGAAGCGATTGGGTAAGGAATGTCACGGCGCCATTGTTGACACCGTGAAGGCCGCCGTTCGACGGGATGGGATGCGGTTGGACCGGGGGGCGCTCGAAGACCGCATCATCAAGGCCATCGAACAGGCGGATTGGGATTGGTCGGTTCACGATCCTGGGTACGTCGATAGCGAGGTAGACAATATCGGGCGCGTCATTGATTGGCGGTTGAACATCGAGCGGCAGGCGATCCACTCCGCTCCCTTCGGCGTGCCTGCTCCCCGTTTCGACAGCCCCGAGGAAGCAAGTGCCGAACTGTCCAAGGCGTTGGACGGGTTCTTCGCGCGGGCCGAGGTGTGGCGGGGCGAGAGGTTCGATGCCGAGGGCGAGGGTGCCGAGATCCCACCCGCCCCTCTGTTGGCGGTGAAGGCGACCACCGGGACCGGGAAGACTCGCGGCATGGTCAAGCGGCTCCTCGACAGCCCGTTCAAGTCTGTCCTCTACGTCGCGCCGACTCACGGCGTGTTGGAGGAGATCAAACAGGCATTGGAGGCCGAACGAACGCGTCGCCTGAAGGTTAATCCGATGTCGGAGGCTGTCGCTTGGGAGTTCGCCCACGTCTATGGGCGCCTTCACAGAGACAACCGCACCAATGCGCCTACGATGTGCCAGCGTGCGGAAGTGGCGGCAGAGATCCAGAAGGTAGGCGGGAATGTCGGTAAGGTGCTCTGCGGCACCGCTGGCGCTCCGCTCTGCCCTCACTACTTGGACTGCCCATTCATTGACCAACAGTCACGGTTGCGGTCCATGGAGGGCGAAGAGAAGACGCGCATTGTCTACCTGATCGCCACAGACACACTGCCTCACCGCTTACCCGGTGGCGTGCGGAAACCTGACCTCATTGTCATTGACGAAGCGTTCTGGGGGTCGCTGATCTCGACTGCCTATGCGGCCCCCCGTGACGTGCTGGCGCTGGACCTCATGCGAGGACAGCGGTGGACCTGCCTGAAGGCGGTCAAGGATGACAACGACAACGTTGCCCACCAAGTCCCGGATAACGACGCCAGCGCCGAACTCGCCAAGCTCTGGCAGCGCCTGATGAAAGCTCTTGAGGCGGCTTGTGGTGACCTCGATGATGGTGGCTGGTTTCCGGTCGGCACCTTCAGCATCGCAGAGACAGAACTGGCAAAACTAAAGACCTTGTTGGGTAAGTGTCGGCGGGACGTTGACCTCTTGCTCAACGGTACGCTCGGGGATGCCGCGATCAAGAAGCAGCTTGGGAACATTACTGAGCTTCATGACCGCATCCGCATCTATCGTGCACTCTGCGATGTCCTGATCATCGAAAAGGCGAAGTCGTCGGAGAGGCGGTCAGGTGCGGTCGCCATCGTGAACGGGAGTGTCACCTTCCGCCGTTCCCTGGAACCGAGTGCCCTAGGGAATGAGAAGACCCGTCTCCGGACACCCACGGTCTTCCTCGATGCGGATCTTGACCCTGAGATCGTGCGGCGGTGGTGGCCGATGCTCACCGACGACGAGGTGGTAGATATCACCTGTCGGTGGTCGGAGCATGCGACTGTATTCCAGGTGGCAGACCGGTCCTTCTCGAAGGATTGGGCACTGTCAAATTACGAGGGTAAGTCCAAGAAGACGGCAGCACATCAGCGCGACCTCGACCGGTTCATTCGGCATACCATGCGCCTCCACGGTGTCAGTCCTGATGAAACGATGGTCATCAGTTACAAGGATCTCATCGAAGCCCTGAACGAGGGTGCTGAGGATGGCCTGTATCGGGTGCCCGACGATCCCGAAGTTTGGCGTTCGGTCGGATGGTTCAACGCGCTCGCCGGTATCGATCGATGGAAGGGTGTGAAATTGGCGTTCGTGATCGGGCGCCCGCAGGCCACGCCGCGCGACTACAGCGACCTTGCCCGCGCCATCTGGATGGCAGAAGACCGGGAATGGACGGACGTGAAACCTGACTCCGCAGGGCGTCTGAAGCCGCCTTCGGAACGGCGCCAGTTGCATACCAAGTCGGGAGACCCGGAAGCGGTGTGGGTGAGTACCCATCCCGACCCGCGTACCAACCGCATCCTTCAGGCTGTAACCTGGGGGCAGGTGATGCAGGCGGACGGCCGCATTCGGCCGGTATACCGGGGCGCCGACAGGCCCGTTACGCTGTACGTGCTCGGCAACATCCCACGCGGTATTCATTTGGACGAGGTGTTCCGGTGGGGCGATGTTCTGCCCACCGATTTCGACGAAGCGGTAATGCGGGGTATCGAGGCTGGAGGCGTCATTCCCACTTCGGACACGGCGCTTGCTCGGTTCTGTCCCGACTTGTGGCCGGATAAGAAAGCGGTGGAGAGGGAACGGCGCAATCAAGAAGACGGCGAAGACGAATTGATCCCGCTGGCAGCAGTAATTGATGATACGATTGAACGACTGAAGAGGAGGTGTAAGCACCCCCTGCATGGTATAGGTATATCCTATAGCACAAAGGGGGTGCTTATGGCTGAATCTGGCGAAGCACGGCTCGCCAAGCAGGCCGGATCACCCTTCAAATGGGTCCGTTTGCCTTCTGGTGCCAAAACACGTCTCTCAGAAGCCCTGATTAACATCTTCGGAAACGCGTTGGAAAAAGTCAAACTGGATGGAGGCGTTTGGCTGACGCTGGACGAACTTCGCACCCTTGAGGCTAAGGCTGAGGCCAAGGCCCAACGAATCGATGCCGCATGGATTCGCCGGGGCGTTGTTCCAATTGAACTCTTCGAAGAGCCAATTCCGCCGTCACAGTCCCCCCGAGCCAAGTTCCGCCGTGAGGTCGCTGCTCGGTGGCAAGAGCGATGGAGGCAAAGGAAAGATGATGTGAAGACGATCCAGGCAACTGGTATGGCGATACTCTGGGAAATGGGCGCCTTCAAGGGAGCGTGACCACGGAATGTGCAGAACACAGGGTACTCGTAAAGTACTTTACGGGTGGCGCATACGTCAGCCGATTGAAAGGCCGCCGCTTAGATAGATCGAAGTTTGGCCGCAGACGTGAAGGGCGTTCCCGAGAGGGAGCGCCCTTTTGCTTTTTCGGCCTTCTATTCCTTTGGAGAATACAGCCCTTTCTCCCGCAGGTGGCTGATTAGCAGGCGTTCCACGTATTGAGCAACGGTACGCGCGTCCTCTTTCGCCGCCTTCTCGACGGCGGCCTTCAGATCCTCTTCAACCCGAACCGATATCGCAGCCGTCCTAGCCATGAATGCAACCTGCACACAATGAGTGACGATGAGTGTTGACACCAACACCCTCCTGATGCAATCTGCACACAATGTCACTCAACGTCAAACACGGTCGCAGGCTGGACGGTTAAAAGGTCAACTCGACGATGCCACGCATCAAACTAGAGATCCCTAACTTCCGCCTCGATCAGAGATCCGATGGCTATTACATCATCCGTTACCAAGAGGATGGCAAAACTAAGAATAAGTCTACTGGCACGAAGGACCCGCATGAGGCTGAAAAGGCCCGCGCCCAGTTTGCAATCGACTACATCAAGCCGCGCCTCACACCCGAGCCGACCATCAGCGAAGTGGTGGACGCTTACATTAAACACCGCACTGGGTCGGTGGCATCCCCAGAGACACTTAACTACGTTTTGGCCGCGCCAAAGCGCCTGATAGGTAACCTCAAGGCAGAGTCGTTTACCCAGTCCAACGTCGCTGAGTACATCAAGCAGCGCAGCCAAGAGAAGCCCCAAGCCCGATTCGCTGGACGCTACGGAGGCCGAAACGTCAGCGAAGCTACCATCAACAAGGAGCTTCGTATGATTCGCGCTGCCTTCAACTGGGCGCACGCTGAGAGGCTGACGGAGCGTAAACCCGAGTTCCGAATTGAACTGTCGTCGGGGAAAGTTAGGGATGAGTGGATTACCAAGGAGCAGGCGAACGCACTTGTGCGCGAATCGCCTTCCCACTTGGCCCTGTTCATCCTACTCGCTCTATCCACCGCCAAGCGCCGAGAGGCCATCCTAGACCTGAAGTGGGACGACGTTGACCTCAGCCGCCCCGGCCATGAAGTGCTGCACTTCGGTGAGGACGTGGGGAACAAGAAGCGCGGCTCTACACCCATCGCCGGTAACAAGCGTCTCATTGCAGCACTGAATGCGGCGAAGGAAAAGGCGGAGACGGACTATGTGATCGAGTGGCGCGGCGAACGGGTCGAGGATGTGAAAACTGCGCTGAGCGGCGCCGCCAAGCGAGCGGGCATCCCTCATCTTAGCAGCCACGTCCTGAAGCACACTGCGGTTACGTGGATGGTTCAAGCTGGCGTGCCGTTTGAGCGCATCGCCAAGTTCACCAACACGTCCAAAGAGGTGATTGAGCGGGTTTACGGGCATCACAGCCCAAGCTTCGTTCAAGAGGCAATTGCAGCCGTCGCATTCTGACGCCCGTCTCTCGATAAGCCATTGAGACATCAGAGGGAACAGCTTCGGCTGTTCCCTTTATTTTCTGGATACGTGCCTATTCTGTATTTGATAGCCGCTTTCTGAGCGGTTTTCGCCTTAAGCGGCTTTGCGCCACTTCAGAATCACCAGCATTTTCAAGGGGCTGGTGGCGGACCCGGCGGGATTCGAACCCACGACCTCTGCCTTCGGAGGGCAGCGCTCTATCCAGCTGAGCTACGGGTCCAGCGACAGCGGAGGCGCACCATAGCGCAACACGTACGCCAGGGCAAACACCTAGTTCGATGCCCTAATTCGATGCCGGGTACACCGACAGCAGCCGCTGCTGGCGCTGCTGGAATCCGGCCAGTTCGCGCAGACTCAACGGCCGGAAGCCGCGGGTGCGGTTGAGGGCGCCGATCTCGAACATCAGCGCCTGCTGGCGGAACAGGTCGGCGTAGACGTCCACCATCTTGAAGTCCGGGTCCCAGACGTGGATGGCCTCCGCGCCGGCGCCATTGACCTCGATGATCTGGATGTCCTCCCCTTCCATCAGCCGCTCGACCGAGGCGAATCGGACGTCGAAGCGGCCGAAGTGGAAGTTCGGCATCGCGTCGGCGATCTCGTCGAAACGGCGGGTCAGCGCCGGGGTAGCGTAGGCGCGCGCGTCCTTGTACAGGCCGCCGACACGGCTGGAGCCGACGAGGTGCAGACGTACGATCGCCCCGGTCTCCGGCACCTCGTGCAGCTGGTCGCGCAGGGTGACGCGGTGCAGGTCAGCCTTCCACGCCGCGCGCGGGTCACGCTCGATCAGCTCGGCCAGCGTCGAGCGACCGTCGCCCACCACGTGCGGGAAATAGCGGAAGGTCATGGAGAAGATGAAGCCATGCGCCTCACCCGGGCGGCGCACGTAAAACACGCCGGCCTCCCCGGCGTATGGCACGTAGGCCTGCACGATTAGGGCGCAATCGGCCGGGAAGGTGGCGAGGTCGGCGAGCAGAGCATCGGCGTCGGCCACCAGCCGCACGCCGAAGCCGCGCCAGCCGATGTCCGGCTTGAGCACCAGCGGAAACGTCAGCCCGGCGCCAGCCACCAGCTCGCGCAACGAGTCAGGCGTCCAGCGCCCGTCGTTGGTCAGCGGCACCGAGGTGGCGACCCAGCGCCGCGCCGGATCGCGCACCATGTCCAGGCAGGCGATCTTCGATTCGCCGAGCAGGCCGCCGGCCTCGATGGTCGGGTTGGCGACGGTCGGCAGCGTCAGGCTGCGGTGCTTGATGCCCAGCGCGATCCACTGCACCACCAGCGGGATGTAGAACACCGGCGGCCAGATGCGCTCGGCCAGCCCGATGGCACCCGACCCGGCGGGGACCAGCGGCATGCCCGGCAGCCGCACCGCCGGAGTCGCCGGCTCGCCCGGCCGGCGCAGCCGGGCCAGCGCGCCGCTGCGCGCCAGCACCAGCACACCCACCAGCAGCAGCCCGGTCGCCTGAATCTCCACCGCCGACGCCTCCAACGAGGAGGTCAGCAGCAGCAGCAGGCCGCCGGCGTGCAGCGTCGCCGAGCCGACGGTGATCAGCGCGAACCGCGCAAAGCTGATGCGCATCGCCCCGCAGGCGACGTAGGTCGGCATCAGGATGCCCGGCACCAGCCGGCAGGCCAGCAACGCCAACAGCAGGTTGCGCTCCAGCGCGGCGCGGCAGCGCCGGAACGCCGGCCCCTCCATGCGCGTCCTGAGCCGGTCGCTGCGCCGCGACAGCGTGCCCAGCACGTAGAACATCACGTCGCCCGCCACGATCCCGCCGAGCAGCGCCAACGCCGCGACGCTGAGGTCCACCGTTCCTGTGGTGATGAGGCCGGCGCCCGCGGCGATGGCCACGTCCTCGTGCAGCAGAGTCAGAAGGGCGATGCCCAGAAGCAGCGCGGCCGGCGAAGTCTCGGCCAGGAACGGCAGGAAAGTCGGCACGTCGCCCCGATCTGCTAGCGAAATTGTTTCAGGTTTCCCCGAAATAGGTATATGCCGTTCGAGACCTTAAAAAATAGAGAAAAATCGTCGACACCGCGTCCGCTTCCACCTCTTGGAAACCCGAGTTCCACAGGTGCGGGGCAACAACGGGCGTGTGCGACGCAACATTAGATCCACAGCGCAGAGTAGAAATTGCGCCGCCTCAGCTGTTCGGCTTGCTGTTGGCCATGCGGCCCTTGTAGCCCTTGAGGAACTTCTGGAAGACATCGACCTCCGCAACGCGCGAGCGGATGGTGTTGACGTCGATCAGGCCGGTCGCCTGCTCCGGCCGGGTCAGCACGCGGAAGGCGTCGGCGTCCGCGCCTTTCTCCATGCCGCCGCCGAACTCCTTGCGCAGCTGCGCCAGCCCGGTGCCGTCGCCGGCCAGCGCCAGCGCCACCGCGCGGTTGAGCACGAGCTGCGAGCGCTCTGGCTCCAGCGGCTGGCCCGGCGCCGGCGGCTGGCCGATCACCTTGCCGAGCGCCACCGCGGCGTGCCCCCACTTCTGCGCCCGCCACGCCATGTCGACGCGCAGCAGGTTCGATTCGCGGGTGTCGTCCTGCGCCAGCAGCGCCAGCGCCTCCTCGCCGCGGCCGAGCTGGTCGAGCGCCTTGGCCTGCATCAGCCGCCGCTCGGCCGCCAGATCGGCCGGCATGTCCGGCACGTTGCTGATCTCCAGCGCCTTCAGCGCCTCGGCCGGCTTGTTGTCGAGCAGGCGCACGGTGGCCAGCCGGGTGCCGACATACGCCTTGTCGGCGCCGGACAGGCGGTATTCGGTCTGGTACTGCAGCAGGTCGGCGGCACGCTCCAGCATGTCGATCTGGATCAGCCGCTCCGCCAGCTGGCGGATGATCTCGTCACCGGCCGGGCCGACCGGCGTCAGCTCGCGGAACTGGTCGTAGAGCTTGAGGGCCTCCAGCGTCGGCATGCGCGACGCACCGTCCTTGTAGAGGTCGGCGAAGATGCGGGCCATGTCCTTGGTGATCTGCTCCGCGCGCGGGCCGTCGCCGATCAGCGCCGCGGTCTCCTTCATGGTGTTGAAGCCCTCGGCGAAGTTGCCGGCGGCCACCTGCACCTCGCCCAGGCGCTGGCGGATCGCCATCTCCATGTCGTCGCCGCGCCAGATGAAGGTGAGGCCGGCCAGCCGTTCCGCCGCCGCCGCGGGCGAGGTCTTGCCCTGCTCCAGCTCCAGGTTCACCAGCGCCAGGCCGGCCTTGGCGCGGTGGTAGCGGTCGAGGCTGTCGTACGACCTCTCCAGCGCGTCGTGGGCGCGGTTGAGGTCGCCCTGCTGGCGGGCCAGCTCGCCGCGCAGGAACTGGATGTCCGGCCGCTCGTCGGCCTCCGGGCCGATGCGCGCCTCCATGCGGTCGAGCAGGCGCTTGGCCTCGCCGGTGTCGCCGCTCTGCAGCGCCGCCTCGGTCGCCATGGTGGCGAGCTTGCTGAGCAGCGGTTCGGGGTAGCGGTTGAGGATGGCCGCGCCCGCCTTGAAGCCGCGCGCCGCCGGCTGCCACGCGTTGAGCCCCGCGGACACGGCGGCGCGCCACAGCCCGGCCTCCGCGTTGTCGGCCAGCGCCGGGTGCGCCAGATCCGCGGCGGCGCCGTCGAGGTCGCCGTACAGCACGCGCGCGGCGCCGCGCAGCGCCCGGAACTCCGGCCAGCCCTCCAGGTCGGGCTGCGTGGCTTGCAGCACGTCCATCATGCCCTGCGCCTCCGCCCCCATGCCGTTGGCGAAGTAGAAGCGCGCGAGGTCGAGCTGGGCGCGCGGGCGCTCGCTGTCCGGCGCCTCGACGATGGCCTGCTGAAGCGCCTGACGGTTGTCCGTGTACTTCTCCGGTCCGCCGCGCTGCCACCCGTCGGGATCGAACAGGCGCTTGTTGCTGAGGATCGGCGCGGCCTTCTCCGGCGGCGGCGCCAATGACGGCGAGGCGCCACCCTGCGCCGGGGGTGTCGGCGCGGCGCCGGCCGGCGGCGGAGGCGGCATCGGGCTGGACGGCGCCTGGGCGACGGTGGCGCGGCTGCCGAGGTCGGCGGCGGGCGACAGGAACAGGCCGCCGGCCGAGGTCAGCTCGACACCCTCCTTCACCGGACGGACGGTCAGCGCGTCGTTGATCGGCCGCACCGCGATGCCCTGGAAGGAGGGCAGCACCTCAAGGTCCGGGTAGCGGCGCGTCTCGTTGATCGCCTGCCCCGGGCGCGGCAGCGGCACCACGTGCAGGCGGTCGCCGACCTCCGGGTCGGTCAGCTGCACGACGTTGGCGGCGTCCAGCGCGCGCACCACGATGCGGGCGCCCAGCAGGAAGTCGGGCTCGGAATCGACGCGCAGCTCCTCGGCCGGCGGGGCGGTCAGCCGGGTCATCGGCACGATGCGCCAGACGGTGCCCTGCCGTTCCACCTGCGGCCAGATGAACGGGCCGATGCGGGTGCGGAAGGCGCTGCCGCCGGTCGCCGGCACCGGCTCCACCGTGCCCACCTGCTCGGCCCCCGGCCCGGTGACGGTGCCGGCGCCGATGGGAAGCGGCTTGTCGAACACGACGTAGAGATAGCCGGCGCGCGGGTAGACCGCCGCGGCGGCCGGACCGCCGGCGTCGAACGCCAGGACCGGCCCCTTCTCGCGCTCCACCGGCTTGGCCGGCGCGGCGGTGACCGGCTGCATCGGCGGCTGCGCCGCGGGGGCGGCCTGGGCTGGAGCCGGAGTCGGGACCGGCGGCGGGGAGGCGGGTTGCGCCGGGGCCGGCGGCGGCGTGGGCGACGGCGGTTGCGGGGCGGCCGCGGTTTGCGCCGGCTCGGCCTTGCGGGTGCCGGGGTTGAGGGCGTCGACGATGACCGAGTTGCCGGTGCGGTACTCGCGCAGGTCGGCGTCGGGCGGGGCCGCGAAGGTCACCGCGAGGCCGCCGTTCGGCGCCTTGAACTGCTCCAGGTTGGCGATGTTGCGCAGCTTGGTCTTGGCGACCGGCGACAGGTCGGCCTGCGCCGCCTTGTCGAAGAGCATGGTCACGGACGAGCCGTCGCGCTGCAGCGTGTACTCGACCGGCGCCGTCCAGTCGAACACCACCCGGCTGTGCGTCGGGTGGTCGGCGGCGCGCAACTTCACAGCGGCCGGGGCCGCCACCGGCGTCAGCGACGCCGCGGGCTTCGCCGGCTCCAGCTTCGCCGGCTCGGTTTTGGAAGGGTCGGCTTTCGCCGGTTCCGGTTTGGGCGGCTCTGCCTTGGTCGCCGCTGCAGCCGCTGCGGCAGCGGTCGCCGGGGTGAGGTCGAGCGCCACGCCGTTGCCGTTGCCGCGGAAGGCGCGCACCGTCACCGGGCGCTTCAGGTCGAACTCCACGCTCTTGCCGTCGGCGCCGACGCGGCCGGCGGCGACGTAGGCGGACAGCGCCGCCACCGCCTTGTCCATCGCCGCCTCGATGGGCTGGTCGAAGCTGACCACCAGCCGCTCGCCCTCGACGCGGGCGGAGAACTCCACCTTCTGCGGCCAGTCGAAGACGAGACGGCCATAGTCCTTGTGCGCGGCGGCGCGCACCGGCACGGCGGCGGCGTCCGCCCCGGCCGCGGCCAGCAGCAGGGACACGGCCAGAAGGCCGCCCGCCCGCCGATGCCCGTTCGCGCCGAAGCCCATCGCCCTACTCCTTCGTCTCGCGCACGACGATATCAACGCGCGGCCCCGCGATGTCGGTGCGCAGCAGCCGGCCCATCGCGGTGCGCGCCACCAGCTCGCGCCGGTAGCCGTGCTCGCGCAGCGCCATCGACACCGCCACCGCGCGGCCCAGCGAGCGTTCCCAGGCCTGCTCGGCCGGCACGTCCTCGCGCTCGGCGTGGCCGACCACCTCGATGCGGTTGCCGATGCGGCCAACCACCGCGCCCAGCAGATACAGCACCCGGCGCCCGCGCGGCGAGAACATCGGTGCGTTCTTTTCGAACAACACCTCGCCGGGCAGGCCGATCACCACCCGGTCGTCCTCGCGCACCACCTGCACGCCCACCAGTTCCGCCGATCCGGCGACCTGCCCGTGCAGCAGAGCGCCCAGATAGTCCAGGTTGATCGCCGATTCCGTCTCGATCGTGGCGGCGTTGAAGGCGGCCGCGGGCACCGGCGGCGCATCGGACGGCCGCGTCGCGGTGGAGCGCGCCGACAGTCCCTGCGTCATCTTCGTCCAGCGCTGCACCTGCGGCTCGGTCATCGAGAACATCAGCACGAAAAAGGCCAGCAGCAGCGACATCAGGTCGGTGAAGCTGATCAGCCAGATCGTCTTGCGCGCGGCGGCCCCCTGCGCGTCCGGCTTTGCCAGCTTCGGTACGCGGATCATCGCCGCCCTCCCCGCCCGGGGGCGTCGGTCAGGCGGATGGAGAACAGCAGGCGCGCCTCGCCCGGCTCCCCGCGCTCGATGCCCACCGTCACCGCCTCCGCTGGAGCGCCGTCGGCAACCAGTGTGCGGGCGAGCGCGCCGGCCCGCTCGATGGGGCCGGGCGGCTGGCTGACCGCGTTCGGCGACAGCGCGAGCAACGCGTCCAGCTCGACCCGCTCGCCGGCGCGGGACTCGCGCAGCGCCTCGGCGACACGGTCGATCAGTCCCTGACGGTCGCGGCGCACCGTGGCGGTGCCCGGCTCGAACAGCTCGTCGGCGGCGAAGCGCACCTCCATCAACTGGCCCGGCGACACCGTCGTCACCTTGGACACCGCGATGGCGGAGGCGAACAGGTCCCCCACCCCGTCCAGCCGCTGCACGGCGATCACCGTGCCGGCGCGCGACGCGAACGGGTCGTCGCCGTGGCGCAGCCGCGGGTCGATGTGGAAACTCTTCTCCAGCGAGCCCAGCGCCGCCTTCACCCGCGACACCGCCTGCACCGATTGCGCGTTCAGCACGATGAAGAACACCAGCAGCAGCAGGAACAGCGACAGCAGCAGGACGATGCTGCCGTTGCCGCCGTGCTGCCCCTCGGGAACGGGCGGTTTGCCGGGCAAGGCCATGGTCAGTCGAAGCTCGCCAGCAGGCGGTCGATCTCGTCCTGGCTGATCGCCTGCCCCGCGCTCTGCGGGCCGTGCAGCAGTGCCTTGTCGGGATCGTCCTCGGCCTCCGCGGCCGGCGGCGGCGGGTCGGAGGCGTGGAAGGCCTCCTCGCCGAGCGCTGCGACCAGCGCCTCCACCTTCGTCTCGATGTGCCTCAGCGCCTTGACCACCTTGGTGATGCGCTGGCCGGTGATGTCCTGGAAGTTGCACGCCTCGTAGATGCGGGTGACGGCATCGTTCAGCTTGGCGCCGTTCTCGGCGTCCACCGCCCCGGCCACCGCGCCGATGGCGTCGCAGGCGTCGAAGATGGCGAAGGTCGCCGTCTCGGTGGCGCCGACCACGGCGTCCAGCTCGTCGGTGGCGGTGGGGATGTGCTCGTCGCGGATGTCGGCCGGGCGGATCGCCGCCACCTCGCTCTTCACGTGGTGGATGTAGCGCGCCAGTTCCTCCAGCTCGCGGTAGAGCCGCAGGTCGTGGGCGGAAACGTCGCCGCCCATGCTGTCCAGCACCTCGCGGACGATGCCGGCCACCATGTCGCGCGACAAGGGCGCGCGCGCCTCGGCCGCTGCGGCGTCGAGGCGCTGTCTGAGGAGCTTCTGCTCCGCCATCGGGGAGGCTGTCGTCATGGCAGGACCCGTCCGCGCCGTCGCGCAAAAGATAAGCGAATCGGGCCCTCCGAGCCCGTCTTAACCTAAAATGGTTCGGTTAAGACGGGGTTAACCGAGGCGGGGCGGCGTCCAGTTCGGCGCGTGGCGTCTCCCGGCCATCCGCCACCCTCCCATACCGTCATCCCCGCGCAGGCGGGGATGACGGCAAGGAGAGTGCTTGAGGCAATGTCCCTTACTACTGCTGCGGCAGCGACGGCATGACGCGGCGCTCGACCAGGGCGGAGGTCACCTGCTTCGCCTTCACCGGGTCCATGGAGGCGAGGATCGGCGCGGTCTTCTGCTCCTTCATCCGCTGGATGACGTCGAGCAGCACCGGCATGTCCAGCTCTTCGAAGATGCGCGCCGCCTCCTTAGGCTTCATGGTCTCGTAGATCTTGACCAGGCTCTCGATCTGGGCGTTCTGCTTGTCGTCGCCGGTGCGCAGCATCTTCTGGATGTCGGCGCGCATCTTGTCGAGTTCCTGGATCTTCTGCTCGACGCGCTTCTCGGTGGCGGCCAGCAGGGCTTCGCGCTGCTCGACGTCCTTCAGCCGGCGCTCCGCGTCGGCGCGGCGGGACGCGTAGTGCTGGGCCAGCTCGCCGTCGGCCGGCGCCATGGCGGCGTTGCTCGCCCCGCCCGGGGCCGGGGGTGCGACGGCGGGCGCCGGCGGCGGGGCGCCGTTGGCCGGCGGGGGCGGCGGCTTGGCGCCGTTCTGAGGGGCGCCGTTGGCGGCCGGCGGCACCGGCTTGGGGTTCTCCGCCAGCGAGGTCGGGAACTCGGGCAGGCGGTAGTCGCGGGTCGCCAGGCGCCACAGCTCGCCGACGCGGAGGCCCAGCAGCAGCACCGCGACGAAGATCATCAGCGGCAGCACCCGGAAGCGCACCTCCTTCGCCCGCGCGGCCAGACGCGCCAGCAGCGGCGTGCGCTTCGGCTTGGCCGGCTTGCGGGGCGGCGCCTTCTTTACGGTGGGCTTGGCGGCCGGCTTCGGCGCGGCCTTCGGCAACGCCGGCTTCGCGGCGGCTGCCGGAGCGGTGGCGGGGGGCCTGGGGGCCGCGGGTGCGGTGGTGTCGGTCATGGCCGGCGCCCCTTAGCGACGGTTCTCGATGGCGCGCAGCAGCTCGCGCTCGGCCCGCGACAGGCCTTCCTCGCCGTCACGCGGGCGGTCGTCGTCAGGGGGCGGTGCGCGGCGGGCCACCGGCGGCGGCGGAGCGGCGCGGCCCTCGTCCAGTTCGTCGAGCAGCGGGCGCAGCCCCTGGGGCCTGCCGGCGGCCGGCTTGGCGGCGGCCGGGCGCGACCGGTCGTCGGAGAAGCCGGACAGGCGGTCGGCCAGCGTGTTGCCCGCCTCGATCATGAACTGCAACTCGTCGCGCAACGTCGCCGCCTTGTCGATGGTCTTCTGCAGGCCCTCGCCGGTGTTGTGGGCGGTCGCCTTCATGCCGCGCACGCTGGTGTCGGCCTTGGCCATCGCGTCGTTCAGGCCCTGGATCAGCTCGGCCAGCTCGCTGCGGCTCTCGCGCAGGCGCACGATCTGCCGGTTCAGGATGATGGCGTAGGCGATGGTGGCGACCAGCAGCCCCATCATCACGAGGTCGAGCACCAGGGAGACGGTCGGGCTCATAGGCGCATGACCTCCTGCTTGGGCAGTTCCTTCTCGAGGCGCACGGCGATGTGGCCGCCCTTGCGCCCCATGCGGCCCTGGAACATCGACACGTCGCCGCAGCGCAGCTCGATGGCGCCGTCCGGCGTGGCGTTCAGCAGGATGCGCGACCCGACGCGCCAGTTCAGCACGTCGTGCAGCGTCATGGTGATCTCGTCGAGCACCGCGGAGAGATCGACGTCGGTGACCAGCAGCTCCGACGCCAGGTGGGTTTCCCAGATCGAGTCGCGGCCGAACTTCTCGCCCATGAACATCTGGAGCAGCAGTTCGCGCACCGGCTCCAGCGTGGCGTAGGGGATCATCAGCTCCAGCCGGCCGCCGCGATCCTCCATGTCGATGCGCAGCTTGACCAGCACCGCCGCGTTGGCGGGCCGCGCGATGGTGGCGAAGCGCGGGTTGGTCTCCAGCCGGTCGAAGCGGAAGGTGACCGGCGACAGCGGGTCGAAGGCGGCCGACAGGTCGGACAGCACCACGTGCACCATGCGCTCGACCAGGTTGCGCTCGATGGTGGTGTAGGGGCGGCCCTCGATGCGCATGGCCGCGGTGCCGCGCCGGCCGCCCAGCAGCACGTCGACGATCGAGTAGATCAGCGCCGAGTCCACCACCATCAGGCCGTAGTTGTCCCATTCCTCCGCCTTGAAGACGGAGAGCATGGCCGGCAGCGGGATCGAGTTCAGATAGTCGCCGAAACGCACCGACGAGATCTGGTCGAGGCTGACCTCGACGTTGTCGGAGGTGAAGTTGCGCAAGGACGTCGACATCATGCGGACGAGGCGGTCGAAGACCACCTCCAGCATGGGCAGGCGTTCGTAGTTGACGAGCGCGCTGTTGACCAGCGCCATGATGCCGGAGTTGTCGCCGTCGCCGCCGGCGCCCTGGTCGAAGCCGAGCAGGCTGTCGATCTCGTCCTGGTTCAGGACGCGGGTGGAACCGCCGCCGCCGTCGCCGCCGCCACCCATGTCGCCGCTGTCCTCGGCGAGCGCGGCCCATTCGGCGGCGAGGCGTTCCTCTTCGCTCAGCTCGTCCGTGTTGCTCATCGTCCGCTCCCGACGCGCCCCTTCATCGAACCGGCACTCACTGAACCAGCATTTCGCGGAACAGCACGTCCTTCACCTTCACCGGGTACGCCGCCGCGGTGATGCGCAGCAGCAGCTCCTGGCGCAGGCGGTACATGCCGGCCGATCCCTTGAGGTCCTCCAGGCGCAGCTCGCGCAGGTAGACCTGGAAGTTGTCCACGATGCGCGGCAGCACGTGCTCGATCGCCGGGATGTCCTCGCGCTTGGACACCTGGATGGAGATCTTGATCTTCAGGAAGGCGGGCCGCTTGCCGGTGCTGTTGAGGTTCACCAGCATGTCCGGCAGGTCGTAGAACACCGGCGGGCCTTCGACCTGCGGCGGCTTCTCCTCGACGTGCTCCTCGTGCTTCTTGCCCAGCAGCATGTCGAGCACGCCCGAGAAGTACACGCCGGCGCCGGCGCCGATCAGCAGCAGCAACGGCAGGATGACGAACAGCACCAGCTTCTTGCCGCTGAACTTCTTACGCGGCAAGCCTTCCGTGGCGAGATCGTCGTCGTCGGCGTGCGCCGTCATGGAAAATCCGTTGCGCGAGCGAGGGAGTCCGGCCGTTTCCGGACGGGATCACCGTATCTTTCGGATAGTTAATAAGTCCTTTCAACGGGCATCGGAGCGGTGTGACCACAGAGGGTTGGCAAGGGGACGGGAATGGGACGGAGGCGGCGGTTCTCCCTCCCCCAGCCCCGCTGGGGGAGGGTGGGGGTGGGGGCAACGGCCATTCCCGAAAGCCATAGCCCCC
>NZ_LGQZ01000219.1 GCF_003116015.1 Azospirillum sp. TSO22-1
CCGCCGTGACCGCCTTGCCCGCCGCCCGCCTGACCCACCTGCAACGCCTCGAGGCCGAGAGCATCCACATCATGCGCGAGGTTGCGGCGCAGTTCCGCAACCCCGTCATGCTCTACTCCATCGGCAAGGACAGCTCGGTCATGCTGCACCTCGCCATGAAGGCCTTCCACCCCTCCAAGCCGCCCTTCCCGCTCATGCACGTGGACACCACCTGGAAGTTCCGCGAGATGATCGCGTTCCGCGACCAGCGCGTGAAGGACCTCGGCCTCGACCTCATCGTCCACGTCAACCAGGACGGCGTGCACCAGGGCATCGGCCCGTTCTCCCACGGCTCGGCCGTGCACACCGACATCATGAAGACCCAGGCGCTCAAGCAGGCGCTCGACAAGCACGGCTTCGACGCCGCCTTCGGCGGGGCCCGGCGCGACGAGGAGAAGAGCCGCGCCAAGGAGCGCATCTTCTCCTTCCGCACCTCCACCCACCGTTGGGACCCGAAGAACCAGCGCCCGGAGCTGTGGAATCACTACAACGGCCGCATCAACAAGGGCGAGAGCATCCGCGTCTTCCCGCTCTCCAACTGGACCGAGCTCGACATCTGGCAATACATCTACCAGGAGAACATCCCGGTGGTGCCGCTGTACTTCGCCGAGCCGCGTTCGGTGGTGGCGCGCGACGGTGCCTTGATCCTGGTGGACGACGAGCGCCTGCCGCTCAAGCCCGGTGAGGTGCCGGAGACGAAGTGGGTGCGCTTCCGCACGCTGGGCTGCTACCCGCTGACCGGCGCCGTGGAAAGCCGCGCGCGGACGCTGGCCGAGGTGATCCGCGAGATGCTGCTGGCGACCACGTCGGAGCGCCAGGGCCGCGTCATCGACCAGGACGCCGCCGCCTCCATGGAGATCAAGAAGCAGGAAGGCTATTTCTGATGCCCGCCGCCCAAAACGCCGCCCAGGACGCCATCGCCGAGGTCGAAGCCTACCTGCGCGACCAGGAGAACAAGGACCTTCTGCGCTTCATCACCTGCGGCTCGGTGGACGACGGCAAGTCCAGCCTGATCGGCCGGCTGCTGTACGACTGCAAGCTGCTGT
>NZ_LGQZ01000223.1 GCF_003116015.1 Azospirillum sp. TSO22-1
GCCGCCTCGGCGAGCTTGCGGTAGGTGGTGATCTTGCCGCCGAACACGCTCAGCAGCGGCGCCCCGCCCTCCGGCGCGTCCAGCGCCAGCACGTAGTCGCGCGTCGCCGCCTGCGCCGCCGAGGCGCCGTCGTCGAACAGCGGCCGCACGCCGGAATAGCTCCACACCACGTCCTCGGGCCGGATCGGCGTGGCGAAGTATTCGCCGGCCGCGGCGCAGAGGTAGGTGATCTCCGCCTCGGTGGCGTGCACGCCCGCCGGGTCGCCTTGGTAATCCTGGTCGGTGGTGCCGATCAGCGTGAAGTCGCGCTCGTACGGGATGGCGAAGACGATGCGCCCGTCCGCATTCTGAAAGATATAGCAGCGCTCGTGCGCGAACAGCCGCGGCACCACGATGTGCGAGCCCTGCACCAGGCGGATGCGATGGCCGACCTCGGTGCGCAGGCACTGCTCCAGCACCTCGGCCACCCAAGGGCCGGCGGCGTTGACCAAGACCTTGGCGCGGATGGTCGAGCGCACCCCGGTGCGCACGTCCTCCACCGTCACCTGCCACAGCCCGTCGCGGCGCGCCGCTTCGACACACCGGGTGCGGGTGCGGATGGTGGCGCCGAGGCGCGCCGCGTCCTGCGCGTTCAGCACCACCAGACGCGCGTCCTCGACCCAGCAATCCGAATATTCGAAGGCGCGTTTGAGGCCCGGCTTCAACGGCTGGCCGGCCTCGTCCGTGCGCAGGTCGAGCGTGCGGGTGCCGGGCAGCCGCTCGCGGCCGCCGAGGTGGTCGTAAAGGAACAGGCCCAGGCGCAGGAACCACGCCGGGCGCAGGCCGGCCAAATGCGGCAGCACGAAGCGCAACGGACGGATGATGTGCGGCGCCATGCGCCAGAGCACCTCGCGCTCCTTGAGCGCTTCGCGCACCAGGCGGAACTCGTAGTATTCCAGGTAGCGCAGGCCGCCGTGGATCAGCTTGGTGGACGCCGACGAGGTCGCCGAGGCCAGATCCCCCTGCTCGCACAGGAAGACCGAGGCGCCCCGCCCCGCCGCGTCGCGCGCGATGCCGCAGCCGTTGATGCCGCCGCCGATGATGGC
>NZ_LGQZ01000108.1 GCF_003116015.1 Azospirillum sp. TSO22-1
GGCTACTACAATCGCCAGCCGCTCCACTCGGCCCTCGGCGACATCACCCCAGAGCAGGCCGAGTTGCAGACCGCGTAACCCGATGTCCATTCTCCCGAGGGAAGCTCACAGCACCAATCCGCTGAAACGCTTGAACGGCGAGATCAAGCGGCGCACCAACGTCGTCGGCATCTTCCCATGCGAAGCCGCCGGCACCCGGTTGGTCGGCGCCCTGCTGCTGGAGCAACACGACGAGTGGGCGGTGTGCCGACGGTACATGACCATGGAAAGCTTGGCCGTGCCGTGCAACCCTGCCGGTGACCCGCTCATCATCTCAGCGGAATAAACCGGCGGCCTCGGCGCGCCGAGGAACACGAGACCTCTTCAGACACCACGCCTCGGGGCACGATCACTCTGGAGGAGAGACGGGACGCCCCAGGCCGGATTACTGACCGAGATGTTGACCGGCGGCGCGAACAGGCCGGTGTCCGGAAAATAGGGAGGAAGCTCGAACCCAGCTTGGCGAAGACCGTCGACGCGCCGGACGCCGCCAGGCCCGATCGAATATGGCAACGGACGAATGTCGCTCTTTGAGATGTTCCTGTGGATTGCACGCTGCCAGCAGGCACGTCGCCAGCAAAGCATATGCTGCGGGCCGGAGAGTCCAACGCGCGAACGGACGCAAGCTCCGTCCTGCGCTTTGGTCACGTCCAGTTCATCCTGGCGTGGCTGCCCGGTTCGCACCGCTGCGAATGATACAGTCCTCATCAATGAAAAGCAATGAGATCAGCAGTTCTATGACGTAACCTTCTTGTTCGGAACGCATATTACTATATATTTTGTCAATTTCTTATTGACTACAGCGCATGGGGCTGTCATTGCCGCTTGACGTCCTGCGATTGCGCTATCACGCTTTTCACGAACATGTGTGGAATCGGATCGCCATGGTTCGAGATGCCTGCAGCATCCGGCTCCCGGGGGCACTGCCGCTCTCGGTGTTTTCCCTGGCCTTCGTCGTCGCGGGCGTTTCAGGCTGCGGGCTGCTGCCTCCCGGCGGAGGGGCCGTCGAACCGGCCGCGGGGGCGTGGTCCTGCCAACCCCTGGGGCCCATTCCCGGCCCGGAGGACATTGCCCTCGACCGCGAGAAGGGCCTCGCCTACGTTTCCTCGACCGACCGGTGGGCGGCGGACGGGAAGGCCGCGCCGGTCATACCGGATGAGCACCACGGCCGCATCTACCGCATCGACCTGAAGACGGACCCGGCCACAGCAACCGACGTTACACCCGGCGCGTTTCGTTGGCGCGAGTTCCTGCCGCAGGGCATCGATCTCTTGGACGAGGGACCGGAGCGCCGCCTGTTCGTGGTCAACCGGCAGCGGGCGGCGGACGGAAGCACCTGTGGTGGCGGCGGCGGCATCGAGATTCTGACGGTGCCGTCCGATGGCGGCCCCCTGGGTTACGACCGCACGGTCCAGGACGCCGAGGCGCTGCCCAACCCGAACGACGTGGCGGCGACCGGCGATGGCTTCTATGTCTCCAATTCGAGCGACACGCGCTCCTGCATCGGCCAAAAGCTGGGCGCCCTGTTCGGCCGTACCGGCGGCCACGTCGTGCGGTACGATGGATCCCGCTTCCAGCGCGTCGACGGCACGGTGGAATTTGCCAACGGGCTCCTCGCCGACCGGGCGTCGCGTCGCCTGTTCGTGGCGTCTACCCTGGATGGGACCGTGCGCGCGTACCGCTGGGACGGAGCCGGACGGACGGAGCCGGACGGCAGCGTGCCTGTCCGAACCGGATCGGGAGTGGACAACCTGAGCTGGCTCCGCGACGGCTCGATCCTCACCGCGGCGCACCCCAGTCCGCTGCGCTTCCTGCTCTATTCCGCCGGGATCGTCCACACCTCGCCCACGCAGATTCTGCACATCGCGTCCTCGTCCACTGGCGCCCGTGCGGTGCGCGAAATCCTCCGCGACGACGGCGAACGGCTGTCGGCGGGCAGCGCCGCCGCGCTTTACGAATCCGCCGACGGGACGGTGCGCCGCCTGCTCGTGGGCGCGGTCTTCGCCGATCATCTGCTGCTGTGCCGAGACGAGGGGCCTGCCCGTCCCTAGGATTCCACGCTCCAGGAGGCGTTGCGTCGGGAGATGGAGACCAAGCTTACCGAGTGCTTCGTCAACGGGAACGCCACGACGGCGGATCGGGCCGCCAGTCCCGAGGTGGCGGCACCGCCCCCCCCGCGGGGATCGCGGTTGATCGGGCTGCCGCTCGCGGGCGGGGGGGCTTCCATGTGGGACGTCCCACACGGACGGCGAAACCGGCGCACGGCGATGTGGGATGTCCCACATCGCCGTCACGCGCCCGCGTCTTCCCGGAGGATGGCGTCGATCTCGGCGCGCAGCGTACGCAGGCGCTCGCGGTGCGCCTCGTCCAGGTGGCGGCGCTGCTCGCGCACCACAGCGACGTCGCGCACGATGCGCTTCACGCTGGCCTCCAGGGTGCGCAGCGGGTCGTGTGGGCCGGCGTCACGAACCTGTGCCATTCCCTCCCCTTGCGCGTGATCGCGCTTGGCCTGCCGCATCGTCTTGACGCTCGCCCCTGCCTTGGCCTGCTCCCACAGCGCGGACCGCAGCGCGTCGGGCGCCGCCGCAATCTCGATCAGCACCGAGCGCGAGACGTGCGTGAAGGCCGCCGTGTACTCCGCCAGCATGTCCTCCGGCAGCGTCAGGATGGCCAGCAGCTTGGTGACATCGGTGCGGTCCTTGCCGACCACCACGGCCAGTTCCTCATGGGTGTAGCCGTGCTTGCCGGCGAGGCGGGCAAGGGCAGCGGCCACCTCCACCGCGTTGAGGTCGACGCGCTGGACGTTGTCGATCAGCCCGATCTCGTCCGGGTCGCCGGATGTCAGGATGGCGAAGATCGTCGTGCGGCCCAGCATCTCATGCGCGCGCACCCGCCGCTCGCCGCCGATCAGCAGATAGTCGCCCTGCGGCAACGGCCGGACCAGCACCGGGTTCTGCAGGCCGTGCCGCTCGATGGAGGCGGCGAGCCCGCGCAGCTCCGTCTCGTCGAAGCTGCGGCGCGGCTGGTCGGGGTTGCGCTTCACGCGGGCGAGGTCCAGTTCCACCACGTGCGGGAACCCGGCCGACGTGCCGAACAGCTTGTCGGAGCCAACGGTGAGCGTCGCGGCGGGGGCGCTGCCCAGCAATTCCCTGGTCTTGCGCTCGAACTTACGCGACATGCGCGGCCTCCCGCTGCTTGGCGTAGGCGCGGATCTGCCGCGCCACCTCGCGGAAGGTCTCGGCACCTGGCGCCGAAGGGTCGCCGGCCAGCGTGATCATGCCGGCCGCCGCCGCCTTGCCGTACACCGTGGCGCGCGGGATCGGCGCGAACACCGGCACGTGGGCGGCGTAGGACTCGCGCAGCTCGTGCAGGGTGGCGCGGTCCTGGGTCAGGCGGTCGTTGTACATGGTGGGGATGATGCCGGCGATGCGCAGGCCGGGATTCACCCGGCGGCGGATGCGGGTGATGGTGTCCACCAGCCGCTTGACGCCCAGCAGCGACAGGGCCTCGGTCTGCACCGGGACGATCACCAGTTCGGATGCCGACAGCGCGTTGGCGGTGACGAGGCCGAGGTTCGGCGCGCAGTCCATGACGACAAAGTCGTAGGTGCCGTGCACCTCGTCCAGCTTCTCGCGCAGCACCAGGCCGCCGGTGGAGTCGGCGGCCAGCTCGACATCGGCGTCGGCCAGCGACAGCCCGGCGGGCACGAGGTCGAGCCCGCGCTCTCCCGTCGGCACGATGACCGAGGACAACGGCTCGTCGGAGCGCAGCACGAAGTACAGCGTCTTGCGGCGCTGCTCCAGTTCGACGATGGCGGCGTTCCCGATGCCGACGTGGACGGTGGCATTGCTCTGGGAATCGCAGTCGATCAGCAGCACGCGCCCCCCGCCCTCGGTCAGCGCGTACGCGAGGTTCACCGCGGTGGCGGTCTTGCCCACCCCGCCCTTCTGATTGGCGACGGCGAGGAAGACGGCCGAGCGCGGCCGGTCTTCGGCGGTCTCGCCGGCCAGGACGTCCAGCACCTGCTGCGGGATGCGCTCCGCTCCACTCTCCCAGCGGCTGATTTTCGCCTTGGTATAGCTGCGGCCGAGCTGGGCGTTCAGCCACTCGGCGAACTGCGTCTGGTTCTCGCCCCGGCGCTCGCGCAGGTGGCGCATCTCGTCGCCTCCGATCGACGGCATCGTTCTTCCCCTGGTGTGTAAGCAGGGCGATTCTGCGCAAGTTGCCGGAACTTTGTCAACGCCGCCCTGCCAAGTTGCCGGAACAGCCGCATGCACGTCCTGCCGCTTCAGTCGCGGGATGCGCTGTTCTCGGCCGACAAGATCGGAGCGGTGTCGTCCATGACGGCGGCGGTTATGGGGCACGAACTCCCGCGCGGGTCCCGACGAACCCGTGGCGATAGTGGTGGGGCAGGGCAGGGGAGGTGCGGGCGCACTCCGCCCGCTGCTGGGACGCAGAATGCCAGAGATAGGAATATCATCAACGGGTGGCGCGCGAACCGCCGTTCGAGCGCCACCCTTGCGGCGTCCTCTAGGACGCCCGGTCCTGCGCCAGAATGCCTTCCTCGACGCGCTCGGCCATGTCGACCAGGGTCGGTCCGCGCGTAAGATAGAGCATCCGTAACCGGATGCCGGTCCTGTCGAACACGCCGGCCGAGATTTCCGCCGCCATGAGCGAGTCGGTTCCAAGGTCACCGAGCGAACTGGTCGGATTGATCCGGCTTTTCGGGATGTTCAGGACCGCTGCCACGATCTCGACCATCAGGTCGAACACGACCGCGCGGCGTTCCCTGGGGGCGAGGCCAAGGACGCCGCTTCGGAACGCCTCCGCGGAGCGGCCGGCGGCGGTCTGTCCGGCCGGCAGCACGTCGGCCAGACGCGCTCTTTCCCGGTCGTTCGCCTGCCGGGCCCAAAGCGGCCAGTCGATGTCCGCGGCGTCGAAGCTTCCCCAGTTCTCGGCGAGGGCCTCCTCCAGGATCCCGAAGACGGAGGCCATCGGCAACGGCCGCAGACCAGCCCGGGCCAGGCGGTCGGCCGTCCGCCCGTCACGGACGGCCATCCCGGCATCCGCCACCGGGCCCCAGTTCACGCAGGTGGCGGCAAGCCCGCGCGCCCTGCGGTGCAGGACGAGCCCATGCAGGAATCCGTTGGCTCCCGCATAGTTGTACTGACCGGCGTTGCCCCAGGATCCGGCGATGGAGCCGTAGCAGACGAAGAAGCGCAGATCCTCGCCGGCAAAGGCGCGATGCAGGTTCAAGGCGCCCAACGCCTTCGCCGACAGGACCCGGTCCAGCATGGACGCGTCCATCGACTCGATCGCGGCGTCGGCGAGAACGCCGGCGCAGTGGATGACGCCGCGGATGGGCGGCATCTGCGGCTTCAGGCGCGCCAGCGCTGCGGCCAGACGGTCCGGATCGGCCACATCCGCCTGTTCGAAGACGACCCGGACCCCGCCCTCCCCGAGGTTCCGCAAGAGCTCCCGCGCCTCTTCCGACGAGGGGCCGCTCCGGCTGATCACCGCCAGCGATCCGGCGCCCCGCGCCGCCAGCCACCGGAGGGTCTCCAGGCCGATGCCGCCGAACCCCCCGGTCACCAGATACCCGGCATCGGGAGCAACGACCGGCCGGGGCTGCTGCCGCAGCACCGGCACGGCACGGTCCGCGATCGCGACCGCCAGCCTGCCTTCATGGGCATGGCGTGCGCAGGCGGTGAAGGCGTCTTCCACGGACAGCGCCGAGACGATGGTCACGGGCATCGGCTCGAAATTCGGAGACCGCAGATACGCCGCCACCGAGTCCAGCGCGGCGCGCACGTCTTGCGGGGCCTGCCTGACGGCGCGGGCCAGGGACAGCCGGGTGAAGCGGATGCCCCGTTCGGCGAAGCGGATCGGAATCGTCTCGGCGCTATCGGGCGTCATCGGCGCGTGGTCGAGATAGATGCCGCCGGCGCGGATGCAATCGAGTCCGGCGACGCGCAATTCCCCCGTCAGTGGGCTGAGCACCACGTCCACCCCGCGGCCGGCCGTCGCCTGCAGCGCGAGATCGCGGAAGGCGAGCGTCTCGGAAGCGGCGACGTGCGTGCAGCCGTGGCTTCTGAGCTGATCGCGCCGGCGGTCGGTGTCCGCCGTGGCGATGACCTTCGCCCCGGCCCGGAGCGCCAGCCGCAGGGCGGCCATGCCGGGTCCGGAACAGGCGTCCTGGATGAGGACCCAGTGATCCCGTTTCAAGGACGCGACGCCGAACAGCGCATACTGAGCCAGCAGCCAGTCGAACAGCGCGCCGCCGTCGTCGGCCGGGAGATCGTTGGGACAGGGGAGAACCAGATCGGCCGGAAGCGTCAGATACGCCCCGATCGGCGCCCGTTCGGCGAAGGCAAGTGCCCTCCGGCCGGCGGCCAGCCCCTCGACGCCGTCGCCGACGGCCGAGATCAGGCCGGCGCACTGCAGGTCGAGAACCGGCACGGCGAGGGGGGTGAGCCCCCGCAGGACCGGCCGGTGGGCCTCGCCGAGCCCGACCGACCCGACGGCGATCTCCACCTCATGGGCGGCCGGACTGCGTCGGCCGGTCTCGACGAAGCAGCGTTTGCGGACGCCGCCACGGTCGAAGACGCCGAAGGCGAAGTTCGCGCCCGGGACCGCCAGGTGGTCGCGGTAGCGCTCCGGCCCGAGGCGCGCGACGCGTCCCACGGCGCGGTCGGTGCCCCTGAACGCCACTTCCGGCTCGTCCGCCGGGGTCCGGAGTTCGGCCGTCAGGTTCGTCGCCGCGGCGAAGGGCAGGCGGGTCGCCAGATCCACCAGCTTGAACCGCAGGTTCGGAAGCTCCAGGCGCGCGGCGCGGAGGGCGCTCCAAAGAGCACTCTGGCCGGGCGCGCCCTCCGCCTTGTCGCCGTGGCGGACGATCTGGGTTCCGGCCGTGCACACCGTGACCGGCGGCATACGCGGCAGGTCCATGCCCGACAGCGTGCAGGTGAGGTGCAGGACGTCGAGCATGTCGGCACGCCCGACGATCCGATCGTCGGGACCGGTCATGCTGTCCGTCAGATCGAGCGCCCACAGGTAAAGGATGCCGTCCAGCGTCTCCACGCCCGCCTCGTGGAGCAGCCGGGCCATGTCGGCCCGCGACCCCCGGGCGATCTCGAACCCGCCGTCCGCCGTCCGGGCGAAGCCCTCGCCCGGCTCGACGATGTCGAACAGCATGCGCGACCGCGCCCCCATGTCCCGCAGGGCGGCGGCCACCCCGGTGGAATCCTTGAAGACCAGCCATCGCGTGGCGCGCGGAAGGTCGCGGGGGGCCGGCCGCCGGCTCGGCCAGGCGGTGGTGTAGAGCAGCTCGCTCTGCGTCCGCGCATCCGGATGGCGCAACTCGACCGGGCGGACGCGCAGGCCGAACAGCTCCACCAGGACCGTGCCCCCGTCGTCGAAGAGAACGAGGTCGATCCGCTCCCCCGCCACCGTCACGTGGCACCACGCCGCGCTCCCGGTCTTGGCGTGAAAGCGCAACTGGTCGATGCCCACCGGCAGGGCGACGGCGTGGCCGCCGTCCGGCCGCCCGGCGAGCCGCAGCGCCAGCACCGCCTGCAGCGCGCCGTCCAGTATCGCCGGATGGATGAAGTAATCGGCCGCCGTCCGGCCTTCGTCGTCGCCCAGTCCGAGGCGGACGAGAGCCTCTCCCGCCCCGGTCCAGCCCTCCCGAATGCAGCGGAACGCCGGGCCGTACTCCATCCCCAGCCGGGCCACGTCCGCGTAGAAAGCCTCGGGATCCAGCCGGTCGGCGCACCGCCGGCGCAGGGCCGCCGGATCGACCTGCGAGCGCAGCGGCGGCACCGGCGTGGCGGTCAGCGTTCCGGTCGCCACGCGCGACCAGGGCGCATCCGGCTTGTTCTCGCGGCAATGGATGCCGAAGGCGCCGCCCGTGCCATCGAGCTGCACGCGGACGACCGGCGTCGAGAAGGTGGCCAGGGAACCATGGATTTCCAGGTTCTCGACCGCGGACGATCGCGCCTTGTCCGGCCGGGCGACCAGGGCGAGTTCGACGTAGCCGGCGGCCGGGAAGACCGGTTCGCCCTGAACCCGGTGGTCGAACAGATAGGGATGCGCGGACCGCGAGAAATCGCCTTCCCAGCCGGGCGTCGCCTCGTTCACCCGGCGCCCGAGGAACGGGTGCTCGTGGTTGCCCAGCCGGTCCGCCTTCGAGGTCTCCGTTTCGACCCAGAGATCCTCCCTGTCCCAGGGATAGGAGAGCAGGGGAACCAGATTGCCGTCCGGGTAGGGACGCTCCCAGTCGAAATCGACGCCCTGGACGTAGAGCCTGGCCATCGATTCCGCGAACTGCGCCGCCTCTTCCTGGCCGCGTCGGAGCGACGGCAGGCAGACCCCCGGCTTCCCGGCCGTCCGCAGGCAATCGAGAAGGGAGGACGCCAACGCCGGATGCGGCCCGATCTCCAGGAACAGGGTGTGCCCGGCGCCGATCATCGCCTCGGCCGCGCGCAGGAATTCGACCCGCCGGCGCAGGTTGCGCCACCAGTAGCCGGCATCCTGCCCGGCACCTTCCACCGGGCCGCCCGTGACGGTCGAGAACAGCGGAAGGTCGGGCGTCCGGGGCGCAAGCCCGTCCAGGCTCTCCAGGAAGCGCGTCTCCAGCCCATCCATGTGGCGGCTGTGATAGGCGATGTGGACCGGCAGGACCTTGTTGAAGACCGACCGCGCGTCGAGCAGCCGCGCCGCCTCCTCGATCCGCGCCGCGTCGCCGGCGAGCGTCACGGTTCCGGGGCCGTTGACCGCGGCGATGTCCAGGTCCCTGACGAGGTCCGCGTCGAGCTCGATTTCCGACAGGCCGACCGCCAGCATCCGGCCCGGTCCGTCGCAGGTCTGCTGCAGGCGGGACCGGTGCCAGGTGACCCGGAGGGCGTCCTCCAGGCTCAGCGACCCCGCGGCCCAGGCGGCGGCCATCTCGCCGGCGCTGTGGCCGACGACGGCGGAGGGGCGAAGGCCGTAGCCGCGGGCGGTTTCCGTCAGCATGACCTGGAGCGCGAAATTCGCCGGCTGGGCGAATTTCGGCTCGCGCATCGGCTGCCCGTCCGAGCGGGCGAAAAGCTCGCGCAGCGACCACCCCGACAGATCCCGCCAGATGGCGTCGCAGCGGTCCAGCGCGGCCGCGGCCAGCGGCTCGGCCTCGATCAATCCGCGGCCCATGCCCCAGGACTGGGCCCCCATCCCCGTGTAGACGAACGCCAGCGATCCGCGGAAGCGGTCGGTGGCGGCCTGGACGAAACCGCCGCTTACCTCGCCGGTGTCGGAGAACTGCCGCAGGTGCCGGCGCACGTCGTCGGTGGTGCGGGCGACGATTGCCGCGCGATGGCCGAGGTGGGAGCGCCGCCGGGCCAGCGTGTAGCCGAGGTCGGCGACGGGAATGCCCGGATCGGCCCCAAGCACCTGATGCAGCCTCATGAACTGCCGGGTCAGCGACCGGTCGCTTCGGGCGGACACGGGAATCAGCAGCAGCCTTGCCGGTTCGGTCGGGGCCACCCGCCGGGGCGGCGGCGCCTCGCGCAGGACGACGTGGGCGTTGGTGCCGCCGTATCCGAAGGAGTTCACGGAGGCCAGCCGGCCGCCCGGGCCTTCGGGCCAGGGGCGCAGCTTCGTCGCGACCTCCAGCCCGAGGTCTTCCAGGTCGACCGCTTCGGGGGGAGACTTGAAATGCAGGCTCGGCGGGAGCTTCCGGTGCCGCAGGGCGAGCGTGGTCTTGATCACGCCGGCCACACCGGCCGCCGCCTCCAGATGGCCGATGTTGGACTTGGCCGACCCGACGAGCAAAGGCCCGTGGGACGGGCTTCGGTCCCTGGCGATCGCTTCGGACAGCGAGCGGAGTTCGGTGGCGTCGCCGGCCTTCGTGCCCGTGCCGTGCGCCTCGACATAGCCGACTTGGTCTGGGGCGACGCCGGCCCGGGCGTAGACCTCCCGGATCAGGGCGACCTGCGACTCGCGGTTGGGCAGGGTGATCCCGTCGGTCCGGCCATCCTGGTTGACGCCGGTCTCGACGACCACGGCGTGGATCGGATCGCCGTCCCGCAGGGCGGTGGAAAGCGGTTTCAGGATGATGATCCCGGCCCCTTCCCCGCGGCCGTATCCGTCTCCGCTCGCGTCGAAACTCTTGCAGCGGCCGTCCGGCGACAGAAAACCGCCCTTGCTCATCGCGACGGAATAGGCGGGGCGGAACATCAGGCTGACGCCGCCGGCCAGGGCCAGATCGCAATCCCCGCGCCGCAGCGCCTGGACCGCCAGATGCAGGGCGACCAGCGAGGAGGAGCAGGCCGTGTCGACCGTCATGCTCGGCCCCTTCAGGTCGAACACGTAGGACAGCCTGTTCGAGAGCATGACCAGGGTTGCGCTGACCGCGGTGTGGCTGGAGATCGCCTCGCGGTTCAGGGCGTTGAGCTGGTGCAGCAGGTTGTCGTTGGTGAAGCCGCCGACGTAGACGCCGGTCTTCGATCCGCGGAGCCGGTCGGGGACAATCCCGGCGTCCTCGAACGCCTCCCAGGCTACTTCGAGGAGAAGCCGCTGCTGCGGGTCCATCGGCGCCGCCTCGCGCGGGGAGATCCCGAAGAAGGCCGCATCGAACGCCCGGATCGATTCCCGGAGATAGCCGCCCCGACGCGTCAGGATCTTTCCGGCGGTCGCGTTGTCCGGATCGTAGAACCGCCGGAGGCTCCAGCGTTCGGGCGGCACGTCGACCGTCGCGTCGACGCCGTTCTTCAGGATGTCCCAATAGGCTTCCGGGTTCGACGCCCCGCCCGGGAAACGGCACCCCATTCCGACGATGGCGATCTCCTCGTCGCGCTCCAACCGCATCTTCAGCGACTCCAACCGGGATATGAAAGCATCGGGCCGCGTGTGTGGGCGTTATCGCGGGTGCCAGTCGGACGGCAGCGAGCCCGACGGCGTCGAGCCGAAGGCGAGCCAATCGGCGAGGGACTGCTGCGTCTCCCCGTACACCGCGGCCGCCTGCGCCGGCCATTGCGCGGCGTCGAACCGCATCTGCACCCGGTACAGGGACAGGTTCGCCTGGTTGCTCACCCTGTCCGGCTCATGCTTGCCGCCGGACGTGACGGTGGTGACCATCTGGACGTTCGTGCTGTACAGGTAGACCCTGGTGTCCGCGTTGACGTTGATCGTCGACTGGGAGAACACGTTCAGGGTCTGGTTCGTCGATGGGTTGCTGGACGCCGCGGCGGCGACGTTGACGAGGCTCTGCCTCAACGCGCTGAGGTCGTAATCCGGAATGCCGACGTAGTAACCGATGATCTGGTTGATCGTGTTGTTCCAGTCGCCGGAGAAGGTCGGGGCGATATGGTCGTTCAGGACCTGTGAGAACAGCGGGCACTTGAGGATCTGGTTGACGTAGTTGAAGAACATGGCCAGCGATCCGGCCTGGGCCGGCACGCTGGGGTCGTAGCCGGATTTCTCCCGCGCCAGCGTGAGCAGCATCGAACAGCCGGTCACGGGGCTCCGCTGCAGGGCCGCCACGGCGTCGTTGCCCGGTCTCGCGTGGACGTAATCGGCGTCCAGGCGCAGGGCGCTCTGGGCACCGCAGCCGCTCAGGATGCCGTTGGCCACCACCGGACGGTCGGGATAGGCGGCCAGGAGCGTAAGTGCCTGCTGCGCCAGGAGGACCGGCTCGTCGGTGAGGGAGAGCGGCCCGTTGGACGGCGAGTTCGCCCTGAGCCATGCGTGGAACGCGGATTGATCGAAGGTCGTCAAGGGCCAGCCTTCCCCGTGTTGTGCGTTGGGAAACGCGATCGTTCCGTTTCCCCGGATTCCGATGCCCCGTCTTTCCGCTGCGGGCGGGGCGGCGCCTCGGGTTCCCGGGCGCCCGATCGCCGGTGCCGCGCCCCGGCGCCCGGCACGGGCCGCCGTCGCGATGGACGGCGGCCGTGCCGGGCAGACCGTGGCGCGGCCCGCGTCTCGTTACTGGAGCGCCGGGATCGGCTTGGTGCCCTTGAGGGACGAGCTGTTGTCGTTGAGCCAGTTGTCCAGGCTGCTGCTGGTCTGCCCGATGATCTTGGCGACGTTTGCCCGGGTCCACAGCGGCATCAGGAGCGTCAGCTTCACCTGCAGCACGTCGAAGTCGTTCTGCTTGGTGTCGTAGCCCTTGCCCGACTTCTCATAGAAGGTGCAGGTGCTGTTGTAGAGATAGAACTCGTAGACGTTGTCAGCCGCGTTGATGGCGTTCTGGCAGAAGAGGCTGGTCTTCTGCGTCGTCTCCATGGTGCTGGACGCCGCCTGCGCCAGATTCTTCAGGCCGGTGATGATGGCGCCCCGGTCCTTGTCGGCGATGCCGACGAAGGTGTCCGCGATCGCGTTGATCAGCGTGTTCCAGTCGCTCGTTTCCCGCTTCAGCGTCTGCCGCTGGGCGTAGTTGAGCGTCACCAGCGGGAACTGGACCACCTTGTTGAGGTAGGCCTCGTATGCCTTGGAGTTCGCCTCGTTGTCGGTCAGGATCACCGGGCTCCAGCCGGCGGAGATGCGGGCCATATCGGACACGTGCATCAGGCCGGTGGCGGGCGCCTTCAGCATCTTTTCGATGGATTCGTCGCTGGTGGCGCCCGTCCGCTGCTGCGTGTCGAAGAGATCCTTCTGCTGCGCCGCGACGTTTTCGTTGCCGGTCACCCGCATCATGGCCGGCGTATCCATGGCCCCCGTCGCCGCGTTCAGCAACGAGAGGCTCTCGCGCGCCGTCGCGGTGCGCAGGGCGGTGCTGTGCTCGGGATTCACCGACGCCATCCAGGCGTTCAGTGCATTGCCAACATGTTCATTCGACATTGCGTTCCCCCGAAAGATTGTTCCACAGAAAAGTAGAATTCAAGCTTACGAGAAAACCATATAATTGCGTTGATTGCCTAGAGTCAACCAACGCGTTTGTATGTAATGTTGATGTTCTCGCCAAAGATATCCGGCGATGGCTTGGTGAGCGTACATGGCTCGCCGTTGGCCAGGGATTGCAGCAACGTCTGCTGTGCACAGCGACATTATGTCGCACCGCGGCAATACACACCATGGTATGCAGAAATACACCGAAGAGCCGGCTCCATAGGAGCCGGCGATGCGGACGACGGCGCGCCGTCAGTTGCCGGCGGCGTCGATGCGGATCGGCGTGGTCGAGCAGCGCGCGCCGCCCATGGGCAGCATGTGCGTGGCGTTCAGCGCGGTGGTCTTGTCGGCGTCCGCCTGAAGGGTGAAGCGGATCTCCGAGAAGGTGCCGTTCTTGACGATCAGCTTCACGAGCTGGCTGGCCTTGTCGCCGTAGTCGCGCGCCAGCGCCTCGCACAGCTGCTGGCCGGTGATGGTGGCGCCGACGCTGCCGTGCAGAAGCTTGCCGAAGGACGCGGTCGCGGCGGACTTCGCCAGGGTGACGGACAGCCCGAAGTAGCCGTCCGGCGACAGGCCCGAGCAGGTGCCGTGCTTGTACCACTCGTGCAGGTGCAGGCCCGACGCCACGCCCGGCATGTAGGTGGCCAGTTCCTGGCGCGTCTCCGGCTTCATGGCGACCTCGGGCATGTCGAGCCAGCGGCCCGGGTCGTTGTCCAGGGCGACGATGTAGGCCGGGACGCCGCAGAACTGCGCGCCCTGCGGCCACAGCCCGTGCAGCACGACGTTCGCCGCGTCGTAGCGGTCGGGCGTCATCGACTTGCATTCGGTCTTTTGGGGCCTGGTCTCGCAGAAGGCTGGCTGCCAGCTCAGCGAGAAGACGTACTCGTTGCTCCCAGCCGCCGCCGGCCCAGCCTGCCAGACGGCCGCCGCAATGGTACCGGCGATCACGAACGCGCGCATGAACATTGCTGTTCCTCGTTATGGGGTTGGAGTGAGAAGGCAGGGAACGGCTTGGATAGACCGCTTCACCGCAGCCCATGAATACCACTTTTCATATAGTATATATTCTGCATCATATGCTTATCATGGTATTATATAGATAAATCATGACGATTGAGGGCATTGTATGACAGAATATGCGCGCGCCTGACCGGCGTGACCACCCCACGCTGGCCGCGGCTGAAGAGGCGCGGGGAGGGGCCGACGTCCCGCGCCGGCGCCGCGGCTCTGTCTGGAGAAAAGTCCGGACAAAGACAGGAGTTCGGCGGTTCTTGCACCAGCATACGCAAGTATGTTGGGCCGTGCATTCTCCTTTTCAAAAGCATGTTGTCGTGTTGACGCATAAAAATCAAAAATAATTTCTTGTGCGTTGATTCTTATCTTCTGTAGCGTCGTTGCATATCAAAGAACATGCGTGCTGCCGCACGAGGCGGTGCGCGGGCGAGGTTGCGCCCGTGTCGCTGCGCGACCGACACTTCCTGGGGGAGCGAAGAATGAAGACTTGGCTTGAGAAACGCGCGATCTCTCGGCGTTCGGCCCTGCTGGGCGGTTCGGCCGCCATGGCGGCGGTGGTCGCCATGGACGGCGCCACCGCGCAGGCGCAGACGGGCACGCACGAGGCCCATGGCGACCACCCCGGCTCCCTCGGTTCGCGCATCCGGTCGGCGACGACGCCCGCGCCTGCCGCGCCGAAGTCGGGTGAGGCGCTGCTGGGTGCCACCCCGGCGCCGGCCGCCGGCGGGGCGCTGCCGACGCCGCCCGTCCTCAAGGTGCGCCCGGGCGCCGCCGCGACGCTGGGGATGAAGACGCAGAGCGTCCAGCTCGGCGGCCGTCCGGCCAGGAACCTGCGCGCCTACGACAACGTCACGGCCCGGCAGTACCTGATGGCGCCGACGCTGGAGTTCGGCCAGACCGGCGCCTTCGGTGTGCGTCTGGCGAACGGGCTGCCGCGCAACCCCGATCAGGCGCAGCCGCACGTCGTCAACGTCCCCAGCCAGTTCAACACCACCAACCTGCACACCCACGGCCTGCACGTGTCGCCGGAGGGCCGCAGCGACAACGTCTATCTCGAGATCCTGCCGAAGGGCACCGAAGCCAAGTACGCCGACGGCGAGACCAGCGTCGTCGGCGGCTTCGACTACGTCTACGCCCTGAAGAACCACACGCCGGGCACCTTCTGGTACCACCCGCACCGGCACGGCTCGGTGGCGGTGCAGGTCGCCAGCGGCGCAGCCGGCGCGCTGGTCGTGCGCGGCGGCACGGGCACCATCGACCGGGTCAAGGGGATCGACGGCATCACCGAGCAGGTGCTGCTGATCCAGCAGGTGATGCTGAACCCCAACGGCGAGTTACCCGACTTCGACACGCTGTGGAACGCGCCGGGCAACGGGGCGACCGCCGAGTGGACGGTGAACGGCACCACCGGCCGTACGCTCGCCATGCAGCCGGGCGAGGTGCAGCGCTGGCGCATCGTCAACACCGGCTTCCAGGCCGAGGCGAAGTTCGCCCTGGTGCAGGCCTCCGGCGGCGCCCCGGTGAACGTGACGCTGATCGCCATGGACGGCATCAACTTCAGCCCGAAGGCGGCGACGGTGCAGGCGGTCTACCTGCCGCCGGGCGGGCGCGCCGACATCCTGGTGAAGGCCCCGGCGCAGCCGACGAAGCTGCTGGCCCAGGTCGGCCAGTACGTGGTCAAGGGGCAGGGCGGGCCGACCGCCGGCCTGACCGCCGGCTTCGAGATCGGCGGCGTGTGGCAGGAGGCCGCGTTCGCCGGCGACCCGGCGACCGTCTTCACCGTCGACGTGGCCGGTGCGCCGAAGGCGATGGCGCTGCCGGGCGATCCGCTGCCGCGGCCGCTGGTGCCGGAGATCACCGCGGCCACCACGCCCGACGCCTGCCGTTACGTGGTCTTCGGGGTCACCAAGGTCACCGCGCCGAATGGCACGCTGAAGAACGACCTGCCCAGCTACAACCCTGCGGCGATGCCGAGCTCGTTCAAGCTGCAGATCAACGGTGAGCTGTTCTGCCCCGGCCGCGTCCTGTTCCAGCCGCCGCTGGGCTCGGTGGACCAGTACGTCGTCTCCACCCCCGGCGTGCACGTCTTCCACATCCACGTGAACCCGTTCCTGGTCACCGAGGTGGAGGGGCAGCCGCTGTCCACCCCGATGTGGCGCGACACCATGCTGGTCGGGCCGAACGGCTACAAGGCGCTGACCAAATACACGGACTACGCCGGCACCTTCCCGATCCACTGCCACATCCTCGATCACGAGGACGTTGGCATGATGACCAACGTCACCGTGGTGGATCCGACCTCCAAGACCCGCGTCGCCGCCGTCACGCACGGCCACTGACCGCTGGACACGCCCCGCGTCGCTCCGAAGCCCTTCCCGCCTTGCCGGAGAAGGGCTTCGGACTGCGGCGGCTCCATTCGGCTCCCAGTGACGTCACCCCGGAGCCGGCCGAACTGCGGACCGCGAGCATTCCCCGGAACCTGTCGTCGCCAAGCCCGAGCGGGGCGAGCTGTCCCCAGTGGGGCGAATTCCCGCACCAGGCTTGCGTAATGGACGATATTGTTCAGCAGCCGCTTGTGCTCCAGCCGGAACAGATAATCGGCGTTCGGATCGAGGTCCCAGTGGATGTCGCGGAGAAGCGTCGATGTCCGCATGGTCCGTCCTGATGCGGATCGGCGCCGACGGCAGAGTCGCGATGGCGTCCGACGTGACCCCCAGCGCCGCAGCCAGCTGATTGCGGGTATTCTCGGCCGCCGCCATGCCCTGCCATGCGGAGTCCAGCGCCGCCGTGAGTTCCCGCATGCTCGCCGATCCGGCGTCATAGACCGCGATGGGGACTGCCTGAAATCCGATCGCCATCTGGGAAGCCTCCAGCAGGGTTGGAGTCAACGCGATCACCAAAATCGACAAGCTGCTGACCGGCGAGTCTTCATCAGCGCCTCAGGGTGCTTCACGGTCGGTAAAACATTGCCCGTATCTATCGTGATCAGAACAACTGAAGATTTGTAATGCACATATTATCGTATACACCGAATGAATAGCCTGATTTTGTCGGTATGAATATGAATGTATTCTGGATGTGCTGGGCGATGGATTTGATTGATATTTTCATTCGTTGCAGCGTGCCGCGGCAAGCCCGGTAGTCCCGCTGCAGGGGGCACCTCATCCCGAGACCGCACACTCAAACGCGCATCGAGGCTGGCGTGCTGCTTGCGGAATGACAGGCGTCGCCCATGGAATGTTCGGTTCCTGCGATCGTCATGCGGGCGCCACGTGGGGGATCCGTGCATCTGCCGGTCGGCGTTCGGGACCATCACTCCTTCGTTGGCTTCGGTGGTTGTCGCGCAAGATTGGACCCGCTTTCCGGCGACACGCTGAGGTGGATCGTGATGTCCCGACGCCAGTTCCGTGGCTTCCATGCCTTGCCCTGCCAGAGCGCCTTGACGAGGGCGGGCGTCGCCGCGATGGCGTCGGCCACTGCTCCGGCATAGGCCTTGGACAAGCTCGAGATCCTCACCCTGGGGGTCTCACCGGTCGGCAGGCACCGCCGTTGTAAGAAGAAGCTGCTGCCATGGGACATGAAAATGTAGTACCGTCCAGGCGGGATGCTGCCCCCCCTCTCGCTGTTCCCCCTCACCAAGAACTCGGCCTCGGGACCGGAGTCGCTGTAGCGGCAAACCACGGCATGGTACTCGTTCTCGGAATAGCGGGCGGACGTCGCCAGTATGGAGAGGTGATCGCCCGATAACAACTCGAACTCCACCGGTTCGAAGAACGAAACCTTGGACAGTGTGACGCGCTCGCCAGCACGCAACGCAATGGCCGTACCCGTCGACTTCGGAGCCTCGATCGCCGAGAAGGTGATCGGGAGAGTCAGGACGAACAGGAATGCCAGACCATAGGCGATTCCGAAGATGATCTGCAGGCGATGGTGAGCCCCGTGCATGGCTTGCGCTTGTTTCGGCAGGGGGCGGTCGCTCCATGCGTAGAGGTGTGCGAGGATACCGCTGGCCAGAACCAGAGCGAGCCATTCGAGAACGATTGGAAAGTCGAAGGTGATGTTCGCCCCGATGGTGTGGACCAGCACCAGCGAAATGCCAGTCCCGGTCATCAGGCCATTGAGAAAGCGCAGGAAGGGGATCGCCTCCGAGCCTCCGCGCGACGGCGCCAGGGTCGCGGCGCGTACGCCGACCGCCGTGGCGGCTGTAAGGAGGGGCCAAACAAAGGAATAGGTCACGAGGTTGGTGCTTTGCTCAGGGATGTCGGTCAGGGATTTGGCCTCGGCCGCGACGAAGATGAAGACCAGGAGCGGCAGCAGCAGCGTGAAGAAGACGGTGAGCCATCCCGTCCGGAGCAAGGCGCCGACGCATTCGGCGGTGGTGTCGTAGTGCAGCCCAAGCGGAAGGTTCTTGGTCTGGATGAAGAAGCCGAAAATCCCGGCGAACAGGGCGCTGATCAGGAGAACTCCCAACCCGTCCGCATTGAACAGCTTCAGCCCGGGAAGCGTAGCTCCGCAGAGGGTGACCAGCAAGGCCAGGGTGACGCCGGTCGACCTGGCGATCGGCCCTATGCCCCGCGGTAGGGACGCGCCATACGTGATGCCCAGGCGGATCGCGCCGAAGTAGTGCCCGAGACGTCTCATGAAAGGCGCTGAACGGTCGGCGGCGTCGACACCGGCGCGCGTCAGGCCTCCCAACAGCCGATAGGCGTTGGCGCGCAGGCGCTTGTCGCTCGACGCGATCTCCTCGCGGATCCGATGGATTGCCTGCTTCTGCCGTTCGGGCGGCAGCCTCTGGATTTCTTCGACGGTGGTCGTGCGGACGAGCTTGGAGTCGTCGACGACGGCGCGTGTCAGCATCTTCTCCAAGCCATTGTCGGTCCCCAGGACCGCGTAGGCGACGCATGCGCGTGCGCGCAGATGCTCATCCTCGCGCGTGGCATAGGAGTCCACGATCTTCTCGAGCAGGTCGGGCACGGCGCGTCACTCCTCAATCTACCCGGGATCCGTGGATTCCAGCTGGCGAAAGCGTGCGGCCCAGTGTTCGAGCGCCTCGCGACCCTTGCCGCATTCCAGCGCGCTGCGGAACATCACCGCGGCCGACCAAGCGTCCCAAACGACCCGATCGCGGTTCTCGTCCAGCGCCTCGAAACCTGCGGCGGCCAGTCCGGTCTCAGCGAGTTCTCCGCCCCTGCTGGTCTCCCGCATGCGGGTCAGCCAGCGCAGGGCGCTGCGGAACCGGTACCCGCCAGGGTTCTCGCTCATCGATTCCTTGATGTGGTCGAGGATGGGGTGAATCAGGAATTCGTGGGTGATCTCCGCGAAGTAGCCGCCGAGGCGCGGCTCGATCCGCAGGATGTTTCGCTTCTTGAGCTGCTCGATGAGCCGTTCGCGCAGTTCCTGCCGACGGAACGGCGCAGCGATCAGTTGGGACTGCTCGACAATGTTGCGGGTGCCCTGCGGGGTGATCAACGGCTCCAGGATCTCGATGATCTCCTCCTGATCCTCCCGGGAGTGGGAGGCGAGGGTGTCCTTGAAATAGTTGGAGAGGATGGCGGCCGTCCCACCGAGCACGTTCTCGAAGGTGTCGAGGTCGATCGTCATCGACTCGCCCGGCGCGGCACTGTCCTTCAGCACCCGGGCGAGACGGTGCCCCGTGTGGTCCCACAGCTTCTCGCAGACGATCTGCACCTGTGAGGGCTCGATGTAGCGTCCCTCGCGGGTCAGGTCGTCGACGATGCGCGCGAAGCAACCGTCGGAGTAATCGTACCCGTAGAACTGCGCGGGCAGACGGATCACCGTTTCAGCATCGCTTCGCAGCAGTGGTCCGAGATGGTAGCTCGACCGTTCCAGCGACCCGGCGAAGGCCCGGATGGCATCCAGCTGTGCGACGTACTCGTTGCGCATCGACAGCACGATCCGCAGGGGAAGCGGCTGCACGCCGGCAGGCGCGCCCGACGCCGCGGTGCCGTAGGCGAGCAGCGCCTGCATCTCCGCAAACAGGGCTTCGCGCAGCCGCCAGTCCGGCCCGTCGCCGTCGGCCGCCTGTTGGATCCCGCGGTCGGTGAAAAGCGTGAACAGCTCCTCGAATTGGTCGATGATGAGGACCACGCCATAGCCGGGCTGGGTGTCCCCCCACAGCTCGAACAGGTTGCGGAAGAATGGCAGAAGCCCAAACACGGGAAGGTTGATGTCGCTCATCCAGTCGTCGTACGCCGCCCGTGCCCTCTGTCCGTCCAGGGACTCCGCCAGCTGGCACAGCCCGGTCTCCTCATCGATTCGAAGGGACGGCTCGGCGTCGGGCTCCGTCAGCAGGCACTGCACGTGCTGCCGGAACTGCTGGGCCGTGTGAATGCCGCGCAGCAGGTAGCAGAACATCGGCTCGGTCCAGACGGCGGCGCTTCCGTCCTGCCGGAACGGGGCGACCAGCGTGCGGCGCAGGCTCGAGGCCTTCGGCAGCTCCTGGAAGAACCGCTGGACCTCGCCCAGCGTGGCATCGTTGAGGTCGGGCGCGACGGCCAGCAGCCGCCGGATCGCCGCGGCCTCGAAGCTGGGCGGCGGCAGCAGCTGCCGGAGGGCGCCGCACTGGATCGCCTGGATCGGATGGCTCTGCGGGCGCACCGTCACGCATCGCCAGCCTCGCGTCTCCAGCAGCGGCACGACCTTGGCGTTCAGCAGCGAGGTCTTCCCGGTGCCGGAGGCCGCGTGCAGGACGGACAGCCGGGACGACAGGATGCACGCGATGACCTGTTCGGCGTTGTGGTCGCGGCCGAAGAACAGGTGTGCGTCCTCGAGCTGGTAGCTCTCCGCGCCCTTGTAAGGCTTGGTGTCGGTCACCCGGGAACTGATCGGCTCGGCACCGGTCATGCGTTGCCTCCGTGTCCGTGCAACTCGTCGGTGAGGGTTTGGAGGAACAGGTCCGGGCTGACGTCCAGCATCTGGATGCCGAAGCGGCTGAACTGCATCACGATGTCCTTGAGTGTCCCATCCAGCCGCCAGTTGGGATCGTTGAGCAGGACGCCGCGATCGAGGAACGTGTAACGCCGCAGCATGCCGCCCTGCTCGAAGCTCTCCTTCAGCAGGCTGCTGTACGCCTGGTGGAATGTGGAGCAGAGCACGCTGCATCCGAAGACCAGTGTCGGCCGCGTGGACAGCCATTCGCGAATGCGTGGCGGAATGAGGTCCTGCGCGGCCGAAAGCTCGAAATACTGCTTCGTCGTCATCGCCACGGTGTTCGGGATGTCGTACGAGCCGTGGTACTTGAACAGCACACAGCCCTGCACCGACGCGAAGGAGAGGTCGCCCACCAGACGGACGTTGCCGTGCCCGTACGATTGATGCGGCAGCGTCGGTGCGTACTCCTCCTGTGGCAGGCTCGCGAACAGGTTGGCGAAATCGCGCGGGTGGCCGGTGACCGTCTCGCTGCGACCGGCGGCGGCGGCGGTGATCCGGAAACGTCCCTCGTCAAGGCGCACAGCCTCGAACGCCGTCGCGTAGAGGCGGCGGTTCTGCAGGTTGACGACGACCCGCGTGAAAGGTACCTGTCGGAACAGCAGGGCGCTCTCCAGGAGCGTGTCGACGTTGAGGTTGAACAGAAGCGGTGTCTCACGCCGTGGACGCGGCGCCGTTATTCCGTTGATGACGCCGCGGACGAGCCGCGCCACTTCGGCATAGACCAGCACCTCCGATGGCTGCGCGCGCAACATGCGCTCGATCAGGAATTCCTCCAGCGCCCCAAGCCCCTGGCGCGCCTCCACATAGCCGCCCGAGATGTCGAGTGAGGGCAGCAGCCCGTCGTGTTCAGGAGACACCACGCCGAACTGGCTCAGGAAGAGCTTCGAAAGATCCCATGGTCCCGGCGGGCCGTCCTGCCCCTGGAGGGTGCTGTGCGGTCCGAACACCAGGTTCAACCGCCCGTTCCGGGCGCCCGACATCCGGATGTACTCCATCGCGTCGTGAACCAAGTTCACGTCACCCGTCGGCGGGGCAGCGGAAGCCGCAGGTCGGCGACGCGGCTTGATCGTGCGGACGATCTGGCTGATGGGCTCGTCCTCGTCCGATGCGCTGACGAAGATGATCGGATTCAGCGTCTTGATCATCAGCAAACGGTCGTCGCGCGCGTCCGGAAGCAGCGCCGGGATCAGTCGGATCCCCTCGGCCTGCGCGCGCTGCAAGGCGACGCTGATCTCCCATTCCTGGGTATTGCCGAGCCCGTGCGGGCCATAGAACACGACGAAGGCCCGAGTCAGACGCAAAGCTTGATCAAGCAGGCTATTGACAGGATCGCCTCCAGCGATGAACTCGCTGTCAAGCCCGACTTCAAGTTCACGCTTTCTCAGCTCTTCAGCCACGCGCCGAACGAAAACCTGATCGCTGTGGTTGTGAATCAGGAATACGTCGGTCGCCTTGGGCTTATGAAGATCCGCTTCCATGTTCGTCTTCCCGATGACGATATCCGCATTATGTGGCTGATCAAGATAAAGTATTATACGAAATGGGATCCGATGCAAGACGCGCCGTTGGAGGCTTCTCCAAATTAGGCTGAATGATCGGCTGCGCCGCTTCTTGCGCATATTATTGTATGACGCATGTCGCTTGACAGCGGCAAGACTTGCCGATTTGGAACATGCGCCGGCGCGTTTGCGGTGCTGGCCTTCGGGAGGCGGAGTTCCGCGGCCGCCCGGTGCCGTCGGTTCCGGCGGTCAGACCCTGCGGACCATCTGCCCGAGGCCGCGGCAAGGGGATCGCCGGTCTCGGCTGACCCGGGGGATAACCACCAACCGCAGGCCGCATCTCGCTGTTTGCGTGCTTGCATTTCTGCAGGGGTTCTGCTGCTTATTCAGCAGTGGGTTGTGGGGATCCCGATACGGAACGCTTTAGCCCATGGTATGGTGGACATCGTGGATGGCGCGGCTATGGACATTTATCACTGTTTCATCAGCTATCCGTGCATTCCTTCCATTGAAGGTTTTGTTGAAGACCTGCGCCGCACCCTCATCCTTCACCTGAATCGGCACTTTCCCACCCGGGTTGACGACAAACACGTTTTCCTCGACAGGAAGCGGTTGGAGGCGGGGGAGTTATATGACGAGACCCTGTGCCAGACGATTTGCCGAAGCGTCTGCATGATCGTCGTCTACTGTCCGCAATACGGCAGCCGGAATTATTGCAAGAAAGAGTACAGCGCGATGCGGCTGGTCGAGCACAGGCGGTCGTCGCTGCATCAAAGCAGCAATGGTTTGATTATTCCCTTGGTCGTTGGCGGAAGGGCGGAGGATGTTCCGCAGGAAATAAAGCGCCGACACCATCGCGATTTTTCGCGGTGCCTCATCGGCCGGCCAGGGGTAATGGAAAGCAAGAAATTCAGCGGTTACGTTGACGAGATCGCGACCTATATCCTGGATCGCTATAGAGAACTCGATGGGCATATGCAAAATGCATTTGGATTCTGCAGTGAATTCGAGAGCCTTGAAAGCCTGAACGGGGATGATTGGGCTGAGCACCGCCCTCGCTTTGTCTTTCGTGATTGAGGGGATTGGGCATGGCGGCGGGGAATATTATCACATTCTATTCATACAAAGGCGGCACCGGGCGGAGCATGACTCTGGCCAACATTGCGTGCCTCTTGCTCAAGCAGGGAAAGTCGGTCTTAGCCATCGATTGGGATCTTGAAGCCCCGGGGCTACACCGCTTCTTTGCTCCACTCCTCAAACCAGAAATGGCGGAGGAAGCGCGGCTGAATCAGTTTCCGGGTATTATCGACTTGTTCGAATACCTTGATGACATCGTGCCGCAAGAGGGAAATCCAGAGAATTGGAAGGCAGCAGAGGGAAGCGTCGCCAATCTTCCGCTTCATGAATACTTTCTGCCAGCGGAGACTCCGGGGCTGCACCTAATAAAGGCTGGCCGCTTTGATGACTCCTATCCGAGCCGGATCGCCCGCTTCGACTGGGAAGGCCTGTTCAATCGCTCTCCCTACCTGTTCCACGCCTTCGGCCGTCGCTTGGCCAGCCAATTCGATTATGTGCTGATCGACTCACGCACCGGTCTGACCGACACCAGTGGTATCTGCACCATGCTGATGCCCGACAAGCTGGTCGTTGTGTTCACCACCAACCGACAGAGCTTGCTCGGAATCCAGCGCATGGTCGAGAGAGTGATCGACTATCGCATCACCTCGGGTGATCCGAGGCCGCTTGGCGTCTTTCCCCTGCCATCGAGGATCGAGCCGACCCACCCGGATCTTAAGAAGCAATGGCGGTTCGAGGCTGAAGGCGTCGCCTTCCAGCCGTTGTTTGAGGAACTCTTCAAGAAGATATACGATCTGGAGATGTGCGATCTGACGGACTATTTTAATCAGGTCCAGATCCCGCATGTCCCTTACTATGCCTACGGCGAAACCATCGCGGTGCGCGACGAGCATCCCGACCGGCTGTCGATGACCAGTGCTTATGAGGACTTTCTGGAGCGCCTGATCGTTCAGTTTGCCGCGAGCGACGACCTGGAAACGGCGAGGCGCGAAAACGCCCGGGTGGCGACACGGGAACGGCTGGAGGCGTTGTTCGCCGGCTTGAACGAGGGTGAGCCGGAGCGGGTTCTGGACCTCTTCCTGACCCTGATCGAGTTGAGCGACGAGAACAAGATCCAGGGCGTTCCTCGGCCCATGGACTACTTTTCGTCAGGCGACGAGCAGGGCTGGGTGGACCGGCTGCTGCAGACCGGGGCGCTCCGCCAGGATGCCGGAACGATCACCATCGCCGACGAGGCGCTGTGCGATGACTTCGTGCCGCTCCTGCGCCATGTGAAGGAACGGTGGAACTTGCTGGAAAACCGCCGGCGCACCCGATTCGAGAAGTTGGCCCAGTTGCGCCGCTCCGAACTCAGCACGGCAAGCCACGACGTCTACCTGAGCTGTTCGCACACCGACGAGGCGGAAATCGCGCCGGTGCTTGAGGCACTCCGTCGCCGCGGCGTCTCGGTGTTCCTCAACCGGCAGGACTTTCAGGACGAAGCGGGCATTGCAACAAGGCTGAACGAGGCGCTGGGAACCAGCAAGATACTGGTGGCGTGGTATTCCCGGCACTATGCCATCTCTCGCAACCGTCAATGGGAACTGACGGCCGCCTGCCTCGCCGGAGCGGCGGAAGGATCCGTGTCGTCCCGAGTTGTCGTGATCAATCCCGAAGGTGACGACGCGCACATCCTTCCGCCTGAACTGAGGGACTCACACCTGCTGCGCAAGGACGACGTGGAAGCAACCTCCCGGTGGATCGCGGAGCGTGCGGCGGCGGTGTCCGCACCATTGGGCGCCGTCGTTCCGCTCACGGGCGGGAAATGGCATGGCCCGCGGCGCCTGTCGTCCAGCCGCTTCGTCGGGCGTTCGGTCGAAATGTGGCGGCTGCACGGCATCCTGCGCGGAAGATCCGCGGCCCTCCTCGGGGACAGCCGTGCGAGGACGGTCATGGTGCAGGGCTTGGGCGGCATCGGCAAATCGCTGCTGGCCGAGGAATACGCGCTGCGCTTCAGCATGGCGTATCCCGGCGGGATCTTCTGGCTGAACGCCGCCGGCGACGATTTCGCGCGTCAAGTCGTCGACGTCGCCATGCATCTGGATTTGCCCGTGGCCGACCTGCCGGTCGAGCGGGTCAGGGGGCTGCTGGAACAACACCTGCTGGGCTTGGGGCCGTATCTCTGGATTGTCGACGACCTTCTCAGCACGGCGAACGGCGATGAATTCGTCAAGTGGCTCGCCCCCACCGCCAATGGAAGCACGCTCATCACCACCCGCGGCTCCAAGTTCGAGGGAACCTTCAGCACCCTGTCCCTGAACACGCTCAGCCCAGACGAGGCATTGGCGCTTCTGACACGAAAGCATCCACCGCGCACGGATGGCGAACGTCGCCACGCCGAGGAGATCGCACGGATGCTAGGCAACCACGCCTTGGCGCTCGATGTGGCAGGCTCTGCGGTTGCCCTGATGGGCTACTCGGATTTCCTGGAGCAGTTGGGCGATCAGTCCGCCGACGTCCTCGATCTGGCTGCTGAGATCTCTTTGATAGACGGCCATGAGTCCAGCATCGCCGCGACCCTGTTGCGAAGCGTCGAGCGGCTCGAACCGTCGGGTCTGCAGGTGCTGCAGCTTGCCAGTCTGATCGCGGCGGAACCAATTCCAAACGAATTGATCTTTGCCGTCTTCGCGCGCCTCGAGACGGATGAGAGACGCGGCCGCAGGCAGGCCTTGCGTGCCCTTGCCGCGGTGGAACGCGAGTCCTTGGGCCAGTTCGCCGCCAACCTCGGCCTGCGGGTCCACTCGCTGGTCAGCCGTGCCGTCCGGTACCGGTTCCCGCCCGTGCCCGCGTTGCGGGCAGCGGCGGTGGAGGTGCTGAACACGGTGTTGCAACGGGTTGAAGATGCGCGCGCTCATGCGGGTCTGACCGACTGGCTGCCGCATGCCCGCGCCCTGTGCGAGCAGGCGGAGGATGCCGCGACCATAACCTTGGTCGGTCTGGTTGGTCGGTACGATTTCGAACGCGGCGACTATCGCGCGGCCCGCGCCGGCTGGGAGCGGCAGTTGGAAGCCCGGCGCCGCATTCTGGGCGAGGAGCATCCGCACACCCTCGCGGCCATGAACAATCTTGCTGTGACTCTTTCAAGGTTGGGTGACCTTTCCGCGGCTCGCGCGCTGGACGAGCGGGTGCTGTCCGTCCGCCTCCGCGTGCTCGGCGACGAGCATCCGGAAACGTTGGCTTCGCTGCGCAATCTGGCCTCGACCCTCTCGCTGCAGGGCGATTTGAACGGGGCGCGGATGATTCAGGAAAAGGCTCTGGCAGTGTCCCGCCGGACCTTGGGTGAGGAGCACCCGGATACACTGGTCTCCCTGAACAATCTGGCCTCCATCCTGTCGCAGCAGGGTGACCTGAGCGGGGCGCAACTCGCCCAGGAGCAGGTACTGTCCATCCGCCGCCGGACGCTTGGCGATGAACATCCCGATACGCTGATCTCCACGTCTAATCTGGCCTCCACCTTGTCGTACAAAGGCGACTTCCGTGCAGCGATGGCGCTTCAGGAGTCAGCATTTTATATGTGTCGGAAGGTGCTGGGCGAGGAACACCCGTACACATTGGCGATCATGCACAATCTTGCCGCAACTCTGCGGCATCAAGGTTACCTCGACAGAGCGCGGGAGCTATTGGAGGAGGCGGTTCACATCTGCCGCACGTCGCTGGGCGGGGAGCACCCGGACACGCTGGTTTTTTTAAGCAATTTGGCCTCGACTCTGCGGGAACAGGGCGATTTCTCCGAAGCGCTGGCGCTCCAGGAGGAGGTGCTGGCGCAACGTCGGCAGACCCTCGGCGACGAGCATCTGGACACGTTGTCCACTATGGCCAATCTAGCCATAACCTTGCGGCAGCAAGGCGACCTGGGCCAGGCGCGGGACTTGGCGGCTACCGCCCTGAAGATCAGCGAGAAGACGGGAACGGAGTATCAGAACTCAGTTTCACTTCGCCGCCTGCTGGAGATGATGTCCGATGCCGAATCAGACAGCGCCGACCCGGGGATGGACGTGACGGTCATTCAGCAGAAGGCGCTCGAATAGAAGCGAGCTCCTCGCGGGCCGCGGACGGCGGTCGGGCCATATCGACATGGCAACGGCGCCGCATCGTGTCGTCCATGGCCAGGGACAACCCCATATGATGGACGCAGGCGCTCCGGAGTGTTCGATGACGTACCCCATCCCAATGCAGGTCCACGTTCTCTGGCATCCGGCGAGCGACGCGGCGTGCCGGCCGGTTGCCGAGCGCATCTACGTCGCGCTCAACCGGGACCCCGATCAGCCGCTGTTGCCAGGGGTGGGCATTCCGGTGTTCTTCCGATGCGCCGGCGCCGATCCCCGTGTGCCCACGGGCGTGCCGCGTCCGATCGAGTTGTCCGACACCAAACTCGACCTCCGCATCGCGCTGGTCACCGCCGAGATGATCGAGGACCGCGCCTGGATGGCCTACCTCGACCAATGCCAGAAAGAGGTCGCGGGCAAGGGCCGCAACGCGGCGATGATCTGCTTCGATCTCTCGATGGGCGGTCTCCGGGGGACGCGCCTGTCCGTCCGCATCGACCCCGCCGACCAGCGATTCGAGGAGCGGGTGATGCGGGAGGTTCTGCTCGCCTGCTGCCGGCTGCTGGCGAACCGCCCGCGAAGCGGCGCGGCGGCCGCGCTCGGTGCCGCCCCGATCAAGCTCTTCCTCAGCCACACCAAGCGCGACGAGACCGGCCTGCCGATCGCGGAGGCCCTCAAGCGCCATCTCGACACGTTGACGGTCGAGCGCTTCTTCGACGAGGTGTCGATCACCCCGGGTGATGAACTCAACACGGTGCTGGAGGCCGAGATCCAGGACGCGGCGCTGGTCTGCATCCGCACCGACCGTTATGTCTCCAGCCCATGGTGCCGTAAGGAGTTGGCGCTGGCAAAGCGCCATCGCCGTCCCATGGTGGTGCTGGACGCGCTGTCTCGGCGGGAGCCCCGCTCGACGCCGCTGCTTGCGCACCTGCCGAGTGAACGGGTGACGCCCGATGACCTGAATGGGCCCCGCCTGGAGGGCGTGGTCAACGTCATCGCCCTCGAGATCGTCCGCTTTCTCTACGCCAACCTGCAACTCACCATGCTGCAGCAGGCCAAGCTGGTTCCCGACAGCGCCATCCTGCTCACCCGCCCGCCGGAAGCGCGCGACCTCGCGGCCATCATAGCGGACGCCCGGAAGAAGAAGGCCGGAGGCGCAACGTCCGAACCGCCGGTCCTGCTGCATCCCGACCCCATGATGGCCGCTGAGGAGGCCGACGACCTGGCCCCGTTCGGCGCCACGTTCGTCACCCCGACCAGCCTCTGGCAGAAGCGGCTCGACCATCTTCACCTCGGCCTGTCCCTGTCGCCCGGCGACGCGGCCGAGCAGAAGGCGCTGGGCCTGTCCCAGCACATCGAGGATGCCATGCGCGTGATCGCTCGCCAGACACTGGCGGCCGGCGCCACGCTGCACTACGGCGGTGTCCTGAATGACAAGTCGCTCACCCAAGCGCTGTATGACATGATCGGAGCCTACAATCGCGTAGGCCTTACGCTGCCGCCGCTGGTCAATCACACCCCATGGCCGTGGGACGAGGAGGTCGATGCGAACTGGCGCGTGCTGCGCCAGGACATGCTGACGGTCGAGAGATGCCCGCCACCAGCCGATGCGCTGGCGCTGGGCGACATCCCGGGGCCCGGGCACGTCGGCCGGCTGGCGGCAACGGCGCAGGGCCGTTACGCGCTCGGCCGCAGCCTCGGCGCCATGCGCCAACGGAACATCGACGCGACCGGGGCGCGGGTCGTGCTGGGCGGCAAGCCGCACGGGTTCGTCGGGTTCCTGCCGGGAATCGTCGAGGAGGTGCTGCTGGCCACCCGCGCCGGCCATCCCGTGTATGTGCTGGGCGGCTTCGGCGGCGGCGCCCGCCTGGTGGCCCGGGCTCTGGCCGGCGAACAACCGGACGAGCTGACCCGCGCCTACCAGGAAGCCCGCTCGCCGGACTATGCCGAGACGCTGCGCTACTACGACGCCGTACGGACACGGGAGCCCGCGCTCGGCCTGCCGCCCATCGATTACGCCGCCGTGACGGCCGAACTGAACCGGTACGGACTTTCCGGTCTGTCGGCCGCCAATGGCCTGAGCGAGGAGGAGAACCGCATCCTGTTCACCACGGCGAGCGTCGATGCCGCCGTCCACCTGATCATGCGGGGACTGACGCAGACGCCTCCCCCTCGTCAGGCTTGAAGCCCCTTCAGGTGTCGGGCGGAAGCAGGCTGTCCCCGATGGCGGCGAACCACCGGACGAAATCGACGTGCTCGTCCTGGGCGACCTCTCCGATGATGGCGGGCAGGAACAGTTTTTCCCCGACATGCTCGCCGAGCGAGCGGTAGGCCTCGAACTGCGCCTCCGTGAAGAACTGGTCGGCGGTGGAATGGTGCGGGAAGTCCGGTTCGTCCAGCTTGTAGCGCCGCAGGAACTCGCCTTCGTTCCCGGTCAGCGACAGCTTGAGGTACAGGAGATACCCGGTCGCGTCTTCCTGCTGCAGCGCGTCCTTGGGGTAGCGGATGCGGCAGAAGACGAAGTGCGAGCGGCTGACCCCCTTCGTGTTCAGCCGCAGATCGTTCAGATCGATCTCGATGTCGATGTCAAAATCAATCTTGGCCATCCGCTGCAGGTTCGCCAACCCATGAAAAGTCATGAGCGGGTCCTGTTCACCATCCACGGCGATGATGCATTTGCAGCGGCGGCGCAACAGTTCGTAGACGCCGAGATTCTCGATGTGCCCGCCGTCGGAGACATACAAGTGATCGCCGTTCTCGTGCATGCTCCCGGTCATTTCCTGAGACAGGCAGAGCAGGCCGGGTCGCCGGACCGGGGAGGCCTGTCCTTCGGCCGGCGGCTTCCCCAGCCAGTATCCGAGGCGCACGTTGAGGAGCGCAAGCCAGAACCGGAGGTACGAGGAGGTCGCCAGCCCCATCTGCGACGACACGGCGGCGCCGGAAATGGCCATGACCGTGGCCAGCGTGAGCTTGGGATTGGCCTCCTCCCACCGTCTCGTCGGGATGTAGCCGGTGATCGGGCTGCCGCAGAACGCCGGGCTGAACAGGAAGAAGTCGGTGAGTCGCCCCTGCATGGCCGAGTTCCGCGATCCCGGAACGTTCAGCGCCGCGTTGAACAGCGGATAGGGGCCATTGAAGCCCGGCTCGATGGACGTGAGCTTGACCGGCACTGCGGCGTCGAACGGCTGCTCGCCCGTCGGCGATGCCGCCGGTTGGATCAGAAAAGCGCCGGCCAGCTTGTCACGGTAGTGACGGTGCAGGGACGTGACGTTCACATCCACGAACCACACGAGGCACAGGATCAGGACGCTGAGCGCCAGGCCGATCAGCCCATGCCACCAGCCGCTCACGGGGGAGCCGAGCAGTTGGTAGAATCCCAGTTCACAGGCGATGAGGAACAGCGGGGCCGACACCGACGCCAGGATTGCGAGCACAATCCGCGGCCATCCGGACCGGCGTCCGGACGCAGCGAGGATCACCGGCGCGGCAATCGTGGCGATGGCGGTGATGGTTAGAACGGCCGGCCCGACGCCGTCGGCCGTATAGACGTCGCGCAGCGCGGCCATGCTCCGTCCGAACAGCAGGACGCCCAGCGCCCCTCCTGCCACATACAGGATCGCCAGCGCCAGCCATCGCAGCCAGCCGTCGCCCGCCCGCAGTCTGAGAATTCCCCACAGGACGGCAAGAGCGGCCGGCAGCGCCAGCCAGGACGGGATCGCGGACACCATTGTCCACGAAGGCAGGAGCCCCCGGCCGAGAAATTCGACCGACGCCACCAGGGCAACCAACGCCAGAACGGCTGCGGCATTGAGCGCCATTCCCACGAACATCGAGAGAATCATGGAGAAGCGTTCACCGAGCGAGCCGGTGAGGAGATAGCGGCTGTTGTGGCGTATGTGACGGAGCGCGGCCGATTCCCCGCCTTCGCGAAGGAACGGAAGCTGTTGCGGTTTCAATCCGATCTTGCCGGCGCGCCCGCCCGCCGCCAGGAAGGTGGTCAGGAATGCACCGAGATAGCCTCCCCCCGACACGGTGGAGAGATAATCGATGTGCTTGAGCACATCCCGTTTCGCCAGCGCTGCCAGCACGCCCAGCGAAAAGGTCGCCGAACGGATGCCGCCGCCGGACAGCGCGAGACCTGTCGCGTATCCCCGGGTTCCTGCCTCCTCGTCGGCTTGCTGGCGCCGCTTGATGCAAGCCCGTTCAGCTCTGTTGATCCTCCAGGCCTGACCGGGCGTCAGCGCCCCCACCGGACGGACACCCCAGCGCAGCGGCCCGTTCAGATCGTTGAGGATGGCCGAAGCCAGCGTGGCGTCCGGCGCCGGGGGCGGCGGCTCGCCGTCGCGCATCTCGACCAGCAGCCGGTCGAAGTCGCGCAGTTTCTTCTGAAGAGAGCCGAGTTCGGCGCGGAACTCGTCCGTGGCATCGACGGCACCCAACTCCCCCGCTTGGCTGCGCCAGTGCCACTTCGCGGTGAACGGCCGGACATGCGTGTTCAGCACATGCCAGGCGATCGCCTCGAAGTGCTTGCAGCCGAAGTTCCTGTCGACGATGTCCCGGGCTTTCTCGAACAGCTTGTAGACGCTGTCGAGGGCCGTCGCCTCCACGCCGTCGCTGTAGCCCAACCGCTGGACGGTGATCCGCGACATGATCTGCGTGTGCAGCGCCGCCGCCGCGATCTTGTCGGCTGGCTGAGGAAACCACGTTTCGCCACCCCATTGGGCCAGGAACGCCGCGTCGAACAGCTCGTTCGAGCCGTTGTATTTTTCGAGACGGTCCCGCCAAGTCTGGGCAGCCTGATCTGCCATTGTCATCGGTTGCGCGCTGACGTTGAGAAGCCTCCGCGCAGCATAACAGAAATGGCGGCGTCGTAGAATCGGATACCATTGACGATTTTGCCATTCACCCGCGTGACGGTTCGTCTGGCCGCGTTCACCGCCGCGAAGAACTGGACGCCCGGATCGAAGGCCAGAATCGGTTCCGGATGTTCGGCAGCAGGCGCTCTGTGAACGGCGCCATGAACCGCTCCGGGTTGATGCCGGGGATCGCACGCATCACGACTTTGAAACCGTTCCGGTCACGGGCCGTCTCGTCCAACCAGCGTCGCGTAGAGTGTCTCGGCATCGGTCGTCCGCCGCAGACGGGCCGACACGGCCTGGTCCCGCAGCCGCCGCGAGATGCACGCAAGCGCCTGCAGATGCTCGTTCGCCGCGTGCGGCGGCACCAGGAGCAGGAAGACGAGGTCCACGGGCTGCTCGTCCACCGCATCGTAATCGATCCGCCGCTCCAGACGGGTGAACAGCCCGAAAAAGCATTCGATGCCGGGAATGCGGGCGTGCGGGATCGCCACGCCGCTGCCGACACCGGTTGAGCCCAAGGCTTCCCGCGCTTTGAGAGCCTGCAGGATCGCCGGCTGCGGCAGCCCGGTCGCGGCGGCGGCGCGGCGGGCGAGGTCGGCCAGCAGCGTCGGCTTGTCGCCCGCCGGCAGCTTCGCGATGACGCGGTCGGGGGGCAGAAGGTCGGCAACGTCCATGGCCGCTCTTTCGTTGGACGGCGTGTCTCAATCCGACGCGCGCAGGCGATAGCCGACGCCGGTCTCGGTCTGGATGTGCCAGGGGCGCTCGGGATCCGGTTCGATCTTCTGGCGCAGCTGGCGGATGTAGATGCGCAGGTACTGGATGTCGGTCTCGCCGCCCCAGACCTCCTTGAGGATGAAGCGGTGCGTCAGCACCTTGCCGGCATGCGCCACCAGCAGGCGCAGCAGGTCGTATTCCCTGGGCGACAGCTTCACCTCCACCCCGCGCACCGTGACCAGCCGCCGCACCAGATCGACCGTCAGGTCGCCGCTGCGGAACACCGGCCGCTCGCCCTGCTGCTGCAGCCGGTGGCGCAGCGCGGCCCGGATGCGCGCCAGCAGTTCGTCCACGCCGAACGGCTTGGTCACGTAGTCGTCGGCGCCGAGGTCGAGCGCCTCCACCTTGCCGGCCTCGTCCATGCGGCTGGACAGCACGATGATGGGAAGCGTCGCGCCGTCGGCGCGCAGCCGCCGGATCACCTCCTGCCCGTCCATCATCGGCAGCCCGAGATCGAGCACGATGAGGTCGGGCGTACGGCGGCGCACCTCGTCCAGCGCCCTGGCGCCGTCGTCCGCCTCGGTGATGTCGTAGCCCTGCACCGACAGGCTGGTGCGCAGGAAGCGGCGGATTGAGGGCTCGTCATCGACGATGAGCACCCGCACCGGCGTCGAGTCCGACCTCATGGCGCCATCTCCTCCTCCATCCTGGGCACCTCGGCGGCGGGCGGAAGCGTGAGGGTGAACAGGGCCCCCGCCCGGTCGCGGCGGTTCCCGGCCGCGATGGTGCCGCCCATCGCCTCGACGAAGCCGCGGCAGATGGCGAGGCCGAGCCCGGTGCCCGCCCGCTGCCGGTCCTGCGCGTGAACACGGTAGAACTTGTCGAAGATCCGTTCCAGGTCCGCCGGTGGGATACCGTCGCCCTCGTCCTGCACCTCGATGCGCACGCGGCCGCCCTCGCGCCACGCCCGCACCCCGATGAGCGAGCCGGCCGGTGCGTACTTGGCGGCGTTGTCCAGCAGGTTGAACAGCACCTGCTCGAACAGCACGGAATCGAGCTCCAGCATCGGCAGGTCGGCGGCGAGATCGACCTCGACCCGGTGCCCGGCGAGGATCTTGCCGGCCCGCTCCAGGGCGCTGCCGACCACCTCGGCCAGATCGACCGGCAGGGTGCGCGGCCGGACCGCCCCCGATTCCAGCCGCGTCATGTCCAGGAGGTTGGCGATGAAGCGGTTCAGGCGCTCCGCCTCATCCTGGATCGTCGCCGCAAGGTCCTTGCGGGCCGCCTCGTCGAGCATCGGCCCGTAGCTGTTGAGGCTGGTGGCCGAGCCGAGGATCGAGGCCAACGGCGTGCGCAGGTCGTGCGAGATGGAGGTGAGCAGCGCCGAGCGCAGCCGCTCGGTCTCCGCCGCCAGCCGGGCACGGTCGACGTCCTCGGCGAGGGTGACCCGCTCGATGGCCAGCGCCGCCTGATCGATCAGCGCGTCCAGCAGCCGCCGTTGGTCCGGGGTGAGCAGGGTGCCGGGCTTGCCGGTGTCGATTCCCACCACGCCGACCGCTCCGCGGCCGGTCCGCATCGGCAGGAACAGCCACTTGGCGCCCGGCAGCGTGTCGGCGCCGGCGCCGGCCGGCCGGTTGTTCTCCCACGCCCATTTCGCCGCCGCCAGATCGGCATCCTCGATGACGTCCTCCGGCGGGTAGCCGGCGCGCACCGCCACTGTCTCGCCCTCCGGCAGCAGCAGGACGACCCGCACCTTCAGCATCGCGGCGATCTGGTAGGCGGTGGCCCACAACAGGTCGTCCATGGTGACGACGCCGGCCAGCTTGCGGCTGAACAGGTACAGGTCCTCGGTGGTCTTGGCGCGCTGGCGGGCCGTCACCGCCTGGGCGCGCACGCGGGCCGCCAGGTTGCTGGCGATCACCGCCACCACGGCGAAGAAGAACAGCGCAACGATGTTCTCGGGGTCGGCGATGGTGAAGGTGTGCAGTGGCGGCAGGAAGAAGAAATTGAAGGCCAGCACGCTGGCCAGGCTGGCGTAGAGCGACGGCCCCAGGCCACCAGTGACCGCGCTGGCCAGCACCGCGGTCAGGAACACCAGCGCGATGTTGCTGAGGTCGAGCACCAGCCGCAGCACATGCCCGACGCCGAGCGCCGCCACCACATAGGCGGTGCTCGCCAGATAGGGCCACCACTCGACCGGCTTGCGCGGCGTCGGGGCGGTCTTCACCGTCTTCGGCGGGATCGGCTCGCCGGCGTCGCCGGCGATCACGTGCACGCTGATGTCGCCGGCGCGGCGGATCAGGTCGTGCGCCACCGAACCGTGCAGCAGCTCCGACCAGCGCGGCCGGCCCGACTTGGCGATGACGATGTGGGTGACGTTGTTGGCCCGCGCGTACTCGACGACGGTGGTTGCGACGTCGGCGCCGGGGATCGTCACCGCCTCGCCGCCGAGGCGCTCGACCAGCCGCAGGGCGTCGGCGATGCGGTCGCGTTCGGTCTCGCTGAGCCGCAGCGCCCGCGTCGTCTCGACGTGGACTGCCGTCCAGTGTGCGCGCAGCCGCTCCGCCTGCCGGCGGGCGTAGCGCACCATCGCGGCGACGTTCGGGTCCTCGTTGACGCACACCAGCAGGCGCTCGCCGGCCGCCCAGGGGCCGGATATGGCGTGCGCCTGCATGTGGGTCAGCAACTGCTCGTCCACCCGCTGCGCCGTGCGCCGCAGCGCCAGCTCGCGCAGCGCCGTCAGGTTGCCGGGTGAGAAGTAATGGCGGATCGCGCGCTCCGCCGTGCGCGGCACGTAGACCTTGCCCTCCTTCAGGCGCTGGATCAGGTCGTCGGGCGTGAGGTCGATGATCTCGATGTCGTCGGCGCGGTCGAGGATGGAATCCGGCACCGTCTCGCGAACGCGGACACGAGTTATCTTGGCGACCACGTCGTTGAGGCTCTCGACGTGCTGGATGTTCAGCGTCGTGTAGACGTCGATGTCCGCCGCCAGCAGTTCCTCGACGTCGAGGTAGCGCTTGGCGTGGCGGCTACCCGGCGCGTTGGTGTGAGCCAGCTCATCGACCAGGACGATCCGCGGCCGCCGGGCCAGGATGGCGTCCAGGTCCATCTCATCGAGGACGCGCTCCTTGTACGCGACCTTGCGGCGTGGCACGACCTCCAGGCCGGCGACCAGCGCCTCGGTCTCGCGCCGGCCGTGCGTCTCGACGATGCCGACCACGAGGTCGATGCCCTCGCGGCGCTTGGCGTGCGCCGTCTGCAGCATCTCGTAGGTCTTGCCGACGCCGGGCGCGGCGCCGAGGAAGATCTTGAGCCGGCCGCGCTCCTCCCGCTCGGCCTGACGCAGCAATGCGTCGGGCGAGGGGCGGATGGCGCGTTCGGGCAGTTCGTCCGTCATCATCGGGAAGCCTACCGCCCGGCGGCGGCCGCATCCAGGGCGAGGTTGAGCTTCAGCACGTTGACCGTCGGCTCGCCGAGCAGGCCGAGCAGACGCGGCGCGGTGTGCGCCTCGACCAGCCGGCGGACCTGCTCCTCGGAAAGCCCGCGCGCCCTGGCGACGCGTGGCACCTGGAAGTCGGCTGCGGCCGGCGAGAGATCGGGGTCGAGCCCGCTGCCCGAAGTGGTGACGAGATCGACCGGCACCGGCGCGCTCGGATTCTCCGCCTTGAGCCGCTCGGCGTCGGCCTGCACGCGCTCGACCAGCGCCTTGCTGGTCGGGCCGAGGTTGGAGCCCATCGAGTTGGCGGCGTTGTAGGGAGCCGCCACCGACTTGGCCGGATCCGCCGGATCGGGGCCGGTGGTTGCCGACGGGCGGGGCTGGAAGTAGCGCTCGCCGGTGAAGGGCTGGCCGATCAGCTCGGAGCCGATCACGGCACCGTCCTTCACGATCAGGCTGCCGTTGGCCTGATGCCCGAAGAGGCCCTGGGCGACGCCGGTGACGGCGAGCGGGTAGACGAGGCCGGTGATCACCGTCAGAGCGGCGGTCATCACCAGCGCGGGACGCAGTTCCTTGAGCATGGCAGAATCCTCAGACGAGGCCGATGGCGGTGACGATCAGGTCGATCGCCTTGATGCCGACAAACGGGACGACGAGACCGCCCAGGCCGTAGATCAGCAGGTTGCGGCGCAGCAGGCTGGCGGCGCCGACCGCCCGGTACGCCACGCCCTTCAGCGACAGCGGGATCAGCGCGACGATGATCAGCGCGTTGAAGATGATCGCCGAGAGGATGGCGCTCTGCGGGCTCGCCAGTCCCATGACGTTGAGCGCCTGGAGCTGCGGGTAGAAGGCGAGGAACATCGCCGGGATGATGGCGAAGTACTTCGCCACGTCGTTGGCGATCGAGAAGGTGGTCAGGGCGCCGCGGGTCATCAGCAGCTGCTTGCCGATCTCGACGATCTCGATGAGCTTGGTCGGGTCGCTGTCGAGGTCGACCATGTTGCCGGCCTCGCGCGCCGCCATGGTGCCGGTGTTCATCGCCACGCCGACGTCGGCCTGCGCCAGCGCCGGCGCGTCGTTGGTGCCGTCGCCGCACATGGCGACCAGCTTCCCCCGGGCCTGCTCGTCGCGGATGAGCTGCAGCTTGGCCTCCGGCGTCGCCTGCGCCAGGAAGTCGTCCACCCCGGCCTCGGCGGCGATGGCGGCGGCGGTCATCGGGTTGTCGCCGGTGATCATCACCGTCTTGATGCCCATCTGCCGCAGCGCCGCGAAGCGCTCGCGGATACCGCCCTTGACGATGTCCTTCAGGTGGATGACGCCGAGCAGCCGGCCGTCCCTGGCGACCGCCAGCGGGGTGCCGCCGGCCTTGGCGACGCGCTCGGCGATGGCGATCAGCTCGCGCTCGGCGGCCTCGGCCACGCTGGCCGGGCGGAGCGCCTGGAGCGCCGGGCCGCGACCGCTCACCGCCGCCGCGTGCCTGCCGCTCTGGACGTGCGCCAGCACCGCATCGACGGCGCCCTTGCGGATCGACACGCCGTCGGTGTCGATGCCGCTGATGCGGGTCTGCGCCGTGAAGGGGATGAAGTGGGCGTGCAACTCGGCCATCTCGCGGCCGCGGATGCCGTAGGCCTCCTTGGCGAGCACGACGATGGAGCGGCCCTCCGGTGTCTCGTCGGCCAGCGAGGCGAGCTGGGCGGCATCGGCCAGGTCGCGCTCGCTCACCCCGGTCACCGGCAGGAATTCGGCTGCCTGCCGGTTGCCCAGGGTGATGGTGCCGGTCTTGTCGAGCAGCAGCGTGTCCACGTCGCCGGCCGCCTCCACCGCGCGCCCGCTCATCGCCAGCACGTTGAAGCGCACCAGCCGGTCCATGCCGGCGATGCCGATGGCCGACAAGAGCGCGCCGATGGTGGTGGGGATCAGCGTGACGAACAGCGCCACCAGCACCAGTACGCCGACCGAGCCGCCGGCGTAGGCGGCGAAGCTGGGGACGGTCGCCACGGCGATGACGAAGATGATCGTCATGCCGGCCAGCAGGATGTTCAGCGCGATCTCGTTCGGCGTCTTCTGGCGCTGCGCGCCTTCGACCAGCGCGATCATGCGGTCGAGGAAGGTCGAGCCCGGCGCCGCGGTGATGCGCACCTTGATCCAGTCGGAGATCACCTGGGTGCCGCCGGTGACCGCCGAACGGTCGCCGCCGGACTCGCGAATGACCGGCGCGGACTCGCCCGTGATCGCGGCCTCGTTGACCGAGGCGACGCCTTCGACCACCTCGCCGTCGGAGGGGATAAGGTCGCCGGCCTCGACCAGGACGATGTCGCCGGGCTTCAGGCTGGTGGCCGGCACGAACTGCTTGACGGTGCCGTCCGGCCCGAGCAGGCGGGCGTTGGTCTCGGTCTTGGTCTTGCGGAGGCTGGCCGCCTGCGCCTTGCCGCGCCCCTCGGCCACCGCCTCGGCGAAGTTGGCGAACAGCACGGTGAACCACAGCCAGACGACGATCTGCAGGGCGAAGCCGGTGCCGCCGGCGCCCGTCGCCAGATCGCGCAGCAGCAGCAGCGTGGTCAGCGCCGCGACCACCTCGACGCAGAACATGACGGGATTGCGGACCATCCGCCGCGGGTCGAGCTTCTTGAAGGACTCGGCCACCGCAGGGCCCAGGATGGCGGAGTCGAGCATGGTCGACACCGGCATCCGCTTGCGTTCTTTCGACACGGTGTGCATGGGGGTGTCCGATCAGAAGAGGGTGCCGGCGTTCATCGCCAGGTGCTCGACCACCGGGCCGAGGGCGAGGGCCGGGAAGAAGGTCAGGCCGCCGACGATCAGGATGACGCCGACCAGCAGGCCGACGAACAGCGCGTCGTGCGTCGGGAAGGTGCCGGCCGAAGCGACGGCGCGCTTCTTGGCGGCCAGCGAGCCGGCGATGGCCAGCATCGGGATGATGACGAAGAAGCGGCCGACAAGCATCGCCATGCCGATGGTCAGGTTGTACCAGAGCGTGTTGCCGGTCAGTCCGGCGAAGGCGCTGCCGTTGTTCGCAGCGCCGGAGACGTAGGCGTACAGAGCCTCCGAGAAGCCGTGCGGCCCGGCGTTGGCCATGGAGGCGGTGCCGGTGTCGAGCACCACGGCGACCGCGGTCCAGCCCAGCATCATCAGCGGCAGGCACAGCACGGCGAGCATGGTCATCTTGACCTCCCTCGCCTCCAGCTTCTTGCCGAGGTACTCGGGCGTGCGGCCGACCATCAGTCCGGCGACGAACAGCGCGACGATGGCGAACAGCAGCATGCCGTAGAGCCCGGCCCCGACGCCGCCGATGATGATCTCGCCCAGCATCATGTTGATCAGCGGCACCATGCCGCCAAGCGGCATGAAGCTGTCGTGCATGGCGTTCACCGCGCCGCAGGACGCCGCGGTGGTGACGGTGGCGAACAGCGCGCTGAGCGCGACGCCGAAGCGGGTCTCCTTGCCCTCCATGTTGCCGGCGGCGGGATCGACGCCGAGCGCGGCGAAGGCCGGGTTGCCCTGCGCCTCGGCCCAGTAGGCGACGGCGACGCCGGCGAAAAACAGCACGCCCATGGCGGCGAGGATGGCCCAGCCCTGGCGCTCGTCGCCGACCATGCGGCCGAACAGGTTGGTCAGCCCGGCGCCGAGCGCGAAGATCGACACCATCTGCACCAGGTTGGTCAGCGCGTTCGGGTTTTCGAACGGATGCGCCGAGTTGGCGTTGAAGAAGCCGCCGCCGTTGGTGCCCAGCATCTTGATCGCCTCCTGCGAGGCGACGGGGCCGAGCGCGATGGTCTGCTTGGCGCCCTCCAGCGTGGTGGCGTCGACGTAGGCGCCCAAGGTTTGCGGCACGCCCTGCCAGACCAGGAACAGCGCGTAGACCACGCAGATCGGCAGCAGGACGTAGAGCGTGCAGCGGGTCACATCGACCCAGAAGTTGCCGACCGTGCGCGCCGAGGAGCGGGCGAAGCCGCGCACCAGGGCCACCGCCAGCGCGATGCCGGTGGCGGCCGAGACGGTGTTGTGGACGGTCAGCCCGGCCATCTGCACGAGGTAGGCCATCGTGCTCTCGCCGCCATAGTTCTGCCAGTTGGTGTTGGTGATGAAGCTGGCGGCGGTGTTGAAGGCGAGGTCGGCGGGCACATCGGTCATCCCGGCCGGGTTGAAGGGCAAGGCGTCCTGGACGCGCTGCATCACGTACAGCAGCAGCATGCCGGCGGCGCTGAACAGCAGCATGGCGACGGCGTAGGCCGTCCAGTGCTGTTCCGCCGTCTCATCCACCCCGGCAAGGCGGTAGAGGCCGCGCTCGACGGGGCGCAGCAGCGGCGTCAGGACGGTGCGCTCGCCGGTGAAGACGCGCGTCATGAAGCCGCCGAGCGGCCGGGTGACGGCGACCACCAGGGCGGCGAAGAGCAGGATCTGAAACCAGCCGAGAGCGGTCATGGGGCTCTCCTCAGAACCGTTCGGGGCGGATCAGCGCGTACACTAGGTACGCGAGCAGGCCGGCGGTCACCACGCCGGCAAGGGCGTAGTCGAGGATCATGGCAATCCCCCTACAGCCGGTCGCAGGCGTGGACGTAGGCGATCGACCCGGCGAAGAACGCCACGGTGATCGCCAGGGCGACGATGTCGAGCATGGTTGGTCTCCAAGGCACGCCGTTTGTCGTGATGGCGGGGCTGGCGCGTGCGGCCGAGCCCGCCTTTATCCAGGCAAAGCGCCGTCGCTCGCGACGCTCGTCCGCCGGAATCAGGGTGCGCCCGAAGCGCGTATAAATTCGAGGTGGGGCGAGGTATCCCCCGCATATAGAACTCGTATACGCCACGCTCCGGGAGGCGTTCGTCGCACCGGAGGCGCGCGCGACGGCTGCTCACAACGGCTTGATGCCCTGCCGGTAGGTGCGCCCAGGCGACGTCACGCCGACGGCTTGGGCGGTGAGCCGCTTGAGGCGGCGAGGTGCTGCTCCGTCTGCGCGACGATAGCGTGGCCGCGCCGTTCCATCGGTTGGAGATGGTTGGGAGTCGGGGGGCATTGTGTTAACGTCTGCGTGTTCTTGGCGAATCAGGCGCCGGAAAACACGTGATATTTGCAATGCGAACCACTGCCTGGAGACGTTTGGCCGTTCTGCTGCCCGTCCTGACGGTGGCCGCGGCGTGCGATCCCGCTCCGTCTGAACCGGCCGACGTGGCGCGGCTCCTGCACGAGCGGGAGGATCGCAACCGTGCGCTCGAACAGCGTGCGGCCGAGCTGAAGGCGGCGCTGGACTCCGACCCCTGCCCGCCGGGCCGGGACGCTGCCGGTCCCGTGCCGGTCCAGGAAGCGACGCTGCCGCCCGGAAAGCCGTTGGCGCGCGAGGCGCTGGTGCGCCGGCTGGAAGCCGCCACGGTCCTGGTGCTGGCACCGCCCATGACGGGATCGGGGTTCTTCGTCACCCCGGACACGATCATAACCAACCGCCACGTCGTCGAGAAGGTGGAGGACGGCGACGTGATCGTCATCGGCAAGGCGGTTCCGCAGCCGCTGCGAGCGCAGGTGCTCGCCATGTCGCCGCCGACGCCGGAAGGATCGGCGGGGCGGGACTACGCGATCTTGCGGGTGGACGGGGGAAGGGCGGCGCAGACGCTGTCCATCGCCACCGCGGTGACCCCGCTCGAGGAGGTCGTGGCGGCCGGCTTCCCGGGCCTGCTGCTCAGCAACGACAGCCGATTTCAGGCGCTGCTCAACGGCGACCTCGCCGCCATCCCGGACCTGGCGCTAAGCCGGGGCGAAGTGATGGCAGTGCAGAATCGCGACCACGGCTTCGCCACCATCGCGCATTCCGCGCAGATCTCCTCCGGCAGCAGCGGCGGGCCGCTGACCGACCGCTGCGGCCGGGTGGTGGGAATCAACACCTTCATGACGGTGGACGCCAAGGAAAGCAGCAAGGCCGGCTTCGCGCTGGCCGGTGCCGACCTCGCCGCCTTCATCGCCGAGCGCGGCCTGCGCCTGCCCCTGGCCGACGGCCCCTGTCGCGACTAGGACGGCGTCCCCAGCGGTCGGTCTCAACGGCCGATGGCCAGTTGGATCTCACGTTCGAGCTGTTCCTTGCTGCGCCGAAGCTGCTCAAGGCGGCGTGCCTTTTCCTCGGGACTGGAAAAGCCGTCGTTCTCCGCCAGCCGGACCTCGCGATCGAGCCTGTCGACCTCGTCCTGGAGCTGGGCGAGCGCGCTGTTCGCCGCCTTCTCCTTGCGCTGGCTGGCGGCGAGCCTGGTGCGCAGCGCCGACACCTCGCCGCGCAGCGAGGCCAGCTTGGCTTCCGATTGCCGGCGCTCGGTGGCGACGGCGACCTGCTCCTGCTGTGCGCGGTCCAGCGCGCGCTGGTTGGCGATGCGCTGGTCCTGCTCGTTCTCCAACTCGGTCTTGCGGTCGTTGATGCGCTGGGTGTAGGCGCCGCTGCTCAGTCCGCCGACGCCGCCGAAGAACCCGCCGCGCGTCGGGTCGTTGGTGGTGCAGGCGGCCAGCGGCAGCAGCACGCCGAGGGCCAGCATGGTCCGGTTCATCGTCATCGGCCGATCCCCGGTCAGCCGATCCGGGTGATCTGACGGCGGGTGACGAGCTGCGCCAGCTCCATCTCCAGGTTCGACACCTGCCCCTCCAGCTGCCGGATCTCCGTTTCCATGGCCGAGGTGTTCACGTGCTTCTGGCGCTGCTCCATCGCCGCCTCCTTGTAGTCGCCGATCTTCTTCTTCAGGTTCTCGACGGTCTTGGTGAGGAACTGGACGTTGTTGTCCACGCTGGCGAGCCGGCGCTTGGCCTCGGCGGCGTTCATGCGGCCGGCGGCCATCTCGCGCTGGACCTGATCGATCCGGTCGCGGTCCTGGGCGAGCACGTCGCGCGCCGTCACGGTCATCTGCTGGAGTTTGGCGTTGTCCGCCTTCACGTCGGCAGCCATGGAGTCGAGCCGGGCTTCCTCGGTGGCGAAGCTCTCCTTCTGCTTGGCCACGGCGTAGCCGGCGGCCAGACCGGTGGCCAGACCGGCGCCCGCGCCGATGGCGGCACCGCGCCGGCCGCCAAGCGCGGCGCCCAGCAGCGCGCCGATGACGACGCCGGCCACCGCGCCCTCGGTCAGCGTCTGGTTGAAGTCCTGGGCCTGCTGATGCAGCCGCTGCTCCGCCGGAGTCATGGTGGCGGTGTTCTGCCCGGCGGCGCAGGCCGACAGCGTCATGACGACGGCCAGCGCCAGAGCGGTGCGGCGGATCGCTCTACGGTTGTTCAACATTCTCAGGGGCCCCCACGCTCAGTTTCTGGTCTTCAGTTCGTTCAGCCACTGATCCCGGTCCGGCTTTCCCGAGGCGCGGTAGGCCTGGGTGTGGCCGAGGAACATCTCGGCCAGGCGCACGAGGTCGGGCAGTTCGTTGTTCTTCAGTTCCACGGCCAGCACGGCGTTCTGGCGGGAGAGCACCTCGGCCGTGTAGTCGCCCGCAGCGCGCAGCACCGTATCAGCATAGTATTTCAGGTTGTCGGAGAGAACGGATTTCTCGGTATCCAGCTGCCCTTTGTAGCGCTTGGCCAGGGCGTCGTCGGCCGAGGCCGACTTGGTGCGCGCCTCGTACACGGCGGCCAGCTGGTCGATGGCGCGGGCGTCGTCCGCCAGCTTGCGCCCCAGGAAGGCGCCAAGGCGCAGCAGCACGCGGGCGGCACGGTCGCGCTGCTCGTCGCGGGCGGCGATGTTGCCGCGCATGGTCGTCTGCAGGTCCTGGAGGCGACGCCGGACCCGCTCGTCGTCCGTCGCCTTGACGATGACGCCCAGTTCCTCCACCGGGTCGGCGAGCGCCGGCCCAGCCAGTCCGCCAGCCCCCGTTCCCAGCTTGGACCACGCTGCCTGCACCTCGCGCAACCGCGCCGGACTGGTCAGCACGGGCGCCGTCACCACCAGCCGGAATCCGGTGGAGGCGCTGCGCCGTGCGCCCTGCGAATCGTAGAAGGGCTGCTCCTGCCGGTAGGCGGAGCGGATGTCCGCCTCGGAGGTGAACAGGTTGCCGCCGCGCACCACGAACCCGCCGGCCTGCCCGTGCGCGCGGGTGACGCGGTTGAGGCGGAACGGCTCCCACACCATCTCGTCGGCGTTGCCCAGGATGTCGTGCAGGCCCAGCGGGTTGGCCAGCAGCAGGCCGGTGAGCTGGAGCTTGCCGTTGGCCGACTGGCTGCCCTGGAACCAGACGTAGCGCGCCATGCCCTCGGGCATGGGAAAGGTGCGCTCCTCGAACTCGGCGGGCGGCACGCGCGTGCCGCCGCGCGCCGCGAACTCCCACTCCGCCTCGGTGGGCAGGCGCAGGTAGCCCGCCTCCTGCCCATCCTTCGGCAGGCGGTCGGCGGCGTTGGCGCGCAGCCACTGGCTGTAGGCGTCGGCGAAGGCGACCGCCTCGAACCAGGTGACGTTCACCTTGGGCAGGCGCAGCCGCATGGACGGCTGCGGGCAGGTGCCGGACAGCGCCTGCACCTGAAGCTCGCTCGCCTCGTACTTCGCCATCAGGTAATAGCGCGCCGCCTTGCCCGCCTCGAAGGCGCCGGCGAGGTGGTCGGTGTGCCTGTTCTCGGCGAAGGCGGCGGTTTCGTCGGTGCCGCCCAGGGTGACCTTGTAGTCGCCCAGCGGGCCGTCCGACGGCACCTCGACCCGGCGGAAGGCCATGGCGCCGCCGCAGGGCATGGGCAGCGCGACGTCGTCCGTGTCCGGCTTCGGGTTCCACAGGGCGTCCGCCCAGCGCGCCGGTCCTTCCGCCGCCCCGGCCGCGGCCGGCGTCAGCAGCAGCAGGAGGGTGGCGAGGCTAGACCTCGCGCAGGCACTGCGACGGTTCGATGCGGGACGCACGGAATCCTCCAAGGGCGGACGCCAGGACGGACAGGACGAGGGTGAGCAGCAGCGCCGCCAGCGCCGCGGGCAGCGGCAGGCGGCAGACCACCTCGCCATGCGCGAGGTTCTCGGACAGCACGGCGTTGAGCGAGGCCGCCACCGCGGCGTAGCAGGCGGCCGACGCCGCGGCGCCGCACAGCGCGATCATCACCGCCTGGGCGGCCGGGAAGGCGACCAGCGGCGCGGTGGTGAAGCCGACCAGCCGCAGCAGCGCCAGGTCCTTCTGCTTGCGGTCCACGTTGGCCCACAGACTGGCGGCCAGTGACAGCACGAAGCCGCCGGCCCCGATGCCGGCGATGACGGTGAACAGGAAGGAGAGCACGCGGTCGATGGCGCGCACCTGCTCGATCTCCGCCGCGCGCGTGCGCACCTCCATCCCGGCCGCGGCCAGCGCGGCGGCCAGCGGCGCCACCGCATCGATCCCGGTGGCGTAGAGGCGGGCGCTGGCGAAGACGGTGCGCGGCGGCGCGCTTCTTTCCCCCGGCCAGCCGAGATCGGGCACGGCGAAGCCGTCGCGGAAATCCTCGGCCGCCGTCAGCAGCGCCAGCGGGACGAACACCGCCTCCCGCGCCATGGCCGCGTCCGGCAGCACGTCCAGCACGGTCAGCCCCAGCTGTCCGGCCTCGCGCCGCTCGCCGGTCTGGCGCGGCACGGCGGCGGCCAGCGGGTCGCCCGGCGCCACGCCCAGCCTGCGCGCCGCCGCCGCGCTCAGGACCACCTGCCGGACCTCCGACGGAACCGGGCGGCCGGCCAGCACCGGGTCCCCGGCGGCGGTCGGCAGCATCTCGACGCCCGCCAGCACGCGCCTTCCGCCGCCCCCGCCGCTGGCGCCGGCCACGAGATCGATGGTGGCGGCGAGGCTGCGCGTGCGCGGCACGACGAAGCGCACCAGCGGGTCGCGCGCACGTGCGGCGAACCAGTCCCGGTCCAGCCGGCCGTTGCCGAGCACCACCACCTCGAGGTTCGTGGGGTCGGCGAGCAGCCGTTCGGTCAGCGTGGCGACGATGCCGGACTTCAGCCCGAACAGCACCAGCAGCGGCGTCAGCACCGCCGCCAGCCCGAGGACGAGGCAGGCGGATATCCGCCATTCATGGGCGAAGTCCTTCCACGCCAGGACGAGGGCGGTGCGCCAACGCCTCATGCGGCCGCCCCGTCGAAGCGCGCCACCGTGCCGCCCTCCGTCCTCGCAAGGGAGGCATCGATGCGCCGCACGCCGTGCCGGCCCAGCAGCTCCCAGTCGTGCGAGGCGACGACGACGGCGACGCCCAAGGTGCGGGCGAGGTGCAGAAACAGCGCCATGACCCGCTCGGCGTTGGCGGGGTCGAGCGAGGCGGTCGGTTCGTCGGCGACGACGAGCGCCGGGCCATGCGCCAGCGCGCGGGCGATGGCGACGCGCTGGCGCTCGCCGATGGACAGGTCGCGGGGCTTCCTGGTCAGGTGCCGCTCCAGCCCCAGCACGCGGGCCAGCGCCGCCACCCGCTCGCCCGCCGCCTTGCCGGTCAGACGGCAGGACAACGCGATGTTGTCGCGCACGGTGAGGAACGGCAGCAGCCCGCCGGTCTGAAGCACATAGCCGACGCCGCGCCCGCGCAATTCCGCCAGCGCGTCGGAGCGGTCCCGCGCCCACAGCGCCGCCACGTCCACCGCCTCCCCCGCGGTGAGGCGCAGCGCGAAGCGCCCGGCGCTCTCCGGCGCGCCGACTAGGCCCAGCAGGTCCAGCAGCGTGCTCTTGCCCGAGCCGGACGGTCCGGTGATCGCCACGCACTCCCCCGCCGCGACGCTCAGTCGGGGGACCTCCACCCGGAAGGAACCGGGACCCCGTCCGCGCTGCCGCGTCACGTCTTCCAGGTGGAGGATGGCGGTCACGGCAGCGCTTCCAGCGGCACCGGGAAGACGGCGTCCGCCTGCGCCGCGCTGGTGTCGAGCGCGATCCAGCGCGCCGTGTCGTCGTGGTAGAGCTGGTAGAGGCGCAACTTGCGCTCCAACTCGTCCAGGAAGGCCTGCTGCTCGCCGATGGACCAGCGGCCCCAGGTGGCTTGGTCGATGCTCATGACCTTGCTCTTGTAGGGCAGGTCGTCGAGGTATTCGCCGAGCAGCCCGAGGTCGCCGAGCTTGGCGGCGTCCGGCCGGTTGATCTGGTTGGGGTCGCGGCCCAGCACCGCGGCGGCCGAGCGCAGGCGCTTGAAAAAATCGTCGGGGGTGAGCTGCGCCGCCTGGCCCGCGTCCACGATGCCCTTCACCGCCTGTTGAAGGTCGGAGAGCTGGTTCTTGGTCAGCAGCACCCGCACGTCGGTGGTGGCGAGGTCCGGCTTGGCGAAGTCGCGGTCGGCGATCCAGGCGCGCAGCAGACGCGGCGGCTCCGTCCCCTCCACCCGGCCGAGATAGGCGAGCTGCATGGCGCGGCCGACCATCTGCGCCTCGCGGGCGGCGCGCCGGGCGGCGTCCTTCTCGTCCCTGGCCGCGTCGGCGGGGGTGAGCCTGCCCTCCGCGGCGGTCTTCACCTGGGCGACGATGGCCTCGGCGAGGCTGTCGACGATGCGGCCGAACTCGTCCACCGATCCGGCGTCCACCGGGTAGTACAGCGGTTTGCCCAGGGTCTTGTTGAGGGACAGCGCCTGATACTGCGCCTGGGCCGCGGCGTGGTCGTTCCGGCCCGCGGGCGTCTTCAGGTGCAGCGTGTAGATGGCCGCCCCGCGCTGTTCCGCCTCCAGCCGCACCTGCTCGGCATCCAGCCGGGTCTCCGACAGCGGGTCGTTGCCGCGCAGCGCGCCCGCATCGGTGATGAGCACCACGTACCGGCCGCCGGCCTCGCTCCAGTCGATGTCGCGCAGGGCCGTCATCACCCCGGCGTAGGAATCCTCGGCGTAGCGCGCGCTGGACACCTTGGCCTGGCTCAGCCCCTTGACCTGCGCCATGAAGGCGTCGCCGTCGGCGACCGTGTTGGGATCGGCGTAGAGCCTGGTGACGTACTCCAGCCCCGGCACCGCCTTGACTGAGGAGCGGAAGGCCACCAGCCCGAAGCGCACGCGCGACGACAGGCCGGCCTGCTGGACGCGGGCGTGGATCCGCCGCACCGCCTCGCGCGTGCGGTCGATGTAGGGGTCCATCGACACGGTGCTGTCGATGACGAAGACCAGGTTGGCGCTGAAGTTGCGCAGCGCCAACGCGTGGTCGGCTGCCGGCTTAGCGTCCTTGGGGTCGGGACGCGCGGTAACCGAGGCCACCTCCAGCACCCGCACCGGGAAGCCGGCGCCGTGGTACGCCTCCTCCGCCTGGAGGATAGGCAGCAGGTAGAACCGCTTGTTGAGATCGACGTGGGTCTCCGGCTCGATGGAGATCGCCGGTGAATCCGCGGGCAGCGGCGGCGTCTGCGCGGCGGCCAGCAGCGGACGGGCGGCGGCGCCGGGCTCCGGCGCCTCCAGCACCGACAGCACGCCGGCCTTCTCCCTGAACAGCAGCGCCCGGTCGCGCCCGGCCGGGTTGGTGAAGGCCAGCGTCAGCTGCTGCTTCCAGGGCAGCGTCGCGTCGGCCCTGACCCAGCCGCGCACGCCGCCGCGGCTGTCCGCGCCGACCTCCAGCCACTCCGCCCCGTCCCCCGCCTTGCGGTCGTAGACGTAGAGGATGGACAGCGCCGGCAGCTCCTTGCCGCCCGCCTGCCCGGCGGCGGGCGCCAGCAGGGCGCCGGGGCGGGTCAGCGCGCGCTGGAACAGCGTCTTCTTGCCCTCCATCAGCAGCGGCTGCCGCTCGGCACAGGGCGCCGGCGTGGCGGCGAGGCAGAGCGCCAGACCCAGCGCGGCGAACGGAGCCTTCCAGGCGCGGCGCATCATTTGCCCTCCTTCATCTGCGACAGGCGTTGCTGCGCGGGGGCGGATCCGGCGGCGGCGGCCTTCTCGTACCAGTGGCGCGCCATGTCCGCGTTGGCCGCGGGCAGCGGGCTGGTCTGCGGAGCGAAGGTGGCGGGGTCGTACATCCGGGCCAGCGCCAGCGCCGACGCCCCGTCGCCGCCCTCCGCCGCGTAGCGGTAGAGCAGCAGCGCGCCATCCAACCGCCCGGCCTTCGCCATCCCCTCCGCCTTGGCGCGGGCGCCATCCGGCGAGGGTTTGCCGGCCAGGAAGTCGCCCACCTCCTTGCGGGTGTCGGCCGGAGCCGGGGGCGGCGCGGGCGGGGCGGCGGGAGCCGCCGCCGTCAGAGGCGTGTCGCCGCGGCCGAACAGGAGCCACGCGCCGCCCCCGGCGGCGAGCAGCACCCCCGCCAAAACCGCGGCGATCAGCGCGACGTTCGGGCCGCCCCCGCCGCTGCGCACCACTGGTCCGGGGGGCGGGTCCGGCACCGGCCCGGGGGGTACCGGCTCGGGCGGCGGCGGTTCGGGCGGAACCGGCTCGGGAGCGGGTGGAGGCGCGGCGCGGCGGGCGTTGCCGCCCAGGAGGTCGCGCACGCTCAGCATGCCGGTGGTGCGGGCTTCGCCGTCCAGCAGGTGCAGCGCGAAGGCGGCTCCGCCGGCCCGCGCCGCCAGCACGGCATCCACCGCGGGGGTCGCGACGGCGATGCCGCCGTCCTCCGGCGTGAACATCCCGCCGTCGAGCGCGAAGCGGTGTTCGCTGGCCTGCCAGCCGCCGGGGCCGAGCCAGTTCGCCGCCCCCTGGTTGCGCTGGATGGACAGGGCCGGCGGGGCGGCGGTGCCGTCGGGCAGGCGGATCAGGCCGTGGCCGGGGCCGAGGCAGGGGTGGGTGAGGATGTCGGCGCGCATGCGGTCGGTTTCCTGCTCAGGCGGCGTCCGGCACCGGCACGCGGGCCAGGATCTCGCCGAGGCGGCGGTTGGCGTGGCTGGAGATCTCGCTGGCCTCGGAATGGCCGACGTTCTCGATCGCGGCGGCCTTCAGCGCGAGCAGCCAGTCGAAGATGAACGGGCTGGTGGTCTCCTCCTCCGGCAGGTCGGGATAGGCGCCGGCCGGCGGCGGGTCGGTGAAGATGGGCGTCACGCCGTCCGGGCGCAGCGGCCGGGCCGAAGGCGCCCGCTCCTGCATGCCGAAATCATCGATGAAGCGGCCGATGACCATGGCGGAGGCCAGCACCTGCCGGTCCACCATCGCCTCCCACTGCGCTCCGGCGTTGGCCTCGGCCGCCTCGATGGCGGTGACGATGCGCTCCTCCAGGCGGGCGGTGGCGGCGGCGGTCAGCAGCTCGCGGGTGATGAACAGGGCCGTCTCGCGCGGCAGCCCGCCCAGGTGGCGCAGCAGGTCCTCGTCGTCCGGGAACTCGCGCAGCAGCTGCTGCCATTCCCGCATCACCTCGCGGGCGAAATCGACGGCACGGCCGGAGCGTGCCCTGGGTGCCGCGCCACCCGCCGCCCCGCCGCCGCTCATCAGCGCCGACAGGTCGGCCCGGCCGCGCGGAGCGCGGGCGGCGGGCGCCGTCTCGGCCTTCTCGCCGGCCCCGAAATAGAGGGCGCGCAGCCGTTCGGCGGAGGGATAGAGGCTGGCCAGGATGGCGCCGAGATAGCCGGGGTCGAGGCTTCGCAGCAGCGCGTCGAACGCCTGCTCCTTGCGCGTCACCTCTTCGGTGCCGGTGCCGGAGTAGAAGGAACCGACGCCGTCGCGCAGGCGCCGGCATTCCGCGGCCAGCAGCTCGGCCACGCGGCCGGTCTTCTGCGCCGGGTCGGCGGCGGCGGTCAGCTTGGCGATCAGCCGCCCGGCGCCGCCGTCGTCCAGCGTCATCACGGCATCCCAGGCGTCGTGGGCCTCGGCGACGTGGTCGCGGACCAGCGTCTCCTCCAGGAAGGTGCGGCGCAGCTCCGCCAGCCGTTCCGGCTGGCCCGGCAGGAAGCCGGTCTCGCGCCCGTCCTCCAGCGCGACGACGGTGCTGGCGAGGCGCGGCTTGCGCGTCAGAAAGGTGTTGTTGAACGGGCGGCCGTTCCAGTTCGCCACCCACTCCTCGGCGCCGATCTTCTCCAGCGCCATCTTCATCAGGTCGGACCAGATCAGCCGCCGGCTCTCCGCCGTCTCCGCCGCCATCGGGGCGACCTTCTCGTCGAAGCGGGTGATGACGAAGAACAGGCCGGCGGCACGCCGCCGCCGCTCCTCGGGTGTGGCGCCCTGCGTCTGGCGCACCCAGGCCGACGCCGCATCCTTGACCGCCGCCACCTCCGGCTGGCGGGACGAGGCGACGCAGAGCAGCAGGAGGTTCATCTCCTGGTCGGCGGTGTAGCGCTCGAACAGGTAGGCGACCTTGCCACGCAGGAACAGCTCCGCCATCGGGTCGGCGTTGGCCGCGGTGCGCGCTTGGCTCCCCACCTCCTCGATGGAGGACACCGCCAGCCGGCCGCGGTAGCCGGGGAAGTCCAGCAGGTCCACCCGCTCCACCAGCTCCGCCGCCGGCGGTTCGGCCAGGACGAAGCGCAGTTCCGCCACCAGCGCCGCCAGGACGGAGCGCTGCAACGCCACCTCGGCCCCACCGGCTGCCCCACCGTCGGCCGGCAGCACGCCGACGCGGTCGGCGCCGTCCTTGCCCAGCTGCCAGAGCGTCTGCACGTTGACGATGCCCCGCTCCTTGGCGAGGCTGCCGTCCGGCTTGCGTTCCACCAGGGCGGACAGGCGGCAATGCGCCGACTCCGCGTGGCCGAGCGCCGCCAGCGCCGCCTGGAGCGTGCGGTAGCACTCGGTGAAGGGCGCCACGTCCTGCCACAGCAGGGCGAACAGCCGGGCGCGGTCGTCGGCGGCCAGGCGCGGCGCCAGATCCGCGGCGGTGCGCCAGAACAGCGTGTAGCGCTCCATGGAGGCGCGGAAGTGATGGGCGAAATAGTCCATCACGTCGATCACGTCCTCGGCGCTGAGGCCGCCCGCCGGCTGTGGCTGCGCCCGGCCGCGCAGCTCGTTCAGCCGGTCGCGGATGGCGGCCTCGGGCAGCGGCACGGCGGTCTGCTGGTCGAAGTCGCGGTAGTAGCTGTTGCCGAGGATCTTGATGACGTCCGCCTCCGACAGCAGCCGCACCTCCACGGGGTGGCTGGCCGGCGCGCCGCCCGGGCGGCAGGTGAAGCGGGTGACCAGCCCGGTCGCCTCCTTGCCGTGGCCCACGGGGTTGACGTTTTCCAGGAAGTCCAGCCGGTCGGGGCCGAGCCGGGTTTCCAGCCGGCCGTTCGCCCCGGCCGCGAGCACCGACACCAGATAGGACTTGCCGACTTGGCTTTCGCCGAAGAAGCCCACGGCCAGCGGCCGTTCGACCGTCCGGCGCAACCGGCGCAGGTGGTTGCGGCTGCGCAGGAGCTGCTGGGTCAGGCCGTCGGCCTCGCGGTCCAGCCGCGGGGATTCGGCGCGCGTGGCGGCGATCCAGCCGGCCGCCTGCCCGGCGGCGTCGTGCGCGTCCTGGCAGGCCTGGGGGAGGGGGTTGCCGTCGAAGGTCATGTCCGCGGTCTCACTTCTGCAGGGCGACGGCGCCGGTGTCGAGCCAGTAGCCGTCCACGCCGACGCCGGTGTAGGGCAGCGTGTGGAGGCTCAGCTTCACGTCGGCGCGGCTGAAGCCGCCGACGGGGTTGGTCGGCTCGGCCCGCGCCACGTCGTAATCCTCCACCGCGAAGGGCGGCTTGCGGCCGCGCCGCACCTGATCGGCGCTGGGAATGCGGGTGACACGCTTCACTGTCACCTCGGGTGCCGCGGCGCGCACCACCTCCGCCTTGCCGGGGGCTGCGTGCATCAGGTAGAGCGGCGTCGCCGGCCAGCGGGCGATGGGCAGCTGCCGGAAGCCGAGCTGCACGACGCTGCGGAAGACGTGCGTCCTGGCGAGGTCCAGGGTCTCCTGCCCGCCCGTCTCGTCGGAGGGGCGGACGTCCACGTCCAGCTCGTCCAGCACGTCCTCTGGCGCGATGGTGCCGACGAGGTCGAGGAAGCCGACGTAGCGCGCCGTGGACTTCACGAACAGCCGGTCGGACGACAGCGCGAAGTTGCGCAGCGCGCCGCAGCGCCCCAGCTCGCACAGCATGGCGCCGACCGCCGCCGTGGTCTTGGGGTCGCCGATGCGGCCGGTCTTCTGGAACGGGTACCAGTTGCCGATGCGGTGGGAGTGCAGCGGCACGATGCGGTCGGGCGCCACCGGCAGCTCGGCCAGCAGCATCTCGCGCACCGCGGGCAGGCGCGAGGGCCGCCCCGACACCAGCAGCACGTCGCAGTCGTAGGCGCGCACCGCCTCGCACAGGCAGCGCAGCACCTTGGCGATCTCCCACTCCCACATGGTGCGGTGGAGCAGGCCGAGGTCGATGGTGACGGGCACCGTGCGCAGGTCGAAGCCCTGCGCCCCGGCGGCCTTCGCCCCGGCGTTCACGTAATCGAACACCGTGGCGCCGGGCATGGTGGAGACGTCGAAGAACTCTTCCACCGTGCGCGTCTGCACGGGCGCCCCGGCAACCGGGTCGTACTCCTCGTAGGCGGCCAGAACGGTCAGCCCGATGCGGTGCAGCACCTGCACGGCGAGCTGCTGGCGCAGCAGCGTCCTGGTGGCCTCGGTGGCGTGCGGCCCCATCAGATCGTCCACCACCACGTGCGGGTCGCCGACGCCGCAGGCGGCCAAGTGCCGCTCGATCGCCTTCACCGCCACCTGCTGGACGACGCGCAGCAGGATGTCGTCGCCCGCGATCTTGAAGCCCTCGCGGAACAGCTGGTCGGGGATGATGTCCGGGTTGATGCCCTCGCCGCGCAGCGTGAAGTCGGTGACCACGAGGTCGGTGGTGCCGCCGCCGATGTCGATGGAGGCGACGCGCAGCGCCCGGCCCGGCGTCTCGCCGTAGCGCGGCCGGCGCATGGTGGCGAAGAACTGCTGGGCGTTGCCGGCGAAATGCCAGACGATGCCGTTGTAGAGGTACAGCACCTGCGAGCAGGTCGCCTCGTCCCAGTTCATGACCAGTTGCGGCAGCTCCGGCCAGCAGTCGCGGCTGGGCTCCGGGTCATAGCTTTCCGGGTGCCATCCCAGCGTCGTCCACACCAGCCGCAGCGCCTGGTTGGCGCGCTCGCGGTAGATCGCCTGCTCCTGCACCGCCATGGAGGGCGGCACGGTCAGGATGACGCGGCGCAGGTGGCGCGGCAGGTCGGCGTGGCTGGAGCGCTGGCGCTGCGCCGGGCTGTTCATCTGCGTCAGCGCCTGCACCAGGATCTCGGCCAGGGTGAAGGTCATCAGCGAGGAGCGCGCGTAGTGCGGCATGAAGACCGGCATGTGGCTGGTCTGCGTCGAGAACAGCGCCTCGCCCTTCTGGTCGATGTGGTTGGCGAAGGGGGCGGCCGTGGCGTGCGGCTCGTCCCACGCGGCACCGCCGCCGGGCTGCGCGTTGAAGCGCCATGCGGTCGGGTACTCGGCGGTGTCCCACAGGTAGCGCTTCGGACTGGACAGGCCGGTCGAGCCCTCGTTGCCGCGGCGCCGGGCGGCGAGGCGCATGGCCTCCGGCCCGACGCGGGCGATGGTCGGCCACAGGAAGGCGTCGCCCAGCCCGCTTTGCACCGACAGGTGATCCTTGCCGAAGCTGGCCTGCGCGAACTCGATGCGCGACTGGAACGGCTCGCGCCAGACGCAGTGCGGTTCGCCGAGATCCCGCAGCTCCAGCGCGTGCACGTCGCCCAGCCGGTTGGCGGAGCCGGGCATCTCCTCGATCAGGATGCCGCAGGTGCGGGCGTTGCCGAAATCGAGGACGAGGTCGACCGGCACCGGGCGGTGCAGCGCGTCCTGCCGGTTGGCGATCATCTTGACCTGCGGCACCGCCGCCTGGGTCGCCAGCAGGTTCAGCAGGTGCAGGTACAGCGCCCGGTGCCTGAACGCGGCGAGATCGGCCGACAGGTCGTCGGGGTGCGCCTTGCGTCGCTTGGCGTCGACCTCGAACAGCTCACGCAGCCACGCGTCCACCCAGGGCAGCGCGGCGAAGCCGGCGGCCACACGCGCGTCGTCGGTGAACTGGAACAGGTGGCCGGCGCGCACGTCCTCGTCGGTGGGGCGCAGGTACAGCGCGTCCTCCGCCACCATCAGCGCGGTGTCGATGGCCAGCGTCAGACGGTGGCTGTGCGCCGGGTCCTCGCCCTCGGCCAGCCGCACCAGCCGGGCGCGCGCCCAGTTGGTCGGCCCCTCCAGGAAACCGCCGTCGGGCCGGCGGCGCAGCACCGGCACCGGCAGCCACTGGCGGTCGTACAGCGCCGCGACCTCCTTCAGCAGCGTCTCGACCTGCGGCTGGCGGCGCGCCCGGCTGTCGCCGGGCATATGGTACTCGCCCTCCTCCGGGGCGTAGTCGAGCCGGATCGCGCCCATCGTGCCGCCGTCCAGCACGAAGCCGGCGGGCATGCTGCCGGCGCTGCGCAGCGTCAGCCCGAAATCGAGGAACTGCACGCCGCTGCGGGTGATCAGCGAGGTGACGTCGTCGTATTTCTTCAGTTCGGCGAGCATTCGACGGTTTCCCCGGCTGGCCTAGCGTTGCATCTCGACATTGAAGGTCTTGTTGTTGGCGTGGCGGCCATGGCAGACCGCCCGTCCGCCCTCGCCCACCCGGCATTCCACCTGCGAACGGTTGAACCGGGTGCCGTCCGGGCAGCGCGGGTCGTCCAGCCCGTCGATGTGCAGCTGGCCGCCACGCATGGTCGCCTGCGCCCGGCCCCGGCATTCGGAGCCGTCGTCGCGACGGATGGTGAGCGTGCCCTGACCCTGCCGGTCGAAGGCGTAATCGACCGCCACCGGGCGCCCGGTGTCGGTTTCCGTCAGGCCGGTGCGCGAGCGCCAGCGGCCCTCCAGGAAATCCACCCGGCCTTCCTTGCGCGCCTGTTCCGGAATCACCATCGGCACCGGCTCCGGCGGCAGGGTGGCGGGCGTCGGCGGCTTGGACGGCGGAACCGGGGGCACCGTCCCGGCCCTGCCGACCTCCGGCGTCACCGGCACCGGCTTTCCCGGCTCGACGGCTGGGACCACTGGAATTTCCGCCTTCGGCGGGGCGGCAACCTCCGCCTTCGGCGGGTCGATGCGCGCCGGCGCGGCGGGCGGGGACGGACGCTCCGGCGCGCTCCAGCCGAACAGCCCGGGCAGGCGCGGGTCGATCCCGGCCACATAGGGCTCCACCAGACCGGGCGAGCAGCTGTGCAGCCCGAACAGCAAGGGGATCAGCAGCAGGGGCAGCACGACGAAGGGCAGGAAGCCGGCCAGGAACGGCCAGGACAGGACGCCGCGCCGTACCGGCGCCGGTACCGACGGCATCGGCGCGGCGGGCGGTGGTTCGGGAGGCGGCGTGGCGACCGGGGCGCGGGCGGCCCAGCTGGTGGTGTCCTGGCCGATGTGGGTGAAGCCCCAGAAGGTGATCACCGGCCGGCCGTTGACCAGATAGACGTGGTCGCCGTCCGGGAACTCGGCGGCGGCGGCCAGCAGCGCGGCGAACAGCGTCTCGTCGCGGGTGGCGCCGGCGGCGGCGGCGAAGCCGGCGGCGGCCTCGCGCAGGCGGGCCTGCATGGCCTTGGCCTCGGCGTGCGCCTGCGCGCGCTCCTCCTCGGTCTGGCTGGCGGGCGGGATCACGTCGCCGCCCGACGCGGCGTACCAGTCGATGGCGTCGCCGCGCTCGTTGATCTTGGGGATGGCGAGGAACCCGGCCAGTTCGGGCCCGAGCCGCGCCTGCACCGCCCGGCGCAGGGGCGTGGCCGACCGGAACACCGGTTCCCCGTGCGCCCCCTTGGCCTGATAGGCGCTCAGCGGGTCGGAGCGCAGCAGCGCGCCGATGTCCATGGGACCGCTCATGGTTTCCGACACTCCGCGGGTACGGGGGCCTGCCCGGTGGCCTTCTGCACGGCCGGCAGCAGGCCGCCGACATCGGTGGCGTTGAACACCTTGCCGCCGGTCTCGCGCGCCAGGCACGAGGCGGAGTCGCCGTTGGTGACCTGCACGACGTTGATGACCAGCCCCGGCTTGCGGGCCTTCAGCGCGCGCGCCGCGGCGCAGGGGTCGGCGCCGCAGGAATCGTGGCCGTCCGACAGCACGACGATCACCGCCGGCCTCTTGGGGTCGTCGGCGGCCATCATGTTGGCGGCGCGCTCGATCCCGCGGGCCAGCGGCGTGCCCTGGCGCGGTTCGATGCCCTGCACGATGCCGCGCAGGCGGTCCCGCTCGGCCGGCTTGAAGAAGGAGAAATTGTCGGTGCCCTTGCAGTCGCCGAACACCACCAGCCCGGCGTCCACGTCACCCGGCAGGCGGTCGAGCGCAGTGCTCATCGCGTTGCGGGCGTGGTCGATGCGGCGGTCGCCCTGGCGCGTGTTGGCGACCTGCCGGGCCCGCGCGATGGCCGACGGATCACCGCGGCGCACCCCGGCGAGGATCGCCGCCTCGTCCTGATCGCTCAGACCGAAGGGGAAGCCCATGCTGCCCGACGCGTCGAGCGCGAAGACCACCTCCGGCGCCTCCCAGGGCGGGCGCGGTGCGGAGCAACCCTTGGCCGGGCGCGGCTCCTGTTGTGCCTGCTGCGGCGGGGGCGCTTCGGCGGGTAGGGCCGGCACCGGCGGTGGCGACGGCTTCGGCCGCGGCACCGGCGCCTCGGCAGCGGGCGGCGCCACGGCGGGCGGTGCGGGGGGAGTGGTGACGGGCGGTGCCGCAGCCGGGGGCGCTTCGGCCTTCCGCGGCTCGTTCCGGGGCGGATCCGGCCTGGGCGGAACGCTTTTCGAGGGCTCCGGCGCGCGGCAGACCTTGCGGGCGTCGTCGAGCCGGCGTTCGAGCGCCGCGATCTCCGCCTCCAGCGCGCCGCCCCGCGCCTCCTCGCGCTCCAGCGCGGCGCGCAGGCCGCCGTCGGCACGCCACGTGGCGAAGAAGCCCCAGCGCCACCACCACGCCGCTCCCGCGACCAACAGCAGCAACAGCAACACCGCCAGGCCGGCGGCCATGCCGGCCCGCCATCCCAGCGCCGGCCCGGCGGCGACCGCAGCCCCCGTGGCTGCACCAGCCCCCGCGCCCGCGGCGGCCGTGGGAGCTGCGCCGGTCGCGGCGCAGGCCGGGGCGCCGCTTGCCGCTTTCCCCGCTGCCGGTGCCGCGGGCGTGGGCGACACGGGTGCGGGCGACGCAGTTGTGGGCGCGGTGGTCGTGGGCGGCGACGACGCGGCAGGGGCGCGGACGGAGACGGCCGTGGGTGCGGCCGTTACCGCCACGCCCCGGTCCGCATGCGCCCAGAAGATCAGCACCGGCTGTCCGGCTATGACGTGGACGCAGTCCGGCCCCGGATAGCGGGTTGCCAGCCGCAGCGCCTCGCCCAGGCGGGGATCGTCGCGGCCGACGCGCTCGGCCAACTGGCGCACATGCCCCAGCCGCTCATCGAGGACGGCGCGCAGGCGGCTCTGCTCATGCGGCGGCAGGGACGAGAGCGCCACCGCGTTGCCAAGCCCTTCCGCCCACCAGTCGATGAAGTCGCCGCTTCGGCGCGGTTCGGCCAGGACGCTGCCCCAATCGGGCGGCACCCGGCCGCGTAACGCCTTCAGGATCTGCTCGGCCGAGTCCAGCACCGGCGCGTCCTGCAAGCGCAGCGGCGTGTGCAGGGTGCTCGGCGTGCGGGCGATGCGGAAACGGTTGGCCATGCGCGCACAAGCCTATGCCGTCGCCAGATACGACGCAATCAAGGTTCTGGTGCTCGCAGGAATTGTGCCGACCAACACATGGGACCTGAAAGGGTGGAGACGTCCGAAGGTGTCGGTAGCGGGATGCCGCTGTCAACCATTGCGGAAAATGTGAGCGCGGTGACGAAGGGATGCGGGAATCTCCACCCGGGCGGCGCTACTCCCGGCGGCACGGCCATTGAAATGGCATGCGGATGATCGCCGGCCGCGGGGGCGCCGCCGCCACGCACCGCGTCAAGGGGCGCGACTCGGCCACCCACACGTGCGGCATTCGTGACGGGCCGCCGGGAATGGCCTGCCCGCGACGACCGGCACCTCAGAATGGCGCTGCTTCGGCGCTGACCAACGCCCGTTCCCGCCGCCGCACCTCGTTGCTGATTTCCGTCATGGCCGCCAGCTTGCCGCGGACGGCGCGCGCCGATATCTGCGGTCCGGGAAACAGCATGCCGAGCTGGGTCTGCACGACGGTCGTGGCAAAACGGCCGTCGCGCAGGCCGGGAAGCGCCATGACCGCCTCATGCAGCGCGTGCTCGCTGTGGTGGTGCAGCATCGCCTCCAGAATGTCCATGCCCAGTTCCGCCGGGATATCGGGGACGGGCTGGCCGATGCCGAAGCTGTTGCGCAGCGATTGAAGGGTGCTTTCCTGAACGTCGGCGATGGTCGCGCCGAAATAGCCGGTTTCCAGCATCCAACGGATGATCTTGGCCGGCTCGCTGCCGCAGATCACGCAGGTGTCTGGCAACTCGTGGCCCGGTTGATCGCGGAAATGCTCCGCGAGATCCTCGGGCCGGAAACGCCGGACCTTGCTGCCGTCGCGCAGGCCGAGCAGGCTGAGGCAGATCGGGCAATGGGTGATGTGGCGGGACAGGTGCTCGAACGGCAGCAGCGGCGCCCTGTCCGTGCCCGTGCACGCGTGGCAGGTTCCCAGATCGTACTCCGCGGCGGTGCTCCAGGGCCGTGCGCCGGCGTTGCAGTCGAACAGGTTGCGGCAGAACCCCGGCCGCCGCAGACCTTCGGCCGCGATCGGCTGATAGTCGGCGGGATCGCGCAGCATCAGGTTGGTGCAGCGGGGACAGCGGACGGCGCCGACGCTGCTCGGCAGCGGCTGGAACAGGGCGCCATCGTGGTCGGAACAATACGGACAGACCATCAGCGTGCGCTGGCACCGGCGGCAGGTCAGCCGCTTGCCGGCCGCCGCGGTGTCGACGTCAGCCTCGGAGGCCGGAAAGCCGCAATGGTGGCAGTGGTGCCCGCTGACCGGGTAGCCGGCGTCGCCACTGAACAGCCGGCCGCTGCGGTGCACGTGAACCAGCCTCCTTCCGCTGCCGTCCTTCATCTCCAGCACCGGAAACAGCAGGTGTTCCGCGACCTCCTGGTTGGGGCAGCGCTGTTCGAGAAGCTGATGACGGTCGATGAGCACCTCGAAATCGTGCCGGTCGAGCGCCGACACGCCGTTCTCGAAGTAGGCCCGCAGGGACGCCGGAATGCGGGTCCGCCTTCCCGGCGGCACATGCAGCGCGACGCAGCCGGGGCAGTCGGTCGCGTCGCCCGGGTCGCGGCGCCGGACCTCCGACAACGGCCGCCGGCCGGCGTGGTACTCCTCCATGCACTGGGGACAGGCCGTTTCGCGCATGGAGATGTGGCGGCCTTCATGCGCCGCCTCCGGGCAGCGCCACCAGTAGGTCCGCAGCTCGCCCCGGCAGGACGGGCACTGCCGCACCGTCGGGCGGCCCTGCGCGTCGAACGCGTTCGGGGGCAGCTGCTCGGACAGATTGTCGATCTCGCAGGACGGATTGCCGCAGCGGTTGGGGATCGGCCCTCCGCAGCCGGGGCAGATCAGGTGCGTCCGTCCCGGAAGTTTGGCGAGATCGAAGCCGCACCCCGGATTGCCGCACAGGATCGCGTCGGGCGCCAGCTCGTCGGGAACCAGGTTCTCGAGTTCGTCCGCACCCCGCCGGAAATGGAAAAGCGAGCGGAAGCGGTCTTCGGCGGCGCGGTAGCGGCGGTGATAGCGCTGGATGCCGGAGATCTCGGCCCCGGCGCGGTACAGCTCCTCGTAATAGATGACGGGAACCGGGCTGGCTTCCTCGGCGAAGCTCGGGGTGACGTTCAGGACCTTCTGGGCCGCCGCCTTCAGCCGGTTCATCAGGCCGTTGCGGTCGGTGACGCCGCGGTTCTCCGACAGCGTCCGGCCGATCTCCGGCTTTCCGATGACCAGCTTCGCCTGCTGGATGGTGGGCGCCACCGCTCCTTTGGCGAACACGGTGCTGCGGCACCGGGCGATGAGGTCCTCGAGCCCCTCGTCACCGTTGAGCCGCGCGATGATGAAGGCTTCCTGCTCCGACCAGAAACGCACGAAGCAGCTGGCGTAGTACCGTGCCAGCACCTGGAAGCGTTCGAAGGCGTTCAGGGCACGGATCGCCTCCAGGTGACCCGGCGGATCGTGCGGGCGCAGGAAATGCCGGTCGATCAGTTCGGCCAGGGTATCGGCCATCGGTCCGGCCTGGGACGAATGTGGATCCCGCGACGTCTCGGCGACCTTGAGGAAGTCGTCCAGGAACCTCTTCCACACCTCGCGCCGCGCCGGGCTGTCGCGGAAGTGGTTGCGCACGTCTTCCGCATCCAGGGCGGTCTCCCGCACGAACAGGCCGACGATCTCGTCGAGCAGCGCCTCCGTCTGATTGGGCATCCCGCTGGTCAGGATCGCCCGCAGAGTGGCGGGCAGTGGCGCCATCATGCGGTCGAAGCGTTCGGCGTACTGGTTGTGCTGGGTGAACGGCTCACGGAGCCGTTGCAGGCCGTATTGCTGCAGCTGGGTGTTGCGGTCGTTCAACAGGCGCGTGTTCTCGTCGTGAACGGCCAGCACCCTCCGGATGTCGCCGGCCAGCACTGCATGGTTCTGGTGCAGGAATTCCTCGACGATCGTGGGCCACTGCCCCGCGTCCAGGACGCTGCGCTCGGCTTCGGCCAGACTGGCGTCGAGCCGCTCGCGGAACTTGCCGACGATGAGCTCCAGCGGCCCGCTGCCATGGATCCGATGCTGATGGATCAGGTCCTCGTCGCGCGTCTCGTTGACGATTCCGAGAGCGATGCGCATCTGGATCAGCGACGGCGGCGCCAGGACGCTCGAGGTGCGGAGCTTTCCCTGGTCGAGCGGCTTCAAACGGTCGAGTTCCTTCACCGCGCCGCGCAGCAGGGCCAGGGCCTCGTCGTCGAGGACCGCGACCTCGCGCTGCAGCCGGTCGTGCAACTCGTTCAGGCACGCTCGCAGCCTTTCCCAGAATCCGTCCAGCTCGGGCGCGCACAGGTCGACATGGTGCAGATTGGCCCGCACCGCCTCCACCCCGTTGACCTCGGCCGTCCATGCCTGGGCGGTGATGGTGGCGGCCCAGGCGTCGCGCAGCGCCTTGTCCACCAGGGCATACAGATCGCGTAGCCGTTCGTCCTGCCCTTGGGGATCCTTCCGTCCGGCCTTCAGCCCCTTGATCCGCCCCTCCAGCCCGTCGAGCTTCGCACGCATTCCGCGCAGCCGCGTGCACTCGGCCGGCGGGCCGTTGCGGACCGCGAAATCGCGCCAGATGCCGATGAGCGAGGCCCGCGCGAACCGTCGGGCGCCCGTTTCCTCATCGTACAGGGGGGCATTGCGGGAAACGGTGGTCTCCGCCGCCCCCGCGGCGGCATCCGGTATGGCGCCATGCAGTTGCCGTTTGATCTCGCGCCCCGACACCACCGTACGCCGCGCTCCGGTGTCGGCGACCGCGCGGTTGAGGATCGCCGCCTCGAGCGTGCGGGCGATCTCCCCGACCTCGGCGAGGGCCAGGGGGGTCACCGCGGAGGTGGAGAAGACGAATCCCCGCTCGCGGTGGTGGATCGGCGCGTTGACGTCGGTCTTCTCGTTGTTGGCTCCTTCGTCGAGCTTGGCGCGGACGTCCAGGCGGAGCTGGGCCAGGATGTTTTCGGCCATGCGGAAACAGGTCATCCGGATCGTCGAGGCGGCGAGGTCCGGGATCTCGGCGGGTTCGCCCTCCGGCTTGAAGGACTGGTAGAGGTAAACGAGGTTGAAGACGCTGGAATCGCCGCGTTCGGCCTCGAAGGTGAGCCCCTGCCGGCCGATGGGGTAGCGGATCCGGAAGGTCTCCTCCGGCCGCAGGCGCCAGTTCTTGTACACGGCCATTTCCTTCAGCGAGGCATAGGCGTTGGCCTCCACCCGCTCGGCCCGGTCGCTGGCGATGAACGGCTCGGCCAGCAGGAAGGCGCCGGTCAGCGAGCAGCCCGGATCGATGTGCCGCATCATGAAGGCGACATCCCAGAACGTGCCCGCGCCGGTGCCGCCGGACAGCGAACAGACCAGGTGAACGCGCACCGGTTTGCCCGGTTCGGTCACCTTGCGGACGCGCTCGTGGCAGTCCTTCAGCTTGTCGTAGATCGCGCGCGCCTCCGTGAACAGGCCGATCCGCCCGAGCGGACGCCACTGCCCGGCACCCTCGTAGCGCGCCTGCCCGAGCGACATCTCGCCGAGTGCCTCGTGGTTGACCGCCGGCAGCCACTCGGTCACCGACGGCAGGGCGGATTCGATGCCGTCGTTGGGCTCCGCGTTCCCGACCAGGCGCAGCCGGTGGCGCGGGGTCTGCCGGATCGCCTCGACGCTGCGGACGATGCCGTCGGTGCTGATCCCGATGATCGACTCGATGGTGGGCAGGGCGCGGCTGAACGAGCGCTCGGTTCCGCTGCGGAACGGCGCGGTGCGGGGCACGACGTGCTCGTCCAGCTCCTCCTCGCGGTTGGCCTTCCAGTCGGTGTCGATGGCCAGCATCTGCAGGTGCCCGGCCTCGTACATGCCGCGCAGCCCGGTATCCGTTCCGCTTTCGGCCTGCCAGCGCAGGTAACGCAGCGTCCGCACGCCGGTGCCGCCCAGCCCGATCACCAGGGCGGGGAAACGCTTCACTTCCTTGTGTGCCGTGGCCATGGTCGTCGTTCCTCGCGGGCTTCTGGTCAATTCTGGGCGGTGGTGATGCCTTGCGTTTCGCGGATGTCCCAGTGGTGCTTCACCGTCAACGGGTCGGTCGGGGTGTGCCAGACGCCGTAGAACACCATCCCCGCGGCCGAAGCGAGGAAGACGATCATGACCGTCTTCGCCACGGTCATGTCGAAGTCGCGGAGGATCGCCGGCATTTCCCTGGCCTCCTCTCCTTTGGCGGCAATCTGCCGCACACGCGTTTTCTTGACGATGCGGGCGACGACGGCGATGACGCCGAAGACGGAGAGCACGGCCGCAACGATGGTCAGCAGAATGGTCAGGCCCAGGTAATCGAAGTATCCAAGCAGACCGATGCCGGCCCCGACCGTAAACGGCGCCCCGACGAACGAATTCAGGAAGCTCACCCACGAGCTGATGCGGTCGAGGTAGCTCGGCCCGTTGGCGCCGATGACGGGAAGCAGCCTGGAATAGCCGACACCGCGCCTGCGAAGGAACCAGAGGATCAGGTTGACGAACGTGACCAGCGTGGTGAAGCCAAGCGACGCCATCATGATCACGGAAAGATCGTATTTCGGCTTTTCGACAATGCCATAGGACTTGACGAAGTCGGGCGCGGCAGTGGGGGACATCATGATCGAGCCGAGGGCCCCGTCCGAAAAACTCTCCGGAATCCCCCAGGCCACGGGCACGGCAAACCTATGGTCGAAGCCGGAAAAATCGTGCGTCAGGGCAATCTTGGCGCCGACGATTTCACCACGCCTGTCCGCCATCCAGACCAGGAAGTTCTGCCGCCCGAGCGGCATGAACGACGTGTTCTTGATCTCGATGTCGGCGCGCGCCCAGATGTAGCCGTCGTCCTTCGGAACCTTGGTGGCCTTGAACTGCCGGACCTCGTAGTCGAACACCGGGATCCGACCGGTCACCGGAACGACGGCCGCCGATCCGCTGCCGGCGTTGGCCGGGGTCTTGTCGCGAAGGACGACGCGGAAGCTCTGTGCCGCCGCGACGGCGCGGGCTTCGCCGTCGCTCAGCGGAATGGACAGGGTGACCGTCTTGCCGGCCCTGACCGGTTCGGCCTTGTCCAGCGTCTTCTGCACGAAGTCCTGCCTGCCGTCGGACGACTGCAGCGCGTAGCCGGTGACCAAGTTCGGAACGATGCCGGGGTTGGCGACGTCGATACGGATTTCCTTGCGTTGCGGGTCGAAGGGACGGTCTCCGTTCATCTGCACGGTGAGCGGCGTCGGTCGCGGCAGACCGACCGGCACCCAGCCGCCCGCGCAGGTCTTCACCTTCGATGTGGCTTCGAGATCGGTCAGGGCGCAGACCCGCAGTTCCTGTCCGGCCAGCAGCCTGTCCTGCCACTCGTCCTGCATCGGGACCGCCACGCGCAGCAGCATGGGCACGTCCCTGTTGCCCTCCCTCGAAGCGCCCCGGATCTCGATCCCGTTCGGCGGATCGAAGACTTCGGGCTCGCTTCCTTCCGTGGCCGCCAGCAGGAGTCGCCCGAGGGTCTGGCTGTAGGGCGCCTCGTTCAGCACGGTAACCGTCAGGACCAGCGGCAGCGCGTCGGTCCACTCCGCCGCATCCGCCAGCTTCAGCGGCTTGGACGGCAGCGGGGTGACGGGAAAGCTCGACAGCGGCACCCGTCCGCTCACCGACTGCCCGGTTTCGTCCACAAGGACGAGGTTCTGTTCCAGGTGGGGGCTGTGCGCCCGGAAGAAGTTCTTGTTGAACGGGATCCGGACGGTTTCCCGGCCGCCACCGGCAATGTTCACCGGCGCCGGAAGCGGCAGGACCTCGGCCTGCTCGGGCCGGCCGCCCTTGGCGTACATCCGCACCTGCAGGAGCCTGTTGGAGACCAGGGCGGGATTCTCGACCTCCAGGCGCAGGTCCAGCCCGCCGCGGTCGTTCGCCTCGAACACGCCCGGCGAGACCAGCCGCAATGCGGTGTAGGGCGGCGTCGGATAACGCTCCGATTCCGCCCCCGCGTTGTCCTGGTCATCCACCGCCTGCATGCGGAACAACGGCTGGCGCAGGATGGACTGGACGCCGAGGTCGCGCCCGTCGAACGTCAGCGGCACGTCGGCCGACGCGCTCCGGGCCAGCGTCACGGCGGGCTCGACCCGCTTCACCAGCCTCTCGCCGGCGGCACCGTGGAGGACAAGCGCGGCCAGCGTTTCCTGGAAGCGCGGATTGTCGTTGATCACCGTGACCCGCGCCCGCAGCTGCCCGGCCACGCCGTTCTCCAGCCACCGCAGCCCTGCGATCCTCAGACTGGTCGCGGTCGACGCCGGGCGTGCGACGGGAACCGGCGCAGAGGGCCGCCCGTTCGCGGCGTCCTCCACCGCCACCGACAGCCCGTCGTCGTTCAAGACCTCGACCGCATCGTCGCCGAGCGCCACGGTCACGGTCACCCGCCGGCCGGACGGCACCATGGCCGGGCCTCCGGGCACGGGCTCCACCCTGAAGGGCGTGGTGCTGCCGCGGGCGTAGAAGAGCACGTTGCGCACCGGACGGAGCGGCGGGCCGGGAGACTCCACGTCGAGCGCCAGTTCCGCCCGTCCGTCCGTCAACCGGATTCGCGTTTCGTTCACCCGCAGCGGGGCGGCCTGGCGGTACTCGATCCGCACGCGCGGCGATTCCGGATCGCCCGCACGCTCGCCGTCCATGGACAGGACCGAGGCGTAGACCGCGCCGCGGTCCAGCGCCTGGTCGATGGCCGGGGTCAAGGAAATCGACAGCTCCCGGGTGGCGCCGCGCGCCACGTCCGGCGGTTCGGGCAGGTCGATCCGGCCGAGGCCGGGGCCGCCCTGCTGGGTGGCCGAAAAGACGATGCTGCGGGCGAGCCGCGGGTCCGGCTGCGGGTTCGCCAGCGTGACCGTCAGGTCCGCCGGCCGCCCCGCCACCTTGCGTTCGGCCTTCGCCCCGGTGATCGTCAGCCCGCCGCCGACGCCCTTTTCGATCCGCACGCGGGCCGTGACGCCGCGGCCGTCACTGTCCAGCCCGGCGTAGATGGCGGTCGCGGCGAGCAGGGCGCGGGCCTCGTTCCCACCCAGGCGCAGCGCGACCGTCTTGGCCGCGTTGCCCTCGATCACGTCGTCGGCGTTGACCGTGGCCAGCACCGGGCCGTCCGGCCGGTCGTACAGCGTGATCGTGCGCAGCCGGTTGGACACGCGCGCCGGATTGCTCACCGCGAGCGAGCAGTTCAGCCCCTCCAACCCGCGCGGCTGGCAGGCCCCGCCGGTCACCGCCAGACGCGGCCGGGTGGCGCGCAGCACGCTGTCCACGAGTTCGCGCGCGAACTGATTGAGGTCCTTGGAGGCGTCGGCGTACTCGATGACCTGGGCGCCCAGCTCCTTCTCGAGGCTCTGCGTCAGGGGGCGCAGACGCACGGTCTCCAGTGCGCAGTCCCGGTACCCCTTCGACGTCGCGGCGAAGTCGGCCTCGGTCGGGCGCACCGCCAGCAGGCCCACGTAGATCGGCAGCTGGTCCGGGTCGGCGCGGGAGGCGATGGTGCGGCGCAGGGCCTCGACATCCGCAGCGACGGCCGTCTTCTGCGTGGCGCGGTATTGCTTCAGCAGGTCGCAGATCCCGGTCCCGTTGCTGTTTTCAGCTTGGTTGGAGGGGTCGTGGATGAAATCGCTGGCGATGAGCACGATCTTCAACCGGTTGTCGGCACGGTCCTGGAGGGCCGGCAGTCCGGCGATGAAGCGCAGCAGCGGGCGGAAGTCGGTGACCTTGTCCGGGGTGATGGCTTCGGTGAACCGGGCGACCGCGTCGTTCAGCGCAGCGGTGTTGCCGCCCTCGATCCGGTCGGCCAGCGGCAGGACTTCCCGCCCGAAGGTGTAGAGCGACACCCGGTCGTCCCGCGAGACGAAGGTCCGCGGACCATCGATGGGCAGGGTGAAGGCCGTCTTCAGCATTTCGGCCAGACGCTGGTTGGGGCCGTCCGGCCCGCCGGTGAAGACGGTCTTGGAATTGTCCAGGAAGACGAACAGGTCGATGGCCGGAAGCGCGTGCTGCGCCGATGCCGTGCCTGCGATCAGCAGGAGCGCGCCCGTCAACGCGGCGGCGATGCGCGTCAGCAGCGCGTGTGCCATGGCCAGATCCCCCTCCGTCCGTCGAAAAGTCCAGGCGCCGGAGCAGGAATTGGGCCAAGGCGGCAGCCATTGACTCATATGGGAAATCGGGCGCGGAGCGGCGTGCGCCGCTGTTCACCGGACAAGTGGGCTGGACAGTCTGGACAGTCTGCTGCGCGGGACGCTCAGCCCTCCTTCCAGCCGCGCTCCTTGATGATCTTGTAGAGCGTGGTGCGGGACCGGCCGAGGATCCGGCTCGCCATGCTGATGTTCCACTGCGTCGTCCGCAGGATCTGCAGGACATGGGCGTCGTCCGGCGCCGCTGCGCCGCCGTCGGGTAGCCCCAGGGCAGGACCGTTGTCCGAGTTGAACAGCACGCGCGCCACGGTGGACAGCCCGTACACCCCGTCCTTCGCCGTGCCGAACAAGGCGATGTTCTCGACTGCGTCCCGCAGTTCGCGGATGTTGCCCGGCCAGCTCAGCAACTGGAGGAGTTCGAACGCCTCGTCGTCGAAGCGCGGCGCCGTCCGGGCAATGACGCGGGTGGTGTCGTGGAACTCCTGCAGGAAGAGGTGCGCCAGTTCCCGGACGTCGTCGCGCCGAGCCCGCAGCGGAGGCACGTGCAGGCGCCATCGCCGCAGGCGGTACCACAGGTCACGGCGGAACTTCCCCACGTTGACCAGCGCTTCCAGGTCGGCGTTCGTGGTCACGATGATGCGGACATCCGATTTGCAGAGTTTCGCGGGTTCACCGAGACGATAGAAGCCACCGTCGTCGAGGAACCGCAGCAGCCCCGCCTGGGCGCGCGCCGGCAGGCAATCCACGTCGTCGAGCACCAGCGTGCCCCCGTTGGCTTCCAGCAGGACACCGGGCTGATCGGTCTGCGACGACGTATAGGCGTCGCGGGAATGGCCGAAGAGGGTCGCCTCCAGCGTTCCCAGATCGAATTCGCCGCAGCCGCGCCTCCGGAAAGGGCCGGCGCAGCGCGGTGAGGCGGCGTGGATCTCTTCGCACAACCGGGTCTTGCCGGTGCCGCTTTCCCCGGTGATCAGAACCGGGCCGGGCCGGGTGGCGATGACGCGCGCATCGTGCAGGACGCGGCGCATGGAATCGGAGATGGCAACCAAAGGAATCTGCTCGGCGGATGCCGTCTTTGCCTGGGTATAAGCGCCGTCCACCGTCCGAAGCACGACGTCCTCCTTCTCCAGCAAGGCGGGCAAGCGATTATGAAAAGAATCTATGCATAATATAGTCAATTATGCCATAGTCGTGTAGATAATTTTTATGAAATAGGTAAATCATACATTTGAATGTTTTGGTGCGCTTGTGAGATTGGTTGTTTCTCTTGAGAACCATGAGAGGAGGGGATGTCGACTGCAGGAAGCGGAGGCAGCGGGGGAAGCCCTTCCGGCTCGGACGTTACGCTGGCCGAATCCCGTCCGTCGGCGGCGGGCGATGACGCCGCCGAGGTTCCATGGCTGGAGCTTGATGGCGACGACGTGACGGTCTGGGCCTCGACGTCGATCGACGAGAGCGCCCTCAAGGTCTTCATCGACGGAACCGAGGGGGCGTCCTGGGCCCTTGCCGCCAACGAGCGGATCCAGCCCTTTGCCGTCGTTGGCGAAGCGCTCGGCCATCTCGGCGAGCGGGATCCGGGCAGCCGGCCGCGGGCCGTCATGCTGGGAGGCGGCTGCGGCGAGGGGAAAACGACGGCGATGCGGCAGATCGTCACCCGCTGGCTGCGGCAGGCGCCGCTTGGCACGCGCATGGCTCTGGTCCGCGAGGGATCGATTGGCCGGCCCGAGAAGGTCATGGCCAAACTGACGCTGCTGCAGCAAGCCGCCGGAGCGGAGGTGACGCGTTGGCTTCTCGCCATCGACAACGCGAAGCCGATCGAAGAGATCTTCGCGCTGGCGGAAATGCTCTCCGACCGGGAACGGCACAACGTCGATATCCTGTTCGTTTGCCCGCACATCGCTTGGCCGCACAGCCAGTTCTGGCCGCCCCGGGCGCCGCGGCATGCGCGGTTCGAGTTGATCTGCCACGATTTCATCGGGCCGACCCTGCGGGACATCGGCGCCATCGTGGACGGCTGGGTCGCGGCGGGGCGGATCCGGGCCGACGCATGGAGCGCCGAAGCCGACCGACTGCAGCGGAACGTCACGGAAGGGGCGTCGCGCTTCGCCGTGTTCCGGCCCGAACGCAAGGAAGTGATCGGATCGCTTCTGGGCGCCCTGCTGGTCGGCACACCGGGCAGCGGCCCCGCCCAGCGGGTCGCCCGGATCGTCAAGGAGCTTGCCGACGAGCATGCACAGCCGGACGGAAGCGCGCCGATGGTCTATGCGCTCGGCCTCGTCGCGGCCGCGCACAGGGGCAGCTTTCCACGGCTCACGCGGGGCTTTCTGCTGCGCTGCCTCCGCATGGCCGGGCAATGCCGGGACGCCGGCAGGACGGAAGTCATGGTGGACCGGCTGCTCTATGAAGCCGTGGTGCTGGAGACGGCCGACGGCACCCTCGCGACCCGCCATCGCGCGATCGCGGAACGGCTCACCGTCGAATGCGCCCAGGCGCTCGGCCGCACGGACGCGGAGTCCCTGTTCGCCGACCTCGCCCGCTTCGCACGGGATCCGGCATCGGCGCCGCCGTACGAACGCTATGACGGGGCGTGGCGCCAACTGTTCGTCGCAGAGGCGAAGCACCACCTGCGCCGCAACACACCCGCCGATGCCGCGCTCTGCTGCCTGGCGTGCCTGAGCGAAGCCTCCACCGTGGAGGGCGGCGACGACGGCCCGCTGGACCTCGAAGTCGCGCTGGAGGCGCTGTATCAGCTGTACGAGGCGGTGAGGCGCTCGCGCCGGACGAAAGGCTGGTTCGACGACCGCCTGCTGTCCTGGATCGGCGCCCTGGACCGGGATGGCGCGGCTCCGGCGGAAAGGGTCGCTCCGTCGGACTTCGACAGGATGATGGCGGACATCGTCGACGCGGTCGTCGGCGATCCCCGGCCGCCGGCGGCCGGCGGCCAGCCGTGGCGCACGGTCGCCAGCCGACCCCGCGAACACCGGTTCGCGACCCTGTACGCCCTGATCTTCCGCCGCATGGAACCGCCCAAGCGTTCCCCTTGGCGGTAACCCCTTCAGACCGATCGCCCAGGAAGCCACCACCGCACACCGCAACCGGAGACGTCATGCGCACCGCCGTGATCCTGACCGCCATAGACGTCGAAACCGAGCACGTCCTGAAGCATCTGGGCGAGACCAGCCGCGAGATCCGGCAGGGCCAGGTGTTCCGCGTCGGACAGTTCCACGGCGCCACCGGCCCGTGGCGGGTGGCCGTCGCGCAGGAACGCGGCAACGACATGGCCGCGCTCAACGCCACGATGGCGATCATGCACTACAAGCCCGACGTCGCGCTTCTGGTCGGCGTCGCCGGGGGCGTCAAGGACGCCGGCATCGGGGACGTCGTCGTATCCACCAAGATCTACGGGTACGAATCCGGAAAGGTCACGCCGGACGGCTTCCACGCCCGCCCCGACCCCTACAGGCCCGATCAGGCGCTGCTGGCGCTCGCCCGTGACTTGGCGCGCGCCAACGAGTGGAAAGGCCGTCGCCTCTACCGCAAGCCGCATGACAACCGCACCGCTTATCTGGGGCCGATCGCTTCCGGCGAAAAGGTCGTCGCGGACCGCCATTCGGATCTGGTCGCCTTCCTGCGTTCCCATTTCAACGATGCGCTGGCGGTCGAAACCGAAGGGCACGGTTTCGCCACGGCTGCCCATGCGCTGCGCAGCGCCCAGTGGCTCGTGTTCCGCGGCGTCTCCGACCTCCTGTCGGGAAAGAGCGAGACGGACGCCGCCCACGGTCAGGAGTACGCCATCGATTCCGCTGCGGCGCTGGCGTTCCAGCTGCTTTCCGAACTGCCGGTCGAAGGCATGCCGGACGGCAGGCGAGCCGACCCCGCCGGCGAGGTCGCTCACGAGCCCGCGGTCAGCAAGGCGTCATCCGTGCACGCGTCTTCGAACGACCCCGAACCTGCGGATCCGGAGGGACGGCAACGCCGGTGGGCGCAAAGGTTCGGTCTGCCCGCCCGGTTTCCGCTGGACATCCCGGCGCTCGGGGTGTCGATCGCGATGGCGCTGATTCCGCCCGGTGACTTCACCATGGGCAGCCGCGACAGGACCGAGGAGTTTCCTCCGCAGGCGCTCGCCATCCGCCATCCCTACGCGATCAGCTGCACGGCGGTTCCCGCCTGGTTGTTCGCGCGGTGGCGGCCCGACGTGTCCTTCGCGCACGCCGACATGCCGGCGGTGAACGTCGATTGGCAGACGGCGGTCGACTTCACCGCGTGGCTGTCGCAGACGACCGGCTCGCGCATCCGGCTGCCGAGCGAGGCGGAATGGGAATACGCGGCGCGGGCTGGAACCGACACCGACTTCTGGTGCGGCGGGCAGGTGCTCGGGGATTTCAACGTCGGGTCGGGAGACGCGTCGGACGCCGCACGCGGGCGTGTTCGGACGGTGGACAGCTGCACGCCCAATCCCTGGGGGCTTTACCACATGCATGGCAACGTCTGGGAATGGGTGGCCGACGGCTGGCGACGGGGACTCTCCGGCCAACCGGGGAGCGGTGCCGCCTGGACCGGCGATCCCACCGACCGGGTCATCAAGGGCGGCTCCTGCCGCGATCCGGCCGGCATGGCCCGCAGCGCCAGCCGCCGGCAGCGGGATCCGTCGAGGCCCAGCGACATCATCGGCTTCCGCATCGTCATGGACCTTCACCACAAGGGGCACCTGTAACCCGGCCGCTACGCCGGTACCCGCACCATTCTCCCCCAGGATTGCGATCGTCACCCCGGGGCAGGCCGAACTGCGGACCGCATGACCGGGTGTCCATTCTCCCGAGGGAAGCTCACCCCATCGACCTGTAGGTCTCGGCGAGGCGGGAATCCACGTCCGGCTCGATCATCATGCCGATGCCGGCCAGCAGACCGAGTTCCTCCTTCTGCACATGGAATATCTGCCGCTCCGCCAATTCCATGCCCAGCGTGTAGACGTCATTCCATTGCTCCCGGGTGAAGAAGCCCGCCTTCAGCCCGTCCGCAAACAGGGACACGATGTCATCCGCCAGCGGGGCAATCGCGTCGTGCTCGGACTTCAGGGTGAGGATCATTGCCTGCTCGCCCACCTCCGCCAGGAGAGGGAACAGGTGATCTTCCTCGAATGCGAAGTGCGTGGCGGTCTCCTGTGCCAGCACTCCCTTGGCCGCGACCAGGACGGAGCGGACGGCGGGGTCGCTCGGGTCCGCCGGCTTGGAGGGGCCTTGGCGTGCAAGCAGCGCCTCCAGATTCTGCACCGCATTAAGGCAGCGCTCGTGATCTTCGTGCAGAAGGCGGCCTATCTGCGTGGTGTCATCGTACATGGAACACTCCTGAAGCCTCGTCGGCTTACCAGCGTCACTCGGAACAGTTCAGCGGGGCAGGGTAGCCGTGACGGTCATACGGCGAACTCCCGCTCCAGCTGGTCGAGGGTCGCGACCGGCTTTCCAGCCGGAGCGAAGGGGCGGCGGTT
>NZ_LGQZ01000010.1 GCF_003116015.1 Azospirillum sp. TSO22-1
GGGTGGGGGGTGATGCTGCTGGCCTGGCTGCCCTGCCCGCCGATCTCGCGGATCGAGGCGGAGAGCTGTTCGGAGGCCGAGGCGACGGTCTGAGCGTTGCTCAGCGCCTGCGCGGCGGCGGCGGCGACGTCCTGCGCGTTGCTGCCGACTCGGGATGCCGACTCCGCCATCTGGCCGGAGTTGGCGTCCATCGCCTGGGTGTGCTGGGCGACGCGCTCGACGGCGTCGCGGCTCTCGCGCTCGACCGTCTCGGCCATCATCTCCAGCGCGCGGTGTTTCTGCTCCTCGGCCTCCTCGCGCTGGCGCTCCTGCTCGGCGCGCAGGCGCTCGGCCTCGGCCATGCCGTCGCGGAAGACGACCACGGCGCGCGCCATGTTGCCGATCTCGTCGCCGCGGCCGGTGCCGTCGATGGGGGCGTTCAGGTCGCCGCACGACAGCGCGTCCATCGCCCGCTTCAGCGTGCCCAGCGGCCGCAGCAGCCGGCGCAGCAAAAGGTAGCCCGGGAACGCCAGCACCACCGCGAAGCCGGCCACGCCCAGCGCCGCCAGCCGCATGTTGCCGTTGAAGCTCTGGAAGACGACGCTCTTCTTGATGCCGACGTAGAGGATGCCGACGACCTGTCCGTTGCGGTCCTTCAGCGGGTCGTAGGCGGCGAAGTAGTCTTCGCCGAGGATCTGCACGACGCCGCGGTACGGCACGCCCTGGCGGAGCACGGCGTCGTAGGCCGGGCCGGCGGCCAGCTTGGTGCCGATGGCGCGGCTGCCGTCGTCCTTCAGCACGTTGGTGGCGACGCGGGTGTCGCCCTGGAACAGGGTGGCGGTGCCGCCGGTGATCTGCTTGATGTTGTCGACGATCTCGTAATTCTCGTTCAGCACGGCGTCGCCGCGCTTCAGCTTGCCGTCGGCGATGGCGAAGTCGCCGCCCAGGCGGTTCAAGGCGCTCCAGGCGATCTGCATGGACAGCGTCTGCATGTCCACCGCCTGCCGCTCCAGGTCGCGGGCCAGCACCTGGCCGATGACGATCAGCACCGCGGCGCTGAGCAGCAGCATGCCGGCGAGGTTGAGGATCGTGACCTTGGTCGAGATGGAGATCCGGGAGATCAGCTGCATGATGGCGCCACACCGTTCCGCATATGCCCTATCGGCAGGGGAATACGGACCCTAACAGAACCATCGGTACGCGCATAGCTGGATTGCCGGTAAAATTCGCGTCAAATTGCTGCGAGACGAGCGTGAAAAGCGGGGGCCGGTGCAGGTCCGGCCCCCGCGCCGCGTGCGTTACTGCTTGACGGTGCCGCTGCCCTGGTTGCGGCTGCGGTTGTACGACACCGCGTTGTCGCCGTACTTGAATTCGGGCATTGCCTTGGCCTGGGCCTCGGTCACCTGCTTGGCGACCAGGCGGTCGCCCTCCATGCCGAGCAGGGTGTAGTCGATGGCGAAGCTCTTGCCGCCGATGCCGAGCAGGCCGCCGCGCTCGATCACCGCCAGTTGCGCCTTGCCGGTCTGCGGGTCGAGGATGATGTCTTCGACCGAGCCGATCTTATTGCCCTCGGCGCCGTAGACGTCCTTGCCCATCATGTGGTCGAGCGAGGCGGCGGTGCCCATACCCGCCTTGTCGCCGACGGCGTTCGGCGCCATGGACGGGTTCTGCTGCTGCTGGGTGATGCCCTGCTGGGTGGCGCTGTTCGGCTGCTGGGCGGGGTTCGTCTGCGCCATGGCGCCGGTGGCGGCCATCAGGGTGGCCACCGCGCCGAGGAGAAGCGTGCGCTTCATCGTCTGTCTCCTTTGGGGTGCGTGGAAACGCGTGCGGACGGCACCCCCGGCACCGCCCGTCGTCACCCCGCCAACCTTACGGAGACGGTAAAGGTTCCGCTCAGCGCGTCTCGTAGACCCGCATGCCGGCGCTGCCGCCGAACAGCACCACCTGGTACGGGTCCTTGGCGCCGGTCTCCATGCCCGGCGAGCCCTGCGGCATGCCCGGCACCGCCAGGCCCTTGGCGGCCGGGCGTTCGCGCAGCAGGCGGGCGACGCTGTCGGCCGGGACGTGGCCCTCCAGCACGTAGCCGTCCACCTCCGCCGTGTGGCAGGACTGCAGCCGCTCCGGCACGCCCAGGCGCGCCTTCACAGGGTCCACGTCGTCCACCACGTGCACGGTCACCGGGAAGCCGGCGTTGCGCATGTGGTCCACCCAGCCGCCGCAGCAGCCGCAGCTTGCCGCCTTCCACACCGTCACCGCCGGTGCGGCGTCGGCCGGGGAGGTCATCCCGCGCAGCAGCGCCAGCGCACCGCCGGCGGCCACCGTGCCCAGCAGGGCGGTCATCAGCGTCCGTCGCGACATCGTCATGGTCGTGCACCTCTCGAATGCTGGTGCGACGGTAATGGCCCGGCGTGGTGGCCGCCTTGATCAAGCTCAAGTACATCCCGTCCGAACGGGGGGTATGCTGCAACGCTGAAGCTAAGCCTATTGATATAGGCTGATTGTCTCGGTATCTCTGGACGGTTCCCCACGGGATTCCCTCTGCATGTGGCAGACCTACGGCCAAGCCCTGTTCTACGCGCTGGCGTTCTCCGGCGTCGCCTTCGGCATCGCCAGACTGGTGGTCGTCGTGGGCGAGCGGATGATCGAGCAGAAGCACGGCTCGCTGGGTGTGCGCGACATGCTGGTGCGCCGCGCCCGGCTGGAGCAGGGGCTGGAGGCGCGCCGCGAGGAACGCCGCAAGGAGATCAAGGCGGTCCACGACGCGACCAGCGAGGTGGCGCGCCGCCGCGGCCAGCTGGAGCGGCAGGTCGCCGACCTGCTGCGCAGCGGCGAGCGGGTGGTCCACCTGATCGGCGAGGAGGTCAAGGGCCTGCACTGTTTCCACGCCCAGGTGCTGAACAAGTACGTTGGCTCCGCCGCGCAGACCCAGCACGCCTTCATCGACGCCCGCTGGGCGCAGCCGCAGGACATGGAGATCTGGGCGCCGGCGCTGGCCGACGCGCGCAAGATGATCGAGGCGCGCTACCCGCCGGCCTTCGGCTACCACATCGTCTCGCTGTTCGAGGTGGGCACCCCGGCGGCCGGGGAGGGCAAGGCGGCATGATGGCGTTCGTCTTCGCCGGCATGGTCGGCGCCACCGCGATGGCCTTCGCCATGAGCCAGGCGACCAAGCGCCTGCGCGAGACCGCGGCGATGATCGACAAGGCGCAGGCGCGCCGGCAGCAGCAGGTCGAGCGCATCAAGCGCGCCGCCCGCCAGACCCTCGGCCTCCGGCGCGAGCTGACCGCCGCCAGGCGCCGCAAGACCGCCATGGAGTTCGCCTGCGAGGAGCTGGAAGAGCGGCTGCGCGCGCTGGGCGCGGTGGATCGGCGCATCTTCGTGCTCGACGACCGGCACACGCAGAACGACCTGGGCTGGCTGGTGAGGATCTCCAACGCTTCCTACGCCGAGAAGGTCAACGCCAACCTGGAGCGCCCGGCGCTCGACAGCTGGAAGCGGGGCCGGCGCTTTCTGGTGTGGGGTCTGGACGAGCACAAGGCGCGCGAGAAGGTGGCCGCCCGCTTCCCGCACGCGAAGGGCTTCACCATCCAGTCCATCGAGCCGCGGGCGGAGTAGGGCGGCAAAAAAAAACCGTCACGCTCCCGCCGTGTCCACTTTTTTGTCCACCTCTTGTCAACGATTTGGCCCGACCATCGTTATGAAGGGTCAAGGAGGTGTCCGCATGGATCTGCTTGTGTTCGGTGCGACGATGGGGCTGGCGCTCGCCGGCATGGTGGTGGCCGCCGGCTCGCGGAACCTGAAGCCGGTGCGCATCCGCACCCGGGACCGGCGGCGCGTTCGCCGCTGATCCTCACTGCTTCTTCCTCACCGCTTTTCCAGGTCGCGGAAGGCGCGGTTCAGTTCGTACTCCTTGGAGGCGACGTAGGCCTCCAGGCCGACGACGCGCTTCTCGACGTCGCGGAAGCGCTGCGCCAGCCCGGCGAGCGAGCGGTCGGGCTTGATGGCGACGGTACGCCAGAACTCCTCGTCCTCCTGCGAGCGGTACAGCCGCTCCGGCCGCGGCGGCAGCGCCAGCGCGGCGATGACGTAGGCGATCAGCACCGGCACGCTGAAGACGAACACCCCGATCACCACGGCCAGGCGGATCAGGAACGACTGGATCCCGAAATAGTCGGCGATGCCCGCGCACACGCCGGCGACGTAGCCGTTCCGCGGATTGCGGTACAGTCGGTGCGGGTTCGGTGAGTCAAATGGAGATGGCCCCGAATTTCGATTGTCTTGGGTCATGACGGCCCCTCCCTTCAGACCTTGGCGCGCCAGCCCGGCGCCTCGGCGTCGAGCACGCGTTCCAGCGTGTGGATGCGGGTTTCCAGACGGTTGGCGGTGTCCCACAGCTCGGCCAGCAGCCGTTCGTCCTGGGCGGACAGGCCGCGCTGGGTGCGCCATTTGGTGACGTAGTGGAAGACGATCCACACCGGGAGCACGACGGTGACGAGGAGGATCGACAGCACGAAGCCGAAGAAGCCCATGGCGGATTGAGCCTTTGGTTGGGTCGGTCGACGCAGATGTGAGGATGGTCGCGCCCGGAAAAAGAGGCCCCCACCCCGGTGAACAGCGGGGGATAACCAGGGAGGGGGCGAGGGATCCTTACGAGCCCTTGCGGGCCGCGACGCGGGCCTTCAGCGCGGCGAGTTCCTCGTCGAGCTTGTGGGTGGCCTCAAGCTCGGCGATCTCCTCGGCGACCGACTTGCGGCGGCCCAGGTCGTGCGCCTCGACGCGGCCTTCCAGCTCGTCCAGGTTCCGTTCCACCTGCTCGAAGCGTGACAATGCCTCGTTGATGCGGTCGTCGTTCAGGCGCTCGCGCACCTTGACGCGGTTGGCGGCGGTCTTGGTGCGCGCCACCAGCGCCTTCTCGCGGTTCTTGGCGTCGGTCAGCTTGGCCTGCAGACGGCCGATGTCGTCGTTGGCCTTGGCCAGCGCCGCCTCGACCTGGATCAGCTGCTCGGTCAGCGTGTCGACCTCCTCGGCGGCGCGGGTGCGCAGGCGCAGCGCCTCCTTGGCAAGGTCCTCGCGGTCGCGGCCCAGCGCGATCTCGGCCTTGCGCTCCCACTCGTCGCGCTCGCGGGTGAGATCGCCGACACGGCGCTCGATCTCCTTCTTCTCCGCGATGATCTTGACGGTGGAGGAGCGCACCTCGACCAGCGTGTCCTCCATTTCCTGGATGATCAGGCGGATCAGCTTCTCCGGCTCCTCGGCGCGGTCGAGCAGCGCGTTGATGTTGGACTGCACGATGTCCGTCAGGCGCGAAAAGATGCTCATGGGGATCGGTCCTTACCCGAGGATGGCGCCGGCGACGATGCCGGCGAAGAAGAACAGCCAGGACTCGGTCGGCCGGCTGCGCAGGTAGGCGCGCACCCGCGCCAGCGTGTCGGACCAGTCCGGGCGGCGATGGGTGCGATAACGGTCGGTGGTGTCGCTCATAGCGGTCTCCTTGACGTGCACCCTCCATCGCAACCGCCGTGCCAGACGCCGGACTCCAGGGATTCCTTGATCTGCGACGATGATGTGCTTAGCTGTATTGGCGAGATATTGGTTTATTCCACGAATTCATCGCCGATCTCACCATGATGCCCGTTAGCCCGCCGCCGCTGATCGGCCAGTCGCCGGCCTTCCAGGCCGCGCTGGCGCACGTCTCGCGGGTGGCGCCGCTGGAGCGGCCGGTGCTGGTGATCGGCGAGCGCGGCACCGGCAAGGAGCTGATCGCCGCCCGCCTGCACTACCTGTCGCGGCGCTGGGACCGGCCCTTCGTCAAGGTGAACTGCGCAGCACTCCCGGAGACGCTGCTGGATTCCGAGCTGTTCGGCCACGAGGCGGGGGCCTTCACCGGCGCCACCCGCCGCCACACCGGCCGGGTCGAGCAGGCGGACGGCGGCACCCTGTTCCTCGACGAACTGGCGACCTCCAGCGCCGCCGTTCAGGAAAAGCTGCTGCGCGCCGTCGAGTATGGCGAGATCGAGCGGGTCGGGGGCCGCACGCAGACGGTGGACGTGCGCGTGGTGGGCGCCACCAACGCCGACCTGCCGGCGCTGGCCGAGGCCGGCCGCTTCCGCGCCGATCTGCTGGACCGCCTCGCCTTCGACGTGGTGCATCTGCCGCCGCTGCGGTCGCGGCCGGAGGACATCCCGGTGCTGGCCGAGCATTTCGCGCTGGGCATGGTGCGCGAACTGGACCGGCCGCTGTTCCCCGGCTTCACGCCGCGGGCGCTGGACGACCTGCGCGGGCACGGTTGGCCCGGCAACGTGCGCGAGCTGCGCAACGCGGTGGAGCGCTCGGTGGCGGCGGCCGATCCCGACGCGCCGGTGGACGCCATCGTGCTGGATCCCTTCCGCCCGGCGTGGCGCCCGCCGCCGCCGGCCCCCGCGGCCGATCCGCCGGAGGATCCCGGCGGCCCGTTCCTGGAGCGCGTGACGGCGTTCGAGACGGCGATGCTCAAGGCGGCGCTGGAGCGCAACCGCTTCAACCAGCGCCGCACCGCCGACGACCTCGGCCTGAGCTACCACCAGCTGCGCGGCTACCTGCGCAAGTACGGGCTGGTCGGGTGAGAGGGCCGCGATCCCAAAATCCACGCGGTGACAGCGATAAACACGGAGACACAGAGACACGGAGGAACACAGAGGAAATCCGTCTCTGTGTTCCTCCGTGTCTCTGTGTCTCTGTGGTAAATCCTGGCGTCGCGAGGATTTCCCCCTCTCCCATCGAAGGAGAGGGGCTTGATGCTGTTACGCCGCGCGCCCGGACAGCCGCGTCAGCATGGTGCCCAGCGCCCGGATGGCGCGATCGTCCGGATCGCGGAAACGGACGTGCAGGCGGCCGGAGGAGATCGAGCAGACCTCGAAGCGCACCTCCAGCCCGAACTCCGCCACATACAGGATGCCGGTCTGGCCGACGTCGGTGCCGGCGAACCCGGCCAGGGTGGCGCCGCCCTCCGAGATGTCGCTGAGCGTGCCGCGCTGCTCGCCGGTCGCCGTGCGGACGGTGCAGGCGGTGTTGCAGCGGTAGCGCGCCGACATGCGGCGGTCGGTCTCCTTGGTCGAGGTGCGCACCACGCGCACCAGCACCTGGCGCAGCGTCTGGATGCCCTCGGACACCTCGTCGGAGGTGGAGTGCACGCCGACCGCCTGGCCGCGCGTCTCGTCGGCGTCGCGCGATACCGAGGAGATCAGCGAGGCCACCTCCTGCGCCGCGGCGCTGGTCTCGGCGACGTTGCGGCTGATTTCCTGGGTGGCGGCGGCCTGCTCCTCCATGGCGGCGGCGATGGAGGCGGAGATGTGGTCGATGTCGCCGATGGTGCGGCCGATGCCCGACACCGCGGCCACCGCGTCGCGGGTGGCGGCCTGGATCTCCTGGATCTGGCGGGTGATCTCCTCGGTCGAGCGCGCCGTCTGGTTGGCGAGGTTCTTCACCTCGCCGGCCACCACGGCGAAGCCCTTGCCGGCCTCGCCCGCCCGCGCCGCCTCGATGGTGGCGTTGAGCGCCAGCAGGTTGGTCTGCGCCGCGATGTCCTGGATCAGCCCGGCGACCTCGCCGATGCGGCCGACCGCGTCGGACAGCGAGACGATGGCCTGCTCCGACTGCTTGCTGTCGCCCACCGCCGACTTGGTGACCGAGCCGGCGTGCGCCACCTGGCCGGTGATCTCGCGGATCGAAGCGGCGAGCTGCTCGGTGGCGGCGGCGACCGCCTGGGCGTTGGCCAGCGCCTCCTCGGCCGCGGCGGCCACGCCCTGCGAGTGCTGGCTGACCCGGTCGGCGGAATTGGCCATGGTGTCGGCGCCCTGCGCCATGGCGCGGGTGCGCATCGCCACCTGTTCCACCGCGGCGCCGGCCTCCGTCTCGACGGTGTTGGCCATCTCCAGCAGCGCCTTGCGGCGGTCCTCGGCGGCCTGACGCTCGCGCTCGGCGCGTTCCTGGATCGAGTAGGCGATGGTTGCCTTCATGGTGCGCAGCAGCGCGCTCAGGCGGCGGAACTCCGGCGTGGCGGCGGTCTCCACCTCGTGCATCAGCTCGCCGCGGGCGACGTGGTCGAGATGGTCCTCGAAGCGGCGCAGCGGTGTGCGCACGGTGGCCACCAGCGCCGCCGCCAGCGCGCCGGCCAGCGCCAGCGCGCCGGCCGCCGCTCCGACCGCGGCCATGCCGTCCAGCGCCGAGGCGCCGGCCCAGGCCAGCAGCGTGCCCATCAGCGCGAAGGCGCCGACCGTCCGTCCGGCGACGCTGGCGCACAGGTCGTCCAGGCGGGCCCGGATGCCCTTCGACGCCACCACGCCCTCGCGCACCGTCAGGTTGCCGGCGCGCCCGGTGCGGAACAGCTCGTAGATCCGTTCGGCCTCGGCGATCTGGGCGCGCGACGGCTTGGAGCGGATGGAGATGTAGCCGGTGATCTGGCCGTTCTCGAGGGTCGGCGTGACGTTGGCGCGCACCCAGTAGTGGTCGCCGGACTTCGTGCGGTTCTTGACCAGCCCTTCCCAGGGCCGCCCGGCCTTGATGGTGGCCCACAGGTCGGCGAAGGCGCCGGCCGGCATGTGGGGGTGACGCAGGATGTTGTGCGGCGCGCCGATCAGCTCCTCCTCGGAGAAGCCGCTGATATCGACGAACGTCTTGTTGACGAAGGTGATCTTGCCCTTGGGATCGGTGCGCGACACGATCAGGTCGCCGTCACCCAGTTCCACTTCCCGGTTGGTGATGGGGCCGTTGTCGCGCACGCTGCAATCCTCCGCCGATGAGCCTGGCCGATGGTGATACCACCTATTCGTTAACGGAGACAGCTGAGCATTTGAGACAATTTGGCGCAGATTTCTGCGTGCGGCCCGAATCTTGACAACAACCCTATGTCTGCGCTGCCCTTTTCCCATCGGCAGCGGGGAGCGAGCGCCATGCCCGAAATGACGGCCGCCTGGGTGCGGCAATCCGCGCACGACCTGGAGCACGCCCACGCCGCGCTGGCGGCGGGGCACCATGACTGGGCCTGCCTCGCCGCCGCGGAGGCGGCGGGCAAGGCGATCAAGGCGGTGCTGGTGGCGCACGACGGCCGGGTCCTGGGACAGCAGAACCTGCTCCTGCTGCTCGGCCGGGTGCGGGACGAGGCGGGAATGGTGGTGTCCGAGGACCTGATGGAGGACGGACACATCCTGATGTCCGCGCTGGCCGTGCTGAGCGGCCAGTGCAGCTACGAAGGCGTGGCGCCGTTCGAGCTGGTCACGCGTACCCAGGCCGAGGGCGCGGTCGCGGCGGCGGAGCGGATCCGTGCGTGCATGGCGGCGGCACCCGCCGCGCCGGCGTCGTAGCTTCTTTCTGTCGGGAAGCTCTCGCTCACGCGCTCCTGTGGCCCGTCTCCAGGGCGTTGACCCGATCCTCGAGGGCCTTCAGGCGGTCGGCGAGGCTGTCGGCCGCCAGTTGCTCGCCGGCGAGCCAGGAGAGCAGGCGTGCCGCCGTGATCCCCCCCTCACGCAGGGCGCGCGCGGTCTCGCGCAGGGCGCGTCGTGTCTCTGGGCAGGCCGGGACCCTCAAGCTCATCGTCGGTGTAACACCCATGTAGCACACACCCTGCCTTCATCTTGCAGATCAGAACAAACCAAAACGTAGTGTCTGTGATACAGCGGGGCCAATTCAAAGACCTGAATACTAGTCTCGTGATACAGGCTGTGTTTCGCTGGCCGCACTTTGCAATGCTAGCTAACGTTACCGAAAATGGGAATCGGAATCAAACCGAAACCTTTTGATTGCGTTGTAAGAACGATTGCGCGGGATGGTGAAGGGGCTGGCATTGGACCTTCGCGGAAGCGTCCTTCAGTGCCGGATGCGGCGAGGTGTCTATGAACGATGGGCCGCCGGGGCGGGATTTTCTTGTCCTGCCCGACAGCACCTCTCCAGGCTCCGTCACGGCGGCCTTCGACGGGGGCTTGTCGCCGGCATCGACGCGTCTTGCCTTCCGCCCGCGAACACCACAGGGTAGCGGTTCTGATTCGCGGCGGGAGTGCGGGTGTTGGTGACGGACGTGGTGCCTGGAAAGGGTTTCAATGACCATCCTTGAGACCGACGTCGTGGTGATCGGCGCCGGCCCGGCCGGGCTGATGGCGGCCGAGGTGATCGCCGGCAGCGGCCGTTCCGTCGCCGTGTTCGAGCGCATGCCCTCGCCGGCGCGCAAGCTGCTGCTGGCCGGGCGCGGCGGGCTGAACCTGACGCATTCCGAACCGCTGGACTCCTTCGTCGGCCGCTACGGCGAGAGCGCCGGGTTCTTCGCGGACTGCCTCGCCGGCTTCACGCCGGACGACCTGCGCGCCTGGGCGGCGGGACTGGGAATCGAGACCTTCGTCGGCTCCAGCGGCCGGGTGTTTCCCACGGGGATGAAGGCGTCCACGCTGGTGCGCGCGTGGCTGCGCCGTCTGGCCGGGCTCGGCGTGACGCTGCACGCCCGGCACCGCTGGCTGGGCTGGGGCGAGGACGGCGCGCTGCGCGTCTCCGGGCCCGACGGCGCTCCCGTCGCCGTGACGGCCAGGGCGGTGGTGCTGGCGCTGGGCGGGGCGAGTTGGCCGCGCACCGGTTCCGACGGCGCCTGGACCGGGATCCTGCAGGCCTGCGGCATCGACGTGGCGCCGCTGCGCCCGTCCAACATGGGCGTCGAGGTGCCGTGGTCGGAGCACCTGCGCACCCGCTTCGCCGGCGAGCCGGTGAAGAGCGTCGCGCTGTCCTTCGGCGAGCGTCGGGTGAAGGGCGAGTTCGTCGTCACCGAGACCGGCATCGAGGGCGGCGCCGTCTACGCGCTCAGCGCGCCGATCCGCGATGCCATCGAGCGCGACGGCTGGGCGGCGCTGACCATCGACCTGATGCCGGAGCGCCGCGAGGAGGACCTGCGCAAGCGCCTGCGCGGGCGCGGGGCGGAATCGCTGTCCACCTTCCTGAAGAAGGCGCTGAACCTGACCGGCGTGCGCGCCGCCCTGCTGCGCGAGTTCGCGCCGGTGGCCGACCTGTCCGACCCTGCGGCGCTGGCCGGGCACATCAAGGCGCTTTCGGTGCCGCTGACCGCCGTGCGTCCCGTCGAGCGCGCCATCTCCTCGGCCGGCGGCGTGCGCTTCGACGCGGTGGACGACCGGCTGATGCTGACCGGCCTGCCGGGCGTCTTCGTCGCCGGCGAGATGCTGGACTGGGAGGCGCCGACCGGCGGCTACCTGCTGCAGGGCTGCTTCGCGACGGGGGTGAAGGCGGGGAAGGGCGTGGTGGACTGGCTGGGCGCAGCCTAATCCATCGTCTCCGCCATCGACCGGGTGTTCTTCACCAGGATCCGCAGCAGCGCCCGGATGAAGGGATCGGCCTTCTCCAGCTTCTCGCGGAAGGCCGCGGGCGGGATGACGAGGCAGACCGTGGTCTCGGCCGCGATGGCGTCGGCCATGCGCGGGCTGTTGTCGATCAGCGCCATCTCGCCGAAGATGCCGCCCGGCCTGACCGCGCCGAGCAACCGGCGGCTCGCCCCCTGGCCTCGGAAGATCTCCACCTTGCCGGACTGCACCACGTAGGCGCAGCCGGGCGGGTCGCCCTCGCGGAAGAGGAAGGCGCCCTCCTCGAAGCGGCGGGGCGGGAACGCCTTGGGTTCGAAGGCCGGCGGCGACACGCGCGCCCCCGTCACCGGGTGTGGCTGGGCAGGTCGGCGCGGACCACCGGCGCGCCGGGCGCCGAGGCGCCGCCGAGCAGCCGGTCGATCAGCCCGCCGATGCCGCCGCCCCCACCGCCACCGCCGGACGGTGCCGGCTTGCCGTGCGCCGGCTCGCCCGCCGGCAGCGGGGCGGCGGCGACGTAGGCCGGGCCGGCGACGCCGTCCATGCCGGGCAGCGGCCGCGGCGGCAGGCCGGCGTGGGCGTCGGCCATGAAGGCGTGCCACAGCTTGGCAGGCAGGCTGCCGCCGGTGACGCGCTTCATCTCGGCGTTGTTGTCGTTGCCCAGCCAGACGCCGGCCACCAGGTCGGCGGTGAAGCCCATGAACCAGGCGTCGTGGTAGTCCTGCGTGGTGCCGGTCTTGCCGGCCACCGGGCGGTCGAGCTTCGCCGACTTGCCGGTGCCGACTTCCACCACGCCGGTCATCATGCGGACCAGCTGTCCCACCTGCGCCGGATCGGCCACCGGGTCGGCGCCGCCGCCCTGGCGGCGGTAGAGCACGTTGCCCTGGCGGTCGGTGATCTCGGTGATGGCGTAGGGCAGCACCGGCACGCCGCGGTTGGCGAGGCCGGCGTAGGCGCGCGTCAGTTCCAGCAGCGTCACCTCGCTGGTGCCCAGCGCCAGCGACAGGTCGCGCCCGAGCGGCGAGCCGACGCCGAACGAGGCCGCCAGCTGCCGCACCCGGTCCACGCCGACCCGCTCGATCAGGCGGACGGTGCCGACGTTGGAGGAATGCGCGAGCGCGGTGGCCAGCGTGACGCTGCCGCGGAACTTGCCCTCGTAGTTGCTCGGCGCCCAGGTGCCGATGCGCAGCGGCGTGTCCTCGATGGTGCTGTCCGGGCTCCAGCCCTGCTGCAGGGCGGCGAGGTAGACGAACGGCTTGAAGGACGAGCCCGGCTGCCGGCGCGCCTGGGTGGCGCGGTTGAACTCGCTGGCGTCGTAGTCGCGGCCGCCGACCAGTGCGCGCACCGCGCCGTCCGGCGCCATGGCGACCACCGCGGCCTGCCCGACGTTCTGCTGCGCGCCGGGGCCGGTCAGGATCTCCTGCACCCGGTTCTCGGCGGCGCGCTGCATCTTGAGGTCCAACGTCGTCCTCACCACCACGTCGCCGTGCTCGGCGCCGATGAAGCCGTTGACCAGTTCGGTCACCCAGTCGGCGAAGTAGCGGCCGTCGCCGCCCGGCTTGCGCTTCGGCGCCGGCGGGGTGGACTTGGCGACCTCCAGTTCCTGCGCGGTGATGAAGCCGCCGTCCACCATGGCGCCCATCACCACCTTGGCGCGCTCCGCCGCCTCGTCGGGGTTGGCGCTGGGGGCGTAGCGCGACGGCGCCTTGAGCAGCCCGGCGATGATCGCCGCCTCGCGCACGTCCACCTGCGTCGCCGGCTTGCCGAAATAGGTGCGCGCCGCGGCGTCGACGCCGTAGGTGCCGGCCCCCAGGTAGACGCGGTTCAGGTAGGCGGTGAGGATCTGGTCCTTGCTGAAGCGGCGCTCCAGCCACAGCGCCAGCATCGCCTCCTGGATCTTGCGCCTGAGCGACTTCTCCGCCGTCAGGAACAGGTTCTTGGCGAGCTGCTGGGTGATGGTCGAGCCGCCCTGCACCGCCCGCCCGGACCGCCAATTGACGTAGACCGCGCGCGCCAGGCCGATCGGATCGATACCGAAATGGTAATAGAAGCGCCGGTCCTCGATCGCCAGCACGGCGTTGACGAGGTGCGGCGGCAGTTCCTTGACGGTCAGCACGGTGCCGTGCAGGTCGCCGAAGCGGGCGAACTCGGTACCGTCGCCGGCCAGCACGATGACCGCCGGCCGCCGCTCGGCCTGTGCCACGGCGCCGATGTCCGGCAGGTCGTAGGCGAAGTAGGCGAGCACAGCGCCCGCCGCCATGCCGCCCCAGATCCCCGCCACCACCGTCCAGGTGCCCAGCGTGCGCAGCCAGGAGCGCCGGCGCGCCGCCGGCTTCGGCTTCTGTGCCTTGGGGCGCGGCGGGGGCGGCGGCTGGTGGCCTCCGGAGGGGCGCTCCGGCTTCGGCCGCTTGGCGCGGCGGGTCAGCTTGAGCTTGGGGAGTTTCGGCAGCTTCGGCTTGGGCAGGCGGAGCGGCTTGTCCTCCTCGTGCGAGTGGACGGGACGCAATCCCGCAAACAGTTCGTCCGACCGGTTCGATGTCACGGCGCTGCCGCTGCCTTTCCGTCAACCCACCCCGGCGTGATATACGCCGCACCCGCGCTGCGCGAAAGAGGTGGGCTACCCCGTCCGAGTTTTGTCCCCGGAACGTGGCGAAACGGTGACGCTGTGGCTCGATCACCCCAGTTCGAAGGTCGTGATGCCGAACACCCGGCCGTCCGCCACCGGGCGCACCGGCGCGGTGTACATGCGCGCCGTCTCGAACACGGGCGCCAGGGCGCGCGACCGCGCGAGATCCACCGCCGCCGCGTTCGGCTCCGGCACGTCGAGGAAGACCGGACCGCCGCCGGCCGCCGCGGTCAGCGCGTCGAACAGCGTCTCGGCCGCCGGGCGGTCGTCGGCGAACAGCGGGCCGATCTTGTGGCCTTCGCGGCAGGGGCGGGCGACGCCGTAGCCGGCCAGCCGGCCGCCGCGCAGCAGGGCCAGCGCGTGGTGCCCCGGCGCGGTGGTCCAGGCGCGCAGGAACGCCGGCCGCTCCGCCGGGAAGCATCGGGAATCGTAGGCGGCGAGGTCGGCGAAGGGCACCTCCGCCACCGGCACCACCGCCGGGTCATGCCGTCCCGGCGCCACCGTGCCGCCGTAGCGGATGTTGCGGTGCGCCAGGACGAAGCCGGACTTGCGGTAGTTGTCCTGCTGCGCCACCACGCCGTCGAGCCCGACCGGCCGCGCGCCGGCGTGCGCCAGCCCTGCACGCCACGTCGCCATGCCCCAGCCGCGCCCGCGCCGGTCCGGCCGTACGATGTAGAGGCCGAGGAAGGCGAGGGCGTCGCCGTAGTTCACCACCGACACGGCGGAGACCGGCGCGCCGTCCTCAATGCCGACGAAGAAACCCGCCGGGTCCTGGGTGCGGAAGCACGCGGCGTCGCCGGTGCCGGGGTTCCAGCCCTCGGCGGCGGCCCAATCCACGATCAGCGCCACCTCGTCGGCCGTCGCCACCCGCACCGCCCGGTCCCCGCCCGCCATGCCGTCCTCCCTCCGGATGTCTGCCATACCAGGATATCTTACGTTAACCGGGGCGTGCTAGGCTGCGCCGGTCAGCCTTCCTGGAGCCGCATGTCCGCAGCCCCGCCCTTCGACGACCTGATCCTCGCGGTGGCGCGCCATCGCGACCGGGCGGCGTTCGACGCGCTGTACCGGCACTTCGCGCCGAAGATCGAGGCGTACGTGCTGAGGCTCGGCTCCGACCGCTCGGTGGCGGAGGAACTGGTGCAGGATGTCATGCTGACGCTGTGGCTGCGTGCCGAGACGTTCGACCCGGTGCAGGCCTCGGCGGCAACCTGGGTGTTCACCATCGTGCGCAACCGGCGCATCGACCGCATCCGCCGCGAGGCGCGCCCGGCGCCCGACCCGCACGACCCGGCCATGGCCACCCTGCCGCCGCCCTCGCCGGAGGAGGAGGCGCAGGTCGCCCTGGATGGACGTTTCGTGCGTGACGCAATGAAAAAGCTGTCGCCCGAACAAACCGAAGCGCTCCGGTTGTCGTATTATGAGGACAAATCGCACAGCGAGATTGCCGAGGAGAGGCGGATCCCGCTTGGCACGGTAAAAACCCGCCTGCGCGCGGCGCTCGCGCAACTCCGGCGGTCGGTGAAGGAGACGGCGTGAGCATGGGTCTGCCCGGCCACCATCCGCAGGACGATCTCCTGTTCGGCTACGCCGGTGGCGGGCTGCGGGAGGCGAGGTCCCTGCTGGTCGCCACGCACCTCGCCTATTGCCCGTCCTGCCGGGAGCGCGTCGCCGCGTTCGAGGCGCAGTGCGGCGCCTGGTTCGACGAGACTCCCTCCGTGTCCGCCGATGGCCACCTGGATGCCATCCTGGAGCGCCTGCACGGCCGGCTCGGCGCCGAGCCCCGGGCGTCCGTCCCGCCGCCGCGTCCGCGGCCGGCCACCGCCGAGGCGGTGCCGGAGCCGCTGCGCTCCTGGCTCGACGGCCCGGTGCGGGACCGCGTCTGGACCGCCATGGTGCCGGGCGTCTGGGTGTCGTCCTGGAGCCGGGGCACCGGCGGCAGCCTGGCCCGCCTGCTGCGCATGGCGCCGGGCGTGACGGTGCCGGCGCACCGGCACGAAGCGGCCGAGATGCTGCTGGTCCTGGAGGGTGCCTTCCGCGACGAGTACGGCCGGTTCCGCCTCGGCGACCTTATCCAGTACGAGCCCGGCTCCGACCACCACGCCACCGGGGACGAGGCGGGAGAGTGCATCTGCCTGCTCCTGGTGGAGGGAGAGGTCGTCTTTCTGGATGAACCGGGGCCGACGGCGTAGGCCGTCTTGAGCGGCGCGCGGCCGGGCCCACCTGTTGGGGGACCACTCGACCTAGGGAGGCCCCATGCGCACCGCCGTGCTGGCCGCCCTCGCCGCGACCCTGATGGGCTGCGCCGGGGCCGGCGCCACCGAACGGACCATCCGCACCGAGAAGGCGACGCTGCGCGTCACCACCGTCGCCGGTGGGCTGGAGCATCCCTGGGGCATGGCCTTCCTGCCCGGCGGCGGCATGCTGGTGACCGAGCGGCCGGGCCGGCTGCGGCTGGTCTCCGCGGCCGGCGCGGTGTCGGAACCGGTCGCCGGCGTGCCCAGGGTGGACGCGCGGGGGCAGGGCGGGCTGCTCGACGTCGCGCTCGATCCCGATTTCGGCCGCAACCGGTTGGTCTATCTGAGCTTTTCCGAGCCGGGGGAGGGCGGCAACTCCACCGCGGTGGCGCGCGGCGCGCTCAACGAGGACGGGCGGTCGCTGCGCGACGTCCGGGTGATCTTCTCGCAGAAGCCCAAGGTGCAGAGCCGGTTGCATTTCGGCTCGCGGCTGGTCTTCGACCGCGCCGGCAACCTCTTCGTGACGCTGGGCGAGCGCTCCGAGCCGCAGTTCCGCACCCGCGCCCAGGACCTGGATTCGCACTTCGGCAAGGTGGTGCGCATCCGCCCCGACGGCTCGGTGCCCAAGGACAACCCGTTCGTCGGCAAGGCCGGCGCGCTGCCGGAGATCTGGTCCTACGGCCACCGCAACATGCAGGGGGCGGCGCTGAACCCGGCGACCGGCGCCCTGTGGACCAGCGAGCACGGCCCGCGCGGCGGCGACGAGATCAACGTGCCGCAGCCAGGGAGGAACTACGGCTGGCCGGTGGTGAGCTACGGCGTCAACTACGACGGCACGCCGGTCGGCACCGGGCAGCAGAAGGCCCCGGGGATGGAGGACCCGATTTATCAGTGGACGCCGGTGATCGCCGCGTCGGGCATGGCGTTCTACACCGCCGACGCGGTGCCCGGCTGGAAGGGCAGCCTGTTCAACGGCGGGCTGGTGTGCCGCTGCGTGGTGCGGCTGGAGTTGGACGGCACGCGCGTGACGCACGAGGAGCGGCTGTTCGGCGAACTGGGCCAACGCATCCGCGACGTGCGGCAGGGACCGGACGGCGCGCTCTACCTGCTGACCGACGAGGACCGCGGGGAGCTGCTGAGGGTGGCGCCGGCGGGGCGGGGCTAGCGCCGCCGCGGCTTGATGACCGGCTCGCCTTCCTCGCCGGGATCCTTGTCCAGGTCGAGCATGCCGCGCAACTGCGCCAGCGTCTCCTCCAGCGACTTCTCCTGCGCCGTCTTCACCGGCGGCGGAGGCGGTTCCTCCGCCGGTTCGTCCTCGACGGCGGCGGCGCGGGCGCGCGGCTTCTTCTTCGGCTCCGGTTCCGGCTCCTCGGCGGCCTTCTCGACCAGCGCGCGCAACGCCGCGAGGCTTTCGTCGAGCGAGCCGTGCTCCGGCGGCGGGCGGCGGTAGGCAGCGAGGTCCAGAGGCTCCTCGTCCTCCGGCTCGTCCTCCTCCGGTTCCTCGTCCAGTTCGTCCGCCGGTTCCGGCGCGGCGCGGGCGTCGGGGTCGCGGATGGCGAAGGACAGGATCTCCTCGTCCGGGATGTCGTCGAGGTCTTCTGGCGGTTCCTCGTCTTCCGGCGGTTCCTCCAGCGCGTCGAGCGCCTCGTCCAGCGCTTCCGCCGTCTCGTCGTACAGCGGGTGCTCGCCCGCGAACTCGTCCGCCGCCTCCTCGTCCTGGGCGTCAGCTTCCGAGGTGAGGGCGCGCAGCGCGGCCAGCGTCTCGTCGAAGGGCGAATCGGCCGGAGCCGGGGGCGGTGGGGGAGGCGGCTCCTCTTCCTCCTCGTCCTTCCCGTCGTCGTCCGCGCGCGCGGCCACCAGCTTGGCGAACAGCTCGTCGAACTCGTCGGTTTCCGGTTCCTCGTGCGTCTCGACGATGGAGGGCGCCTGGGGAGGGGGCGGCGCCTCGTCCTCCTCGGGCTCCTCGACCATGGTGTCGAGCAGGTCGTCGCCCATCAGGTCTTGGACGTCGTCCTTGGGTTCTGAAGGCCTGGGGGCCGGGTCCCCGGGCTCCGGCTGGCCGCGCACCGAATCCAGCAGCCCCTGCAGCGCGCCCAGCGCGCCGCCGAAATCCTCCGGCGTCGCCGGGGCGGCGGAGAAGGCGGCCGACGCGTTCGGTGCCGGGCCGCTCTCGACGTCCTTGGAGTTGCAGCGCGAACAGCGGTAGTGCGGGGCGATCGACAGCACCGGGTAGTTGGGGCCGAACCGCCGCTCCAGATCCGGGCGCGCGAGCACCCCTTCGTGCCCGCAGCCGCGGCAGCGCATCTGGATGTCGACCTGGATGTCGCGTAGGAACAGCATGCGTGACATCGGGGCAGTATACGCACGTGCGCCGGCTTGCCCAGCCGAAACGGCCCGGGCGGAAAAGCGCAGGGCTCTGATTTGCCGCTGAAACGCGCGAAAAGGCGTGCTATAAGCGCTCGCGGCGGCCCCGTAGCTCATCCGGATAGAGCGACGGTTTCCTAAACCGTAGGCAGCTGGTTCGAGTCCAGCCGGGGTCACCACCCTTTCCCGTCCATCGGCCCGTTCGGGCACATCCGGAATCGCGTCGCGGCGTACGCCACCCACGCCGTTGCCCGCGGCGCCGGTCCGCGTACGCTTCACACCGTTGCCACGCGTACGAAGGGGGTGGGGATGACGCCGAGCGAACGGGCCCGACGACTGCGCCAGGCGCTGCAGGGCAGCTTCCGCATCGACCTGTTCTCGGTGGTCGCCGAGCGCACCTTCGAGCGCCTGATCGCCGAAGCGATCCAGGCCGCCGAGCACGATGCCGTCGCGGCGCTCCGCCGGCCTATTTCTCCTTCCGGGGTGGCTGGCCGACCGGATGCCCGGCCTCCTTCCATCCCTTGAAGCCGCCGCCCAGGTGGCAGATCGGCGCCAGTCCCATGGCGCGCAGCGTGTCGGTGGCCAGCGCCGAGCGCCAGCCGCTGGCGCAGTAGAAGACGAAGCGCTTGCCCGACGCGAACACCGGCTTGTGGTATGGGCTCTCCGGATCGACCCAGAACTCCAGCATGCCGCGCGGCGCGTGCAGCGCGCCTGGGACCATGCCGTCGCGCTCCAGTTCGCGCGGGTCGCGGATGTCGACGAAGACCACGTCGGGATCTTTGGACTCGAACCAGACGCGCGCCTGTTCCGCCGTCACCGTCTCGATGCGGGCGTTCGCCTCGGCCAGCAGATCCTTGTAGCCCTTCGTCAACGCCATGGGGGACTCCTCCGGTGGCTTCCTGATTGCCGTTCCCGTCCTTGTAACAGGGCCGGCCACCCCCTTCGATAACAAGAATTTGCCACAATTGCGCGCCGCGTCATGCCAACGCGCCTTGGACAGCCGGGGAAGCGCCGACCATTCTGGCGCCACGCCGCATCGTCCACCGGACCTGGTTAGGGGGCCATGATCCTGCGCACGCTGCTTCTCGCCGACGACGAGTCCGCCCTCGGCCGCACGCTGTGCGACGCGTTGCGCTCCTGGCGCATCGTCGTCACCATCGACCGCGCCAGCGCGGTGGTGGCTGTCAAGGCGCACCGGCCGACGGTCGCCCTGGTGCCGCTCGGCCCGGGCGGCGAGGGGACGGCGACGCTCGGCGCCATCCTGGCGGAGGCGCCGGCCTGCAAGGTGGTCATGCTCGACGGCGGAAGCGACCGCACGGCGGCGGCGCGCGCGGTGGCGCTGGGCGCCCATGACGTGGTGCCGCGGGCCGCCGAGCCCGCTGAACTCGCCGTGGTGATCGAGCGCGCCCATCACCGCAACGCGCTGGAGCAGGAGGGGCGCCGGCTGGCCGGCGACGCGCCGCCGACGCTGCGCGCCGTGCGCGACGCGGCCGAGCGCCGGGCGGTGCTCGACGCGCTGGCGCGGGTGGACGGCAACCTGTCGGCGGCGGCGCGCCTGCTCGAGGTCAGCCGGCCGACGCTCTACAACCTGCTGCGTCAGCACGGGATCCGCACGGCCTGACCGGGCATCGCCGCACTGTTTCGTATGCCCAATTGTTGCGCACGTGACAAGCGCCGGTTCCCCCTCTAAAACGGGAACGGGACCGTCCCCACATATGCGGCGTCCCGCGCTCCGCGGGCCCAACGACGAACGAGCCATGACCCACGACTCCCGTTCCCGACGCACCCGTGCCTTCGCCGCCATCGTGGTGGCGCTGGCCGTCGCCCTGTCGGCCAGCGGCGCCGACGCCCGTGCCGGCAGCTCCAGCTCCAGCGGCAGCCGGGGCTCGCGCACCTACTCCGCGCCTCCGGCCACCAGCACCGCGCCGAGCACCGCCGCCCCCATGGAGCGCTCGATGGCGCAGCCGACCGCGCCGCGCCCCTCGGCCCCGACGGGTGCACCGGCCCCGGCGCCGTCGCGCGGCTGGTTCGGCGGCGGCGGCTTCATGTCCGGCCTGATGGGCGGCCTGATCGGCGCCGGCATCGGCAGCCTGCTGTTCGGCGGCGGCTTCTTCAGCGGCCTGGGCAGCTTCGCCGGCATCCTCGGCTTCATCCTGCAGGTCGTCCTGGTCGTCGTCCTGGTCCGGCTGGCGATCCGCTTCTTCCGCAACCGCAGCGCCGGGCCGTCGCCGGCCTACGCCTCGGCGGCGGCCGAGCCGTTGCGCCGCGAGGGCAACCCGATGGGCGGCGGCCCGTTGGGCGGTGCTCCGCTTGGCGGTGGCGGCCTCGGCGGTGGTAGCGCGCGTCCGCGTGACGAGGTCGGCATCGGCCCGCAGGACTACCAGGAGTTCGAGCGCCTGCTGGTCTCCATCCAGACAGCCTATGCGGCCGAGGACCTCGCCGCGCTGCGCGGTATGGCGACGCCGGAGATGCTCTCGTACTTCTCCGAGGATCTCGCCGCCAACGCCAGCCGCGGCACGGCGAACCGCACCTCCGACGTCCGCCTGCTGCAGGGCGACCTGTCCGAGGCGTGGCGCGAGGGGAACACCGAGTACGCCACGGTCGCCATGCGCTTCTCGCTGATCGACGTGACGGTGGACCGCGCCACCGGCCGTGTCGTCGAGGGCGACCCCAGCCGCCCGACCGAGGCGGCCGAGCTGTGGACCTTCGTCCGCAGCCAGGGCGGCCGCTGGATCCTCTCGGCGATCCAGCAGACCCGCTGAGGGGTGATCCGATAAGGGAAAGGGGCGCCCGGGCGGCGCCCCTTTCTTTTTGCTCCTACGCCCTTTTCGCCTTCGCCAGGAAACGGTCCACGTCCGTCCGCAGCTGCTCCGCCTGCTGCGACAGCACGGAGGCGGCGGAGAACACCTGGCCCGCCGTCTCGCCGGCCTCGCCGGCCGCCTGGCGGACGCTGGCGATGCGGGCGGAGACCTCCTCGGTGCCCTGCGCCGCCTGCTGGACGTTGCGGGCGATCTCGTGCGAGGCCGCCGCCTGCTCCTCCACCGCCGAGGCGATGGTGCCGGCGATGCCGCTCATCTCCAGGATGGCGCCGCCGATCTCGGCGATGGCGGTCACCGCCTCCTGGGTGGCGTGCTGGATCGCCTCGATCTGCTCGCCGATGGAGGTGGTCGCGTGTGCGGTCTGGCTGGCCAACGCCTTCACCTCGCCGGCCACCACGGCGAAGCCCTTGCCCGCCTCGCCGGCCCGCGCCGCCTCGATGGTGGCGTTCAGCGCCAGCAGATTGGTCTGGTGCGCGATGTCGTTGATCAGCCGCACCACGTCGCCGACCTTCTGCGCCGCGTCGGTCAGGCCGCGCACGGTGACGTTGGCGCGCTCGGCGCGCTCGACGCCGGTGCGGGCGATGGTCGAGGTCAGGGTGATCTGGCGGCTGATCTCGCCGATCGAGCAGGACAGCTCCTCCGTCGCGGTCGCCACCGTCTGCACGTTGGCCGAGGCCTGCTCGCCCGCCGCGGCGACGGTGACCGCCTGCTCGCTGGTCTGGCTAGCGGTGCGCGACATGGTCTCGGCGCTGCAGCGCATGTCGCCGGCGGCGCTCGACACGCCGGTGACGATGCCGCCGATGCTGCGCTCGAACTCGCTGGTGTAGGCGGCGAACTCCTCGACTCGTGCCTCCATGCGCTCGGTCGCCTCGTTCAGCGTGCGCGCGGCGGTGCGGAAACTGCCGGGCAGCCCCTGCAGCAGCACCTTGCGGAAGTACTTGCCCTCGGCGACGTAGCGGGCCGAACCGCTGGCCTCGCGCACGAAGGCGTCGGTGATGTCCAGCAGGTTGTTGACGCTGCGCTGCAGGCGGCCGATGTCGCCGGGCTCGGGTGCCGTGAGAATGCGCACCTCCAGGTCGCCGGCCGCCACCGCCTCGCACACCGCCGCCGCGCGGCCGAGGGCGCGCGCCGTCCGCACCAGCTCGACCGCCGCCGCGGCGATCAGCGCCAGCATGACCAGATGTCCGGCCATCCCGGCGTTCAGCAGCCATGGCAGTGCCATGTCGGCCAGCACCGCCGCGGCGGCGAGCGCGGTCAACAGCAGGGCTTTAGAGAGCGAAGACAAATTCGTCATAGTCGACTCCCTTGCTGCGCAGGATGGACATCAGGCGGTCGGTGGAACGCTGCATGCCCTCGGTGGGGCTGGCAGCGGCGCGCTCCTCGTCCAGCAGCGTGCGGTAGAGCGTGCGGGCCGCCTCGACCTGGGGCGCCGCCGGTTTGCGGCGCATGGAGTGGTAGCCGACGATCCGGCCTCTGGCATCGGCGCTCGGCGTGACGTGCGCGAACACCCAGTAGTGATCGCCGTTGCTCGCCAGATTGAGCACGTAGGCGAACATCTCCTTACCGCCAGTCAACCTTTCCCACAAAAGCTTGAAGATGCAGCGTGGCATGTCCGGGTGCCGGATCAGGTTGTGCGGTTTGCCGAGCGCCTCGTCTATGTGAAGATGCGAGACACGAAGAAATATTTCATTGGCGTAGGTGATCAACCCCTTGGTATCTGTCTTTGTTACGATTATTTCATTTTCGGAGAATGGGCTCTCGTGGCCGGTCGGTTGGGTCTTTGGTCTGGCCATCGTCCGGCTCATTATCTGTGTTGTTCACATCAACAACGATAATGGCACAATTTAGATGGGTCCATTGAGCGTATGGCCGATCCGTCCGGGTTGTGCTCTGTACGTCCGCCTATGCTTAGGGGGCTATGCGCAATTACGAGCTGTGCAAGGCACGGTGAGTGCGTCGTTGAAACACGCGCTGAACCGATTACCCGCCGACGCGGGACGCTCTGGCATTTTTCTTGGACACTAGTATACTAGTGTGTGTGCCCGTCGCGGGCGTCCGCAGGGGCACTTCAAACCACAACACGGAGGAAGACATGCCCAGAACCGATCTGATTCCCGCCCGCCGGCGATTTCTCGCCTCGGCCGCCATCGCCATCGCGCTCGCGGTGCCGGCGGTCGTCACCCCGCTGGCCGGTGCCACCGCGCAGGACAGGCAGGGCGATGTGACCAAAGCGGTGGAGGCGCTGCGCGTGGCGATGCTCGCCGGCGACGGTCCGGCGCTGAAGGCGCTGACGATGGAGCCGCTGACCTACGGACACTCCAACGGCCGACTCGAGGACAAAGCCGCCTTTGTCGCCAGCCTGGAAGGAAAGAACGCGTTCAAGACGCTGGACCTGTCCGACCACGCGATCCAGGTGGTCGGCGACACGGCGATCGCCCGGCACACCTTCGACGCGGTGAACAACCTGCCGGATGGCAAGACCAGCACCGCCCACATCAAGGTGCTGCAGGTGTGGAAGAAGGACGGCGGCGCCTGGAAGCTGCTGGCGCGCCAGTCGGCTCCGCTGCCCACCTGAGCGCGGTTGCCGGTCGAGTGTTCATGGTCCGGGGGAGGCGTTGGAGCGGGTGAAGGGAATCGAACCCTCGTCGTAAGCTTGGGAAGCTTCTGCTCTACCATTGAGCTACACCCGCGCCGCCCCCCGTTTATAGGGAACCCCGCCGCCGGTTTCAACAGCCGGTTTCAGGCGGGCGCGTGAACCGGCAGGGCGTGCCACAGGCCGCCCGCCGGCAGCGCCTTAGGAGGGACGGGGACCATCGGGGCCGCCGCCTCCCCGCCGCCGATCCCGCCGTCGCCGTTCCAGCGCCCGACCATGCCGGACACGCCGTCCAGCGCGCCGGGCACCAGCTCCAGCCCGAGGAACCGGTTCAGGTCCACCGGGCCGGGGAACTGCAGGGCCTGCGTCAGGTCCCGCGTGAAGCCGAAGCGCTGGTAGTACGGCGCGTCACCGACCAGCAGCACCGTCCGGTGCCCGGCCGCCGCGGCCTTGTTCAGGGTCATCCGGATCAGCCGGCTGCCCAGGCCGCTGCCCTGCAGCGCCGGGTCCACCGCGATGGGGCCGAGCAGCAGCGCCGGCACCTTGCCCTCGCCGATGCTCACCGGCCAGTAGCGGATGGTGCCCTTCAGCACCTCGTTGCCCAGGTCGTCGTGGCCCAGCGCCACCAGGCACAGCTCAGGGATCGGCGCCACGCCGTCGCGCAGCCGGTAGGCGGTCTTCGACAGCCGGTCGGGACCGAAGGCGGTGTCGAGCAGCGACTCGATCGCGGCGGTGTGCCGCGGCAGTTCAGGGGTGATGATCATCGGCTGGAGTCTCCCGGCGGGAAGATGGGGAAGGTGCGGGTCGCGCCTTCGCCGGGAGGGAGGACCGGATCAGTTCCGGCAAAGCCCCTCGGCTTCCGCACGCGACCCAAGGACGACCGCACCCGCGATGCGCGGGGTGCTGATCCGTCGTCGGAGTCGTAGGGCGTACGGACGCCGCATGGCGCGAACTCTTCGGCCGTTGCAGAAGGATCCGCATATAACATCGGGCCAGGGACGGTGCAAGAGACTGGGACAGGGGGTACGCAAATGGTCTCCGGTGTGTCCCCGCTGCATCGGCCCGCACAGCGCCGGCGCGGACGGCGCCTCCCCTGGACACCACGGCAAACGCACACCTATTCTATGGCTAAGGATGCCGCCGTCGGCGCGGCGGGAGGTCAGGATGTACAGCAAGACGACGCGCTCCATCCGCATCACGGTCAACCCCATGTATCTCGAGGACCAGTCGGCCCCGACGGAGAACCACTTCGTCTGGGCCTACCACGTCCGCATCGAGAACGAGGGCAGCGAGACGGTGCAACTGCGCACCCGCTACTGGCGGATCACCGACAGCTTCGGCCGCGTGCAGGAGGTGCGCGGCCCCGGCGTGGTCGGCGAGCAGCCGGTGCTCGAGCCCGGCGAGGCGTTCGAGTACACCAGCGGCACGCCGCTGGCCGCCCCCTCCGGCATCATGGTCGGCAGCTACCAGATGGAGACCGGGCGCGGCGAGACCTTCGACGTCGCCATCCCCGCCTTCTCGCTCGACAGCCCGCACCAGCCGCGGCAGCTGAACTGATCCGCGCCGCGCACGGGTTGACTCTGCGCGCGCAAGGGTTACCTCCGCACGGGTGGCGGTGATCCGGCCGGGCAGGGCCCGCGTATCATGGCCACGCCCGCGCCAGAGAGAAGGACCGTCACCGTGACCGTTTCCCCGAAGACCCCCGAGGCCGACAACGTGCTGCGTGGCCCCGGCCATCCCCGTGCCGTCCGGCCCGAGGTGGCGCGCCCGACCCGCGCCGAAGCCGAGGAGGCGGTCCGCACGCTGATCCGCTGGGCCGGCGACGATCCGGCGCGCGAGGGGTTGCTTGGCACCCCCGACCGCGTCGTGCGCTCGTACGAGGAGTTCTTCGCCGGCTACGGCATCGACCCGGTCGAGATCCTGCAGCGCACCTTTGAAGAGATCGACGGCTACGACGAGATGGTCGTGCTGCGCGACATCCGCGTCGAATCCTACTGCGAGCACCACATGGTGCCGATCATCGGCAAGGCGCACGTCGCCTACCTGCCGCGCCGCCGCGTGGTCGGCATCTCCAAGCTGGCCCGCCTCGTCGAGGCCTACGCCAAGCGCCTGCAGATCCAGGAGAAGATGACCGCGCAGATCGCCAACACCATCGACGAGGTGCTGCAGCCCGAGGGGGTTGCCGTGGTGGTCGAGGCGGCGCACCAGTGCATGACCACGCGCGGCGTGCACAAGACCGGCGTCACCATGGTGACCAGCCGCATGCTCGGCGCCTTCCGCACCGACCCGTCGACCCGGCGCGAGTTCCTGTCGATGATCGGCAACCCGACCAGCCGGGCGATGGACTGATCCTTACGCGCCCAGCCACTCCCTGACCGTGCGGCGCTGCGCGCGGGCCACCGGCACGGTCAGCCCGCCGCGCAGGGTCAGCGTCAGGCCGGTGCCGCTGCGCGCCGCGCGCTCCACCGCGGTGCGCGCCACCCACCAGGAGCGGTGCACCCGCAACCCGTCCAGTGGCGCCAGTTCGGCCACCGCGTCGCGCATGCGCATCAGCAGGAGGTCGCTGCCGGCCGGGGTGTGGACGCGCAGATAATGGTCCTCGGTCTCCACCGCCAGCAGCTCGCGGCCGAGGTGCGGCGGGATGCGCGCCAGGAAGGGGCTGTCGGAGGGCGGCGTCGTGCCTTCCGGCGATTCGGGGGCCGGTGACGGCGCCGGCTCGCCGCGGCCCCGGCCGAAGACCAGCGCCGCCGGCACCGAGATCGCCACCGACAGCAGGGCCACGTAGCCGAAGAAGACCAGCGGCGACGGCATGACCCGCTCGAACGGGCCGAGCGCCTGCGCCGCGCGGTAGCTGACCAGCGAGCCCGGCACCGCGCCGGCCACGCCGGCGAGCGCCGCCAGCACCGGCGCGGGCCACGCCGCGGTCGCCGGGATGCGGCACAGCGCTTCGCCCAGCAGCACGACCAGCAGCCAGTTCCCCGCCACCAGCACCGTCCACAGCGGCACGCGGACGTATGCCGGCACGTGCTCGAACGACCCGAACGGGCCGAGCACGCCCAGCACCACGCCGAGCAGCACGGCGACCACAGCCTGCCGCCGGAGGGAAATGAGGAATGACCGTTCGCGCATCGTGAACGGCATTCTATGGACCGTTCGCGAAAAGGGAAGACGCCTCCCGAACCCGCGGTGGCGCTGCGGCGTCCTGTCCGTCAGCGTTCGGCCGCGATCCGAATCGACCGAGGAGTCCCCATGCTGCGCCCTGCCATCGTGAGTCTCGTCCTGCTGTTCACCATGCCCGCGACGGCGCTCGACCTGACAGTGGTCGTCGAGGGCGTCGATCCGGCCAAGGGGCCGCTGATGCTGGGCCTGTTCGACCGCGCCGATCTCTTCGACCGCGCCCCCGCCACCCAGAACCAAGCCACGGTCGGCCTGCGCGTCGAGCCCGGCGGCAGCCGCGTGTCGGTGGCGTTGACCGGCCTGCCGCCCGGCCGCTACGCCGCCGCGGTGTTCCAGGACAGCGACCGTAACGGCACGCTGGACGTCAACCTGCTGGGCATCCCGACCGAGCCCTACGGCTTTTCCGCGAAGGTCGGCCTCGGCCGGCCGTCCTTCGACGCCGCGTCGGCGGAGTCGGCGGCCGGCACGCTGCGCGTCCGCATCGGGGAGTGATGACCATGGACGACCGTTACGACGCGCTGGTGATCGGCTCCGGCATCGGCGGGCTGGCGGCGGCGGCGCTGCTGGCGCGCATCCGCGGCTGGCGGGTCTGCGTGCTGGAGCGGCACAGCACCGCCGGCGGCTTCACACACACCTTCCGCCGCCCCGGCGGCTGGGAGTGGGACGTCGGCGTGCACTACGTCGGCGAGATGGCCGAGGGCACGATGCCGCGCCGCCTGATGGACGCCGTCACCGGCGGCGCCGTGGCCTGGGAGCGCCTGCCCGAACTGTTCGACCGCGCCCGCTACCCCGGCCTGGAGTTCGCCTTCGGCGGCGACGAGGAGCGGCAGAAGGCCAGCCTCAAGGCGCTGTTCCCGGCGGAGAGCGCCGGCATCGACGCGTGGCACGGCGACCTGCGGCGCGGCGCGCGCTCCCTGGTGGCCGCGCTGATGGTGCCGGACTTGCCCGCCCCGGTCCGCTGGGCGCTGCGCAAGGCTGGTCTGCTGCCCGATTGGTCCGGTATCGAAACGACCGAGGAGCGGCTGGCGCGCCGCATCGGTGACCCGCGGCTGCGGGGGCTGCTGGCGTCGATGTGGGGCGACTACGGCGTGCCGCCGGGGCGGAGCGCCTTCCCGTTGCACGCGCTGATCGCCCGCCACTACGCGCACGGCGCCTGGTTTCCGCGTGGCGGCGGGGCGGTGTTGGCGCGCGGCGCCGAAGCGGTGATCGCCGAGGCCGGCGGCTGCATCCTGCGCCGCCACGCGGTGACGCGGATTCTTGTGGAAAATGGCCGCGCCGCGGGGGTGGAGGTGGCGACTCGCGCCGCCGGGCAGGACCGCACGCTGGTGCTGCGCGCGCCCGTGGTGATCTCCGACGCCGGGGCGCCCGCCACCTTCGGCCGATTGCTGCCGCCGGAACTGGGCGCCGAGGCGGCGCGGCGGCTGGAGCCGTTCCGCGCGCCGTGCAGTGTGGTGTCGCTCTACCTCGGCCTGACCGACAGCCCGGCGGGCGTCGGGCTGGGCGCCGAGAACCACTGGCTGTTCGACGGCTTCGACCACGACGCGGCGCTGACCGGTGCGGAGTGGGGCGAGACGGTGCGGCCGGCCGGCGCCTTCGTCTCGGTGCCCTCGCTGCGCGCCGGCGACGGCCGGCCGCACACCGCAGAGATCATCGCCGTCGTCCCCGCCGACGCCTTCGCCGCGTGGCGCGACCGGCCGTGGAAGGAGCGCGGCGCCGACTACGACGCGCTGAAGGAGCGCATCGCCGACGCCCTGCTGGCCCTGGTGGAGCGGCACCACCCCGGCTTCTCGGCCCTGGTCGCGTACCGCGAGGTCTCCACCCCGCTGTCGGTCGAGCATTTCACCGGCCACGCGGGCGGCGCCGTCTACGGCTTGGCCGGAACGGCGGAGCGCTACCGGACGCTTGGTCTGCTGGGGGCGCGGACGGCGGTGCCGGGGCTGCTGCTGACCGGGGCCGACGCCTACCTGCCCGGCGTGGTCGGCGCGGCGTTCGGCGGAGCCGCGGCGGCGGGCGCCGCGCTGGGGCGCTTCGGGGTGTTCACGGTGATGCGCTGGCTGCGCGCGGCCGAGGTCACGGCGGTCCCACCGGTATCGCAGACGCCATCGGCAGTGACGCCGTTTCCCAAGACGTCGGGCGGAGGGTGAGTGCGAACCCGTGCCGGTCCACAAAACCTCAAAAAAATTATGGATATGTGATTGCAAATAATTCTCATTCTCATTATGGTGGGTGGTGCAGCGAGACACCGGTCCGGTTCCGGGCCGATCGACCGACATCATCCGTCAAATGAGAGCCGCATCATGAACGTCACGATCATTTATGGTTCCGACGGTGGCGCGACCAAGGCCGTCGCATCGCGAATCGCCAAGAAGATCCAGGCGCGGACCGTCAACGTCGCCGCGGCGAAGGCCGCGGACTTCGAGGATTGCGATCTGCTGATCCTCGGCGCCCCCACTTACGGCGCCGGCGACCTGCAGTCGGACTGGGAAGCGAATTTGGACACCCTGAAGGCCGCCAACCTGAACGGTAAGAAGGTGGCGCTGTTCGGCACCGGCGATCAGGTGACCTACGCCGAATCCTTCGTCGATGCCATGGGCACCCTGTACGATCAGGTGGTGGCGCAGGGCGGCATCGTGGTCGGCTTCACCGACACCGACGGGTACGAGCACTCCGCCTCGACCGCCGAGCGTGACGGCCGGTTCGTCGGCCTCGCGCTCGACCAGGACAACCAGTCCTCCCAATCCGACAAGCGGATCACGGCATGGATCAGCCACCTGATGTGACCTCGCCGGCCATGCACGTCCTGGGGCACCACCTGTACGAATACGACAAGGGGGTGCGCCAAATGGTCCTGATGACGACGAGCGCCCGCGATGTCGATCTGGTGACCCGCCGGCTGACGGAGAGGTGCGTCGATTATTACGTCCAGGCGGTGAGCGCCTCGAAGTTCAACGTGTTCTTCGGGCGCCCCGCCTGGATCGAGACGGTCCGCAACGTCGTGCGCAAGCCGCTGAACCAGCTGTCGGCCGAGGAGGACTTCATGCTGGGAATCCTGCTGGGCTACGACAAGGAGAAGCAGTGCCTGCGCTTCCTCTCCATGACGAAAGCCGGCCGCCGGGCCGGCGCGGCGGCGGAACCGGTCTCCTGAACGAGCCGCGGCTCCTCAGCCCAGCGCCTTCAGCGCCGCCTCCACATCGGCGTGCATGGCGAACAGGCCGGTGAAGCCGCTGGTGTCGAACTCGCGGCGCACGGCGGGCGACAGGCCGGCCAGCACGATGCGGCTGCCGCCGGCGTGCGCCCGCTTCGACGACATCAGCAGCGAGCGCAGCCCGGCCGAGCCGACGCCGCTCACCCCGCCCATGTCGATGACGACGCGCACCTTGCCGGCGGCCACCGTCTGCGCGACGCGCTTTTCGAAGGCCGCGGCGGTGCCGCTGTCGATGCGCCCGGCGGGGCGCAGCACGACGACGCCGTTCCGGGTCTCTTCCTGGATGTCCATGTGACGATGATAGCACACGGCGCGCACCCCGCGTGACCCGAAGGGGGTAGGCTGCTATACCCTTACGCGGAAACGTGAAGAGGTTGGCCCGGTGCCGGACGATACGGCAAGCAAGACGGTGCTTCGCGGCGCGGCCGCCGCCGCGTCCGCGCGCCTGGAGCCCGCCCCCGCCCCCGTGCTGGCGGAATTGAGCGCCGGAGCGTTCCTGCGCGCCTCGTGGAACCCGCTGCTGGCGGCGTCGGCGCCCTTGCTCGACCTTGGTGGGCGGCTGCGCGACCTGCCCAGCCACCCCGACCCCAACGGCCTGCGCGAACGCCTGGTCGCCGAGATCCGCCGGTTCGAGCAGGCGGCCTCCGTCGCCGGCATCGCCCAGGAGGAGATCCGCGTCGGCCGCTTCGCGCTGTGCGCCACGCTGGACGACGTGGTGCTGGCCACGCCCTGGGGGCCGCGCTCGTCCTGGTCGCGCGACGGGCTGGTGGCGACCATCGAGCGCACCAACGGCGCCGCCGACCGCTTCTTCGACTTCCTGGAAGTCATGCTCACCCACCCGCACCTGCACCGGCGTGAGCTGGAGCTGTTCTACGCCTGCCTGTCGCTGGGCTTCGAGGGCAAGTTCCGCGACCGCCCGCGCGGCAGCCACGACCTCAACCACCTGCGCGACAACCTCTACCGCCTGCTGCGGCGCGAGCGCGTGCACGCCGACCGCACGCTCTCCCCGGCGTGGAAGGGCGTGGCGGAGCGGTTCCGGCCGCTGGGCGCCGTCGTCCCGCCCTGGGTGCTGGCCGCGCTGGTCGCCGCGGCGCTGACCGGGCTGTTCCTGGCCCTCGCCGGGCTGGTGACCGAGCGGGCGGACCCGGTGGTCGGCCGCCTCGCCGTGCTGCTGCCCGAGCGGCCCATCGAGATCACCCGCCTCGCCCCGCCGCCGCCGCCCGACGTCGGGCCGGCGCTGGTGACGCGCATCCGCCAGGCGCTGGCGCCGGAGATCGCCACCAACGACATTGAGGTGCTGCCCGCCGAGGACGGCGCGCTGATCGTGCGGGTGCGCGGCGGCAACCTGTTCCCGGCCGGCAGCGATACGCTGCGCGCCCGCTACCGCGCAGTGGTGGAGCGCATCGGCCAGACGCTCGGCCCCATCAACGGCCACCTCGTGGTGGTCGGCCACACCGACGACCTGCACGTGCGCAGCGTCCGCTTCGCCACCCCGCAGGCGCTCACCGAGGCGCAGGCGGAGGCCGTCCGCACCATCCTCGAACGCCATTTCGGTTCCGGCCGCCTGACGTCGGAAGGCCACGGCGGCTCCGAGCCGCTGGTGCCCAACACGTCCGCCACCAGCCGCGCCGCCAACCGGCGCGTCGACCTGCACTTCTACCCGAACTAGGCCCGCATGCCCGCCGCCCCCCAGCCGCATAAGCCAAAGCCGCAGAAGCCCCGCCGCACCGCCACCGCCCGCAGCCGCTGGCTGGTGACGTTGGCCGGTGCCGTGGCGGTGGCCGGCGTGGCGTGGGTGCTGGCGCCGCTGCTGGTGCTGGCCGGTCATCGGCCGCTGGAGGACGCTCTGCCGCGCCTGCTGCTGGGCGTGGTGGTGCTGGCGGCGTGGGCGCTGGCCAACCTGCGCATCGACCGGCGCGAGCGCGCCGCCAACGAGCGTCTCGTCGCCGCCCTGTCGGCCAGTGCCGACGATCCCGACGCGCAGGCCTCGGTCGAGGAGTTGGGCATCCTCCAGGACCGCGCGAAGGAGGCGCTGGAGCGGCTGCGCACCCTGCGCTTCGGCGCGCGCTGGGGCGGGCGCTACGTCTATCAGCTGCCGTGGTACCTGGTGATTGGCGCACCGGGGTCGGGCAAGACGACGGCGCTGTCCTCGGCCGGGCTGGGTTTCCCGGTGGACGGGCAGGCGCACGGCCTGCCGCTGACCGGCGTCGGCGGCACCCGGCACGGCGACTGGTGGTTCACCGAGCGCGCGGTGCTGATCGACACCGCCGGGCGCTACACCACGCAGGACAGCCGGCACGCCGTGGACTCCCGCGTCTGGACCGGCCTGCTGGACATCCTCAAGGAGCATCGGCCGCGCCAGCCGATCAACGGCGTCCTGATCACCGTCAGCCTCGCCGACCTCGCGTCGTGGAGCGACGCCGACCGCCGCGCCCACGCCCAGACCATCCACCGCCGCCTGACCGAGCTGCGCCGCCAGCTGGGCGTGCGCTTCCCGGTCTACGTGCTGTGCACCAAGGCGGACCTCGTCACCGGTTTCAACGGCTTCTTCGACACGCTGACGCCGGAGGAGCGCGCGCAGGTCTGGGGCATGACCTTCCCGGTCGGCGACGGCCCCAACGGCCTCGGCCCCGCCGGCTGGTTCCGCGACAGCTTCCTCGCTCTGCTGCGCCGCCTGGACGAGCGCCTGCTGGAGCGCCTGCACCAGGAGCCGGACGTCGAGCGGCGCAGCCTGAACTTCACCTTCCCCCTGCAGGTCGCCTCGCTGGAGGCACCGCTGGCCGACCTGCTGGAGACCGTCTTCACGCCTCACGACGGCGAGCCGCTGCTGCTGCTGCGCGGCGTCTATCTCAGCTCGGCCACTCAAGGCGGCGTGGCGGTGGACCGGCTGGCGGCGCCCTTCGCCGGCTTCGGCACCGGCCACCCGGGCGGCGCCGACGAGCACGCCGTCAAGCAGAGCTTCTTCCTGGAGCGCCTGTTCCGCGAGCTGATCTTCGCCGAGGCCAATCTGGCCGGCGTTGACGAGGTGCTGGAGCGCCGCCGCCGCCTGCGCGGCCTGGCGCTGGCCGGTGGCACGCTGGCGGCCGGGCTGGCGGTGGCGCTGTTCTGGGCGCGCAGCACCGCCGGCAACCTCGACCTGATCGCCCGCGTCGATGCCGCCGCGGTGAAGGCGGCGCAGGCGCTGGCGGTGCTGGACACGCCGCCGCGCTCGCTGGGCCGGGTGGATGACACCGACTTCGCGGCGATCCTGCCGGCGCTGGACGCGCTGCGCGCCATTCCCACCGGCTACGCCGACGCCCGTCCATGGCCGCCCGTGGAGTTGGCCGGCGGGCTGTACCAGGGCGACCGTCTCGGTCGCCTCGCCGATGGCGCCTACCGCCGGGCGCTGCGCAGCGTCTTCCTGTCGCGCATCGTGCTGCGATTGGAGGAGCAGCTGCGCACCAACTGGGCGCGCCCCGACCAGCTGCGCCTGTCCCTGCGTGCCTACCTGATGCTGGCGGGGCGCGAGCCGCTGGACCTCGCCTTCTTCAACGAGTGGATGGCGGCCGACTGGCAGCGCACGCTGCAAGGCCCGCCCAACGAGGCGCGCCGCCGCGCGCTGGGCGAGCATCTGGCCGCCTTGTTCGTCGTCGGCTTCGCCCCGGTGCCCGCCGACGACGCGCTGCTGGAGCGCGTGCAGGAGGTGCTCCGCCAAGCCCCCCGCCCGCAGGCGCCGGCATGACCTCCTTCGGCCCCGGCTTCCACGGCAAGGTCCCGGCCCGTGGCGACTTCGTGGGATCCGGCCTGCCGCGGTCGTTCGTCGAGCCGTTCGATTCCTGGCTGCAAACCGCGCTGGCGGCCAGCCGCGGCCGCATCGGGGCGGCGTGGGAGCGGCTGTTCGCCGCCAGCCCGGTGTGGCGCTTCGCGCTGGCGACCGGGGTGTGCGGCGAGGCGGCTGTTGCCGGCGTTCTGGTGCCGAGCTGCGACCGGGTGGGCCGGCTCTACCCCTTCGTGATCGCCGCGGCGCTGCCCGCCGACCTCGACCTCGCCAGCGTCCCCTACGCGCTCGCCCCCTGGTTCGCCCAGGCCGAGGAGCTGGCGCTGGAGGCCTGCCGCAGCGACGGCACCGACCCCGACCTGCTGCCCGGCGAGCTGACCTTCCTCGGCCGCCCGCCTGCGCTGTTCGCCGGGGTGAACCCGGTGCACCGCGCCCAGCTCGAGGCGATGGTGGGCGACCTCCCCGAGCGTCCCAGCCTGTGGTGGACGCGCGGGGCGCATTGGGTGATGCCCTCCATGGTCGCCTGCGAGGGCCTGCCGGAGGGCGACCGCTTCACCGCGTTCCTCGACAATGGCTGGGAGCAGTGGGGGTGGAGCGACCGGGATGAGGCGGAGGTGGGGTAGGGAGGCGATGCCGCGTGCCTAGAACCGCGGCAGCCCCGGTGCGTGATTCGTCGACACGGCCACGCCCTCGACCTCGATCAGCCATTCCGGCCGGCAGACGGCGCCGCGGACGATGAGGGTGGGCACCAGCGGCAGGCGCTCGGCGAGATAGGCCTCGACGCGCGGATGGTCGGCGGTGTCGCGCACATAGACGAGCAGATGAGTCATGTCGGCCAAGGCCGCAGCGCCCGGCTTGAGGATCGCTTCGACGTTTTCCAGCGCGCGGCCGAGCTGGGCGATGACGTCTCCGGGGTGCACCACCTGGCCGAGCTTGTCGATGCTTGCGGTGCCGGAGATGAAGGAATGCGCCCGGTCGGCGTAGGCGATGCGGGTGCCGCGCTCGAAGGTGACGTTGTAGTCCTTCGTCGGGCACATGTACTCGAAGTCGTTGAGGAACGACATCTGCTCCGGCGCCATGCCGAGCACCGAGTAGGCGTCCATCGACACCACGTCGTACTGGTGCGCGCACGCCCCCTCGATGCCGGTGCTGGCGATGTAGTGGGTATCGGCGGTGAGGCCCTGGCGGTCGAACACCGCGATCCGGCTCTTCACCATGCCGTGGTAGAAGACGTCGACATCCTTGACGTAGATCCAGGTGCGCACGCAGTGATCGCGCAGGGTGCCGCCCTGACCAGACAGCGTGCCCACCAGTTCGTCGAAGATGCCGCGGGTCTGCGCCTCGGCCGACACGGTCGGGTCGGCACTGCCCGCGCACAGGCGCGTGCTCCACAGGTGACCAAGACCATTCTGCTCCACGAGCACATGGTTGCGCGACAGGCGGCGCTTGACGAGCGCCGCACCGTCCACGTGGTAGGCGAGAAGCGCGATCTTGGAGCCCGGGAGCGGCTGCTGCTGCACCAGCGACACCGCGACCGGGCTGCCGGGGACGTCCTGGGTCAGCGGGCTGGCCTGCACCGCGGCGATCTGGTTCAGCACGTCGCTGACGAAGACGCGGCGGAACACCGCGGTCGCCGGGTCGAGGTTGAGCGCGCGCTGCGCCTCGGCGTAGCGGCGTTCAACGGTGCGGAGCTGATCGGCGAAGGACAGCTCGGCCGGCGCCTCGACCGTGATGTAATGCTCGGTCGTACCGGACGCGCCGGGGAAGCTGCGGACGGCGATGCCGGTGGTGGACATGTGCATGGCGGTGTGTTCCTGCTGCGCTCAGCCGATCGAGACCGGCTGCCCGGGGAAGCAGAGCTGGTCCTTGTCGCGCCAGCTCGGGTGCACGTAGTTGATTTCCAGCAGCCGGCGGATGCCGGTGATCCGGCGCTTCTCGAAGCCGTGCCAGGTGTTCTCGCCGGGAATGAAGATCGCCGCCGAATTGAACGCGGCCGAGGAGCGCCCGACCCAGCGCTTCCGCGCATCATAGATGTCGGTGCCCCAGTCGGCGGTGTCCGGCCCGGTGCACAGGTAGATCACCATGGAGCACAGCTTCTCCGGCACGTCGTGGTGCGGCTCCAGCCACGCGCCGTCGATGTCCTGGATGTACTCGATGCGCAAGTGGCTGCCTTCGGCCTGGAAGCCGCAGACGTCGCCGGCCAGCCGGGCGACCTCCGGGCGCTGCAGCGCCTCGGCCAGCCGCGCGGCGACCGGGAAGCGCGCCTGCATGTCCGGCGTGAAGAAGGAGCGCTTGGAGTTGTCGCGGTCGCGCACGCCGCCGCAGTCGTCGATCAGCAGCGGCAGGATCGGCAGGCTGATGATGCCCAGGCACACGCTTTCCGGCAGCACGTCCTGGAGATTCCAGTGCAGGTACGGGTCTTCGTGGCGCTGCGAGTCGAGCAGGGCGCGGCGGAAATGGCGCGCGATCCTCGCGGGCTCGGGATAGACCAGTGGGTCCATGGGTGCGGTCCTGTTGCTTGGGATCGGCCGGGCGGCGGTCACTTGGCGGCGCGCAGCTTGCGCGGCGCCAGCTCGATGATCTTGCGCAGCGGCGGGATCGACTTGGCGAAGGCGCTGACGCTGTGGCGCCAGTATTCCTTCCTCACGTACCACTCCGAATCCACCCAGCAGAGCTGGAGGCTGGCGCGTTGGCCCTTCTGGGGCAGGAAGCCGTGCCAGGAATGGTCGCAGACCCGGAACATCAGCATCTTGCCGAACTCCGGCGCGAACTCGAAGGCGCAGTCCTCGCGGTCGTTGCTGCGCAGCACCCGCAGGCGGCCGCGCTCGTACGGCCACTCGCGGCTGAAGCCGAGCAGCACGGTGACGATCTTGTGCTTGGAGTCCGGGTGCGCATAGCCCTCGTTGTAGTGGCCGGTGGTGGCGCCCATCATGACGATGCAGCGATGCCGGCTGCTGAGGTCCATGTCGAACTTGTTCTCGATCAGCCGCTCGAAGCGTGGGCTGAGGAGATCCTGGATCACCGCTCCGAATTTGGCGCCATAGCGCAGGCTGGGCAGGCCATAGCTGCCGCGGTGGGGAATCTGCGGGGCGTCGGCGAGCACCTCGTCCTTATGGCGAAGGCCGATCGCTTGATCGACGAACGCATAGTCGTAGGGATCGCGGCGCAGCTCCGATGCGGCGATGGCGCTTTCGTCCAGCATGGAGAATGGGAGATCCTTGTCCGGCATGCGATTTCCCCACGAATAATTTTTTTTCGACAGCTTGCGGACAATACAAGGTGAAGAGTTTCTGAGTTAAGAGGCTTTTTGGGGTTTTGTTTATAAAAATTACGATGGCAACAACAAGGCGTTTGATAAAGATCATTGAGATAGAATGATTATAAATTTTACTTTATGAAGTGGAGCATGGATGATGTGTCGGCATCCCGTTGCCTCGGAGTTTGCGTATGTTTTGGTGCGATCGCGCGGGTGCATGCGATCCACGGTGCCGACGCACCAGGGCTCCGCTGCGGCCGTGAAGGCTATCGGTGGTCTTTCGCTCCTGCCCTCAGCCCCCGCTGGTCGCCGTCATGACGACCGCCTCCACCCCAGGACCGGCGGGGGCGCGGTGCCGGGTGTATCAGCGGCCGATCTCAGCCACCGCCCAGATCATGTGCACGTTTTCGCCGTCGTTCGACAGCGGGAACAGGCCGTGGCCGAGCGTGCGGATGAACTGGTCGTGCCCGACATACTCGACGCTCGAGCGCACCGGCGCGCGGGTGAGGACGACCCGCTCGTGATCGGACCACAGCCGGCCGCCCGTCTCGATGTGTTCCAAATCCGAAAAGCAGCGGCCGCGGTAGTTGGCCTTGACGATGCGGTCGATCTCCGTGCCGAGGAGCCGGTAGCGGAAGTCGAGCGGGTCCCGCAGCACCTCGACCAGGATGGTCAGCGGCAACAGGCGGGGGATGTGCACCGGGTCCAGGTCCGTACGGGAGGGCATCAGCCTCGCTCCCCGCATGCGGTCCCAATGGGCCTGCGCCATGTCGATCGGACGGTCTTCCGGCACGATTCCGCTCTTCACCGTTGTCGGGCCCGATTGTATGACGGTCATGTTACCGGTGGATTTCAAGCCACCAGCCGCCATGCCATCCAGCCGAGCACCCCGGCGTTGACCGCCATGATCACCGGGGCGGCGCGCGCCATCGCGGTGCGCCAGGTGCGGCCGGCGAGGTGGCCGGCGAGGCCGACCGCCAGCAGGCTCGGCACCGTGCCCAGCGCGAACGCCGCCATGCCGAGCGCGCCGCTCAGCGCGCTGCCGCTCGCCGCCGCCACGGCGATGGCGCCGTACAGCAGTCCGCAGGGAATGAAGCCGAGCGCGACGCCGAGGCCGTAGCCGCGCCAGCCCGTCGGGTTGCCGAACAGCGGCCGGGCGACGCGCGACACGCGCTCGCCCCACCAGCGGCGCAGCCGCCCCTCACCCTGCGGCAGCCACGCCGACAGGCCCTTTACTGCATAGCCCAGGAAGAACAGCGCCGCGAACGCCAGCAGCGCCACCGACACCCAGCGCAGCCCCGGCAGCGCCCCGACATGCCCGGCCACCAGCGCCGCCACGGCGCCGAGCAGCGCGTAGGTGGTGGTGCGGCCGAGGTGATAAGGCAGCACCGCGGCGCCGGTCAGCCGGTGCAGCTCGCTCATCCGCGCCACTGGCACCTGCTCCAGGCGCGCGGTGACCTGCGCCAGCACGAAGGGGCCGCACATGCCGGCGCAGTGCGTGGTGCCGCCGACCAGCCCGGCGGTGAGCAGCGCCAGCAGCAGGCCGCCGTCGCGGTCGATCACCACCGTGCAGTGGTTGAGCCCGGCCTGGAGCAGCGAAAGCGCGGAGGAGACGTCCATGCGCGGATAGATAGGGTGCCCCAGCCCGCTTGCCTATGACCTGAATCAACAGGCTTTTCTGTTATACGTGCCCGCCGGTCTGCGGCACCTCGTGCACCTCGACGGGGTGGCTGGTGTGGCGGGCGAGGATCTCGCGCGCCAGCCGCTCGCGCCCGGCATCGCGCAGGCTGACCCACAGCAGGATGCCGCCCTTGCCCAGCTGGTCGCGCAACGGTTCCGCACGCCGGTCGGAGGTTCCGTCAACGTTGGATGGTGACGGCCGGCTGGGCGACGGCGCCGCGCGGCTCCGGCATGGAGGACAGGAACCACCACAGGCCGAAGCCGATCAGCACGGCCTTGACGGCGACGAACAGGGCGACGTGGCGGGCGAGAGGATTGCGCAGCATGGTCTGGTCTTCGGTGGCCGGCTTTGACTAATATGCGCCGACTGTTCGAGCGTTGAAAGGAGAGCGACGTGAAGCGACTGGTCCTGGCTGGCCTGCTGGCCTGCGGGCTCGCGGCGACGGCGCACGCGGAGATCAACATCCTGGCCGCCCCCGACCTGGTGAAGGCGGTGACCAGCAACGACCTGGGCCTCGCCCGCCAGCAGCTGATGCGCGGTGAGAACCCCAACGTCGCCGACATCGGCGGCCGCACGCCGCTGATCCATTCGATCGTCGCGGGCTTTCCGGACATGGCGAAGCTGCTGCTGGACGGCGGTGCCCGGCCGGACCGCGCCGACCGCACCGGCAACCCGCCGATGTACTTCGCCGCCGAGGGCGGCAACCTGGACATGGTCGAGCTGCTGCTCGCCAAGGGGGCCAAGCCGGACCAGGAGAACAAGCAGGGCGTCACGCCGCTGATGGTCGCCGCGCGCAGCGGCAAGGCCGACGTGGTGGAGCGCTTGCTGAAGGCCGGCGCGAAGCCCGACCGTTCCGACTTTACCGGCCGCGACGCGCTGAGCTGGGCGCAGGAGAGCCGCAACTCGCGCGTCGCCACCCTGCTGCGCCAAGCCAAGCGCTGACCGTCCCGCGATGGTCGGCACGCTGTTCGGAGGCTTCGGCGGTCCGGCCACGCCGGTCCTCCTGCTGATCGGCCTGCTGCTGGACGCGGCGGCCGGTCATTGGATCGGCCGTGTGCTGGGCGACCCGTCGGCGTTGTCGGCGCGCGTCTGCGGCCTGCTCGACCGCCGGATCAACCGGCCGGAGCGCGGCGACACCGCGCTGATGATGCGCGGCGCGGTCGTGGTGCTGGCGCTGCTGCTGGCGGCGCTGCTGCTCGGCCTCGCGGTCGAGTGGGCCGGCGGCCAGCCGCAGGGATGGATCCTCGAGCTGGTGGTGGTGCTGGCCTGCGTGCGCGGTCGCGCCGCCTGGGTGCGGGTGCGCGCCGTGCGCCGGGCTCTGGAGGACGGCGGCCTGGCCGCCGCGCGCATGGAGGTGGCGGCGATGACCCGCCGGCCGATCCAGGGCCTGGACGAGCACGGCGTCGTCCGCGCCGCCGTCGAGCATGCCGCAAAGGCCTTCGACCGCAGGGTGGTGGCACCCGCCTTCTGGTACCTGCTGCTCGGCGTGCCGGGGATGCTGGCCTGGGCCTTCATCGACGGCGCCGACCGCGCGCTCGGCCACCCCGGCGTGCGGCACGAGCGCTTCGGCCACACCGCGGCGCGGCTGGACGACGCGCTGAACGCCATTCCGGCGCGGCTGGCCGGCGTGCTGCTGGCGCTGGCCGCCCCTTTCCTCGGCACCGCCAGCGTGGGTGGCGCCTTCCGGACGCTCGGCCGCGACGCCGGCAAGCACCCGTCCTTCAACATGGGCTGGCCGGTGGCGGCGACCGCCGGCGCGCTCGACCTGGCGCTCGGTGGTCCGCACCGCGACGGCGGCGTCACCGTGGACGAGCCGTGGATCGGCCGCGGCAAGGCCCGCGCCACCGCCGCCGACATCGGCCGCGTGCTGGGGCTGACGGCGCTGGGCGACCTGCTGGTGGTGCTGGTGGCCGGGCTGCTGACGGTGGCGACGGCGCTGTAGGCGCTATTTGACGAGCATCTTCTCGATCAGCACGTCCTTGACCATGTCCTGCCCGGTCTCGGTCCGCACGGCGCGGGCCACCGACCGTTTGACGAGGCTGGCCGAACCGGGGCCGAGCAATTCTTCCGGCTCGTGCTGGCGGATGTCGTCGTAGAGGCGGTCGATGATGCGGCGGCTGTAGCGGTCGGCGACCTCGGCGCTGGCCCGGGGCTTCAGCTCCAGCGTCACCTTCAGGTCCATGGAGCGGGCGCCGCCGAGGTTCAGCTCCATCTCCGGCAGCGCGGCGAAGTTGCCCCTGGCGCCCATCATGGTGACGATGCGCTTCTGCTGGGTGGCGCGCTGGTACATGCTGGTGCCGGCCCAGCCGAGCGCCGCCAGGGTGGCCAGCACGGCGATCATGAACAGCACGAGCCGGGCGGCGGAGTGGTCGTGGTTGTGGGGGCGGCGGCGAGTGCGGGCCATGCGGCACCTCCCGGGCCTTGGTGGCCGGTCGAGGTCCAGCTTAGCCCCTTTCCGTTAAAGGATTATTCCCGTCGGGGCGCGTCGCGCAGCGCGTCGCGGATCTCCTCCAGCAGCACCTCCTGTCGGGGCGGCGGCTTGGGCTGGCTGCGCTGGAAGCGGTTGACCTGCTTTACGATGACGAACAGCGCCAGCGAGACGATGAGGAAGTTCAGCACGGCGTTGAGGAACTTGCCGTAGTTGATGGTCGCCGCCCCGGCCGCCTGCGCCGCGGCAAGGCTGTCGTACCGGCCGCCCGACAGGTTGATGAAGTGGCTGGAGAAGTCCAGCCCGCCGGTGAGCCAGCCGATGGGCGGCGTCAGCATGTCCTGCACCAGCGAGTTGACGACGCCGGTGAAGGCGGCGCCGATGATGATGCCGACCGCCAGTTCGACCACGTTGCCGCGGCTGATGAACGCCTTGAATTCCTCGATCATGCCCCACCTCCTGTCCGCAAGGAGGAAACGGTAGCGTGACGGTGGCAGATCCCGGCGCGCTCTTCCGAGGCGCACACAAAGAGGTGTAAGCTGCCGGGTGATGAAGCCGTTCTCCTGGTGCCGCCGCCTGCTGCCGGTCACAATCCTGCTCGCCGCCGCGGCTGCCGCCCAGGCCGGGGAGACATTCGACGCGGGCACGGCGTGGCGCGGCAATGTTGTCCGCGATGGCAACGGCAGATTGGAGAGCTGCGCGGCGATGCGCGAGTTCGACGATGACAGCGTGCTGTCCTTCGCGCTGACCCGCGAGCAGGACTTCTTCATGATCGTCAGCAATCCGCGCACCCGCGTGCCGCCGGGCGGTGTGTTCAGCGTGCGGTACATGGTGGACAACGGTGTCGTCTATCAGGCACCGGCCGAGGCGATGCGACAGAGCGTCGTCGTCGACCTGCCGGACGGCGCCGCGCTCAGGGAACTGCTGAGCAACGGCAACTGGCTGTACCTGAACGAACTCGGCGACGTCGGCTATTCCCTCCAGGGGGCAAAGCAGAGCCTGCGCGCCATGGCGGACTGCGTGGCGCGCCAACTGGCGGCGGAGAATGCGCCGGCCAGGGTGGAGCCGGCGATCGCGGCTGCTCCGGCCCCCGGTGGCGTCGTGGTGGAGTTGGACACCTATGACGTCGAGGAGCGGGCGCGCGCAGACTGGCTGCACATGAAGACGGTGATGGGAGGATTGCTCGACGGCCGCGAGCCGCTGTTCCTGACGCGCACGCGCAGCAAGGACGGCCGCACCTTCACCGTGCTGCACGTCGGCGGCTTCGCCGGCCGCGACGAGGCGGAACGTTTCTGCGCGGCGATGAAGGCCAGGAAGCGGGAGTGTTGGACGAAGCGATAACGTCTACGTCAAACTAAATATCGCTCCTTCCTTCCAATAATTGTCAGGATCGGTTCAAGGCGATTGTGGTATATCTCCGTTAATTCATTTATTTTGTTTGTATCATACAGGCATAAATTTATCTGACGATCCTCTATTATTTCTATTGATTGTTTATCTAGAAAAAAATTTTGCCCAGGTCCATCAATTCTATTTCGCATGATATGCTTCAATTCGCTTATATCAATGTGTGATGGGACCTCAGATCCAAACCCAATATATCGCCATATTTTCTCTATCCAAGAAGCGTAAGATTTGAATACTACGAAATCAACCTGATGATTTGCTGCAATTGCACAGCCCAACGCGTCGGTAGACATGGATTTGGAAGACGGGCGAGCAACATAACACACAGAGTCATCGCGACTCGCTTCAGCGCATTCCGATATATCGACGAGCTTAGGGTGGATACGCACACCCCGCGCGCCCAATGCCTTCATAACAATCTCCGAGTATATTTGTGACATCTCAACACCAATTCTCTGCTGCTCTTGAGCACTAAATCCCAATCGACGGGCTAAATCAATGAACATAAACGCGCCAGTTCCGCCGGCAACAATCCATAATTTTAGATTCGGAATTCTGGACAGTTCATTGCAGGCGTTATATAAATTATCCAAAGCAGTGGTGTCGATACCATAGTTTCTGTATTGCTTAAAGTCATAGATTTCTCCCTCCGCCTTTATCGATTCAAACGTATGATCATATAGCAGATTCCGTACTGGGGCAGACCCCATATCTTTGATCTGACCAAAGCCACCAATTTTAAGCACGATATGATTCCACCCACGGACTGAGAAAATTGGCACAAAACTCTCCGTGTGATTACATAATTTCCGAATTCACCATTGTCTCTGCGCAAAGGCTCCACATTTCACAAATTCACGCGTGCGAAACTCTTAGGGAAGCACAGGACGGCAATATTAAGCATTGCCTTTTCCATGATTTATTTCTATTAAGCCCTTCTCCGCTCGGCTAGCTTCATGAATTGTGTCGCCCCCAATCTTCGATCTTCTTCCTGGGGAGCGCTTTGCCGCGATAAGCCCCAGGTCAGATAGTATTTGTTTGCATACATCAGTCAAATCAAGGGACGATATCTCCTCCAACGAGAACCATCGTACATCTGCAACCTCGTCGTCCCCCGGCTTTATATCGCCAGTCGCTCCATCAGCGTAGAAAACATACCAGCGATGTTTGGTTACTTCATGCCGGCACGTGTCGTCGATCAAATCATGATACCTAATCAATGCCAGCTTTTCTGCGTCTATACCTATCTCTTCCTTTATCTCTCGTCGCATCGCATCCAAAGGGGTTTCGTTTTGATGCAAGTGTCCTGCAACAATACTGAATTTTCCTTGATAGTAAGGTTTGGCTTTCTTTATCAAAAGAAGTTTTCCGTTCTGGGTGAAAATGGCGCCAACTGACACATGAAATTTTCTTCCATTCTGCGCAATTTGCAAATATGGCTCGTCCTCATCCGCCAGTGATCGCTCAAGGTAAGGATAGTGATCATCGCAATATGGTGCGCCAACTCCTCTTTCATGAAACAAATTTACGTTAAATAGTTCTGTGAAAAAGTGACTATACATCCAATTCAATTTTTCAATGTAAATTTGATCCTGCAAAACGAGCTTAGAGTGCAGTTGTGCGCAAATTTTTCCAAAACGACTCCTATCAATACCGTGGAGAATCGCCCACCAATAAAACTCGATGAGAGAGCGATCTATCAAATGATAATATCCATCCCCTCTTATCTCAACTTCGCGTGCCTTCTCTTCCTTAAAATTCTCAAGATAGCGAACCAAATCCCTCAATATAGAGGTATCCCGTAACTCATAGCCGAAGCGATATAGGTTGTTGGCAAACCGAAGCCCACCAACTTTTATCTGCGCATAACCTCTGTTCTGCAGAAGCACTACTTTTATATCAGGATAGGCTTTGCTATACAGAGAAACACTGAGCTTATCCGGGTGTGCATCGCAATGAGCGCGCAACCAGCGGATGGCAGAAATTATCTTCAATATTCTGCGAAGGCGATCTCCTTCCATATCCTGATACAGAAACTGATCGCGTGGAATCGCGAAAGATGGCACCTCATATTCGATGGAAAGGCTCTCGAGTGAACTGTCCGATATGATAAGCGGGCTGACAAGGAAGAAATTTATCCTAGATATTCCATTTTTGTTTCTCTCGAATACCCCCCTAGACCCATCGGATACCTGCGATGTGGCGCTCAAATACCAAATTGCTTCTTGTTGCAATCCGTTTGCTTCGCTATCAAGCTGCAGTTCTCCTGCATCTTCAGGGAGCCGCACGCCAATGAATCCAGCGTGCTTTTCGATAATTTCGTCTGCCAGGGTAGAGCACCTCTCCCTTGGGAAGCCAAGCCCCATCAGCGACCGAATTAAAAGGATCTTCTGGTAGCTGCGGGCGTTTGAGGCCCTAAGCGCCAGTATACCAATGTCCTTTCTTTTCAGGTCAGGAGAAAAGGCGAGCTTTTTCCAGCACTTGCTGATTAGCAGAAGAAGCATCGCGGCTTCGATGCTGTCGGCTGCATCGACGCGGGTTGGGGTGATAATCCCAGGAAATGGCTCCCTGACACGCAGACCAACAAGAGATAACAATAGAGAGTCGCCTTTGAATAACCTTTCCAAATACGAATTGAGCTCGTCACTATTGCCCGTAAGTTCGGCGCCTTCAAATAAAGAAAGAATCTTTCGAAAACGCGCCCGTTTTGTAAAGAGATTTGCCGCAACACTGAACGCTGGAATCAGGAGGGATAAAACAGTGCCTAAAATGACAAGGAAAATATCCTTGTACGTTGGCGCGGCAACGGCAAGGTAAATCAAAGCGCCGCTTATCAACAGGCCAATCGCCAACGTGCGACTTGCTTGGACATTGCCCATAAAAACGCCCCACCAAATCACAAAAGCAGGAACAACAATGGACGAGCCCCCCCCCGCCGACGCGTGCCCATGTCACGAGGGCATCACGTCAAAGCAGGTAGATGATCCACCCTAGCATATCCGGCGAAGAGGCGCACGAGGGATATACCACCGCCAAGACGGTCCCGTGGCCGGGCAGGTGTAGCCGGCAGCCAAGCCGCTTGGCCATGACTATGGAAAAGTATGGTGCGTCGGCGTTTCGGCTCGACAGTACGAAGCCGTGAGAGGCGGTCAACCGATCGTGAGGAGCGCTGCGCGCCTGCCTTCGGAGCGCATGAGAAAGCGGCGCCTGATTATCGAGGGGGGCATCGGCCCCCTCTCGAGTCGGATGTCCTGTGGCGCCTTTACGCCACTTTGCCGTGGCAATGCTTGAACTTCTTGCCCGACCCGCAGGGGCACGGGGCGTTGCGCGGCGTGCTGGCCCAGGTGTCGTCGGTGGCCGCGGCGCCGGCGGAGCGGCGCATGCCCTCGGGCACGTCGTCCTCGCTGCCGCCAGCCATCGCCAGCGCCGGGTCCGTGCGGCTCTCGTGCATCTCCTGCATGCGCTGGGCGAACAGCTCCTCTTCGGTCGGCTGCAGGCGGATCTCGACGTGCATCAGCACGCTGGTCACCGATTCGCGCAGGTTCACCAGCATCGTCTCGAACAGCTCGAACGCTTCGCGCTTGTACTCGTTCAGCGGGTCCTTCTGCGCGTAGGCGCGCAGGCTGATGCCCTGGCGCAGATGGTCGAGTTGCAGCAGGTGGTCCTTCCATTCCTGGTCGAGGATCTGCAGCAGCAGGCTCTTCTCCACGTGGCGCATGGTCTCGGGGCCGTAGTTCGCGACCTTGGCCGCGTACTTGGAATCGGTTGCCTCGCGCACGCGCTCCTCGATCTCCGGCTCGGCGATGCCCTCTTCCTTGGCCCACGCGGCGACCGGCAGGTCGAGCCCGAAGACGCGCTTCACCTCCTCGTGCAGGCCGGACATGTCCCACTGCTCGGAGTAGGAATTAGCCGGGATCGCCGAGGAGACCATCGCGTTGACCACGAAGTGGCGCATCTCCCGGATGGTGTCGCCGATGTCCTCGGCGTCCATGATCTCGCGGCGCTGCTCGTAGATGACCTTGCGCTGGTCGTTCATCACGTTGTCGAACTTCAGCAGGTTCTTGCGCGTCTCGAAGTGGTGCGCCTCGACCTTCTGCTGCGCCTTCTCCAGCGCCTTGTTGATCCAGGGATGGATGATCGCCTCGCCCTCCTTCAGGCCGAGGCGCTGGAGCATGCTGTCCATGCGCTCCGACCCGAAGATGCGCATCAGGTCGTCTTCCAGCGACAGGAAGAACTTGGAGGCACCCGGATCGCCCTGGCGGCCGGAGCGGCCGCGCAGCTGGTTGTCGATGCGGCGGCTCTCGTGCCGCTCGGTGCCGACGACGTAGAGGCCGCCGGCCTGCTTCACCAGCTCGCGCGCCTTTTCGACCTCGGCCTTGATCTGCTCGATGCGCTGCGCGCGTTCGGTCTCGTCGGCGACCTGGGCCAGCTCGGTGCGGATCCGCATATCGACGTTGCCGCCCAGCTGGATGTCGGTGCCGCGGCCGGCCATGTTGGTGGCGACCGTGACGGCGCCGGGGCGGCCGGCCTGCGCCACGATGTAGGCTTCCTGCTCGTGGTGGCGGGCGTTCAGCACGTTGTGCGGGATGCCCTTCCGCTTGAGCAGCGCGGACAGCTCCTCCGACTTCTCGATCGACGTGGTGCCGACCAGCACGGGTTGCTGGCGCTGCCGGGCCTCCTCGATCAGGGCGACGATGGCGTCGTTCTTCTCCGTGGCCTTGCGGTAGACCTCGTCGTCGTGGTCCTTGCGGGAGACCGGCAGGTTGGTCGGGATGTCGACGACCTCCAGGCCGTAGATCTCGCCGAACTCGGCCGCCTCGGTCATCGCCGTGCCGGTCATGCCGGCCAGCTTCGGGTAGAGGCGGAAGTAGTTCTGGAAGGTGATCGAGGCGAGCGTCTGGTTCTCGCGCTGGATCTCCACGCGCTCCTTGGCCTCCAGCGCCTGGTGCAGGCCTTCCGAGTAGCGGCGGCCCTCCATCATGCGGCCGGTGAACTCGTCGATGATGACGACCTTGTCGTCCTTGACGATGTAGTCCTTGTCGCGGGTGAACAGGTGGTGCGCGCGCAGCGCCTGCTGGGCGTGGTGGACCAGCGCCACGTTCTGCAGGTCGTACATGCCGCCGGTCTTCAGCAGGTCGGACTCGCGAAGCAGCTCCTCCATGTGGATCTGGCCGGCCTCGGTGAAGCTGACGGCGCGGTGCTTCTCGTCCTTCTCGTAGTCGGCGGGCGTCAGCTGCGGGATCAGCCGGTCCACCGCCACGTACATCTCGGACGAATCCGTCGAGGGACCGGAGATGATCAGCGGCGTGCGCGCCTCGTCCACCAGGATCGAGTCGACCTCGTCCACGATGGCGAAGTTGAACTCCCGCTGGACGAGGTCCTCCAGCCGGAACTTCATGTTGTCGCGCAGATAGTCGAAGCCGAACTCGTTGTTGGTGCCGTAGGTGATGTCGGCGGCGTAGGCGGCGCGGCGTTCCTCGTCGTCCAGGCCGTGCACGATGCAGCCGACGCTCAGCCCGAGGAAGCGGTAGATGCGGCCCATCCACTCGCTGTCGCGCTGCGCCAGGTAGTCGTTCACGGTGACGACGTGGACGCCCTTGCCCTCGATCGCGTTGAGGTAGCAGGCAAGCGTGGCGACCAGCGTCTTGCCTTCGCCGGTGCGCATCTCCGAGATCTTGCCCTGGTGCAGCACCATGCCGCCCATCAGCTGCACGTCGAAGTGCCGCTGGCCGAGCGCGCGCTTGGCCGCCTCGCGCACGGTGGCGAAGGCGTCGGGCAGGATGTCGTCCAGCGTCTCGCCGTTGCCGAGCCGGCCGCGCAGCCAGTCGGTGCGCCCGCGCAACTCGTCGTCGGAGAGCGCCGCCACCTGCGGCTCCAGGGCGTTGATCTGCGCGACCGGCTTTTGCAGGGCCTTGACCACGCGCGTGTTGGCGGTGCCGAAGATCTTGCGGGCGAGAGCACCGAACATGAAAACCTCAGGTAAACGGACAGAGCAGGACCTGCTTCGAACGGCTGTCACATAGGACCGTTGCCGGGGCGTGTCAACGAGACCCGTCGGCCGGAATCCCTGCCACGAAGCGGCCACACCTTAGTGCAAGCCTCGGACTTCTCCAACGGAACTTTGGGGCGAAAGCGCGGCACGTCGGCGCAACCGACCTTGCCGAGCGGGGTTGAGCCATGCTTAATCGGTCCCAAATACCCGGGCGCGGGGTGCCGGCGGACGGCCCCGCGCCGACTCCTCGACCAAACTCCGCCCGGAAGGAATAGGGATTTCCATGGTGAACCGAGTGCTCCGCAGCGCGCTGCTGTCGTTCGCGGCCTGCGGCCTGGCCCTGGCCGCGCACGCCCAGACTCCCCCGGCGACCCCTCCGGCGCCGGCCGCGACGCAGGCCGCTCCCAACCCGGCCGTCGGCACCGATCCCGTGGTCGCCCGCGTCAACGAGCAGGAAGTCCGCCTCTCCGACCTGATGCGCCTGGTCAGCCAGCTGCCGCCGCAGGTGCAGCAGATGCCGCTCGACATGATCTACGGCGCGCTGGTGGACCAGCTGGTGAACCAGAAGCTGATCAGCGCCGCCGGCTACAAGGACGGCCTGGACAAGACCGACGAGACCAAGGCCGAGCTGAAGCAGGCCGAGGAGCGCATCGTGCAGCGCGCCTTCATCACCAAGTCGGTGCAGTCGCGCATCACGCCCGACAAGCTGGACGCGGCCTACAAGGACTATCTGAAGAACAACCCGCCGCAGGACGAGGTGAAGGCGTCGCACATCCTCGTCGAGAACGAGGCCGAGGCCAAGGACATCATCGCCCAGCTGGGCAAGGGCGGCGACTTCGCCAAGCTGGCCAAGGAGAAGTCGAAGGACACCGTGGCGGCGCAGCAGGGCGGCGACCTCGGTTACTTCACCAAGGAGACGATGGTCGAGCCGTTCGCCAACGCCGCCTTCGCCATGAAGCCCGGCGAGATCAGCAAGGAGCCGGTGAAGACCCAGTTCGGCTATCACGTCATCAAGGTCGAGGACAAGCGCAAGGCGCCGCAGCCGACCCTGGACGAGATGAAGCCGCAGCTGGAGAAGGAGATGTCCAAGGACATCGTCACCGCAGTGATCGACGACCTGCGCAAGGGCGCCAAGGTCGAGACCTTCCAGGTCGACGGCTCGCCGATGCCGAAGGAGGAGCCGGCTCCGGCCGCCAAGCCGGCGGAGCCGACGAAGAAGTAAGCGCCGGCCCTGCTGCCCCCACCCCGACCTCCCCCCGCTGGGCGGGGGGAGGAGCTTAAAAATCCCCTCCTCCGCCCAGCGGGGGAGGGTTAGGGTGGGGGCAAGTGTCCTCATCTTAAGAACTGCCCCACGGACCACCCCATGGCACTGCCCGTCTCCCCGCTCGCCCCGGCCTCGTTCCCGTCGCTGCCCGTCATTGCCGGCGTGCGCTTCGCCACGACCAACAGCGGCATCCGATACAAGGGGCGCGACGACGTCATGCTCGCCGTGCTCGATCCGGGCACCACGGCGGCCGGCGTCCTGACCCGTTCGAAGACCGCGTCGGCGCCCGTGGAGTGGTGCCGCATGGCGCTGGCGCACGGGCAGGCGCGCGCGGTGGTGGTCAACGCCGGCAACGCCAACGCCTTCACCGGCAAGGCCGGCGACGCCACCGTGCAGGCCACCGTCAAGGCCGCCGCGGCGCTGGCCGGCTGCGCCCCGGCCGAGGTCTACCTGTCCTCCACCGGCGTGATCGGCATCCCGCTGGCCGCCGACGCCATCGCCCGCGTGCTCCCCCCCATGGCCGACGGCCTGTCGGAGGGCGCGTGGGAGGGGGCCGCCCGCGCCATCATGACCACCGACACCTTCCCGAAGGGCTCGACCCGCACCGCGGTGCTGTCGGGCAGGACGGTGACCATCAACGGCTTCTGCAAGGGCTCGGGCATGATCGCGCCGGACATGGCGACGATGCTCGGCTACATCTTCACCGACGCGGCGGTCCCGGCGCCGGTGCTGCAGAAGCTGCTGTCGGAGATCAACGAGCGCTCCTTCAACAGCATCACCGTGGACGGCGACACCTCGACCTCCGACACCATGCTGCTGTTCGCCACGGGCAAGGCCGGCAACCCGCCTCCGGCGGTCGCCGAGGATCCGGAGCTGGCGGACTTCCGCCGGGCGCTGGAGGAGGTCTGCCTCGACCTCGCCCAGCAGATCGTGCGCGACGGCGAGGGCGCCACCAAGTTCGTCACCATCACCGTCAAGGGCGCCGACAGCGACGCCGCCGCCAAGCGCATCGCCCTGACCGTCGCCAACTCGCCGCTGGTGAAGACCGCCATCGCCGGCGAGGACGCCAACTGGGGCCGCATCGTCGCCGCGGTGGGCCGCGCCGGCGAGCGCGCCGACCGCGACAAGCTGAAGATCTCCATCGGCGGCGTGCTGATCTGCGCCGACGGCATGGAGGTGCCGGGCTACGACGAGGCGCCGGTCGCTGCGCACATGAAGGGCAAGGAGGTGGACGTCCTGGTCGACCTCGGCCTCGGCGGCAAGGGCACCTCCACCGTGTGGACCTGCGACCTGACGCACGGCTACATCGACATCAACGGCAGCTACCGGAGCTGACGGGCGTGGATCTCGACGAGCCGACCCCCTGCTTCAATCCCAACTCCACCCCGCCGGCCGGCACCAAGCGCGTGGTGCTGGTCGTCGCGGTGGCGCTGGTCGATGCCGACGGGCGCGTGCTGCTGGCACAGCGCCCGCCCGGCAAGACGCTGGCCGGCCTCTGGGAGTTTCCCGGCGGCAAGGTGCACGCCGACGAGACGCCGGAGGCCGCGCTGGTGCGCGAGCTGAAGGAGGAGCTGGACATCGACACGGCGGCCAGCTGCCTTGCCCCCTTCACCTTCGCCTCGCACACCTACGAGGACTTCCACCTGCTGATGCCGCTGTATATCTGCCGGGTGTGGAACGGCACGGTGCGGCCGCTGGAGGGGCAGAAGCTGGCCTGGGTCATCCCGAACCGCATAGGCGACTACCCCATGCCGCCGGCCGACGTGCCGCTGGTGGCGATGCTGCGGGACCTGCTGTAACGCGCCGCGGAAGGGACGTGCTCACCCCAGCGCCGCGTGCGCCAGGGTGCGCACGGCGATCCCCACGCAGGCGCCGCCCACGGCGGGCTTCCACACCGCGGCCACCCGCGGTTCGGCCGACGCCAGCACCGCCACGCCCGCCACGTCCAGCGGGTGGATCAGGAAGCCGGCGCTGCGGTTCAGCGCCTCCGCGCCGATCCGGCCGTGCCGCAGCAACTCGTCCACCACGCCCAGCATGGCCGAGCCGCCGGCCACGTATTTGGTCAGCGCCGGCAGGATCAGCGCCGTGTCGATGCCCAGCAGCCCCAGCCCCGGCGCCAGCAGCCGGGTCAACGCGTCCACCGCGCCGGAGTTGCGCAGAGCGGCCACCACCACCAGCGCCAGCACCATCATCGGCAGCGCGGTCAGCGTGATGCGGAAGGCCTCAGCGCCGGCGCGGTTGATGACGTCCAGCGTGCCCTTCGTGCCTTCCGCCTGGGCGTGGTGCGGGGAATCGTCGGTCAGCCGCTCGGCGGTGGACAGGCGGCGCCCGAAGCCGTGGTAGGTCGCCGCCGTCGCCACCAGCCCGCCGAGCAGCGAGAAGCCCAGCACCGGCCAGACGCGCAGCCCCAGCGCCGCCATGGGGAACACGGCGTTCGCCTGGGCCATGGCGAGCACCATGGCGAAGGCCGCCGCCAGATGCCGGTCGGAGGTGCCGCGCTGCTCCATCATGGCGAGCGTCGCCACCGGAGCGGCGAAGTTGACGAAATTGATCTGCAACGCGGCGAACACGCCGAGCCCGGTCAGCCCGATCGGCCGCAGCACCGGCGCCAGCCGCGCCACCAGCCAGTCCATCGCCCCCTTGGCTTCCAGCAGGCGCATGATGGACAGCATCACCACCATCACCGGCAGCAGCACGAAGAAGGACAGCTCGACCGCCGAGCGGCCGGCGGGGAGGATGACGTCGCCGATGGGGTTCATGGGGTCCGGATTCGCCGTTTCCGCATTCCTAGCGGCTGACGCCGGACGCGCAACCCCGCATCGTGGTCGCGCCGATGTTCCCCTCCCATGCGACATTGCCGCTTCACGAATCGGACATCCTGTGCCACATCATAGGCCTTGTATCGAGGCTGGGCTTACGGCCACCGGATTTAGCATCGGATGAGCGTGGACACGCTGTTCTCCAGAGACACCGACCCAGGTCAGGCCAACGGGGCGCTGGACGTCCTGCGCAGCGTGTTCGGCTACGACGCGTTCCGCGGCCAGCAGGCGGACATCATCAACCACGTGATCGCCGGGAACGACGCGCTGGTGCTGATGCCGACCGGCGGCGGCAAGTCGCTGTGCTACCAGATCCCGGCGCTGGTGCGGACGGGCGTCACCATCGTGGTGTCGCCGCTGATCGCGCTGATGCGCGACCAGGTGACGGCGCTGCGCCAGCTCGGCGTGCGGGCGGCGTTCCTCAACTCGTCGCTGGGCGCCGGCGAGGCGCGCGAGGTCGAGCGCGCCATGGTCAACGGCGACATCGACCTCGTCTACGTGGCGCCCGAGCGTCTGGTCACCGAGCGCTTCCTCGACCTGCTGGACCGCACCGAGCTGGCGCTGTTCGCGCTGGACGAGGCGCACTGCGTGTCGCAGTGGGGGCACGATTTCCGCCCCGAGTACCTGCAGCTGTCGGTGCTGCACGAGCGCCATCCGATGGTGCCGCGCATCGCGCTGACGGCCACCGCCGACGCGCAGACCCGCGCCGAGATCGCCGACAAGCTGAACCTGACCGAGGCGCGGGTCTTCCTCTCCTCGTTCGACCGGCCGAACATCACCTACCGCGTCCTGCCGAAGAAGTCGGAGCGCCAGCAACTCCTCGCCTTCCTGCGCGAGAATCACCCCGAGGATGCCGGCATCGTCTACTGCATGTCGCGGGCGAAGGTGGAGGACGTGGCGCAGTGGCTGAACAGCCAGGGGCGTGAGGCGCTGCCCTACCACGCCGGCCTGCCGGCCGAGGTGCGCGAGGCGAACCAGGACCTGTTCATCAAGGGTGAAGGCATCACCATGGTGGCGACGGTCGCCTTTGGCATGGGCATCGACAAGCCGAATGTCCGCTTCGTCGCCCACCTCGACCCGCCCAAGAGCCTGGAGGCCTACTACCAGGAAACCGGCCGCGGCGGGCGCGACGGGTTGCCGGCCAACGCCTGGATGGTCTACGGCATGGCCGACGTGGTGCAGATGCGCCAGATGATGGAGCAGTCGGAAGCCGCCGAGACGCACCGCCGCGTCGAGCGCTCCAAGCTGGAGGCGCTGCTCGGCTTCTGCGAGACGGCGACCTGCCGCCGGCAGGCGCTGCTCAATTACTTCGGCGAGCGCATGGCCGAGCCCTGCGGCAACTGCGACACCTGCCTGGAGCCGGTCGAGAGCTGGGACGGCACCGTCGTCGCGCAGAAGGCGTTGAGCGCCGCCTACCGCACCGGCCAGCGCTACGGCGTCGGGCATCTGGTGGACGTGCTGCTCGGCAATGCGACGGAAAAGGCGACTCAGCAGCGCCACGACCAGTTGAAGACCTTCGGCTGCGGCAAGGAGCTGTCCAAGACGGAGTGGAGTTCGGTGTTCCGCCAGCTGGTCGCCGGCGGCCTGCTGACCGTGGACATGGAGGGGTACGGCAGCCTGCACCTGACCGACGCCGGCGTCGCGGTGCTCAAGGGCCAACGCGCGGTGACGCTGCGCAAGGACCCGGTGGTGGAGAAGCGCCGCTCGGTGCACGACGCGATGCGCCGGCAGGTGGGGCGCGGCGGTGGCCGGAGCGGCGACGGCGTGTCGCGGGGCGGGGCGCGCGGCACCCTCAGCCCGGCGGACGACGTGCTGTGGCACGCGCTGCGCGCCTGCCGGCTGGAGCTGGCGCGCGACCAGGGCGTGCCGCCCTACGTGATCTTCCACGACTCGACGCTGCTGGAGATGGTCGAGCAGAAGCCGCTCGACCGGCAGACGTTCGCCCGGCTGCCCGGCGTGGGGTCGCGGAAGCTCGATCTTTATGCGGATTCCTTCCTGGACGTGATCCACAAGCACACCTGACCAAACCCCCTTCCTCCCGCGCCTTCGGCGCGGGCCCCTCCTTCCTCCGCTGGGCGGGGGAGGGCAGGGGTGGGGGCAAGTGTTTGACGCCAGCGTCAACTCGCGCTATGCGTCGTCGCCTTCAATAGGATCGAGAACCACCGATGACCGCCGTCACCCGCGACCGGGTGCTGGACGTCCACGAGCGTCCGGCGCCGGCCACCTTCGTCCTGCTCAGCCTGCAGCACCTGTTCGCCATGTTCGGCGCCAACGTGCTGGTCCCCATCCTCACCGGGCTGGACCCGGCGGTCGGCCTCGTGTCGTCGGGGCTGGGCACGCTGATCTACCTGGGCTTCACCAAGTGGCGGCTGCCGGCGTACCTCGGCTCGTCCTTCGCCTTCATCGGGCCGATCCTCACCGCCACCGCCATCGGCGGCACCGGCGGCGCCCTGGTCGGCGCCTGCGCGGCGGGCGCGGTCTACGTGATCGTCGCCTTCCTCATCAAGGGTTTCGGCGTGCGCTGGCTGCTCGCCATCCTGCCGCCGATCGTCATCGGGCCGGTGATCGTGGTGATCGGGCTGGGCCTCGCCTCTGTGGCCGTGGGCATGGCGCAGAACACCGCGGGCGGCGGTGCCTACAGCCTGCCGCACTTCCTGATCGCGCTGTTCACGCTGGGCAGCATCTTCGTCTACTCCATCGTGCTGCGCGGCTTCTTCACCGTGGTGCCGATCCTGCTGGGCATCGTCACCGGCTACCTTGCGGCGCTGGCCGCCGGGCTGGTGGACTTCGCCCCCATCGCCGCCGCGCCGTGGTTCCAGGTGCCGGGCTTCCACCTGCTGTTCTCGAACATGAAGGAAGGCGCCTCGGCCATCGCGATGATCCTGATGATCGCGCCGGTCGCCCTGGTCACCATCGCCGAGCACATCGGCGGCCAGATCGTGCTGAGCCGCGTGGTGGGGCGCAACTTCATCAAGGACCCGGGCCTGCACCGCTCGATCCTCGGCGACGGAGTCGCGACGATGGTGGCGGGCGCCATCGGCGGCCCGCCGGCCACCACCTACGGCGAGAACATCGGCGTGCTGGCGGTGACGCGCATCTTCAGCGTCTGGGTCATCGGCGGGGCGGCGACCATGGCGATCATCCTGGGCTTCGTCGGCAAGCTGTCGGCCTTCCTGGCGACCATCCCGACGGCGGTGATGGGCGGTGTGTCGATCGCGCTGTTCGGCGTCATCGCGTCCTCGGGCATCCGCACGCTGATCGAGGGCAAGGTCGACCTGGGCGACAAGCGCAACCTGCTGATCTCCTCGACCATCCTGGTGATCGGCATTGGCGGCGCGTCGCTGAAGTTCGGCGACGGCGGCTTCGTGGTGTCGTCGATGGCGCTGTCGGCGCTGATGGGGGTGCTGCTGAACGCCCTGCTGCCGGGCCGCGGCACCGGCGAGGAGGCGGAGGAGATCCTGTCCTCCAGCCACGTGTAATAAGGAAGGCCCTTTCGCACATTGCTGCGCAATGTGCTGTCGGGCGGCGCACCGAAGGCGTTTGATGGGAAGCCATCAAACGCCTTCGGCATCAGTGGCGGAGGCCGAACCCCCGGCCGCTGAGCGCGACGTCGGCGTTGAAACCCTCGGCGACGCGATCGTCGCCGCCCGAGGCGAGGCAGAGCGTGACGTTGATGGCGGACAGGATCGCCTGATCGATCTGCTCGGGTCGCGCGTTGTAGCGCTTGATGGCGTGAAGGGCGCGAGAAACGGACTGGGCCACGGCGCGATCTCCAAGAGCGTCTCCCGCGGGCTTATGGCCAAGCCCAAGTCTCCGCAAGGGAAGCGCAACCATGTTTCCTGCGAAGCTTCGAGCCGATTCGCTTAACCGCGCGTAAACGCCGGACCTGTACCGGTGGCATACCTCCTCCTTGGAAGAAGACGGCTATCCGTTTACTTGAAGCGCGACGATTTCGACGCGCCGGTTCTCCGGCGCGCGGGGATTGGCGGAGTCGATGGGCTCGCGCTTGCCCATGCCGATGGCGTCCAGCCGGGCGGCGGCGATTCTGCGGACGCGCACAAGGTAGTCCTTCACCGCCGCCGCGCGGCGGCGCGACAGCTCAAGGTTTCCGGCGTCGGAGCCGACGTCGTCGGTATGGCCGACGATGCGGAAGCGCACCGTCTCCGCCCCCGAGTCCGCCATCACCGCCGCCACGCGATCGAGCACCGCCTGCGATTCGGGCCGGATGCGCGCCGAGCCGAAGTCGAAGTTGATGAGGAACGCCGCCTTGCGCTCCACCACCGTTGTCGGTGCCGGCGTCGGCGCGGCTGGCGCAACGACGACCGGCGGCGGCACCGGCGCCGGGGGCGGCGCCACCGGACCGGCGGGCGTAGCGGGAGCCACCACGAGGGCCGGCGGGCAGCCCGGCGGCGCCGAGCCGAGCAGCGCGCGGGCGATCTGGCACTCGCTGGGGTTGGTGCCGAGCATCACCGGCGCCTCGGCGGCCCAGGCGTTCATGGGCGCCAGCAGCGCCGCCATCCACCATCCCACGCGCATCCGCCCCTCCCCGCCATGGACCGGCGGCATTGTCGGTCAAGCCCCTGCGTGGGTCAAACGGGGCAACTCTGTTGCGCATACCGGCTGTGGCTTGACGCGATCATGCCTGATACCATCCGCGCCCGAATGGAAATGGCACGCAAGGGAGGGATGCCGCAATGAAGTCGATGAAGGCGCTGTTGGCCGGTCTGGCGCTGGCCGCGCTCGTTCTGCCGGGCGCCGCGGTGGCGGCGGATTACAAGGCCGAGTACAAGCTGTCCACCGTGCTGGGCAAGCCGTTCCCCTGGGGCGTCTCCGGCGACCGCTGGGCCGAGCTGGTGAAGGAGAAGACCAGCGGGCGCATCACCATCAAGATGTACCCGGGCACGTCGCTGGTGAACGGCGACCAGACCAAGGAATTCACCGCGCTGCGCCAGGGCGTGATCGACCTCGCCGTCGGCTCGACCATCAACTGGTCGCCGCAGGTGAAGGAGCTGAACCTCTTCGCCTTGCCCTTCCTGATGCCGGACCACAAGGCCATCGACGCGCTGACCCAGGGCCCGGTCGGCAAGCAGCTGTTCGACCTGCTGGCGACCAAGGACGTGGTGCCGCTGGCCTGGGGCGAGAACGGCTTCCGCGAGCTGTCCAACTCCAAGAAGGCGGTGGCCACGCCCGACGACCTTAAAGGCCTGAAGATCCGCGTCGTCGGCTCGCCGCTGTTCCTCGACACCTTCAGCGCGCTGGGCGCCAACCCGACGCAGATGAGCTGGGCCGACGCGCAGCCGGCGCTGTCCACCAGCGCCGTGGATGGCCAGGAAAACCCGCTGGCGATCTTCACCGCCGCCAAGCTGCCGACGCTGAACCAGAAGCACCTGACGCTGTGGGGCTACGTCGCCGACCCGCTGATCTTCGTGGTCAACAAGGAGGTCTGGAACAGCTGGTCCAAGGAGGACCAGGAGGCCGTGCGCGCCGCCGCCCTCCAGGCCGGCCAAGAGGGGATCGCGCTGGCCCGCAAGGGCATCACCGCGGGCGACGACAGCCTGATCAAGGAGATCAAGGCGCAGGGCGTCGACGTGGTGCAGCTGACCCCCGACCAGCAGAAGGCCTTCCAGAAAGCGACCCGCCCGGTCTTCGACAAGTGGGTCCAGACCATCGGCCCGGCGCTGGTCAAGCAGGCGGAAGAGTCGATCGCCGCCCGGAAGTAACGCCCGGTGTTGCCCCTCTCCCAACCTTCCCCCGCTTCGCAGGGGGAGGGCTGGGGTGGGGGCAAGCATCTCCCTGAGCAAGAGCCCCCATGCCGAACGATCCCATCCCACCGCAAAACGAGCCGCGCCCGCGCATTCCCATCCGGATCGAGGAGGCGCTGGCCGCGCTGGCGATCGCCGTCATGGGGCTGATCACCTTCGCCAACGTGCTGACCCGCTATCTCAGCAATGTGTCGCTGGCCTTCACCGAGGAATACGCCATCGCCCTGATGGTGGTGATGACCCTGCTGGGCGCCTCGGTGGCCGTGGTGCGCGACCACCACATCCGCATCACCTTCTTCGTCGACCGGCTGTCGGCCGGGAACCGCCGCCGGGCGGAGCTGTTCGCCGTGCTCGCCACCGCGCTCGTCTTCGCCGGCCTCGCCGCCTACGGCGTGCGGATGGTCTACGACGAGTACCGATTCGAAGTGACGTCACCCGGCCTCGGCGTGCCGCAGTGGATCTACAGCGTGTGGCTGCCGATCCTGTCGGCCGTCATCGCCGCCCGCACGCTGGGCCGCGGGTTGCGCATCCTGAAGGGTGACGAGCCATGATCACCGCGCTGCTGTTCGGCGGCTTCGCCGTTCTCCTGGCGCTCAGCGTGCCGATCGGTGTGGCGCTGGCGCTGGCCGGGGCCGGGGTCATCGCCGTGGCCGGGTTGGGCGTCCTGTCGCTGCCGACCACCGTGTACACCGGCATGGCCAAGTACCCGCTGCTGGCCATCCCGATGTTCGTGCTGACCGGCCTGATCTTCGAGCGGTCGGGCGTGGCGGAGCGGCTGGTGCAGTTCGCCCTGGCCGTCATCGGCAAGCGGCAGGGGGCGCTGCCCGCCGTCGCCATCACGGTGGCCATGTTCATGGGCGGCATCTCCGGCTCCGGCCCGGCCACCTCGGCCGCGGTGGGCGCGGTGATGACCACCGCCATGCTGCGCGAGGGCTATCCGCGCGCCTTCACCGCCAGCGTCATCGGCGCCGCGGCGGCGACCGACATCCTGATCCCGCCGTCCATCGCCTTCATCATCTACAGCGTGATGGTGCCGCAGGCCTCGGTGCCGGCGCTGTTCGCCGCCGGCATGATCCCCGGCATCCTGGCCGGCCTGGCGCTGCTGGTCCCCGCGGTGTGGATGTCGCGCGCCAACGGCTTCGGCGAGCGCGCCAAGCCGGGCGAGCCGCGCCCGTCCATCTGGCAGGCCTTCGTGTCCGCCATCTGGGGCCTGCTGGCGCCGGTGGTGATCCTGGGCGGCATGCGCGCCGGCCTGTTCACGCCGACGGAGGCGGCGGTGGTCGCCGCCGTCTATGGACTGTTCGTCGGCTTCGTCATCTACCGCACGCTGACCCTGCGCGACCTCTACGAGGTGCTGGTCGAATCCGCGGAGATCTCGGCCATCATCCTCATCGTCGTGGCGCTGGCCGGCGTCTTCGCCTGGGCCACCAGCACGCTGGGCGTCATCGACCCCATCGCGTCGGGGATCGTCGGGCTGGGCGTCGGGCAATACGGCGTGCTGGCGCTGCTGATCGCCGCGCTGGTGGTGATCGGCATGTTCCTGGACGGCGTGTCGACCTTCCTGATCCTGCTGCCGATCCTGGTGCCCATCGCCAACCACTTCCAGTGGGACCTGGTGTGGTTCGGCGTGATCCTGACCATGAAGATCGCCATCGGCCAGTTCTCTCCGCCGATGGCCGTCAACCTCATGGTGACCTGCAAGATCGCCGGCACCACCATGGAGGCGACGGTCCGCTGGGTGGGCTGGCTGATCTTCGCGATGTTCCTGGCGCTGGCGGCGGTGGTCGCGGTGCCGGACCTGGCGCTCTGGTTGCCGCGCAGCCTCGGCTATTGAGTGTTGGACAAGCGGGGGTGGCGCGTCGCCAGCACCACCCCCGCCGCGATGAGGGCGATACCGGCCGCGTGGAACCATTGCGGCCGCTCGCCGAGGAACAGCATGGCGAGGATGCTTCCGAACACCGGGATCAGGTGGATCGACAGCCCGGTCCGGTTGGCGCCCAGCAGCAGCACCGCCCGGTTGAAGGCGATGTAGGCGAGGATCGACGGGAACACCGCGACGTAGCCGATGGCCGCCACCGAGGTCAGGGTGAGCTGCAGCGGCCGTCCGCTCAGCCCCTCCCACACCATGAAGGGCAGCAGCATCGCCGCCCCCAGCAGGAACGTCACGACGATGAAGCTGAAGCCGTGCACGCCGGGCCGGCGGCGCAGCAGCGCGGTGTAGGCGGCGTAGGCGACGCAGGCCGCCAGGATCCACAGGTCGCCGGCGTTGAGGTGCAGGTTCGCGAGCGCGGCCGGGTCGCCGCGCGACACCAGCGTCATGGCGCCGGTCAACGACACCGCGATGCCCAGCGCCTGCACCGGTGTGACGGTGTCGCGGAAGAACAGGAAGCTCATGCCGACGATCATCACCGGCATGCTGGACTGGATCATCACCCCGTTGAGCGCGGTGGTGTGGCCCAGCCCGATGTAGGCGAAGGTGTTGAACACCGCGATGCCCGGCACGGTCAGCAGCACGATGATTTTCCAGTGCCGCCGCATGACGGTCAGGTCGCGCCGCAGGTGGGGCAGCGCGAAGGGCAGCAGGATCAGCGCCCCCAGCGTCCAGCGCCAGAAGGCGAGCGCCACCGGCGGCACCGCGTCCGCCACCGCGCGGCCGAGCACGAAGTTGCCCGACCAAAACAGCGGGGCCGGCAGCAGCAGAAACCACGGCCGGTCCCAGAAGCGCGTGCGGCCGGCCGCTGCCGGTTTGCCGCTCATCCCCGCCGCGGGCTGCGGAAGCCGCCCCGCTCGGCGTTGCGGTCGCCCGGGCGGTCCCCGCCGGAGCGCGGGCCCCGGTCGTTGCGGCTGGGCGGCGGCGCCTTCAGGTCGGCCTCCATCTCGGCGATGCGCTTGACCAGCGCCTCGCGGATCGCCGGGGCCGCATGGCTCTTCAGCGTGGCCAGCTGCTCCTTCAGCTCGCGCAGCGCGCGTTCCTTCTGCTCGCGGGTGCGCTTGATGGCGACGTTGTCGGAATGCTGGCCGTCGAAGGCGCGCATGGATCTCTCACTCACGGGTCTGATGGAACGGGGGACCCTGATACCGGGTCCGCCGGTCCCCGCGCAAGCCTCACGCGAAGGGGGTAGCGCGACACGGCGCGAGACGGCATCCTCCCCGCGCTCACCGGTTCCGGCCACCACAGGGAAACACGAGATGTCCGAAGCGTTCGAACACCACGAGAAGGCCCATGAGGCGGCGCACGGCGGCCACTCCTCCAACCGCCGTATCGGGCTGATGATCGCCGCTCTGGCGGCGCTGCTCGCCATTTCCGAAGCCGCCGGCAAGAGCGCGCAGACCGAGGCGCTGAACCGCAACGTCGAGGCGTCGAACCTCTGGGCCTTCTTCCAGGCCAAGACCATCCGCATGACCACCATGCGCACCGCCGCGGAGGAGGTAAAGCTGCAGATCGCCTCCGACCTGTCCGACGAGCGCAAGGCGGCGCTGCAGAAGCAGGTGGACGTCTGGAACCAGACCGCCCAGCGCTATGATACCGAGCCCGAGACCCAGGAGGGCCGCAAGGAGCTGGCGGCGCGCGCCAAGCAGGCCGAGGCGATACGCGATCACTCCCTGTCCGCCTACCATATGTTCGAGTATGGCTCGGCCGCCTTTCAGCTGGCCATCGTGCTGGCCTCGGCGACAGTGATCACCGGCTTCCTGCCGCTGGCTTGGCTGTCGGCCGGCTTGGGTGTGGTGGGGACGGTCATCACGATGATCGGCTGGCTGGCGCCGACCGCCCTGCATCTCGGCGGGCATTGACGCAAAAGGAAAGGCCCCGGAGCGCTTGACGCTCCGGGGCCTTCGAAACTGGTGCCGCAACAGGGATTTGAACCCCGGACCTACTGATTGCGAATCCTCTGGTCCAGCCACTCCAAAGCTCTCCAGAATACGCTACGCCTTCCTTTTCCAAGAAAAATCAGCATCTTACTTACTCCATCCTTTTCCGCAGTTGCCTGCGACTCTCCTCCATGTGCTTACTGGGTGCTTACTGGAGAGCGGCGGCGAGGGGGAGAAGCTCTACGTTCTGCAATACCGAACCCGTGACGGCAAAAGCCGCCGCTACATCATCGGCAAGCATGGCTCGCTGTGGACGCCCGAGCTTGCCCGAACCGAGGCCGACCGGTTATGGACCTCGCCGCGACGCTTGGGGTGAGGTGCGACATGATGGTCGCATGTGTAGCGATCCGAGCACATGACGGAAGACATGATCGCGTCCCGGTGAGTGGTGTCCGAACGTGAGGCTGGCCCGCCGGAGCGCTCCCCCCTGGCTGGCGCAGGCGAGCCAGCCGTTCGGAAGCAGGCGGTCACCGTGTGTCTTCGGTAAGTTGAGGTTGCTTGACGACCATCAACCGAAACGGAGACCATGATGACCGAGGACCGGATCGCTCTTCAGGAACTGATTGGGAAGAGCGCGGACACCGACTTTCTGCGCGAGTTGGTCGGCTTTGTCGCCCAGCGGCTGATGGAACTGGACGTCGAAAACTTGTGCGGCGCCGGTTGCGGCGAGCGCACGGACGAGCGGCAGAGCCCGCTCAGAAGGACGCGCCCGAGTTGTCCGGAGCCGCGAAGGCGCCGTAACCGACCGGGCTTGCCCACAGCCCGAAGCCGTACCCGATGCCGCGCAGACTGCATTCATGGCCCAGTATTCTCGAGAGAATACAAACTTCCGTTAATGGATACGCGATCGCGTGATGATTAATATACATAAGTACTCTTCTCTGCCAGTGTAGCGCAGAAGTATCAATTTATTAGTTATCAATACAATCATGGACCATTTCGAATGATATGGACAAAATTTAAATGTGCAGATTATATAATGGGACAACGAATGTGAGGCGGCATACTTTGCGTTCGTTGCCTCGTGAGTTACAGCAACTATGCCAAGGCTCATTGATGATCACCCACGACCATAGGATAGCGGTGAGACTCACACGCAGAGCACCAAGTCCCTGACTGTTTTGGTCTTTGTGCAGATAATCAAGAAGCTATACACGAAGAATTGGGGGTGAGTTCATGAGTGCATATCAAAGATATTTGAAGGAGATTGCAAGTGCGCGCCATCTAGAAGGACTCCAAGAAATAATGAGATCTACTCTGTCAGAATTATGTATCGAATCATACGCTTATTTGAGTGTTGGCATCGGAGCCAACGGTGTTCGCTCGCCGTTTTTAATTGGTAATTACGATAGTGACTGGACGGAATATTATATTCGCAATAAATTAGATATGATAGATCCCGTGATTGAAACGTCGATAAAAAGCTGCCTTCCCTTCTTTTGGGGAGTGCCGGAAGTCGTTTATGCGTCCCGCCCGGAACAGGAGGTGCTATTTCGACAGGCGGCGTCTTTTGGAATACGCCATGGCTGGACCGTTCCCATCCATGACTGCAACGGACGCATAGGAACTATCAATATTTGCTCATCCAAAGAATTTGTCCAGTTCAAAGAGCATATAGAAAATCTGGAGATGATGCTTCACGTTATGTCCATCCATTTCCATGCATCTGTCCGCAAAGGTGAACTCGCGAATACAAAGCGTTCCAGCATTGATTTGACAATACGCGAAAAGCAGTGCCTGGAGTGGGCGGCAAAAGGAAAGAGCCGGACGGATATTGCTGAGATCATCGGGCTCAGTCCGCGAACGGTAAAGTTCCATATAGAAAATGCTCAAAAGAAATTTGGTGTGTTCAGCACGCGGCAAGCCGCATTGCAGGCCGCTCTCGCCGGATTGATCTCCATATAAAACCTGTGCAGCCCATGCGCTCACCCTCCAAAGGAGCAGGTGTGCTGCACATGCTCATGTGCGAGGCCCTACCATTTGGTTTTTGCGTCAGTGTTATTTTCCTCGCGGCTTACCAGTCCGGCCGCATGCTCTTTGATGGGGCGCGACAAAACAGCGCACTTGAGCTTCACCCCTCCCCCTAACGCACTTCACCTAAAATTTCGCAAGGCCAGCAAATATGTTGCATGGCCACCAGAATCCGCGCCTTCGCCGTCGGAGCCACGAGTTCGGCACCTCCGAACCCAGCTGCGCATCCTGTCCAAGTGGACAGGTGCGGCGAGCCCCCCCCTGTGGCTTCTATTCAAGAAATACTGTTTGGGGAACGCATTGCGTGGAGGGCTCATGATACTGGTATCTGGACCAAGCGACTCTGGCACACATGCTCCGATGCTTGCCGCCATGCATCGACTACGTCATCAAGTATTTCATTTGCGCTTGGGGTGGAAAGTCGCCGCCGTTAATGGCATGGAATTCGACGAGTACGATGCGCAAGATCCCTTTTACCTGCTGTATGTTCGGAATGATGGTGAGGTAGGGGGATGCGTTCGCCTCCTGCCAACCACCGGGCCGTACATGCTCAAGAACACCTTCCCGTCATTGGCTGGACAGAGAGCCATCCCAAGTTCGCCGCGAATCTGGGAAGCCAGCCGGTTTGCCGTGTCCGCTCCGGCGGCGCGTGACGCCGACGGATGGTGCCGTGCCAGCCACAAGCTGTTCGCCGCGATGGTCGAGTTCGGGCTGGCGGGCGGCATTACTGATTTCGTGGTCGTGGTGGACCTGCGGATGGAGCGCATTCTGCGACGCGCGGGCTGGCCGCTGCACAGGATGGCTGACCCACAGCAAGTGGACGTGACCATGGCAGTCGCTGGCCGACTTGAGGTTTCGCGCACCACGCTTGCATCCATTCGCAAAGCCGGCCGGCTGGATGGGCCGGTAATCCACGACATAACGCTGCGCCACGCGGCGTAGTCCAAGGCTTTTTTCACGAACGCCCGAAACCCGGCACCCGCCAGATTGGTAACTCCAAAAGGAAACGACATGGCAAACCTGATCATGTACGGCTGTGGCCACATGGGTTTTCCCATCGCCAAGGCCATCCTGGATGGGCACGGCAACGGAGCCTCCCCGCTGATCATCGTCGAGGCCGACCGCGAAAAGGCGGACATGTTGCGGCGCACGCTCACCTGCGACGTTGTCGCGTCATGCCAACCGGCGCCCGACGACGTTCTGATCCTGGCTGTGAAGCCAATCGACACGCGCCCGCTGGCCAATGCGATCAATCACGGGATGGGGCTGGGCAATCTGATCATTTCGGTGATGGCCGGGGTCACGACCGTCGAACTCTCAGAGTGTTTCCGCACCAAGCAGGTCATCCGCACCATCCCGAACACGCCGTGCCTTATTGGCCAGGGAATCACAGTGTTCTGCCGCACGCCCGAGGTCACCGGCGCCCACCACGCGTACACGCTCAGGCTGCTCGGCTGCCTTGGCCAAGTGGTGGAGGTACCCGAAGAGGCGATGATCGACAAGGCCACCGGCATCTCGGGAAGCGGCCCTGCCTACGTCTTCTATCTCGCCGAGGCGCTTCGCGACTGCGCGGTGGGAATGGGCTTCTCGCGCTCCGACGCTTGGTCCCTGGCCACGGAAACCGTCGCCGGAGCAGGCGCTCTCCTGCGCGCCCGGCAAGAGGACCCGACGACGCTTCGGCTTGAGGTCATGACACCCAAGGGGACCACGGCGGCGGCTATCGACCACCTCGAGCAGCATCATGTGGGGCGGATTATGCAGGAAGCTTTCCAGGCGAGCTGGCAGCGCGCGGCATCGCTGGGCGCCAATCCTACGGGTTGAGCGACGCACGCCCGCCCCCCCTTTCAATCCATGAGGAATTGCCATGCTTCAAAGTGTCGAGGCACAGACCCTGTCTGGGCAGGCTTTACCGCAGCCCGGCATCGAGGATTTCTGCAGCCACTATTTCGGCCTCGGGATCGAGGTGAAGTTGCAGCGGGACGGCAAGGTGTTCCAGCCCAGCAAGGCCGGCTTGGCCTTCGGCGAGTACCTGCTGTCGAACGTCACCATTGAGGAAAAGATGGGCGATATCCTGGAGATCGGCACGGGCTCCGGAGCTTTGGCGATCCTTCTGGCGATCGCCGGCGCCCGCAACGTCGTTGCCACCGATATCAACCAGCACATCATCGACGTCGCCCGTGCCAACTACGGCATCGCCCAACGCGATTTCCGGACGCTCCAGGGTGATCGCAGTCCCAACGTCCGCTTTCTGGTGAGCAACCTGTTCGACAGTCGGGAGTTCGAGGATCGGAGGTTCGACCTCATCTTCTTCAACCCGCCGGGGTGGCGTACGCCGGACAACCCGGAGCTATTCCGCACCATCTGCGAGGACAGCTACTACTCCATGTTCGAGGGCGACCAGACCGTCATTCGCTTCCTCCAGAAGGTCGGTCATTATCTGAAGCCCAATGGGCGAGTGCTCATCGGCCTTAATTCCATCGTTGGCATTCAGAGCGTCATCGCCGCCTACAAAGAGTGGGAGGCAAAGCACGCCTTTTGGGAGTTTGACTTCACCATTCGGCAGAAGAATGCCCTCGAACTGATGCTTTACAACGACCATTGGAAACAGAATAGCGACCTGATCCGTAATCAATTGCTGCTGTGGAAGCAGCGTGGACTCTCCCATTTTTCCCACCACAACGATCACTCAGAGTGGTTCTACGAGATCACAGAAATACAGAACATCACGTAATTTGCGGACGGGCAGGAGGGTGTGGTGGGGTTGCACTATGCGTCGCTGATTGGCGGATCTTCGGAAGTCCTGGCGTATTTTATCTGGGGCATCGCATTCCTTTGCTGGCTTGATCTGCGAGCGTCTTCTTCCGCAATACGCGCGTTGCGTGCCGCTCCGGTCCAGGATTGAGAGGCCGCGATGCACAAGCACTCCGTCCTTGATCTGCTGCGCCACGGACTGGCGCACAATCGGACTTGGCCGCGCATGTGGCGCACCCCGGAGCCAAAGCCGGAGTACGATGCAGTAATCGTCGGCGGTGGCGGGCACGGCTTGGCGACCGCCTACTATTTGGCCAAGGAACACGGCATCCGTAATGTAGCCGTGCTGGAAAAGGGTTGGTTGGGCGGCGGCAACACGGCTCGCAACACGACCATCATCCGATCCAATTATCTGCAGGATTCGTCGGCGGCGCTGTACGACTTCTCGATACGCCTGTGGGAGGGGCTGTCAGCCGAGCTAGGATTCAACGTCATGTTCTCGCAACGCGGCGTTATCCACCTCGCGCACAGCATCCACGACCTGCAGGAGATCCAACGGCGGGGTAACGCCATCCATCTCAACGGCGTCGATTCCGAATTCCTGGATCCCGCTCGAATCCGTCGGATGCTGCCCTTGATGAACCTGGACTGCCGGTTTCCGGTGCTCGGGGCGTTGCACCAGAGGCGCGGCGGAGTGGCGCGACACGACGCTGTGGCCTGGGGGTTTGCCCGGGCCGCAGACGCTCACGGCGTGGACATCATCCAGCGGTGCGAGGTTCTGGGCTTCCGCATCCGGGGCGGAACCGTGACCGGCGTGGAAACGACGCGCGGCTTCATCGGTGCGCGTGTCGTCGGCTGTGCGGCGGCGGCGGCAAGTGGTGTGCTGGCGAACATGGCGGGCTTCCGCCTGCCGCTCGAGACGTCACCCCTGCAGGCATTCGTTTCCGAACCAGTCCGCCCGTTCCTGCACCACGTCGTGATGTCGAACGCCATCCACCTCTACGTCTCGCAGTCGAGCAAGGGCGAACTGGTGATGGGGGCCGGCTCCGATCCGTACGTGTCCTACGCGCAGCGCGGCAGCTTCGATCAGGTGGAGCTGGCCGTCCGCGCCCTGCTCGAACTCTTTCCCTCCCTGTCACGGCTGCGGTTCATGCGGCAGTGGGCGGGAAACTGCGACATCACCGCCGACCGCTCGCCGATCATCTCCAGCACGCCGGTGCGCAATCTCTTCGTCAATTGCGGCTGGGGCACCGGAGGATTCAAGGCGACCCCCGCGTCGGGCTTCGTCTTCGCTCATTGTCTTGCGCACGGCACCCCCCACCCCCTGGCCGAGCCGTTCGGCATGGACCGGTTCCACAGCGGCGCCCTCATCGACGAGGGCGCGGCGGCCACCGTGGCGCACTAGACAGCCCTGCAGAAAGGAACCGCCATGCTGCTGATTCGCTGCCCCTGGTGCTCGGAGCGCGAGCAGACCGAATTCTCCTACCATGGGGAGGCCCACATCGCACGCCCCGCCACCCCAATGGACCAAACGGACGAGCAGTGGGGCGATTACCTGTTCTTCCGCAGCAACACCCGTGGCCCGCACCGCGAGCGCTGGCTGCACGCCGCCGGGTGCCGGCGCTGGTTCAACCTGCTCCGCGATACCGCAACCGGCCAAATCCTGGCCGTTTACCGCCCGGACGAACCGGCGCCTGCCGCAACGGCCGGATGAGCGCGATGCCCTCTGTCATAGGCCTGACCCCCATGGACGGTGTGACCCCCATCCTCGATGCGCGCCCCGCCCGCCGGGCCGCGCAGATGAACCGCTTGGCGGGCGGCGGCGGAATCGACCGCTCCCGTCCGCTCGACTTCCGCTTCGACGGTCGCGACTACCAGGGATACGCGGGCGACACCCTGGCTTCTGCTCTCCTGGCGAACGGGGTCAGGATCGTCGGCCGCAGCTACAAGTACGGCCGCCCCAGAGGCATCGTCTCCGCCGGCCCGGAGGAGCCGGGTGCCCTGGTGACGCTCGGATCCGGCGCGGCACTGGAATCGAACATCCGGCCGACCATGATCGCGCTGCGGCCGGGGTTGGAGGCCTTCGCACAGCCGTCGCCCGCCGGGACCGGCCCTGACCCGCTCGGTTGGCTCGCCGACCGGTTTTCCCGGTTCCTACCGCCGGGGTTCTACTACAAGACGTTCTCGTGGCCCCGCCGGCTGTGGCCGTTCTACGAGCGGATGCTGCGGTCGGCGGCAAGCGCGGCGCCCGTGCCGGAGCGGCCCGACGCGAACCGGTACGAGCACCGGTACATGCATTGCGACGTGCTCGTGGTGGGCGGCGGCCCCGCCGGTTTGGCCGCGGCCCTGGCCGCCGGCCGGGCGGGGGCGTCGGTCGTCCTCGCCGACGAGAACGCCGAGCTGGGCGGAGCCCTTATCGACGAACCTGACACGTCCGCCGGCTGCGCCGCGCGCACCTGGGTCGCCACGATGGTCGGCGAACTGGACAGCCTGCCGGAGGTGGAGACGCTGAGGCGGACGGGCGTCGTCGCCTTCCACGATCACAATTACCTGATCGCGGTCGAGGATCGCGGGGACGCCGCGGCGCCTCCGCCCGCCCAGCGCCTGCTGAAGATCCGGGCGCGGGAGGTGGTGCTGGCGACCGGCGCCGTCGAACGCCCCCTGGTCTTTCCCGACAATGACCGGCCGGGCGTCATGCTTGCGGGGGCGGTGCGGACCTATCTCAACCGATACGCCGTGATGCCGGGCCGGGCGATGGTCGTCTTCACGAACAACGACACGGCCTACCGCACCGCGCTCGAGGCCGCCGGGGCCGGCGCCCGCGTCACCGTCGTCGACATCCGCCTGCAACCGCAGGGAGCCCTAGTCCGGCAAGCGCGGGCGGCCGGCATCGGCATTCATCCCGGACATGTGGTGACCGCCGTGCGTGGCCGGCGGGCGGTCCGCGGCGTCGAGATACGCCCGCTGACCGATGACGGGCGCGGCGTGGGCACGGCGGCAGAGGAGCTGCCCTGCTCCATCGTCGCCGTGTCCGGAGGCTGGATCCCGTCGGTCCAGCTCTTCAGCCAGTCGGGTGGACGGCTGCGCTTCGATTCAGACGTCGGTGCGCATGTGCCGGGCGAGCCGTCGACCCTGAATCGCAGCCGGGCGGCCGGAGCCTGCAACGGCAGCTTCTCCCTGGCCGCCTGCGTCGCCGAAGGATTCGCCGCCGGCCAGGCGGCAGCCGGCGGGGGGAGCGGAGCCGGGGTCCCGCACCCGCCGCCCGGCGCGGATGACGAGGAGGCCGCTCTCTTCCTGCCCCACGTGCCTGGGCAGTTGCCGGGCAAATCCTTCGTGGACCTGCAAAGCGATGTGACGGTCGCCGACATCGCGCTGGCCGAGCGGGAGGGGTACGGCGCGGTCGAGCACCTCAAGCGCTACACGGCGTTGGGGATGGGGGCCGACCAGGGCCGGATCTCGGCGCTGAACGGCCTCGCCGTGCTGGCCGACCAGCGCGGAGTGGGCATCGAGGCGCTCGGCCACACGACCTTCCGCCCGAACCTGAAGCCGGTCCGCTTCGGTGCCATCGCCGGTCCGCATCTCGGCCCCTCGTTCGCACCGCAGCGGCGCACCCCGATGCATCCCTGGCACGAGGCCAACGGCGCCGTGTTCGAGGATACGGGCACGTGGATCCGCCCGTTCTGTTTCCCCCGCCCGGGAGAAACGATCGAGCAGGCGGTGCGGCGCGAAGCCCACGCCGCGCGGATCGGCGTCGGCCTGCTGGACGCCTCGACGCTGGGCAAGATCGAGGTTCAGGGACCCGGCGCCGAGGAATTCCTGGACCGCATGTACGTGACGACCCGGCGCGGGCTGGCGGTCGGCCGCTGCCGCTACGGGATGATGCTCAACGAAAACGGCGTCGTCTTCGACGACGGCGTCACCACGCGGCTCGCGCCGGATCGCTTTCTCCTGTCGACCAATTCCAGCGGCGCGGCGCGCGTGCTGCGCTGGCTGGAAGAGTGGCTGCAAACCGAGTGGACCGATCTGGATGTCTTTTGCACCTGCGTCACCGAGCAGTGGGCGAACGCCACGCTGGTCGGGCCGCTGGCCCGTGACCTGCTGCGCCGGGTGACGGACATCGACCTCGATCCGGCGCGCTTTCCCTTCATGTCCATGCGCCAGGGGACCGTGGCGGGCTTGCCGGCGCGGGTCTTCCGGATCGCCTACTCGGGTGATCTGTCCTTCGAGATCAACGTGCCCGCCCGCCACGGGCTGGCGCTGTGGGAAAGCCTCATCCGCGCCGGGGAGGCGTTCGGCCTCACCCCCTACGGGACGGAGACCATGCATCTGCTGCGCGCCGAGAAGGGATTCATCGTGGTCGGGCAGGACACCGACGGAACCGTCACACCGGTCGATCTCGGCCAGAGTGTGCCGGCTGGCACGACCCGCGACTTCGTCGGGAAAAGGTCGCTGTTCCGGGCCGACATGCTCCGCGGCGACCGCAAGCAACTGGTCGGGCTGCTGGCCGCGGATCCCTCGCTGGTCCTGCCCGTGGGCACCCATCTGACGGACACCCCACAGCCCGTCCCGCCCGTACCGACCCTGGGCTTCGTGACGACCAGCCATTTCAGTCCGGCGGTGGGGCGTTCCATCGCCTTGGCGCTGGTGGCCGGGGGACGGGGCCGGCTGGGAACGACGGTCACGGCGTACCGCCGCGACGGCGGCCCGCATCCGGTCACGATCGTGCCGCCATGCTTCTACGATCCGGATGGGGAGCGCCGCCATGCTTGACGCACCGTACACCCAAGCGGCAGCGTTCTTCACGGAGGATCGGGTCGCCGGCGCTTGGGAAACCGTGCCGACGGGCAAGATCCTGTTGCGCGGCGACCCGGCGGACAGGCTGTTCCACCGGGTGGTGACGCAGACCTTGGGCGCCGAACCCCCGACGGAACCGAACCGGGTGCGGGCCGGGCGCTCCGGTCCGATCGTCTGGTTCGGTCCGGACGAGTGGCTGGCCGAAGTGCCGGACGGTGACTGCCGCCGCCGCGTGGAGGAACTGCAGCGCGGGCTGGCCGGAACACACGCGGCGGCGGTCGATGTTTCGGATTATCATGCCGTCTTCCGCCTGTCTGGAGCGCGGGCGCGCGATGTGCTCGCCAAGACCTGCCCACTCGACCTTCGGCCCGGATCCTTCGGACCCGGCCACTGCGCGCGCAGCCGCCTCGGCCAAGCATCGATCTGCGTGATTCTGGCCGACCCGTCGCCGGTTTTCCGGATCTTCGTTCCGCGATCGATAGCCGACTATGCCGGCCAATTGCTCTTCAAGGGAATGGAAGAGTTCGTGGCGGCGCCGGCCGGCCGCGGATGACGCAAGCAACACCCCTGCTTTCAAAAATGGGAAGGAACGCACCGTGGCCAAGCAGAACTACGTCTTCACCAGCGAATCCGTGTCCGAAGGCCATCCGGACAAGGTCGCCGACCGGATCTCCGACGCCATCGTCGACCTCTACCTGTCGCACGACCCGTACGCGCGCGTCGCGGTGGAGACGCTGACCACCACCAACCAGGTGGTGCTGGCCGGCGAGGTGCGCG